>JBIKKT010000042.1:0-28482 GCA_044360195.1 Bdellovibrionota bacterium | reverse complement strand
TACAACTTGATCCGCTTCTCTTTGTCTAACTTTTTACCCGTCATAACCACTTAGACTTAATACGCATTCTAAGTGGTGCGTTTAGTTATTGGATCTACCACGCGAATTGGCAGCAAAGCTCTCTCTTCGTGAGGCACAAGCATGCGTTGGATGCGCCTCACCAGAGGCCGGAACTATCTACGGAGATGATGAGAAGATTCGACTCCTATTTTCTATAAGACCATTGGCTCTAACCGCTACCGGATGACGCCTCAGCCAGGAATTTAGCATACAGAGGGACTTCCAGAGATTCATATTATGAGGCAATCGATATGGGCATTCTCTTAGCCGATGCAGTAGCATAGGCTACCTCTTCCACAGGTGGAATTCCAAATCATCAAGCTACACATCCGTGCGTTACCGCCATAACCCTTAAGGTCTGCAAACCGCCTGGCGCTAACGCCGCGCGCACTATGCAGACAGACACTCGAGTCCTAGGAGTTAATCCCTTAACCATGATTGCTAAGCAAACGGGAATGGTGCCTGTAAGTGATGCGCTGAATAAAGCTTTCAGTGCTGCTGCTGCACCGACAAACATCCAACCCCGCCACTTCCTCGCGCTTAATGATGCGACCCCCCCACTCTTTATTAAGCCCCCGGTCTTTAGCGAACTGCACGCTTCAGTCCTAGCTGCTCGAATGCAACAGAGCCCACATTCGCACTACATGTGGCTAGTCGAGATGCGGCAAAGGGTTGATACCTACCCTAACGACCCGGGCAGAATGCTGCGAATGCAGGTGATAGAAGGCAAATCAAGAGAGCAAATAGCCGAACACTTCAAAACGAACATTAAGAACGTCGACCCAGCAATTTCGACGGCGCTCAAACATATTATGAATGACGTCGAGATTCCAATGGACCGTGACCTGCGTAGACAATTGGTCCATCACCTTAAGCGTTTTGAAGTACAAAAAAATCTCTACCCCTGGCACGCGTGGTTTGACCTTTGGAAGAAGTTTCCAGCCGATGTTGCAACTCCACCTCCCATTCATGGCCTCTTACACGAAGAGATCTGGGAACCGATGAAGCTCGGCAAGACTCAGGCCGACCGGGGACATGCACACACCCAGAGCGAAACTCCTTCTGCCAAAGGGCTCCCCAAGCTGGCAGAACGCCCCCGCTTTACTGTGGAACCATTTATCCAAGACGGCTTTATAGGGCTGCGCATTATTCCTGACTGCACCGCGAGCACCACAGTTCGGCCTACCAAAACCTTAGCCATCGGTGTTCACGCCGATCTAACACACCGAGACCACAACGACAGAATGGGTGCAGTCGAGAGGGAGAAAAACTGTTACTGCCCCGCTACCTCGAGGGAAGATTTTGATACGAAAGGTAAAACTCCTGCACTCCTCTTTAAGGTGCCCAATCCCGACTCAACTGCTGAGCGGGTATTTCGTGACGCTTACAGCGCCCGAGGTGCACTGACGCTCTTGACCTTTGGCTATGGACCAATTGATCTAGACAAACTCTTTGAAAAAAGACCTATCTATCAAACCACCCGACTAGAAAACGGAAAGTGTTCTGTTACCAGACAGTCAACGCTCGAGATGTTTGCAACGGGAATTACCGAAGAGCCGCCTGCGGCACTATCACTTCCGCCACAGTTGATGCGTGAAGGCTTTACAAGCTACACATTCCGCTTTCCAGAGAAAGCACTTCGTGTATTGATGAAAAATAAAGATCTGCGCGATGCACAAATTACCATCCTCGCTCAAAGACCGAATGCTGGTGATATAGCTGAGGTTGTTGCAACTCTTAGCTTTAACGACATTACTCCTAACAAAATAGACTTCTCCATTCGAGGTTTTGGCAAGTGGCACAACACCAACCTCCCGTGGGTACGCACGACAGAGGTTTGTCCCGCACTGACAAAACTCCTTGAGACGGGCGAAGGCTTCTTACCCCGCATCGACCCAATCAAGATCCCCAAGCTAGTGCAACCCAAAAACCACAGGAGTGTCAGATTTGCAAACAATTTCTTCCCCATCCCCGACAACTATAGTGAGAGCCACATTAGCCTTGAAGTTTACCTTCATAAGGGAGAAAGCGGTGCTAGCGATCGAGTTATTGCAACCTTTTTCCCGGTCGAAAACAGCAAGAATCCCGGTCGAGACAACCCGCCTATTGTGGTATTCGCAACCGATGTTGGCGTTGTGCAAGAGGGACAAAAACGAAAGTGGTCTCAGATCACGAATAAACAATGGCTTATCATGAACGAGACGCCAGGGGTATTATCTCCAGTCTCTGCGTAATCGAGTTGAGTCAGCTCGCGCTGGCAGCCCGACCACCAACTTTCCCCCTAAGACCGCCGGGACCTCCCCCGTCCATGGGGGATTCCCAGCTCGCTCCAAGCTTCATCGCGCGCAAACGGGCGCGCGATTACGCGTCGCTCCAGGCACCTACGTGCCTGCGGTCGCCTTCCGGGCGACCGGGCTCCCTCCGATTCAACTTCTTAACACAGGTTTCCCCCTGCTATAAAATATTATCTTGGGCTAGGATCTGCAGACATTAAGCCGGTCTTACTAAAGGAGCCCGATGAGTCGCATAGCCTTTGATCATAAACTCCCCCCTCTTCCGCCCAGAAAAAGGATCGCTCTCGTTGCTCACGATTCAAAGAAGCCTGACCTGTGTGCGTGGGTAACTCGTCACAGCGATGAGATCAAAAAACACGAACTATTCGCAACCGGCACCACCGGAAGCATGATAGAGGATGCAATCAATCACCCGGTCTTTAAGTGTGCCTCGGGACCACTCGGCGGCGACCAGCAACTCGGGGCGATGATAGTAGAAGAAAAGATAGATATGCTCATATTTTTCTGGGACCCTCTCAGCGCCCAACCCCACGACCCAGATGTCAAAGCCCTGCTGCGAATAGCGGCTTTGTACGAGATCCCCATAGCGTGCAATCGCGCATCTGCTGATTTCTTGCTCACAAGTCCCCTGTTTTGCTCTCAGTACTCCCGCCGCGGAGAGGTACAGTAAAGCTTGATTTTGGCTAAGCAGAGTATCCCTAACCATCTGATTCGGTTGGCAAAACCCGCGTACACCATTCCCTTTTCTAGCCATCAAAGTATTTCAGCAGCCCTTCGTAAAGAGCTCCCCCTGAAAGTCCGAATACCTTCTTGAAAGGAATAGCCTGAGGCGGTGCGAGTCCAAACCTAACCTTTGTGCCTGTTTTTAAAAGGAGAGATAGCATGTCGAGTCCAGTCGGATCAGTAGGTTCACGACCCCAACCACCCGTTGCAACTGCTTCGCAGAACGTTGCCCCTCGCCCTCAACCGGCAGCAAGCGAGGAAGCGATGCCAGCGGATAAGATGGAGTCTAAAGAAGAAGCAAGCGGTGGGCTCGACGTTTCAGCTTAGCAAAGTGGAGTAACTCTCTACTCCGCTACCGTGACGGGGTCCGTGCCGCCCCGTCACGGAAGACCCGGGGAATACGCTGATTAAGAGCCACAATAATCTCGTGCGGAGTAGTAGCGATTGATTCGGCGAGCTCTTCAGCAGAGATCAGCTCTCCCTGCTGCTCGCCTATCAAAACAACCTCATCACCGTTGAAAGCTTCTCCTTGCCCAATATTGACCATCATCTGATCCATGCAGATGTTCCCCACCTGGGGGTAACGTTTTCCATTTATTAAGACATCTATCTTTTGCGAGAGCTGCCGCGAGAAGCCATCACCGTATCCGATCGGTACCGTCACAACTCGCGTATCTTCCGGTGCAACCCAGCGGTGTCCGTAGCTCACACCCGCACCATGTTTGACTACCTTGAAATAAACGACCTGACTCTTTAGCGAGAGCACGGGTAGAAGCGGCAACACCTCCTTAAGACCGGCACTAGGATACACACCGTACAAGCCAAGCCCAGGACGAACCATGTCGAGGCGGCTTTCAGGAAAAGCGATGGTACCCCCGGTAGCCGCAATATGCCTCAAAAACGGCGCTGTTGCCCGCTCTGTAAAATACCGTAAAGATTCTAGGAAGCGCTCAAGCTGCAACCGCGCCAAGGAGAGCTCCCCGGGTACCACGTCGGCAAAGTGGGAGTAGACCCCCACTACATCAACGTGTTTAGCCCGAAGGGCAGCATCGTAGAGAGCCTGCGAGGAGTAGTAGTGAACGCCGATACGCTCTAACCCCGTGTCTATCTTTAGGTGAACGCGAGCCCTACGCCCTAGGCGCTGGGCTGCCTCTTCGACCTGCTCGAGCTTACTAACGGACGATGCGGTAACATCAACGTTGTTCTGAATATAGAGATCAACCTGCTCTTTTAACAAACCACCGAAGGCCAGAATCGGCACAGTGATGCCGTTCTGCCGTAATTCCACCGCCTCCTCGATATATGCCACCCCGAGAGCATCAATTCCCTCCTCTTGGAAGGCACGCGAAACAGGAACCAAGCCGCTGCCATAACCATTTGCTTTTACTACCGCCATCACCTTAGCCGGGGCAGCAAACCCCCGAAAAGCGCGAAAATTGTGTCGCAGGTGGTCGAGATTGACCTCGGCAACCGTGGGTCGACTTTGGAAAACAAAGGGCTCGTTGTCGGGTGTAGGCACCATGGC
Source organism: Bdellovibrionota bacterium (assembly GCA_044360195.1). Taxonomy (GTDB): domain Bacteria; phylum Bdellovibrionota_C; class UBA2361; order UBA2361; family OMII01; genus OMII01. The sequence continues at coordinate 23,880 of JBIKKT010000042.1, read as the reverse complement.
TATCGCTAGGGCAAAAAATCAGTGTCGTTCTTTTAAGTCAGCCGGACCGAAGATAAATCAGTGGGCATCTATTGAGAAGAGTACTCTTTCTTTTCTTCCCATGACAGAGGACCTGTCGACTAAAACCCCGATTTCCGGCGGCGCCCCATCGCCGAATCCACCCCCTTTGGCTGACAATCAAGGGAAAGAACCAGCTTCACAACTTACTTTTTCTGCGCTCTCGGTTCCTGTCGAGCCCCTGACGCTTCGAGTCAAACGGGCCGTTCGGAGTTTAGGGAAGGCGATAATCAAAAAGACGCTTAAGTGGAGCTTCTATTCGGTGCCGCTGTGGGCACTGCTCGTGATTATCATCTGGAGCGAGCTACACACATCACGTTGGCAGTCCCGATACCTCAGCAGAATAGCGTCAGAGGCAACATTTGATGTGCAACCGAACAGTAGCCCATCGATTCACTTTCCAACCTTTGGGCCATTCGATGAGCGCCTCGGCTACACTCGCATCCCGTCTATCGTGCAGCACCTAACCTCATCCGGATATGCTGTAACCTCCCAAACCCGGCTATCACCCCGCATGCAGCACCTTGCATCCCAAGGTGTCTATCTCCCGTACCGCGAAAAGAGCAGAACGGGACTTACGATCCTCGACCGCAACAACACCACCATCTACTCAACCTATCGACCAGAGAGAGTCTACGAATCATTCGACTCAATCCCGTCGCTTGTGACACGCTCGATTCTCTTTATTGAAAATAGAGAGATCTTAGACCCGCAAAATCCGCGTAAGAATCCCGCGGTAGAGTGGGGCCGCTTAGCGAAAGCTATCCTCGAGAAGTTTAAACAGATACTACACCCTGACATTAATGCGCCGGGTGGTAGCACAATCGCAACTCAACTGGAGAAGTATCGTCACTCCCCTGATGGGCGAACCCGTGACATACGCGACAAATTACTGCAGATGTACTCAGCTAGCTTACGCGCCTATCAATACGGGGCCGAGACATTCGATACCCGCAAACTCATCGTGTTGCAGTACATCAACTCTATCCCCCTTGCTGCACTACGGGGCTACGGTGAAGTAAACGGCCTCGGTGACGGCGTATGGGCGTGGTACGGCCGCGACTGGGAAGAGGCCAACGAGATACTGCAACGCCTTGAGCAGGCCAAGGACCCCGAGGATTACAAGCGCGGCGCTGAGGTGTACAAGCAGGTTCTTAGCCTCTTTGTGGCTCATCGACGCCCAAGCTTCTACCTCATCGACGGACTACAAGAGCTTAACGCCCTAACCGACTCGCACGTTGAGCTTCTGGCTAAAGAGGGAGTTATACCGTTGGCGCTGCGAGATGCCTGCAAATCGATTAAACTGAAGTTACGCCGGGCAGCTCCAAAATCAGCCCCAATTTCCTTTGTGCAGAGAAAAGCAGCGAATGCGATTAGAACCAGGCTGCTTCAGCTCACCAAGTACCCGCAACTGTACGACCTCGATCAAGCCGACCTCGTCGTGCACAGCACGATGGATAACGAAGCAAACGAGGGCGTTACTAATATCCTACGCTCAATCAAAAACCAGGAGAGCGTGAAACGGCTTGGTCTAAGCGGAGCTCGCAACCTAGACCGGGGCGACCCGTCGAAGGTGATCTATAGCCTGACCCTGTACGAGCACGTTGGAAACTCAAATGTGCTGCGCGTCCAAACCGATAATTTCGATAATCCGTTCAGTATCAACGAAGGGACCCGACTTGACTTAGGATCCACAGCTAAGCTTCGCACATTAACCACCTACCTCGATCTCGTTGGAGATACCTTTGATCGGTATTCAGTGCTCTCTAAGGAAGCGCTTAGAAAAGAACAAGCTAACGACCTTGATTCTATCTCACGCTTCGTCGCTGATGAATTATCCGCCTCTCCAACACTCTCCCTTGCAGCCCTCCTTGAAAAGGCGCTAGCCCGAGGCTACTCCGCTAATCCTAGCGAAGCTTTTTTTACAGGTGGCGGCGTGCACCGCTTTGAAAACTTTAAACGCGAAGATAACGGCAAGAATCCAACTATCGCCGAGGCCCTGACACACTCAATAAACCTCCCCTTTGTGCGGCTCATGAGGGATATCTCGAAACATCACATCTATCGCATGGGGCTGAAAATTAGCGATTCAAGGAACGAAAAGAACCAATCAGTACGGATGCATTTCCTGCGAAAATTCGCCGACCAAGAGGGGAGTTATTTCTTGCGAACATTTAAGAAGAGGTACCACGGCGTCGCACCTCATGACCTGCTCGCTACCCTGGTCAAAAACTCACGCGCGTCGGCCAAGCACGCCGCGGTTATGGTCCGCTACGTAAGACCAAATGAGTCCGTTGAGGGGATGGCTACCTTTCTCCGTAATAACCTCCCGAATACAAACATCTCTCTTGGGTTGGTGGACCAGTGGTACACAATGTACGCTCCCGGAAAATTTAACCTTAATGACCAAGGCTACCTGGCGCGCATACACCCACTTGAACTATGGCTTGTAAAATACCTACAAGATCATCCTGGTGCAGACACTTCGGAGATACTCGCTGAGAGCAAAGAAGAACGTCAAGAGGTGTATGAGTGGCTCTTTAAAACGCCTCATACCAAAGCACAGGACATCCGCATTCGCTCACTAGTAGAGGTTGAATCATTTGCAGAGATACATAAACAGTGGCGCAAGGTCGGTTACCCCTTTAACTCGATGGTCCCATCATTGGCCTCAGCTATCGGTAGTTCTGGCGATAGACCGATGGCGCTGGCAGAGTTAGTAGGCATCATCCTCAACGACGGAGTTCGTTATCCCCTTGTGCGGCTCGACCGCCTGCACCTAGCGAGTGGCACTCCGTATGAAACGAACCTGCACCGCGTTGATAATACCCCGGGTGAACGTGTCCTCAAAAGTGAAGTAGCATCTGCTCTTAAGAAAGCGATGCTCGATGTAGTTGAATCAGGAACCGCTCGCCGCGTTCACAACACGTTTAAACGTTCGGACGGAGCGCTCTACGTTATCGGCGGAAAGACGGGAACAGGCGACCACCGCCACGAAACATACGGCCCCGGCGGAGCAGTCATATCATCGCGCGTTGTTAACCGCACAGCGACTTTTGCATTCTACATCGGAGACCGCTACTTTGGTGTAATCTCAGCGCACGTTCCAGGAGCTCAGGCCGCTAAGTTTGATTTTACAAGTGCCCTCGCGGCAGAGCTCTTAAAGATCCTCAGCGCATCCCTCGTACCAATGATAGAGCGCTCGAATGCTGGGCTCTCCCCTTTCGACGACCAGCGCTCACCAGTTACTCCTCACGAGAACGAACAGCAACCTCAGAAAACGGCAGATACCTCTACCGGGCAACCCGTAACAGCGCCTGAGAGTCCCAAGCCAAAAGTCTCAAAACAGCTCTTTTTGCCCCTTCCGGAGCTTGCGGCGGAGTAGACCTGATTTTTGGGGCTCTTTTGACCCCCAAAAACACTCTTTTTAGCCTCTCTTGTCAGCAGCTTAAATACATGGTACCCAAGGGGCTCACTTTGCGCCCAGATAGCTCAGTTGGTAGAGCAGCGGACTGAAAATCCGCGTGTCGCTGGTTCGATTCCGGCTCTGGGCACCAGGTGTTCCCCGTGGGAATTTAAGCCACCCCCAACTCCCATTTTTTACAGCTAGTAGAGTGTGCAGATACTCAAGAGTGCTCTTTTTCGCAGCGAGTACTCGAAAATAGCGACCGTCTCCTATGTCAGAAATCCCGAGATTATGATTGTGCCCCAAGCACCGTTTAGCTCAGATACACGATGTGAATGGGGTGAGTAGCACAAAGTGCTCTTATTCTTTAACGAATCCCTGCCCTAGCAATCGCTCAACGTCCTGCAGGCGTAGTTTAGGTAGTAACAGCAGGCTAGTCTCATATGCCTCACCGGTACGGGTCTTAAAGACGACAAAACTGTCATTAGCACCTCAGTAGCATCATGTCATATTTTCAAAACACATGAGCTACAAGCAGGATGCTTTTACCAAAGGATACCTATGAACGCTGCATACCTCCACATCACCCTAGTGCACCTTCCAATTGTGCTCGTTCCAACCGCGGCGATTATCTTGGCGATTGGACTGTGGCGAACAAATAGATCTCTTTCCAACACTGCTCTATCCATCTGCATCGCCGCCACCCTCTTCGCCATCCCGGCATTCCTCCTTGGTGAAGGAGCTGAGGAGGTCATCGAGCACTTACCGGGTGTATCAGAGGACCTCATTGAGCAACATGAGGAGATAGCAGATATCGCTTTTTGGCTCACAGTGGCAGGAGGCCTCGGAAGCATCCTCTCTATAGGGTTACGACTTGCCGGTTCCACTCTCTACAACACAGCCGTGAAAATTGTACTCTGTATACTCGTGGTAGCGAGCGGCGCGCTGACATATGCAGCATATGAAGGGGGAAAAATCCGCCACCCTGAAGCTCACTCTACCGCCTCGACGTCATCTCAAGCTCACGAGGACAACGACTAGTCCAGCGCGGTATCACCCCCTTTGAAGACATTGTCCGTTGCACGCCCTACCCAAGTAGTGACTACGTTAAATGCCCGTTAAAAGTGGAGGTTGTCAGCCATAGCTTTAACGAAGACGGGAGCACTCTACAACGAGGAGATCGCCCCCCAGCAACATACGGTCTTTACCATGCCTCGGCGTCGCAGAGTCGTCTTTAAAGACGACCGCAATCCCAACTCTGTGCTATTTCGCGCTGCTTAGCGTTAGGAAACGTGAACGTGCCGCTATCTCTGTCTTCACAGCGTAGCTGGCCGGCAAAGCGTCAACCAGCTCCCTTCAGGGGCAGCACGGCGAAACCAATTGGAGAGCAAATAATCCGCCGCTTGGGATATCCTGCTTTGCACACGTCTATCCACCCGCATTACAACTCATGAGCTCCGGAAAAATCGACGTAAAATCGCTCATTACCGCGTCGTTTCGCCTAAACTCTCAAAATACTCACTACGGAACTTTATGTTACCCGGTAAGTACACTTAATCTCTCGCAGATCCCTCTCGGCTCAACTATTTCCTCCTCTCTCGCACAACTATCTCATCACCCCTCCGATTAATCCTGCAGTAATTTTTAACACCAATTTTGGAGTACCTATATGATTGATCCAGTACAAACATCTGAAACCGTATCCGAAACCAGCACGATTGCCCCACTCACATCGAGTAGTTGCTCCGTACGCGAGCTACCTAGAAGAACAAGCCCGTGCCATCTTGAAGGCTTTAGAGATCCGTCGGCCGCCTACTCCCGGACTCGCCAAGAGGACCGCTCCCTAGCGATAGTAGGGCACATAGAGAGGCTTATTTCTTCTGTCGCACAGCTTATAACCGCAATCATGCAGTTAAAACAGAAAGAGCCTTCCACAGAGACCACCCCATCACCTGGAGCGTTGCCAATCACAGAACCAGACTTGACGAAACCGATCTCCAAGATTCCAAGTGGCAGCTCACTTGCAACGAGTGGGGAATTCCTGTGGAAGCCGACCTCAGAGCGGGACAAGAAGCTCGTAATCCTCCTTCCGTCGTCAATCAACAGCTCGGTTAGGTCAGTTCAGATCGTATCTCCCAAGGCAACCAAAGTTCTAGAGACCGGTAGCTTCAGCGGGATAGGAAACGGCAATCGCTCCCATTTTCGATTTAAGAAGCCCGGAGGTAGCTACCCTGATGGCTCAATCGTTTTGATTACCCTAAACGACGGTAGTAGACGTCACGTGACGATTAAAAATACAGAGGCACGATTTACGAAGTAAAAACGGGATTAGCGGAGCCAAAAGCTCCGCGCTTCCCTAGGCCCACACCTTGTTTAACGGGTAGCAATGCCTCTTACGAGGAGATCTGGAGATAGATCCCAGCCAAGGATACGCCAAGTGCTGCCGATGAGCATGAGAACGCAGGCATGGCCGGTCCTCACCTTATAGGAGGTACGTCCCTTTAAACCTAGCAGCCGACCGTATTCACGCAGACGTCCGTTTGATGTAACGACGAGAGAAACACCCCCCTTGCGTCCTAGCTCCTCGAGCAACGACCACGCCTCGCTCTCTACAGCATCTGCTGACGGACTGAAAGAAACCTCAAGGGGCCGGATCCCCTGCTCGCTCCACGCCTTGAGCACACCTACCCCATATCGCTCTGATATCTCCTCGTCTGAGAGACCACCCCATACCCCATAGTCTAGCTCTACCAGACGATCGTCTATCTTAGGCTGCAGGTCCTCCCCAAGCTCTTCCACGAAGAGCTCTCCAAACAACCTCGTTCGCTGTAATGGACCACACACCACCCTATCAACAACCACACCCGACGATTCGATAGCCACAGCCATCCTGCGAGCCTGCGCCTTCCCCTCTTGCGTTAAAGGGAGGTCTTCACGTGCTCCTACCATTACAACCTTATCACCCTTCTCAAAGGTGTTGCCGTGTCGACACAGGATAACCGTCGCCGTCATACGAGCTCCCCTTCTTTGGCGATAATCCCCTCAACCATCTGCACATCCGATGGGTTATCAACCGACCACATAGTTCTTCCACGCAACGATACATCCACAACCCGTATAGGTATCCCGTTCTCAAGGGCGCGAAGCTGTTCTAGCTGCTCAACTCCTTCGAAGAAACCAGCAGGAAGGGACACATACTCCTTTAGAGCTGCTGCCGTGTATGCGTAGACGCCGATGTGTTGCCATACGGGGCTCTCATCACCCTTCGAGGCAGTGCGCACAAATGGAATTATCCCCTTGGTAAAATACAACGCGTTTCGATCCTTTGAGAAAGTAACTGTCGTGCCAGACACGACCCCGGCGCCTTTCACAGCGGCGAGCGCCTTCAGCTGCTCATTACTAAGCCGCGTTGCAGGCGTTGCAATCCGCACGGCACTATCGCGCCCCATCTCCTCAACGAGAGAGCTAAGGATCCAGGGAGGCATAAGTACAGCATCCCCCTGGAGGTTAACGATTATGTCAGGTGTGATACCGAGGCGCGCGATAGCATCGAAGGCGCGCTCAGAGCCGTTAGCGCACTCTGGCGAGGTCAGCACACTCTCGCCGCCAAACGACTGAACGTGGGCCGCTATACGCTCATCATCAGTAGCCACCACAACCCGGTCTACGCCTACGACTGCCCTTCCAATACGCCAGACGCGTTCAAGCAGGCTACGCCCGGCTATAGGAGCTAGGGGCTTACCGGGAAAACGAGATGAGCCGTAGCGAGCAGGTATTACGATGATAGTTTCCATACCTGAAAAACTGTATCATCCTTTACCTATGGAAAAGAAGATAGCGTATCAGGGGATTTTTGGCTCATTTAGCAGCGTCGCCGCCCGCACCCTCTTCGGAAATACATTTACCCCCGTTGGAACCACCCGTTTTAGAGAGATTTTTCAACACATCGCTAGAGGCAGCGCTGACTATGGGGTAGTGCCCCTTGAGAACGCACTGGCCGGGTCAGTTCACGAGAACTACGACCTCCTGGCAGAATTTAACTGCTTTGTGACTGCAGAGCTTTACTGCCCAGTACAGCTACACCTCCTTGGGCTCCCTGGTGTCAAAGTGGAAGAGATTCAACGGGTCGTCTCGCACCCTAAAGCCTTAGAGCAGTGCTCCCACTTTCTGGAAAACCATGAAGCGCAGATGCAGCAGCTCGTTTTTTCAGACACAGCAGGTGCAGCGCAGCATGTGCAGGAGTTAAACGACCCTTCACTAGCCGCCATAGCCAGTGAAGAAGCAGCTGAACATTACGGTCTCTCAATCCTTTCCCGCTCAATACAGAATCATTCCCTCAACTCGACCCGCTTCGTAGCTGTTGCATCCTCTGAAGGCACAACACCAGAGCCAACCAAGTGCTCTCTTATCGTCTCATTAGCTCACGAACCCGGTAGCCTTTACACCCTACTCGGCATAATCCGGTCCTTCGATATTAACCTGACAAAGATAGAATCGCGCCCGATCTCCGGAAAGCCGTTTGAGTACGCATTTCACCTCGACCTTGCGTGCGATATCGGTCAGCACCCCCGCTTACGAGCGTGCGTTGAGCAGGTACATACCGCAACACTCACGTGTCGGGTCTTAGGGTTCTACGTGGCGGGGTACTAGCCCGTATTTTTCACGAAGCTCGCTGCGCTCGCCGTGAAAAATGTGCGGGAACAGGCCATCCTTGGCCTGTTCCCTTATCGCCTACAATTTGTGTGGGACCCATCGTGCCCACACAAATTGTAGGCTACAAATTCCTGCGCTGCGCTCCGGAATTTGCAAATGCATCCATGCATTTGTTAGCCCGAACATTGCACTCTCGTGCAATATTCGGGCTAGCAGGGTGGTGAAAAAAGGTTCCGTCGTGAGCATTTTGAGAGTTTAGGCGAAACGAGGCGGAGATGCCGAAAAAACCGGAGGCGTATTCTCTGAGATACGTTGAGGATTTTTTGGCGTTTCCAACGAAGTTGCCTTGTCCGCCGAAGCCTTGGCGCAGGAGGAAGCCAAACTATCAAAATGCGCAACAGGAAATCCTTTTTCACCACCCTGCTAGATTGCATCGATGCACCCGCGACGTTCTGCAACACAACAGAAGTAGCCGTTAAGACCTCACGCATTCGTTCGCCGGCAGTAGAGAGGATCAAACATCACCCTGCTCTGCATATGCTTGGAGGAGGGACCCATGTAACAAGGGTGCAACTCAACGTAGTCACCCATATCAAGCCCCTCTTTCCTGAGATCATCAGCGACATCTTCCTCTTCAAAGTACGCGCTGTCTGTCTGCCGGATCTCAATCATGCCACTCTCACTGAGAGCAAATAACAACACCAGCGGAAGCAGCGTCGACTTCGCTCCTACCCTCGACATCAGAGCATCGCTAAATGAAAGACCGACATCGTCAAACCATGTACTCAGAGCTTTATCGTCAAAATCAGCATATCGGCGCCCCGTTTTCGCTGGGTATACAAAGGAATCAATACACGCGGGTTCGCTGGCGGCTGAAACTATCTCTGAACGAGAAACGACCACACATGCAAGCTCTTCACCTGTGATAGGTCTGTCAAATGTTATTCCCACCACACCTCTCATCAACGTGTCATCGTCATCGAGAACGGCTCCTACACACAGCCGTCCCCGTCTCTCAATGCACCAGTGGTCGATTATCTCCTCTAGAGAAGTAGCTCTTTGCACAATCTGAGGCACCTCAGTCCGGGTAGTATCATCAGCTGCTTCAAAATAGGTTATGTCATCAGTTTTCATGGTATGTGCTCCAAAAGTTGTTCTCGGGCGCCACATAACAACTTAAAACGTGTTAGTGGTTACTATGACTATGATAATCGAACAATAGCAGGAGAAGTTGCTTGTTTTTTCACCACATCCTTTATTCGGTGCGATACTATCATATGAGGCAAGGTGAGCCCGGCTATTAAACAGATCGAAGCGGCAAACAGCTGCTCTATCTGCGAGAAATCAAATAGGGTCGCAAACGGCAAGAGACCGATAATGGCGAGCACTGAGATGGCCGCAAAATCAAGTGGTATACCGAAGCGACTCCCTGCAAACATAGCCTTGCACACCCTCAGGTGATTCAGGGAGTGTCGTCCGATAAACCACACCGCAAAACCACTAAGCGGGGGCAGCATAATCCAGCAGCACAGACACATCAGGCGCTCCACGGTGTCAGCGCTCGTGCGCTGAGTCGGAGCAAAAAACTGCCGCGTGAGGAAGAATGCCATAAACAGCGCCGTCACATAAGCAGCACCGGCAATGGCTCCCCGCAGTAAAGCAAAGACTGAGTCAGCAATAAAATACTGAACATACCCTTGAGCGAGGTCAGTGTGTAACCCTATAGGAAGTAGTATTGCTCCGACTCCAAACAACACTCCCTGTACACGCCCCAAACGAGAATTACTATCACTCTCCCCTTCTGAGAAGTGCAGTGCCGATAGTGCGAGAAAGAGCGCCAAGCCGACACTGGGGACGAAAACGCACAGCGCACTCATACTGAATACGCTGAGGAGATAGCACACTAGAATGGTGCTGCGCGAAAACACGCCTCCACGCCACTTCGCCTCAGCCACTCGCAGATCAAAGGAGCCGTGAGGTATACCGGCGCAGATCATTAACCCCAGAGCCACCCACTCTGCCAGCGCAAGGCTTACCAGGCGACACACACACAGGCCGAACGCGAGCGCCAACACAAGCACAGTTCGCCCCATCATAGTCGCACCAGAGACCTCATCATCGATAACTTAGGAACCGACATCCATACCGCTACTGCATCTCTAAAAGATACATCGCCACCGAGAAACGCTATCAGGGCTTCACCCGGTGTTTGCGAAAGAAGTCGCGCCATCAAATCTTCTCCAGCTTCTGGCCTCTTCCGAAGTGCCTTTAAAAAAAGCTCATCCGCTGCCGTAAGCCACCAGGGATACCTACTCGGTACAGGTTGCTGCTTATGCACGATTTGTCTCGCTACCTGCCGGGCATGGTCTTGGGTGGAAACGAAGGCGTATCCTGTTGCAGGCCTAACCATACCAGCCTTGGTTCCTACACGTATACAACCCGCAGCCGGCGCTACGGGGTGATACCCCATCGGTATGAGCCCATACTCGGTCTCCCCCTCCAGCCACTCCCCTGCTGCGCGCTGCGCGAGCCACGCTCGACAACGCTCTAAGTGATACCCCTGCGGCATCGGAGTTGGGCTAAAGGTTGTATGCTCAACAAGCGCAGTCTTCGCCGAGGTTGGTAGTACATACATAAAGCTAACGGGAGCAGCTTCGCTACTCGCCTGAAGGTCCATAAGCACCGCTGTGGATGGGTCAAAGATCTCGCTCTCTGAAGAGATCCAAACACCTGCAAAGGATTGCCACAACGTTGCCTGCGCCTCACGCGCATCAAATGCTGCATCGATGACAGCATCAAATGAAAAGACCTCACCATCTTTCTTTATAGACTGCCCATCGCAAAAAACTTCCCTAGCCTCCCAAAAAAAGACCACCCCGCGAGACTCTAAATCACCTAACAACCAGTCAAATAGATCCTCACCCCTAATCATCGTATACGGTGAAGCTGAGACATCCACACGTCGCTCAAAGCAATCACCACGAAATGCTACCGTGCTCCATGCCACCGTCGGTCCCTCGAAATACTCGAGGTCGCTCTTTTGAAAGAAACAGAACGTCCGCTGGGGGTGCGGTAAACGGGGACGGCTATCAAAAATAGTTATCGAGAGGTCAGGATCGCAAAGAAGCAGCTCTCGCGCGACCGTCATCCCAGAGAGCCCTGCACCTCGAATTCCTACCGAGCGAACCTTAACCATCTACGAACTCAACCCGACGACCTGCGAGCGAGCATTTGGAAAGAACCCCTCCTTACACGCAAGGACTATCTTTTGCGTCAGAGGAACTACAGCTCGCGTGCGTGAGAGTCGACCATTAGTGATTACTCGCTCACCGATAGCCGCGTAGCAACGAGCTGCTATCCTAATAGCGAATCGGCTCTGCGGGGCTAAGTAGTGAAGACCGGCGAGGCCACTCTCGTACCGACTATCTGCGAAGCGCAGAAGCTTCTGAACAGCCTCTACTACAACAGACTCGCTACCCGAGCTCTCGTTCTGCACGTCCTGAATATCGCACCCTGAAAGCCAGGAGTCCGGTAGGTACACGCGACCGCGTCTAAGATCCTCTAACACATCTCGTGCAATATTTGTGCACTGCATCGCTATGCCGAGGTCAGCTGCATAACGGCGCCCTGCGGAAACAAACCCACCAAGGATGGGATACATAATAAGACCCACATTCCCAGCCACCCCGAACGAATACCGCTCAAGGTCATTCTCATCGCGGATACAGAGACCAGGAACATCCTCGCAACAAGCTTTTACAAGAGCCCCTAGCGGCTCTCGAACCTCTGGATACCGCGTAATAAGCGGCACCAGCGGTCGTATCAAGTCGTGACTTCCGTCACCGCGCAGCACCGCTTCCGCCACAGCATGCAAACACTCTCTACGGTCGGGCCGAGCTGGCTCGGCATCGGCGATATCATCTACTTTGCGACAGAAATCGTACGCAAGCGCTGCGTCGTAGCGCGCTGCCTTCTCAAGCCAAAGAGTTGCAAAGTAAAAAGTCTTTCCAGCCTTTGAAATGAGCCGCATCTCGCCACTCATGCCGCGGTCCTCTCGCTCACGCTACTGCGGACATCGCGCCGCTCCGGGCGGATTGGAAGATCGCGTTGCACCATACGCTCGATAACCTTGGCAGAGGTAACAACCCCTGGGAGCCCTCCTCCTGGGTGCACTCCGGCACCACATAGGTAAAGATTTGGAACACGGTCCATTCGATTATGGAAGCGAAACCACGCTGACTGCGTAAGCAACGGAGCAATCGAGAACCCGGCCCCGAGTGGGCTAAGTAATGTATCCCTGAAGTATCGCGGGTCAACAGCCTCACTGAACACAAGCTCAGCAGACAACCCCGGCATCGCTCGCTCCTCAAGGATCTTAATAACAGTATCTTTAAAATTGGGCGCATCCCCTTCCCACCCGTTGTAGTTCCCTAGGTGCGGAACGGGCGCAAGCACATAAAAGAGCTCTCCGTCTTGCACACGCATCTCTGGGTCGGTGGCCGCCGGTCGGTGTAGGTACAGACTGGGATCTCTCGGTAGCCTCTTTCCAGAGAAGATCTCCCTCAACAATGCCTCCCAGCGCTCTGAGAGCACTATGGTGTGGTGCGCAAGATCAGGGTAAGCACGTCTGGTCTTAAAATAGAGCACATAAAGCCCCATCGATGAGGCAACCGTTCGCTGTCGCATGCGTTCAATGAACGACAGCCTAGGTGAGCCCAGCAGCGCATACAGCCAACGCGGATCTCCACCCCATACGCCGAGGTCGCACGGCATAGTCACGCGGCTTCCATCGTGGACAGCATCAATAGACGTAACTCGTCCAGCATCATCGGTATCAACCCCCACAACCTTGTGATCGTAATGAAAGCGAATACCGTGTCGCACACCGAGAGCCACCAGGTTGTGAATCAGCGCAGAAGTCCCTCCCCGCGCAAACCAGATCCCTCCCTTTCGCTCCATGGCGTGAATAAGGCCATAGATCGATGTTGTCGTAAGCGGATTACCACCAACTAATAATGGAGGAAGGGAGAACGCCTGACGCACTCGTCGATCCGAGAAAAACCTCGCCGTGTGTCGCCATAAAGTTGAAAATCCCCCCAGCTTAAAGAGCGCCGGGGCCATGGAGAACATCGATGAAAGTTTTGTGAAATCGGCATCGCCAAGCTGCTCATACCCCACGTGATAGAGCCGCTTACTGTGCTCAAGGAAGGCGCGGTACCTGTGTGCATCCTGAGGCGAGAGCTTGGCTATCTCAGCTTCTTGGCGCTCCACCCCTGGCACCAAATCCATCTCGGAACCATCAGCGTAGAGCAATCGATACCAGGGGTCACACGGCAAAAATTCAAGAGAGTCTGCGCGCCGCTCACCAAAGAGCTCAAAGAGCTCATCAAAAAGCCAGGGTGCAGTAATAACCGTAGGTCCAGCATCAAAGGTATGGCCGTGAAAAGAAAACATGCGCGCACGACCGCCCGGATCGGGACACGCCTCCAAGACATCCACCTCATGCCCAAGCGCACGCAGCCGCAAGGCACTTGCTATACTACCCGCCCCACTTCCGATCACTACAGCTTTCATACCGTAAACTTAGCAACAAGGAGGCCATCACAACAATCTAAAAACGGCGCGCAACACTTTTTGTGTTCGAATATCCTAATTAAAGAGCGGAGCAACCTCCGTTACTCCGTTAGGAATACGCCATAAAAAAAGCGGCGCCCTAAGGCGCCGCTTAAATCACTGAATCAGCAATTCTAAAAGTCTATGCGTTAGACTCAGACTTGCGAACAGCTACTACGTATATGAACACGCCGAATACAGCCTTAGCGACGATATCAGCGATCGTGTACCCGATCTGTACATAGGTTGCTACCTCTGCACTTCCAACCTTCGCACCAGGGAAGAAGTAAAGTGCGTACACAACTGGGTAAAAACACCACGACAAAACAGTCAAGTTACGAGCTGTGATGATCAACTCTCTTACTGACTCAGGCTGCGAGTTAATCGCTTTTGAGAGTCCAGAGAAGAGGCTCATTACGATGTACACAAAAGGTATCATCGAGAGGAACCACCACTTGAACTTAGTGCCCATGTCAGCAGATACCTCTCCTGGGTAGCCGAGTACGATCATAAGAGCTGCAGCCGTTGCTAACTTCTGAGCCTTGTTGATCGTCTCCTCACGCGAGAGGCGCATAACGAGGATAAGCTCGATCAAGAGCAGCGGAACAGTAAGAAGCCAATCTACGTAACGGTAAGCATCGTTGAACTTGTTTGCTGTTGCCTCAATGCCCGTCTTAGTAACGGCAAACGCACCGTGCCACGATTCAAAGATCCTCCAGTAATGGTAGAAAGCGATCATTGTTACAATACCGCTGATAGTCACAGCAGTCTTGTACTGAGGAGCCACCTGGCTGCGCCCCAAGAACAAAAATACGGTAGCGGCGCCCATAACGGCGATAGCGAACGAGAAGGCATTTGAGACCAGCTCAAATTGCGCAACATTTAACATTTCCATGCGGATCTTCCTTTAGTAGAAGGTTAAAATAGGAACCACCGAATTCTTACGGGTCACAGATCAAGACCTAACCCCCGGCAGTTTCCTCCTCTATTCTTAAAGCCACTGAGCGCCTGTGCCAACTACATAAATCGTTACAAACCGATCTGTTTTACCAAGACAAGCAGCGCACCGAATTACTATAGGGGTCAGCTTCCCCATAAGAAGACCAAATAACGTCATATATTCAGACGATTACAGTACTTATCCGGTAATAAATGCAATCACTACCCTGCAGTCACACAGGGGCTCAGCACAGAATTGCTTACGTACAAATTAAGACAACAACGTTTAAAAAAGCGCCGGGACACCTATTATCCACGTCCCCTAGTTGCAGCAATTAGCGGCACACCCATCGCCCAAAGAGGATCTTAAGGGATGCGCCCCGCAAAATAGAAAGCTTAAAAAATAGAATAGCAGACACAGCAGAGCCACTGCAGCACAACAAGCTGCAGGGCTCCATAAATTCAGCAATAGCCGAATTAACGCTTAGAGAACTGAGGTCGCTTACGAGCTTTATGACGCCCGTACTTCTTACGCTCAACTTCGCGTGCATCGCGGGAAAGGATTCCAGCGGCCTTAAGAGGCGGCCGAAGAGCTGAGTCGGTCTCAATGAGAACTCGACCAAGCGCCATGCGCAGAGCGCCGGCTTGTCCAGCCTTTCCACCACCAGCTACGTTTGCAAGTATATCAAACTTCTCTGTTGCTGCTGCAACGACGAGTGGCTCACGGAGAAGCAAATCAAGACTTATTCGACCGAAATACTCACGTGTTTCGTGTCCATTAACCAAAAACTTACCGGAACCAGGTCTGAGATAAACGCGTGCTACTGCTTCCTTGCGCCGACCGATTGCGTGAAATCCACCACCCTTAATCATCTCTTCTCCTCAACTACGTCTGCTAGATCTGCTTGAAATTAAACTATCCCTGCTTGCGCTGAAAACTAACCTGGAGAGGTTGCGGCTGTTGAGCGCTGTGCGGATGCTCACCACCGGCGTACACCTTCAACTTACCCTTCATCCGGTGACCGAGAACGCCCTCTGGAAGCATGCCGGCAACTGCTCGCTCGATAACTCGCTCAGGCTTATTGGCTAGGAGGTCAGCTCCCTTTATCGACTTGAGCCCGCCGATGTAACCGGTGTAGTGGCGATACAGCTTACCCTGAGGCTTGCTACCAGTTAACAGTGCCTTGTCTGCATTTATAACGACCACGAAATCACCACCGTCAACGTTCGGTGTAAAGGTCGGCTTATGCTTACCTCGGATAATCGACGCAACTTCGCTCGCTATACGTCCCACAGGAACTTGGCTGGCGTCTATCACCCACCACTTAGCGTCTTCGCGCGCGGCTTCAGTTGAAACAAAATCGGTACTCATAAGCTACTTACAAACACTACAAAAAAAGAGAGGCAGAGGGTATCACAACCACGATCGGGGTCAAGCCCACCACCCAAAGACCCAATAAAGAGAGTTCGCCCGAAATCCCTGTACTAAAGGGGCTTGTGCCGCAGAACAGCTCTTACCACCCCAAGAGTCAACTTTTTAGTCAATTAAAGCAAGGATTTGGTGCTCTATAGGCGCACACAAGCAGTCTAAAGGCCAGCTATTTCTATCCCGAGATTACTATTAGAAAGAATACCTAACACAAAGAACAATGGTGGCAAACGAGCGGCTGTCAGCTCATTCTGCGTCGTCCGCCCGATCGAAAGGGCTACCCAACCAAAATATCCTTAGCCACAAATTCCGAGAACTGCGGGGCAATCTGACCTATTTTTACCGAGAAGGCTAACGCCTCGCTCCCTACCAACCGCGCACTCTCCCGGATCGCCGCCTCTCTCCCCTCAACCGGAGTTGAGCTTTCAAAGATAAAGTGATTCCCCCAGAGCGCCCTTCCGGCTCGAGCAGTACCCCATAGACCAGTCAATATCGCTACCGGATCGCCATAGCCCGCGGCAGCCCCGCCCTGCTCTGAAAAGGCTCGCTTCACCGCCACAGCAACGACATCAAAACACGCAAGCGTAGCCATATCCACGGGAGAGAGCGCGACCTTAGGAGAGACAAGCTTACCGACAAGCTCTAACCGCTCAGCGCGCATACCAAGACACAACGCTAAGACATCGTCGAGCGCAAAGCTCTTAACCACTTCTTCAGAGGCGCGTTGCTCAAGTGACTGCACCATGGATTCGTAAAGATCTGCACTCATGGGAACAATGCTACACCAAACAGACCGGGCAAACCACTCGATTCACTACACCGCTCAGGCGATCACATCAGATATGAACGAGTTTCCTCAGGAGTGAGGTCGGCATGCGCATTTGCTGCGCCCTCCTCTTCCGAGAGCAAACTAAGTGTTACCTGCTCAACTAGCCCCAGAGCCTCTTCAAGAGAGCGAATGGTATCCCGCTTACGCGAGGCGCTGTGAGCACGAAGTTTGTTGATTGCCGCATCTGTGCTTGTGGCGGATTGAGTGACTACTTGACCGGTGGCTGATGTTGATGCTCGTTGGGCATATGAGATCTGCGCTGCAACGGCGGAGGCACCCTGAACGGGCCTGAGATCGGCAGGGGGTGCCGCTGGGCCTATCAATCCTTGAACTACTTTCACTGCCATAAACTACCTGGCTACAGACAAACCACGTCCTTTGGTTGCTTTGGTTATCTATCGGCAGCGCACGAAATTACTTTAGCAAAAACTCGACTGAACAGCGCCTACTCATTGGCACCTTCAACACGCAACCCCTCACGCAGAGCCTCGATCTCAAAAGAACGCTCTGTTTCTGTCGAAGGTACGTAGATTCGCTCGGAAGGGTGCGGCTTTCCTCCCCCCGGTGTTAACCCCTGCCAAGGAAATCGCCACATACCAACGTATCGCAGCCCGCGCTGCGTTGAATCCCGCATGAGTTGCAAGAGCGCAGAGGAAGATAACCCCTTACTCGAAGCGCCTCCCGGATAGTCAAAACCGGTGCCATCAAGGGAGAATCCATCACCCTGCCTAAGAAGCTCAAAGCGCTCAACGGAGTGCTCTTCTCGCGAGTCGCCGCGCGTATCGCCATCATTCCCGCGATAGCACCCGACACACGGATTGCGAACGATTGAGACATCAACCCCATCTAACCGCTCTCGAACGATATCGCGCATAAACTGGTACGTTTCAGTTGTGAGGTTGTCTTCAAGCATCACGACAGCTACGTTTGAGTTAGCTGAATTCTGCTGTTTATTAAATTCGAAAAGTGCGCGTGCTCGCTCCACAACGGACGCATAACTATTCTGCAGCTCTACTTCTTCGATAATCCGATAGCGAAAACTCTCGGGCTCGATACGTGAAAAAAGCGCGTCAATCGGGGTCGAATCGTGAACCCGCATCGTCGGACCGTTAGAGAGATAGAGCGCAAGTGTTAGCCGTCGCCCCTCCTTTGAGAGTCGCGAGATGATGCTCTTCACATATTCAAAGTCCTCGCCAAAGGTGCCATCAATCAGAATTCCTACGTAAGGCTCACGAATGCGTGACTCTTCGAGTGTCTGGATATGAGCCTCAACAACTGCGCGCGCCTGCGGCTGCATCGCGTACAACATTGTGTATCCGCGCGCCTGTCCCTCTACCCACGACCGAGCATCGACGGGTGTAGGCGATACCCCTACCTCCGGCGTACCACGTGGGGCGACCCCTGCTGCGCCGCTCGAGCTAGGCTGCACGGAGCGAGCTCCTCCGATAAAATCGGAGACACCCTCAGGTTGCGAGGCTTGCTGCAAGGCTCTGAGCAGATCACCTCTTGGCTGAACACCCTTACCGCCTACAACTGTCTCATCATCCGCAGCTTCTTCAGCAGCAGCAACATCCTCTGTAGTGACGGCAGCAGCAGTTGGAAGCGCCTCCTGAGCCCCACCACTCGTAGCAGTGTTAGGAGACGAAAGTGGAGCGCCTGCCGGTTGGTCGAGTGCCGACGCATCAGCACCCAGTTCACCCGTGCGCTCGACCTCTTCATCGTCAGCAATATCCTCATCATCTTCAACGAAAGGAGAGGGTCCGTCTACCTGCTGCGGCAGCTGAACGGGTGAGTAACCCTCAGCACCCTTATCCCCGTTCTTGGGAAGCCACGCACGACGGTCGGGGGTATGGTCGACAGAATGTATAGAATCGCTGCGCGGCAATTGCGGTTTGCGCACACTCACCGCATACCTCAACAACAGGGCGCAAAAGACCACTGCCATAACAAAGCGAACAATCGAGCTCCTCTTTCTGCGAAAATCCATAAACTACCCGACCACCCCGTCGCCGTGGCGCACCAGGAATTTCTCAACAAGACTTACCAATTCAGCTGACCGTGCGAGCAACGCATGATCGTCATCAACAGTAACAAGCATCACATCCGGCTGTTGCGCCGCGTACTCACGGCTCTGCTCGACTGAAACCACTTCATCCGACCTGCCATGGACAATCAACGTCGGAACACCAGCCACCTCTCCACACACACCAAGTAAGTGCAGCTCCTCAACAAAGCGGTAATGCACCTGGACCTCGCTCTTCCGAGCAAGGTCCATTATCGGAAAGCGCCCCTGCTCTCGCCACTGGGCCTCGATCTGCGGGGTCAGAAGCGCGCGCTTGCCCCACCATGGGTCAATAACGGGTGCTAGCAGCACCATGGCACGCGGCGCGGCTGCTCGGTTCACCCGCTGCAGCGCGTGCAGCGCAATGAAAGCACCGAAACTACTGGCTATGACCGCCGTTGGATACCTTGACTCCTCGTTCATCTCTTTGGCAAAGAGCTCACACGCCGCCAGGGGCGAGAGATTCTCAAACGAGGGCACAGCGAGCGACGGGCAGAAAACCTTTACCCCAAGCGCTGTAAAGTGTCGCTCCATCAATACCGCTTTAGCCGACCCGGGTGACCCCCCTAAGCCGTGAGCGTAGAGGATAGAGTTGATATTCCTCATATCATTAAAATGAATATTCCTTTCCGCTCGCCGTCTTTCGTGCTACATCAAATTCTTGGAATAATAAAATTTTTTTGACGGTTGTAGTCTATGCATCTCATCGCTTCTAGCTCTTTCACGCGGATTTGCAAATACATCTCCTTAGTAACTCTAACTGCAACGATACCACTCTCGCCTCTCTATCCGGCGATAGCGGAGGAAGTCACTCCTTCTCCCGGCGCGCGCTTAGCGGATGAATTATCACAAGCCTTTGAACAGGTAGCAGAGGCTATCACCCCCTCAGTAGTAACCATCTCAACGGAAACCAAGGCAAAAAAGTCCTCGCAGCCCAAGAAAGGCGACCCGCTAAAAGACTTTTTCGGCGAGGACTTCTTTGACAAACTCGCTCCGGTGCCCCAAAGAGGCCTCGGAACTGGAGTAATCGTTGATGAGCAGGGCCACATCCTCACTAACAACCACGTTATCGGTGATGCAGACGAAGTAACGGTACGCTTGAGCAACGAACGAACCGTTAAAGCGAAGGTAGTAGGCTCCGACCCACGAACAGACCTGGCCGTAATAAAGATAAAGGTAAAAGAGAAACTTCCCACCCCTGCCAAACTAGGGGACTCAGACAAACTAAAGATCGGCGAATGGGTAGTAGCTGCGGGGGCCAGCTTTGGTCTTGATAACACCATCACCGCCGGCATCGTTTCAGCCAAAGGGCGCGCAATATCGGGGGGACTCCAATACGAGGACTTCATTCAAACTGACGCCGCCATCAATCCGGGTAACAGCGGCGGGCCTCTGGTCAACCTCAAGGGTGAAGTCATCGGAATCAATACCGCTATCGTTTCAAAGTCTGGTGGATACATGGGGATCGGATTCGCCATCCCGGTCAATATGGCTAAGCAGGTCATGGACAGCCTTATCTCAAAGGGCAAGGTAACACGCGGATGGCTTGGGGTTGGGATTCAGAATCTCTCTGAGGACCTCGCTCGATCGTTTGATTTCTCGTCAACTGAAGGAGCGCTTGTTGGACAAATAGACTCTGAAGGCCCATCTAAAAAGGCTGGCCTACAGCAGGGAGATATCATCATCCAGCTTGGCAAGGAGAAGATTAAGAACGTTAATCAACTGAGAAACTTCGTTGCGACGATCAAACCCGGCACGGCAGTGGATGTGCACTTCATGCGCAACGGCAAGAAGGAACTTCGCGAAGTCACAATCGGTGAGCTACCAACTCAAACTACTGAACAACCAGCAGAGGTGAACGGGGCAAACGAGGAGCTTGGGCTCACGGTCGATGAATTTGATAGTAACACCCAGCGACGTCCTCGAACGAACAGAGTTAGCGGTATCGTCATCACCGAAGTTGATCCGATGGGTCTCGCTGCACGCGCAGAGCTTCAGCCCGGAGATATCATCGTGAGCATCAACAGCGTAGATGTATCAACCATTGAAGACTTTAAGTCAGCGATGAAGAAGGCCTCCGTTTCCAAGGGAATCCGCTTTGTTGTTGAATCTCAAGGGATGCAGCGCTTTGCGATTATTCGAGAGATCGACGAATCGGACGATTAAGCCCAGGCACTAGCCTGGATGCCATGAGGCGTCCAGGTTAAAACAACCCGCGCGGACTCACCGTCATAACATCGTATCCAGTCTCAGTAACTAAGATCGTGTGCTCCCACTGTGCCGACATAGAACCGTCCACAGTCCGCACGGTCCAGCCATCAACCTTTGAGAGGGATGTCTTGTAGGAGCCGATATTGATCATCGGTTCAATCGTAAAGGTCATTCCTGCCTTTATGATCTCACCCGCTCCTCGCTTGCCTACATGCACAACCTGCGGAGGCTCATGAAACTCCCGACCGAGTCCATGTCCTGTATACTCTCTGACGATGCCGTAGTTCTTCCCGGTACTACGGATAAACTCTTGTATTGCTGCCCCGATATCACCGATCCGATTACCCGGCTTCACCTCACGAATACCGGCAAAGAGCGCCTCTCGAGTTACATGAACAAGCTCTCGATTCTGCGGCGAGCACGACTCCTCTCCACCGACAAAATACATCCGACTTGAGTCCCCGTGAAAGCCATTCTTGTATGAGGTCACATCGACGTTTACGATATCTCCCTTATTAAGAATCACAAAGGGGGCAGGAATGCCGTGACAGATGACATCGTTTAGCGAGACGCAAACCGACTTAGGAAAGCCTTTATAATTGAGCGGCGATGGGATCGCTCCCATCTCAGTAGTTCGCCGATGCACGAAGGTGTTAATCTCTTCAGTACTCATCCCGGGCCGGATAATATCCCCCACCTCGTCGAGAATAGTGGCCGTTACCTGACACGCCTCGCGCATCAAAGCTATCTCTTGTGCTGATTTAATCGTAATTCTATTGACCACTTCCAGTACCCCTACGCAGCTTCTTTCTTGCCAGCTCCTTTACGCGCACACTCAACGATCTCTTGAAAGTGATCCTCCTCAACAGGAATAACACTGAGTCGCGTTCCACGCTGAAGCAAAAGCAGACCACCCAGCGCCTTGTGCTTGCGTAGCTCATCAAGAGCAATGATGCGGCTGAATTCTCTTTCGAAGGCTATCAACGGAGCAAACCAGCGCGGTTTATCCTTGCTCGCCTTAGGGTCGAAGTACTCACTCTTCTTGTTGAACTGAGTAGTGTCTGGTTCAGCTACACGCGCAACAATACCTACCCCTACTACCCCTGGCGGCTCCGCGTTGGAGTGATAGATGAGCACTCTATCGCCCCGTTTCATCGCCTGCAAAAAGTTACGCGCCTGATAGTTGCGTACACCTGTCCACTCGGTCGAACCATCTCGCCGGAGATCGGCGATTGAATACACGTCAGGCTCCGTTTTTACTAACCAATAGGTCATCGTAGTATCTTGGAGCCTGCGAAGCCATGTTGCAAGGGGGTGTCGGGAGATATTATCCCGCCAATAAGCCACCACCCTCGCGTGCCACAACCTGACGAATCCCGTCAAATCCGGGAGATACCAGCTTCACCGTGGCTATACGGCTGCCGATCTGGGCGAGCGCATTGGCATCTGAAAACGAGAAGAGCTTAAAGCTAATCTTAGGCCAGCGCTTCTTAAAAACCGAGGCCGAATCAGCGTAGGCGAGATCAAAAGCTCTAAATCCGTAGGTTTCCACAAGCTCGGGGATAACTGTGGACCGGTATGGGGTCTTGTCCAACCGACTCGGGATGGCTATGCCCTGGTACCGCTCAAGGATGTGCAGAACCTCATCGAGTGGCTTCGAAACTACGTAGAGCTCTCGGTCAAATCCGGTTGCTGGGATACACAACTCTCTCAGAAACTCCCGAATTCGCTCTGCCGTTGTGTCCTCTGAAAAGAGGCATGACAGGATTACGTCATTACACCCCCCAACACGGCACCGTATACCGACACCGGGGATAACCGTGAGCGCACTACCCTTAGCTGCAGCGACCATGCGGTCGACGAAATCAGCGCTAAAGAGATCGGTAATTGCGATCACATCTAAACCCTTCACCTTGGCGAGACGCACGATGGCGGGGGCAGAATCAAGTCCATTAAAACCCGAATAGCCGATGGTCGCTGGGCTATGCACCCGCAAGTCCATTACATAACTCTTGCTGCGAGGCTTTGATTTCTCAACCTGATCGAGCAGGGGTGACACTCCACGTGTGTTTGCCATTACGATCTCCCGCGCGCGCTCTTTCTTCATAGCTGAATATTCCTATATCGTGTGAATTAATCCTGATTACTCTTGATACCGCCTCGAATCTTTCTTGACTGCTCCGCTGCTAGCTGTTTTTCAGATTCCCCTCCATCCTTTCGAGCGCTCTCCATATCCTCCATCAGCTCTCGAACCATCGACTTCATAGTGCCCACCTGAAGCTCAAGACGATCTATATCAGATGAGGTAGGAAGGCTGCTGAACATCGAGAGCACCCGCTCAACCTTTGCGACAAGACCAGCTACCTTTGACGTCAGCACATCAAGCCTGCCCTCGAGTAGACGCAGGTCGTTTGAGGAAGCGATTCCCATCATGCGGGTTATAGTAGCAGCGCTCACCTCAACACGCGGGGTTTCAAAGGACGGCGCAGCCCCAACTCCAGGGGTGGTCCGCTCGTCGACAGCCTTAGCTTTTCCCTCGCCATCAGGACTCGCCGTTTGAGGTGGCTGTGGCGAATTTTCAGGGGAAATAGGGGGCTCTGCTGCCATGTGGTCAGACCTTTAAAAGATTACAACTAGAAGCTCAGTTTACATCGCCGCACAAACGGCGGTTTATGAGGACT
>JBIKKT010000081.1:0-8797 GCA_044360195.1 Bdellovibrionota bacterium | reverse complement strand
CGGGTGGGATGCGTTCAAAGCGGGCTAGCGTTCCAGGCAGGTTGCCACGCATCCGCGGATGGATAGTTTGATCCTTCTGGCTCGTGTAGGCGCAGTCGTCACGCATGATAATCTGCCCATTTCGAAGGGCCAATTGAACGCCCTCGATGATGTGTAATAAGTGATTGTCACCGATCTGTCGTAGACCACTAAGTTGTGCAAAACGCGCTATCAACTCGTCTCGATGGATCGGTCCTTCCTGTTGAACTATGCAGGCGACTACATCAGCCATTATAAGTGGTTCAGCAATCCCTTTGCTCCGTTGTAGCAGTCGTGCCGTGCTGCCATCGAGCACTGCGGTGCTGTATGGCGCGAAGAGACCTGCATGTTCGGGTTTGAGCGATTGACGCTCGATAGTACGAGTAAGTCCCCTTTCTACTGGGACCGCTTCAGCATTCAGGGTATTTCTTACCGCAGCCATGAATCTGCGTTTTTGAGCGCCTGGATTAGAGTACCACTCAAGAACCCACTCCCGTTGAGGTGCGCGAGCTGTAAGTTCAACCGCCATTGCCTCACGAGCATGCTCCTCCTCAAGAATTGAGGCGGCAGTTTGATATCGAGGGCCGTCAAGCACGATGCAGAGCCTGAAGCGAGCGGGGTTAGAGGAATCAACCACGGCCAGATCCACCACCCCGTGCGACGTAGTAACATTTGATTGAACCGTCAGGCCAAGCTCATTTTCAAGTAGTGAACGTAGGTGAGCTGCAAACTTGTCTGTAGTATCACGCTCAGACGGTGTAATCGCGTGTGCACACTTCTTTTGTTTTAAGGTGTCCGTAGTTTCATCTTTAGCTGCTGAGGAAATAGAGCCTTCTGGCATCACCGGTAATTCATCGCTCAATTGAAGAAGCTCTGGTCTCTCCTCTTTGCTAAGCAGAGGGTGGTCAGCAGCTAGCGATATGCCTTTATCCATGATGATGCAATCAGCTCTTAAGTCGCCAGGGGTATTCGTGAACACCGACGGTGCGACAACAATCAATGGTTTTGTTGCCTGTAGTGCGTGGGCTACCCCACCAATAACATCGTCCGGTGAGTCGCAAAGACTTGGGTCGCTGACTAACTCGTGCAGTACACTGGCCTCGCCTCCACAAGCAAACCGGGGGAGATCTTCCCAATGTTTTCGCGCAACGGTTGCTGCGAACTCATCACGCATCGCTCGGTCTGCTGTAAGCATGCGCTCAACTAATGCACTCCTATTCAGGTCGAGTGTTGTGATTGAAGGGCGAGATGTAAAGAAATCACTTGCTACCGCGCTCTGCCATGCTCGCGTAAGCTCGGCTGCCAATCCCTTTCGAAGAGGAGACGGTGATAACCCATAGGCCGTAATAAATGAAAGGTTGTGCGTCTGTGCCTTCTTAGAAACCTCCACAAATCGCCTCCAGCTTCCCCAGCAATCTGTGTCCGCAGCTAAGGCTTGTAGGCGTTTGAGCTGGTTGGTAATTGGCTGGTCCGAGAACGCCCTCTTTTGCTCAGCCTGTTCCATGTCGATTGCTGCAAAGAGTTTGGCGCGGCTTTGCTTATAGCGCTCTAGAAGCGAGCGTACCTCGTGTAACTTACTTGAATGCTCATACAGCTTATCTGGCTGCTTAAGAAGCGTTAACATCGTGCGGTCTTCCAGAGCCTCTGACACATCAGTTGCTTTAAACACTGCGGAGGCAATCTGAGTGCGCTGTCGCCACTCAGTCAGGAGATCAGCTGCTGTGTTACTTTCACCGAACAGCGGCGTGTCTGTGAAGAAGGCTTGTAGGACTTCAGAGGCTTCCTCTGATTGCGTCTGAATACGTTGTAGTCGCTCCAAGTGCCCGAGTGTTTTAATAACGCCCTCAACCCCTGTCGGAACAGTGCATACTGAAGCTAGCTGCGAAATCATTCGGCGATACTGCCCATCAACAGCTCTTCCCAGAAAGTTTTTACCGTGGTGCTCAGAAGCGATTTGCGTTGCCTCATTAATTCGAACGGAACGAAGAGCGAAGAAGTCGATCTTGTCTCCCAAATCTCGAAAGCACCGAGCATAGTCGAGTTTGCTTCGCAGGGCGTCCTGTATCTGCGCTCGGCTGGTGGTCCAAGGTCGTATACTCCGCAGATTTACTTGCCGAAAAACTGTGCCCCCGGCGCTCTCAAGCGAGTCGATAACCTTCAGCGCTGATAGCACCTTTTCAAGTTTATCCTCAGAGATATCAACTGGGAGGCCAAGAGCTTCAAGTAGCGTTAAGGCTTCGGATGACAGAAGAGAAGCGGCTTGAAATGTCTCCTTGGCCATAACGGGCACGGCGGCAGGAAGATCGCCTGCGAGCATACAGCCACGCCAGGGGTTTTTGACAGGCGCCACGCCGTTATCAAACAGCTCATCAACGGCTTTAGCTAGCTCAATTGCAGTGGAGACCCTTTGTCTGTCCCACTCCTGTAATGCGAGGGAAGAGAAGTCGATCGTCTTGCTTTGGGACTCTCTTGTCTGAGAAGCTAGCGATGCGCCGAGAGCGTCGTATGGAGTTAGGCCGCTGGCTTGTGCCTCAGTTCCGAGTGCCTGCGCGTATAGCGCAAGGCGAGCAGCTAACATTTCGCGTTGTTCGAGTTGATTGCTGGTTTTTGGTGATGCTGGTGGCGGAAGAGCGAGAGTTTTTTCGAGGTCTTTAAGTAAAGAGATATGGCTGGTTCTTGCATCGATCTGTACCCCTACATCTCCAAGACCGGCTTGGGTAAGCGCTGCAATGAAGGCGTCTCGGCGCTCCGGCGTCTCGGCGAGTAATACAACTTTCTTCCCCTGCGCGAGGCGTTCTGCAGCGAGGTTTACGCCGAGGGCAACGAGATCGCCATCTGGTGCATCAAGAACGTGTCGTGATGGGTCAGAGGATGCGACCTGAGTGCTCGGGGTAGCTTGGGGGGTAGGAGGGAGCGAGGCTGATTGCTTGGATAAGAGCTCTGATTGTACTTCGCACGTCGGAGTACCTTGTATGTGAGGTAAGCTATCGCCCGCCCGAGAATAATCCTCTCCGTGTAATTGCCCGACGTCGTTCATTACCTATAGTTAAGCTCAGCACCCGAACAAGTGTCTGACTCTGAAACAATTCAGAGATTCTGCCTGGTTGGCCTCATGGCTCGGCCCGTCTCAACTATCTCTTAACCCTAATCTTTAGAGCTTATGTGGGACCGCCGGCTGAGCCATCCAAGTTAGTGTCTACTAATGAGCCGTTTTTTCCAGATGCACAGTTTCCCTTGCGCTCGCTGCCGAATACGAGATTGGGCAACGCGGCATTCTCACGGGCAGAGTAGTCGAGAGCGTTTGAACCGTGAGGCCCAATGCTCCAGCGGCGCTTACGATTCCTGGTGATGCAACCTTTGCCTTTAAGGTTTTAGGCGGCTTAACGGTGTTCATTAAATTCGCCTTACTTCCATGGAGGATACCTTAAAAACTGAGCTGCTAAAGCAGCGTTAAGTGCTACTCTTGAATGCTCATTTCCACGTACGTGGGGCAATTTAGCCCTTGCTCCAGCGAGATTGCTTTGGGATTGTGTGGGCAGGTGGCGGAACGGCAAGCGCTTACCTAAAAGGAAGTATAGCATGAGATTTCGTGTGGTTTTGTTGCGTTTAGTCGTGGCCAAGAGTTACCAAAACGGATGCTTCCAGGGTAAATATCCATCCTCGATACAATCTCACGGTGCTATCAGACGAGTTTGATGTAACGTGAACCGTAGAACCTTGCTTATAGTTGCGATCTTTCTTGTTGCCCTAGAGTGCGCACTACGGGCTGGTGGTGTGCAGCCGGGAAGGTCCGATGTTTCTTTAGTGATTGAGTACGATCCGTCAGTAGGGTGGAGGGTCTCGCCTGGCTCAAGGACCGCTGTCATCGGGGCTCAATCTTGGAAATTCTCGTACACGGAGCTTGATGACTCTACTCGAGTAGTACCGTGCTCGGAGTGTACCAGCAAGTCAGAGGGTAACATCGTAGTTGTCGGCGATTCCGTTATGTGGGGTTACGGCCTTTCGGATGAAGACACGTTTGCAGCGCGGCTGGCGGCTAAGATGAATACTCGTACAGTTATAAATGCGGCCGCACCCGGATATGGGGTGCTTCAAAGTGCGCTACGTTTGAGATCCTTGAAGGTCAGCAAAGGGCAGCACGTATCCGATGTCATACTCGGTGTATCGGATTACTTAACAGATAGAGATGTTGCGGATCTTCGCTGGACGGTGCCCTCTGCGCTAGCGGGTACTAGACTAAACATACATCTGCCCTTCTTGCAGAGGGCCTCTGATGGTTCGATAGAGGTTGTACCGGCCAGAGCACATTTTGGGGAGTTGCCGCTCAGGAACAAGTTGGCAACTGTGTTCTTGGCGGAGGTGCTTGCAGAAATGCCCTGGGCGCTCGCTCGCAGATGGGATTCTCAAGAGCTTCAGGCTCAGGCATTTAGGATCCTCGCTCAGGAAGCCCTTGCTATAGGGGCGAAAGTTACGCTTTTTGATTGGAGGTCGGACAGCGATACGATTTTTCAACTCTTGCCGTTGTGGCGTGAGCTTGGATTCCGAGTACTGCGCTGTCGGCAATCTGTTGCAGAGCAACCAGCGGGCGTGATTCCAGGAGATAACCACCCGAGTGCCGCGGTTATGGATGGGGCGGCTGAGTGTGTGGCTCAGGGGATTAAGGATTCTCATGCATAACGGTTAACCAAAGCGAAGCAGCACCGCCACAAAGTAAGCCTTAGTAGTAAAACTATGGGGTACGTACGTGGCTCGTGTGAGCGATGTTACTGCTGGTAGATCTAGCAGGGTGGTGAAAAAAGACTTCTAAGATATGATTTAACCAGGACCCTAATTGCAGCCCGCTGCGCTCGGCGTAGTTTTATCTTCCAATACCGAGTAGCTTAGTAATTCCGCTTCGCCGCCAAATGGAATCACCGGAAGTTTCAAGGGTAGCGATCTACTAGTGCACCCTTGAACTACTGTAGATTCCTTGCTTATGGCTCCGCCTGACCTTACGGCGTAATCAAACGTGACGGTGACGGGCACACTCTTTATTTGCGCACCCTTTGGCCCGCCGAAGTGGACCCGCCCGGTTAAAATGTTAAGGTCATTCACCGAAACTTGGCCGAAGGAATTAACGGGGTGAGGATAAGTTGTCTTCCGTATACCCACAGTTCGTACGAGGCTAGAGGTTACTGTGAAAAAGTCTGGTGTCGCCTTAAGCGTTCCTCCCTGTACCTTCTTCCATGCAGCACCATTAAACTGGGGCGAAAAGAGGGTTCTTTTGGTTAGCTTCAGTTCGCCCTGCACGTAGATGGCAAGGTCCTGAGCGAATGTCATATTTGAACGATAAGAATCAGTCCCAAGAAGATTTGTTGTCGTATCGAATCCGTCTAGGGACTTGGTTTGAAACCTATGTCCAGACGGTGATGCACCCACCAGTGATTGGATAATGACCGGGTAGTTTTTTGTATCGTGCGAAGAAACCCGCTCGACTTTCAATATCGCGGTAGTGCCGCTATTGCCGATTCTTTGAGCAAAGCGCCCGTATTGTTCAGGGGGCTCGGTCGGCGCGGTGTCGATCCATGCGGGACTTGCTGATGGCGCCGGTGCCTGTGCGTACACCGGTAGAATCCAAATGCTGAGTGCAAAGCAACTTATGACTAACCGGTAGTAGTAGGTAATGAGCTGCATTTTTCCCCACGTAAGCCCTCCAAATATCGGACGGTCCTAAAGCTTGCTTGAGGTTCCGTGGCCTGCAAACGTGGTACATAAGCTGATTGCTCTAGTTTTTGTGAAAGTTGCATTTGGACTAACCTGCTCGATTCGCTCGACTAGGTATCTGTATGATGGTCATTAGTGCAGATATCTCCCTAGCTCTGGCACGATAAAGCGATGAAGCGCGATGAATCGAACGGTAGACTGAGCAATAGAGTCCATCACATTTTACGTACTAGTCGCCTACTGGAAAACCTTCCGTCGGTTGCTGCTTGCGTATGTGTTGGGCTAACCGGATGCGCTGCGATGGTTGCAGATAAACGTCCTCAACTTTACCCAAACGAGAAGCTGTCACGTACATCGTCAATCGAGGCACAGGCTGATGTTAATCGCTGCTTGTCGTTAGCAGACAGCTACATAAAGAATCCAAACAAATACACGGAAGTTGCCAAGCAGGGCCTTATCGGCGGTGCACTTGGAGCAGGCACCGGAGCGGTTGCTGGTACTATTATGGGAGAAGCGGGAAGGGGAACGGGCGCAGGGGCTGCAGTCGGCGGGATCCTAGGCGTTCTCAGAGGACTGAACGAGATGAATGAGCGCTCGCCATCATACGAACGATTCGTTGAACACTGCCTCCAAAAGGAAGGCTATGAGATAATTGGATGGGGTAGTTGAAAAAGCAAGCTCACAAAACCCTGACCAAAGCGGCAATGCGTTTGGCCGCTACTTCAAGTTCATCTACTGAGATAAATTCGTAAGACGTGTGTGCGTACTGGATATCACCTGGACCAAATAACATCACTTTCTCGAAGGCTTGAGCATACACGGAACAATCAGAGCTAAATTTTGTTTCGCAAGCGCTTGAGGCTTCAATATCTGGAACAAAAAGTTGCATTGGCACAAGGGGAGCTGCAGGCACAACTACTTCGCACTCTCGGACGATGCTACGGAGTATTTTAAGCGCGGACTCTGCATCATCAGACATTCGAACGCACAGTACAGCCGAGGCGTTTTCAGCTTGTACGTTGGCGGCTGTTCCGCCTGTAATTCGTCCGATATTAACAGTTACCGTTGGGATATCGGCTGATATGATGCGCTGAAGATCCCGCACCAACGCGTGAATTGCCGAGTGTTCAGTCCCGAGAGATGAGTGTCGCGCCGTGCCGGTGGCACGTAGTAGTACGTCGGCTGCTCCCCAACACTTAGAGACGAATCGATTTCTGGTTGGTTCTCCGTTAAGGATGTAGGGGGTACTCGGGTTGTTCTTGAGCAGAGCGCGCGCACCGACACCGTCTGTCTCTTCTCCTACAACAAAGTGGCAACAGTAGTCAGAGAGCCCCTTTTCGGTAGCCAGGGAGAGACCCCATAATTGAGAGATAATTTGCCCCTTCGCATCGCAAGCGCCACGACCGACAATGCGGAACTCGTCTCGCTGGGCCGCAACATCACCCGGTACGGTATCAAAGTGAGAGGTGAGTGTCAGAGACGGTGAGCCCTTCACGCAACGGACGTTACACCGATCGCCATCAACCGGGATGAGTGTTGTTTCGGCCTCGGGAAACTGTTTCTTTAAGAGAGCCTGGAGAAAGAAAGCAGCCTCGTGCTCCTGCCCCGTTGTTGAGGGGATGCGTATAAAGCTCTCAAGAGTTTCACACCAGTGGAGAGTCATGTGCAGTTCTGCCGTCTCGATAGCGGGAGTTTTCCGTCGCTATCTTCACCGTATAGTAGCAGAGGTGGGGGAAATTGCTTAAGATAAAAAAGTGCACACACCTCTTTTTGAGGGCTCTTCATGGAATCGAGTGGGTAACACTCGGTATTATCCGGACGTGAGGGTGCTCGTGCACGCTTACGCTTACGTCCAACGTCTACGTTACCGATCCCGTGAGCAGCCGCGATTTATGGGTCAAGACAAGGGCTTACGCTATCTCTATCCTCGTTGCCACCCACTCGATTCCACGAAGAGCCTTTTTAAGAGAAGTACCCCTCCCAAAAAAGGGGTACGTCGTTGCGTGCTGTAAATTACACTCCCAAAAGCTGACTATAAAGCTCGGCAGTCTGTGAGATGGTCTGCTCAATTGAGAATGCCTCCGCGATGCGGCGCTCGCCGCCCTCGCGCAGGGACCTAGCGAAATGTTCATCGCTTAGGAGCCGTTGCAGCACCGCCGAAAGGGCTGCTGCGTCGCTTGGCGGAATAATAACACCTGATGAGCCGTCTACTATAATTTCAGATAATCCTCCGGCAGCCGTTGCGATTACGGGCACTCCCTGAATCATCGCTTCGATTGCTTTTTTTGGCAGCCCGTCGCGGTGTCTTGAGGGAATAAAGCTAACCGAACTAGCCCCCACGATTGCAGCAGCGTTTGGTTGTTCCCCCAAAAAGTGAATGCGAGCCGATACCTCTGGGGTCATGTCGGCTGGAAGACACGAAGCGGGTCGTACGGGGCCGATGACGACTGCATGGGCTGCGAGCACTGCGGGGAGCTGCGAAAATGCCGTGAGGAGAGTCTTCACGGCGGGCGCCACATCCTCCCGTGCGATACATGAAACGGTGCGGGCATTCTCGGGGATACCACAGGCGCTCAGATTGCTTTGGGTGTTACTGTACCAACTAGGATGATGCCCCTTGTAGATCCTAACTACCCGCTCAGGTGATAGTCCGTCGTTAATGAGAGAGTTCCGAACAGCATCGCACACGCAAATGATCTTCTTAACGCGCGGGTGGCGATAGGTGAGCCAATTAGCGGGATCCCACCGAGATACATGGGCCATCGTTCCGCGGTAGCCGAGGATTGGAATGTCGAGACCTGCTGTCGCTATGACAGCGTTGGAGATTGCTCTCGATGAGAAAGCATGGATGAGTCGGATGCCGTGTTTTTTTACTGCGCTTCTGATAGTTCGTAGAGCTCGCGGATCGCAGCGCGAAGATAAGGGGAGACGAACTGTTTCGATAGAGGTGTTGTTTATCGGCTCTCCGTAGCGTGTATCCAGACCGCCACCCATCCAGAGTATATCAAAGCCACGTTGGTGAAGACCCACAGCGAGGTAGGCTTCAGGGATGTCAGGAGCTGTGGCGAGAAGAAGA
>JBIKKT010000080.1:0-8854 GCA_044360195.1 Bdellovibrionota bacterium | reverse complement strand
ATGGACGGAAGATTAGCACTCCGATTAAGAGCAGGAACACGATGGTGTTGGTCCACTCCGTAGCTATGTACTGATCGCTCATAGCACGCACCATACCGATCAGGATGCCGCCAAGAACTGATCCAAGAAGGCTGCCAATACCGCCTAGCACAGCGGCGGTGAAGGCATCTATCCCCACTCGATATCCCATCTGGAAGAAGATGGTGTTGTTGTAGAGCGAGTAAATAACGCTCGCAAACCCAGCGAGTGCTCCACCGAGAATAAAGGTGATGCTGATAATGCGATCGACAGGGATTCCGACCAATCGTGCTGCTACGGGGTTCTGAGCCACAGCTCGCATGGCCCGTCCGAACTGGGTCTTGGTTACCAGAAAAAGAAGTGCCAGCAAGAGGGGTAGCGTAATCAGGAGTACAGCGAGGTCTTTAGTTGAGAAGATGATATTCGAGTCGTTGCCAAGCAGGTTGTCGTTCGGAAGTAGAAGTGGGAAGTCCTTGGGTGCGGCCGCAGATGCTCCAAAATTAAAAGCCTCAAGCGGAATACCTCCCCAAAAAAGTCCCAGGTTAAGAAGGATAAATGACACACCGAGAGCTGATACGAGCGGCACAAGCCTTGGGGCTGAACGCAACGGGCGATAGGCCACACAGTCGATAGCCCAGTTCACAGCCCCACAGAAGAGAGGCACAACCAGGAAGAGGATGGTGAGAGCGAGGCACCACCGAGGGGACCAGATCGCCAATTCGCCACCTAAAGGTGCAAGCCCCAGGGTGCTTAAAAGGGTCAGGGCGCAAAAGGCACCTAACATGAAGAGATCGCCGTGAGCAAAGTTGATCAGCTCGATGAGACCATAGACCATCGTATATCCAAGAGCGATCAGCGCTATGATCATCCCGTTGGAGAGTCCTATGATAAGCTGTTGAACGAGGACCTCTGTAGTGGACATGTTCTATTGAAGTAGTTTTGAAAGTTCAAAGCTTCCATTCCTGACCACGTTGCCACTCATCGTGCGCAGGGTCGTGTCCCCTTGAGCATCAAACGACCACGTACCGAGGACGCCCTCGAAATCCTTTGTAAGTGCAGTGGCGGCTATGATTCCTTGGCGATCTTTAGTAGTAGCGCGATCAATGGCAGCAAGGACTACTTTTGCAGCCTCGTATCCATAGGCCGCGTATGCCTCTGGCTCAGCGCCATAGGTGCTCTTGTACGCTTCGTAGAATTTTTTTCCCTTTCCGGTAAGTTGGTTTGCGGGAATACCACCAAACGTGATGAAGGTATTTGCTTCTACAGCATCTCGTCCCGCGGCCTCGATGAATGCACTCTCGTAGCAACCGTCGGGTACCATGAATTTAGCTGGCACGCCGGCGGCTCGTAGGTCTTTGATGAGTTGACCTGCTCCGGTTTGGGTTGTGCCTCCAAAGAAGATAAGGTCAGGTTTGCGTTGTTTAATTTTGATAGCTAGAGAGCGATAGTTTGAAGCCTTTGGGTCGATCTTATCAAATTCAAGAACGGTAAGTCCGCGCTGTTCAGCGCCCTTTTTGAAGATCGAAGCCACACCCTTCCCGTACAGTTCGCCGTCGTGAAGTATATAGGTCGATGTAGCGCCGAGATCCTTTGCCCATTGCGCCCCTACATCACCCTGGAGATCGTCTGCCGGTACAACGCGGAAGAAGGTTACTTTTCCCGATGGACGGTAGATCGTTGGTTCATTTGGTTCACCGAGTCCTGGCTTCGTAAGTCCCGGCCAGCTCGCTGCTGGACTAACCATAAGTAAGCCAGCTTGGTTGAGCTTGGGCATACTTATTTTTGCTGCTCCAGAGTTGTACGGTCCTATATAGGCTACGACCGACGGGTTTTGAATCGCTTTGTCGGCGTTTGCAGCCTCTACCGCGGGGTCCCAGTTGCCACGCGCTGGGGAGGCGTCATCCCAATCTTCATACGCGAGCGAGATCGTTCCGCTCTTGTATTCTACCTCCTTGAGGGCCAATCGGATGCCGTTTGTGATGCTAGTTGACTGAGCATTTGCGCTGCCCGTTCGAGGAAGGCTCGATACGATGGTGAGCTGCTGCTGGGCACTACACGGAGTGACACAAAGAAGCAGGAAGGCACTGCACGACGCTACGATATGGGGTAACTGAGAGAATTTCATAGAGACCCTTCCCTTACGATGCAAACACATGGAAGTATGGCACAGCCGAGCGGTACCAGGGAAGCGCGGCAAAACCTACCCGTAGCGAGAAAGTGGAGGGTAGGTCGATGTTCGATTTTCAGGACGAGAAAAAACCGCAGATGTATCCGCTGAGATACATTGAGGATTTTTTCTCGTCGTGAAAACTCGAAGAGCGACCCACCATCTACTTTCGCAGTAGGGAGGGGTTTTGCCGCGCTTCCCTACGGAAGAGCAGCAATAGAAGCCGCGCGTTGCAAACAATACTATGCCCCCGAAGAGAAAGAAGAGAGCGTTGAAGGAGAGGATTCTTGCAGAGGAACTAGCCTCAACCGCTGACGAAGCAGAGCGGCTCATTCGTGCCGGTTTGGTGCGTGTGGGTGACGCCGTTGTCGATAAACCTGGTACGCCTATCTTTGACGATATCGCTGTTTCTATCTCCGGTCGCAAGGAGTATGTCGGGCGTGGGGCCCTTAAGTTAGAAGAGGCTTTCTCGGCATTTAACCTTTCAGCATCGGGAAAGGTATGTGCCGACGTGGGAGCGTGTACCGGAGGGTTCACCGAGGTGTTGTTGCGACACGGAGCGGCTCGCGTGTATGCCATAGATGTCGGGTATGGGGATCTTGATTGGCGTATCAGGTCTGATGCTCGTGTCGTTGTGATGGAGCGGACCAACGCGCGCTACGTAGAGGCCCTGGCTGAGCCCGTGACATTTATCTCAATCGATGTGTCGTTTATATCCCTTACCCTGATTCTTCCAGCAGTGTGTCGTTGGCTTAGCCCTGGGGGAGAGATAGTGGCGCTTATCAAGCCCCAGTTTGAGGCGGCTCGTGAGGACGTGGGGAGCAGGGGAGTAATAACCGATCCCGCAGTCCACCAGGGAGTTGTCCAGCGAATTAAAGATTTTCTACCCTCCATCGGGCTGGAACATCGCGGAATCGTTGAATCTCCGATCTTGGGAGGAGAGGGTAATAAAGAGTTTCTTCTGTGGGCCTGGAAAATTCCCTCTTAGTGCGAGAGTATATTGGTCATGTCAGAGATAACTGCGTCGTCACCCCGGGCATCGTATTTAATCGAGCTGCGGTGGCTGATTATGGTCCGCTGGACAGCACTGTGCTCCTATGGGCTTATCCTTGCTGCAGCGATCGGTCTGCTTGAATTTGAAGCAGATGTAGCCTTGTTAAGCGTCGTACTTGCCCTTGGGGTAGGCTCGAACATCGCCCTGGCGTGGCTTGTTTCGTCTCGCATAGCACCGCAGTTGCTCATGGGTTACGCAATATCGTTCGATGTCATTCTTCTTGCTGCGCTGCTCTATCTGTGCGGTGGATTTACTAATCCATTTAGTATGATGTTTCTTGTGCAAGTTACGTTAGCAGCATTTTTCTTGGATGTTCGCTGGACGTGGGGGATCTTTGCACTTGCAACGCTTGCATTCTTGGGGCTCTTTTTCTTTCACGTCTCAGTGCCGCAGCTAGAGATGCACAATCACGGTGCGCACATGCACGCGTCTCCTGACGCTCAGGGGAGTGGTTTCTCGCTCCATCTGCACGGCATGTTGGTAGCTTTTGTAGTAATTGGTGCGATTACCTCGTTCTTTGTGACTCGTATGAACAGGGAGCTTGCTTCACAAGAGGCAGAGCTTGAAGAGTTGCGAGAGAAAGAGTTGCAGCGCCGACAACTCCTTAGTTTGGCAACTATCACGGGAGGAGCAGCTCATGAGTTAGCTACCCCTTTGGCAACGATATCGCTTATCGCTGACGACCTCGTTGCACACGTCGGACTATCTTCAAGTGAACGTGAGGATGTTGAACTTATGAAGCGCGAGCTTGAGCGGTGTAACGGCGTGCTGCATAAGATGAGAGGAGGGGGAAGCGAACTCCAGGGTGAGGCTCCAGCGGTTTTTACGGTGCAGAGTGTGTTTGGTGAGTTGCATGGGATGAGCGAGAGGGTTTTGTGTAGATCCTCGTGCTCAGAAGAAATGCAGCTCTATTCCCTCAAGGAATCGCTACTCTCTTCGCTGCGCGCGCTTGTAAAAAATGGGCTGCAGGCGGATCCACAGGGTAAGGGGAAGGTAGAGGTTGAGGCTAATCTCTCTGAGCATAATGTTACGTTCAAGGTTCGGGATGCAGGTCAAGGGATGTCACCAGATATCCAAAAACGGTGCGGAGAGCCCTTCTTTACCTCTAAAGCGCCGGGAGAGGGGATGGGTTTGGGGGTGTACCTCGTTAAGCTCTTCGTGTCGCAGCTAGATGGGGATTTTCATGTAGCTTCTATTGAGGGTCAGGGGACTCAGGTCGAATTTACTATACCGCGAAGGATGAGCGCATGAGCAGAGCGGGATTCTCTAAGATACTTGTATGTGATGATGATGCACCTTTTAGGCGACGTCTTGCTAAGTCGCTGCGTGATAGAGGGTTTGAGGTGTACGAAGCTGAGAATGCGCATGACGGTGCTGAGGTCTTCAAGGAATATGCTCCGCAGGGTGTCGTTGTTGATATGCGTATGCCCGGAGAGAGCGGACTGTGGCTCGTAAAGGCCCTCAAGGACGGAAATCAGACGAATACTCGAATAGTAGTGCTGACGGGATTTGGTAGCATCACAACCGCTCTTGAGGCTATTCGGCTCGGAGCGGTGAATTACCTCACAAAACCGGTATCGGCTGATGCACTCCTAACAGCTTTCTTCCCCGAAGACACCACACCAAATGTAGAGGTCGATATCCCATCGCTTGCGGAAGTTGAAGCAGAGTATGTCAACCGTGTGCTTGCCGAGCACGACGGTAATGTATCTCAGAGCGCAAAAGTTCTCGGCCTTGCTCGCCGCAGTCTGCAGCGTCGACTGCGGCGATAGAAGAGGCTGTTTGCGAAGCGCTGATAGCGCTCATTCATCCTTCTGCCATTTAGCATTAAACCCTTCTATCACTGACCAGATGTCGTGTTGCGCGACCTGTGTTGCAGTGAAGCGTTCAGCATGACTTATGAAGGGGTGAAGTGAGATGGCGTATCAACGTAAAAAACAGACATTCAGATTAACAAGTATGAAGGGGCTGCTTGGCTTAACGGCGGCAGTGTTCTCTTCAACCATAGTATATGCGCACGGTGAACCCGTGACGGTGTACAAAGAGACCTTCGGATTTTGTACCTCAAGTTTAGGGCAACCGGCCGCTCAAGAGACGGGGTGGGCTGCGTACAAGGCAGGGGCACGGCTTGGAAGGTTTGGAAACTTAAAGGTGTTTTCGTATGGAAGTACACAGACGGGTGGTTCGGTAAACAGCGGGCCTATCGGGCTCTCACAAGGGTATGCGTTCTGGTACAAACCGGTGTATGGACTCTCAGTTGTTACCTCGGAGTTTCCTTTTGATGTTTCGCTGTTGCGAGATCACGATACACTTGTTGAATATCAACAGAGGCTCAGCGGAGCTAACGAGCTGTTGCAACCAAACAGCACTCAGCTCGCATTTCTGATCGATAATACCTGGTACATATCGAAGCAAAGCGTTCCTCAGGCGCGATTTGGCATCTGGAGTTCAGTGTCAGTTGCTCCGGCTTCGCTGGACTACGGATTGATCGACGCTGTGGCGGATGTTGGCACTAAAGCGCCAGCGTCGTACGGCGCCTCGTTGCCCGAGACCGGCCGCGTTCTTGCATTCGGAGTTTTTCTTGCAGAGGTCAACGGTCGGGTGCGTATTGATAACATGACGATAAAGACCAGTGCGACAGTTGCGTCAAGCCTAGCCACAACAGTTCAGCAGCCAAGTGTTGCAGCGTGCCCAGAGGGAAGTCCAGACCGCACTGGTAGTACTCCTCCGCCAGTGCCTACCCCTGGCCCTGATGGAGACGGTGGAGACGGTGACAAACCAGAACAGGAGAAGCCAGATGAGCCGCTTCCGGTGTCATTGTGCACCGGACGTCAGCAGGGTGGTTACGGACGGGTCGTGCGTCTCTCAGCTGAGGTGCGCGCAAAGCTTGTGCGGGCGACTTCGGCTTCAACAGTTGGAGGGCAGAGGGATAGAACTTTTATTACGATAATGTCGACCAGGCCGATGCCAATCGGGGCCCTGGTGAATGTAACGGTTGCGGATTTTAATCCGGCTGCCCGCACCATTAGGGTAAAGCTTAGACCAACGGGAGGTTCGCGACGCATGCGGCTCTCAACTAAGAACGCTGCTATGCTTTCAGCTTATCTAAACAGCCTTGGCGTAGCTGCTAAGCCTTCTTATCCCATCTTCTCTAAGGTGGGAACTTCAAGTAGCTCACTCAATCTTGCTAAGGCGGCGTGTGTGGGAGAGCTTACCTCTTCGCTCGTGCGGCGGGCGCGGGCTGCGAAGGTTCGTTTCGCCTCGCTCGTGGTCAAGTAAGGTAATCCATGTCTGTCGCAGGGAGGGGGGCGAGTTTCCCCCTCCCTGTTTATGGATTGCTCGGTACGTCGCTGCCCTATAGTGTGCTGTGAGCAATGTACAGCGACCGCCCTACTACTGCGTATAAGCTCTTCTTAACTCAGTATGAAATTAAACCTTAACGCTGCGATTGCTCTACTCTCCATCGTAGCCATAGGCACAACGCTTCTCTTGCGTTACGGCTTGCTTGTCGAGTCACCTAGCTCAGACTATCCCGTCCAAGCAGCGCTCCTACTAGGTGGTAGTATTCTCATTGTCAGGCTGATAGCCGGAATACTGCGCGGCGAATTCGGCTCTGACCTGTTAGCCGGTATCTCGATAGTAACTGCTGTCTGTCTGCGCGAGTACGTAGCAGGTGTGCTCGTGGTGCTGATGTTGTCGGGAGGCTCAGCACTTGAAGAGTACGCGATGCGCAAGGCATCTTCCGTGCTTGATGCTTTGGCGAAGCGTATGCCGACCTTAGCGCACCAGCGAGAAGGTGCCGCTATGGTTGATATTCCGGTTAGCACGATTAGACCAGGCAATGAACTTGTCGTTCTGCCGCACGAGCTGTGTCCAGTGGACGGTGTAGTTATCGAGGGGCACAGCTCCATGGATGAGTCATATCTTACAGGAGAGCCGTATCGCGTCTCTAAGAGCGTTGGTTGTTCGGTCATATCCGGTGCTATTAATGGAGAGGGAGTTGTCGTTATTCGTGCACAACGGGAAGCGCGAGATTCGCGCTATGCGCGGATTATGATGGTGATGGATGAAACGCGACAGAGACGACCACAGATGCGTCGCCTTGCTGATAACCTTGGCGCGCTCTATACGCCGATCGCTGTTATCCTGGCCTTGGCGGCTTGGCTTGTGTCTGGCGATCCGGTGCGATTTTTGGCTGTGATGGTGGTTGCAACGCCGTGTCCTCTTATCATAGCAATTCCAGTTGCAATCATCGGTGCTATCTCGTGGTGTGCAAAAAATGGAATTATAATCAAGGATCCGGTCGTCTTGGAGCGTGTTCCGAAGTGCACTGTCTTGATAACTGATAAGACGGGCACGTTAACTATCGGTGAGCCCTTGCTTGTAGCTGTTCGTTCTAAGCAATTTTCTGAAGAGCAGATTCTGCAGATGGTTGCATCACTTGAGCGGTATTCCAAGCATCCACTCGCTAAACCCGTTCTTGCTGCGGCAGCCTTGAGGCAGATCGTTTTAGTAGAGCCTAGCGATGTGAGTGAGGTGCCGGGGCAGGGGCTGCGCGGTACGGTGCACGGCCAGGTGGTAGTCGTAACCGCTCGGCGGATGCTACCTCCAGAGCTTGCCGCGGAATTAGAGCCGACTCAGGCCGGTCTGGAATGTGTGGTCATGGTTGATGGGCTGCCAGCAGCGGTGCTCCTCTTTCGCGACGAAGCCCGCCCTGACAGTAAGCCCTTCGTTTCACACCTTGGCACTGGACACAAGGTCAGAGATATCGTGCTTCTCTCAGGCGATCGGGACCAGGAGGTGCGTTACATTGCTGAGCAGCTCAGTATAGGTACAGTTTATGCGGGAAGGTCTCCCGAGGAGAAGGTTGATATTGTGCGTCAGCACACTAAGACAGCTCAAACTATATACCTTGGGGATGGGATTAACGATGCCCCTGCTCTCACAGCAGCAACCGTTGGTATAGCCTTTGGTCCCCGCTCTGATATCACCTCGGAGGCCGCGGGGGCTGTGATTCTGGAGCCGTCCCTTCGGAAGGTTGATCAGCTGCTGCACATTAGCAGTCATATGCGTCGGGTTGCCATGCAAAGTGCAGTTGGGGGGATGCTGTTAAGTATTGGGGGGATGGTTTGGGCCGCGAGCGGCCTCTTAACCCCGGTCTGGGGGGCAGTAGTTCAGGAAATTATAGACCTTTTTGCTGTCAGTAACGCACTTCGTGCATCTACACTATCAAAGGATAAGAGTTACGATGTGTAAGGGGGTATGAAGTACCCGTCATTTTCGCCCCCGTGTCGTAAAACCTCTTTTGAGTTGACGCGTTGTGATTCTATAGTCCTGTAGTTGGTTGGTGTGTAGCTCATGCGTTGGAGTATGACCACCATGCTTAAAATTCAAGCAAGGAGCGTTGGTATGAGAAGAACAGGTGCGTTGCGATACCTTACCCTGCTGTGTGCTACCCTTATATCTATCTCGCGACTTGCACATGCTGTGCCGAGCGACTTTGATTCAGATGGCAGCTCTGACCTGGTAATAGTTTCGGTAAATTCAGATAAAAAGCTTAAGTGGACTGCTAAGTTGTCATCGACGGGAGCTTCCTCAGCGCTTGGAACGTTTGG
>JBIKKT010000079.1:0-9090 GCA_044360195.1 Bdellovibrionota bacterium | reverse complement strand
ACCGACAGCCTGGTCATGAACCTCGATGATATCGCCTGCTCGGGGGCACTCTCTGGCCTAGTACTC
Source organism: Bdellovibrionota bacterium (assembly GCA_044360195.1). GTDB lineage: Bacteria > Bdellovibrionota_C > UBA2361 > UBA2361 > OMII01 > OMII01. The sequence goes on along the minus strand of JBIKKT010000079.1, from coordinate 9,024 downwards.
AGTAACACGATCGGACGAAACCGGCGGCTTGTGCCCGATGAAGCGATTTCGGAGATCATAACAGGCTATAAAGAGTGCGCTGCAACACTTAACTCATTCGGTATCGAGATAACGCTCAGTGGTGGTGAGACGGCCGATATGGGAGACCTCGTTCGCACCCTGGTTGTTGACTCAACCCTCTCGGCGCGAATCCCATCAGATGAGCTGGTCGACACCTATCGAGTAGAACCGGGTGATGCGATAGTTGCTTTTAGCAACGTTGGACAGGTGGCTTGGGAGACTGCACCAAATTCAGGCATAGGGAGCAACGGTCTCTCTCTTGCGAGAAACGTTCTGCTCTCGCGCTACCACGTCGAGCGTTACCCTGAAGCGGGTGATCCTGAAATACCCCACGATGTAGCCTATCGTGGTCCCTACAAAGCATCAGATTTTGTCGCCGAACTCGGCACCTCGGTTGGGGCAGCGCTGCTCAGCCCTACCCGAAGCTATGCTCCACTCATTAAGACCGCACTGCGAGAACTCCGTACCGCCATCCATTCTCTTATACATTGTACAGGTGGCGGCCAGGTAAAGATTAAGCGTTTTGGACGTGGGGTTCGATTTGAAAAGACCGATCTCTTCCCTATCCCACCCCTCTTCGACCTTATCCAGAGACACGGAGCGATACCGTGGCCAGAGATGTACTCTGTTTTCAATATGGGACACCGTCTTGAGGCGTGCATAGACCCGGCTGCGAGCTCTGAAATTATCGCGCTTGCTGCACAATTTGGCATTGCCGCACGCATTATAGGCCGGGTATCCTCTACGGGTGGAGAAAATGAGGTGGTAATAGCCTCTCCACACGGCGAGTTTACTTACTAATGACCAGCACATCCCCTGCTGCATTTGACAATGTTATTGAGAGCACAAGCATCGCCGAGGCGTTCTGGAAGCGTGCTGCTCAAAGCCCTGAAAGCGTCCTGTACCGCTACGCCGTAGCGCCATCAGCAACAGGTGGACGGCTCTGGAAAGAGGAATCGTACAGCTCTGCAGCAAAGAAAATATCCCGCTTAGCGCACCACTTAGCTACGCAAGGAGTAACGGCAGGCACTCCAGTTGCTATCATGTCCCACACCCGCCCGGAGTGGATAGTAGCTGACCTGGCAATTCAATCTCTGGGGGCGATTACTGTTAGCATCTATCAGAGCCTGCCCGCGGCAGAGGCCGGTTTTATCCTGCATGATTCAGCCGCGCAGGTGGTCTTTATTGAGAACGAGGAACAAGCTCAGAAGCTTAAGTGGCTATTAGAAAACAGTTGCCCTATCCCTGCGCGCGAGGAGATCCCCGCCTCTGATGCGGTGGTCCCGATCGCGCACACGATAACGTTCGAAGCGCTCGATACAAACCTGCCGCATACAACGCTTCAGTCATTGATCGAAGATGAAACCCTCTCCGTTCAGCCACCTTTACTCCCGTCGTCACTAACGCGCAGTAGCATCGCTTCCTACGTGTATACCTCAGGAACAACCGGTCCGCCGAAGGGAGTTATTCAGACGCATGGCAACCACCTAACCAACGTGCACCAAGCCGCAGAAGCGGGTGTGTTCGCTCTTGATGGGTCGCTCTTTCTCTTTCTGCCGCTCGCGCACTCGTTTGCTCGCCTTATCTTGTACGTGGGAGTACTCACCTCAGCGCACCTTATCTTGCCCGCTGTTACCGATCACAAGACATCAAAAGTCGATCTTGCCTCTGTCGCTCGCGACATTCAGCTTGCAGGAGCAACGGTCCTTCCCTCAGTGCCGCGTTTATTTGAGAAGATGGCAGCTGCAATTAAAACAAGGGCAACTGGTCGCTCATTGCAGCAACGCATCCTTCGGCTGTGCATACACAACGCGGTAACAACGTACGAGCGTCGCGTAAAGGGCGAATCTCTCGGGTTCTGGGAACAGATGCTTTTTGGAGCACTTACTCCGATAAGATCTAAGGTAAAAGCTCAGCTCTTCGGAGCGGGCTTTCGGCACGGAATATCAGGTGGCGCAAAGCTTGACCCAGGCGTGTGCCGCTTTTTTGATGCACTTGAGATCGTCATCTGCGAAGGGTATGGACTCACTGAGACCTGCGTTGCAACTCATGTGAATCTTCCACATCGTCGTCGAATCGGAAGCGTTGGCCCCGCCTTTATCAACCTCGAAACAAAGATATCCCCTGATGATGGCGAGATATCACTTCGAGGCCCAAACGTCACCCAGGGATACCTAAACCGACCTCAAGCCACGCGCGACTCGTGGGACTCAGAGGGGTGGTTTCACACTGGAGATGTCGGTCGCCTTGATGAGGAGGGCTTCCTTTACATCACCGATCGCAAGAAGGAGCTTGTTATTACAGCTGGCGGCAAGAAGATTCCTCCCGCCAGTATCGAAGGCTTATTCAAGCGCTTCCCCTTTATCTCTCAGGCTTTTCTCTACGGTGAAGGCAAGCCGTATTGCGTCATGCTCTTTACCCTTAACGAGGCAGAGTTACGTGGAGTACTAAGCTCCCAAGGAATGTCAGTATCAGACTCAACACCCCTTGCAGCGCTTGAGGTTGTACAATCGCTCTGCAAAGAGGCGGTTGATGAGGTCAACAAAGAACTTGCAAGCTTTGAGTCGGTCAAGAAATTCAAGGTGCTCGAGCAAGACTTTACGATTGAAAACGGCCTTATCACCCCTACCCTCAAAATGAAGCGCAAAGCTATAGTGGCGAGATACGGGGATGATATTGAGCGGCTGTATGGTTAGGTTACAGCAAAACGGCAGTCAGCACGCACAGCCGCGCGCAGACGGCGACGGTCGTCAGCTCGCCGCCGAAACAAATCTCACCGCCATAACAACGCTTATTGAGCAGATAGAACCTCGTACTTCAAGGCTCGATCGGGATTGGGAGATCTACCTCAAACCAGAAAGTCGCTGGATAAAGCTTGATGCTAAGCTGTATAACGGCACCTGGTATTTCTCTATTCTGGAGGAGCCAAGCCGTCGTATCTCCAGCTCAAATCAGATCTCTTTCTCTTACACCCTACAATCTGACGGGAAGGAGCGAGACCCTCTACCTCCGAAGATATGCGACCGACTTCCTGCAATTCGCCGAGCGATAGCGCAGACGATTGAACGAGTTAAAGTCGATCCGCTTCGATATCATAGAGAACTTCTTCGCTCGATTCCTCCGACACTACGATATGGCCTTTTACCACGCAGTTTTGTGCGAGATCTCTTGCCTGAGTGGCAGCCGTTCCACAAAGAGCTAACTCCCAGCGAAACAACCCGCATGATCGATCTATGCGAACGAGCAGACGAGGAGCCGCTGAAGACAATGACTACGGGTCGTTTCTTTGAGTACTGTCGTGTTGCCTACGGAGCAAACCCTGCAAGTTTTGATTGGGCCGGCGAGCCTATTAACACCAACGCATCGGGAATAGAGCTATACAGCCGTTATGCTGATGGTCGAGATGACGGGCTTAAAAAGATTGACCCCGATTCGGCCGACGCTTTTCTCGCGTGGTACTGCTCACCGAGATTAGGTGGGCACCCATGGGAGATATACCGAGGTGGGAATTCCACCCACATCGATCTGGCTATCGTGAAGGACACTAAGACCGAAAGCGAGACCGGGTGGCGCATACTTCTTTCGGCGTTTTCAAGCACCCGTTTGGTAGAGACGTGTCGCATTGCTCTCGCTCTCGAGGCTGCAGGATTGCCATTTGTGCTCGACCACAAAGATTCCTATTTGTGGCGATTGCGGGGTACCGATATGGTGGGCATCCTTCCTGAGGAGGTAGACCTGCGCTACGGCTACCACGAGTTTCCAGAAAAATTTAAAGTCGCGGATGCAATCCGCTTCGAATGGTTTCGTGATGAGCGAACTGGTCGGCAGATCCGACCTTGGCGAGAGATTGCAGCCGCTGCCACGTGGCTACCGATACCGGAGCTGCGGATCTCTGCCGCATATAAAGAATGAAACGAAACATATGATTGGCATCTCCCTAGCCATAGTTGCTAGCATCCTCTTTACTCTATCAGACCTTGGCAAGAAGGCGCTCTCGCATACCCTATCTCCCTCAGGCATGATATTTTCGGCGATGACGTGTGGCCTTATCACAAATGGCGCATACCTACTGTTTATTGAACCTGCTCCACTTAACCTCACCCCTTTATGGGTCCCGCTTATATTTTGCGCACTGGCAGCAGTTGCTGGTGAGTTACTTTTTATTTACGGCATCAAGCAAACGGACCTCTCGCTTGCAAAGCCCCTCTCTGCGGTCTTTCCGGTCTTTGCCACTATCACTGCATACGTCTTTTTTGACGAGGTACCAAGTGTGCTGGGAGGGCTCGGAGTATTTACTATAGTCCTTGGCGCATATCTGCTGGGTACAAAACCCCCATTCAAACGTAACGTCATGCTCCCGGTCTACCTGCTTCGACGCCAGAAGGGGTGTCAGATGATGATCATTTCTGCATTCATCGGAGCAACTATAATGGTCGCCCAGAAACACACCGCTCCGAACACCTCCGGCATCCTCTTTTTTACCCTCATGCTATGCATCGACTGGGCAATCTTTGCATTTCTTGTCTGGAGGCATGGATTTATAGTACCGGGTGCAACCTTCTCTCTTTCAACTGCGTTGATTACTGTTGCAAGTGGTATCTTGTGGGGAATAGCCGGAGCGATGGCCTACTCTGCCTTCGCATACGCCCTCTCTGCCTACGTTGCTGCGGCGCTTCAGATCGGAGTGTTACTTGCTATTGTGCTCGGCGGCGTGGTGCTCAAAGAGAAAGATATAAAACAGCGCCTTTTTGCTAGCTGCATTATGCTTGCGGGGATCTGTATGGTGGCGCTGGGAGCTGACTAGCAGCACCTACCAATACTTCTCAACGTGCAGATTGCCCGGCGTCTTCTTGGAGTGCACAACATATCCGCTACCCGTAAGCTGCTTCTCAAGCTCTTCGATCATCCCCGGATTACCGCACAGGTACACGTGGTCGGTAGCAGGATTGAGCGAAATTTCACCGCCATGAAAGAGCGTCTGCACCCGCCCCTTTCGTCCTGACCACGATTCAGGAGCACGGCTTGAGATCGGAAGGTACGAGAAGAGCCCATTCTGCTCGCTCTGATAACCAAACAACTCATCCGTGTAAGAAAAATCCTCTGGATAACGAACGCCATGAACAACTGTGATCTTGCGAGCACTTGTCCAGGTCGACGGGGTACGTATCATCGACATAAACGGTGCCAGACCGGTTCCAGTAGAAACGAGCACGAGGTTATGCTCTTCAGGCACACCCTCAAGGGTAAACGTTCCAGTCACCTTCGGTTGAGCAAAGATCCTATCTCCTGGCTTTACTACCGCTAAACGAGAGGTCAACGCCCCGTCAGGCACGATAGCGATATAAAATTCAAGGTGGTCCTTAGTGGCCGGAGACGACCCGATCGAATACGCGCGTTTAATAAGTTTATCTGCTGCTGGGACCTCCGCCTCAGGGGGAGCGCCCTCGTAACGGGGGGCAGCCCCAGGGAGACCAAGAGCCACGTATTGACCCGGTAGAAAGTCAGGAATCCCGGAATCCGGTCTCACGTGGAGAACTATTAGATCTTTTGTTATGTTTGTACGGCCGACAACAGTTGAGTTTAACATGCCGGGATTATACCCTCTCCGGAGAGTCGAGAAAAGATCACCACGCACGACTTTTGCTTGTAAGGCTTATGGATATAGTCCTTGTAGAACCTCAAATTCCCCAAAATACCGGCTCGATCTCACGAACCTGTGCAGCTACCGATACCCCACTACACCTGGTTGGACCTCTAGGATTTGACCTTTCGGAGAAAGCCGTGCGGCGGGCAGGTCTTGATTACTGGCCGCACGTCAAGCTATCACGCCACGGCACGTGGGAGAGTTACCTTGAGGCTCGAAAGCCCCCACAGGTGTGGCTTTTCTCAAAGTTTGGCACTCGACTGTACACCACAGCAGAGTTTGGTATGGATGATGCCCTCGTTTTTGGTAGCGAAACTAAGGGGCTGGGAGAGGAATTCCTGTCACGTTACAACCCTGCCCAGATACTCCGCATCCCGATAGTCACCGAGTATGTTCGCAGCCTTAACCTAAGCAACGCCGTATCCATAGCCCTCTATGAGGCCAGGCGACAGCTTAAGATGGATGAATAGGCTGTTTCCTCTGTGATTTCTGTTACTTGATTGCTGCAACTCTTTAGTTCTATCGCCCAGCTGCCGATAGACAGGCGAGAGATGTTGTAATGCGTTTACCACCAAACGAAAAAGCTCGCCTTGCCGCCCTGCGGTCGTACGGGATCCTAGATACCCCGCAGGAACAGTCGTTTGACGATATCACCGCTCTTGCCGCAGAGACCTGCGGTTGCCCCATCGCCCACATATCTTTCGTAGACTACGCCCGCGAGTGGTCAAAGGCACACGTTGGACTCTACATTACCGATTGCCCACGGGCAGATAGCTTTACGGCCGAGACTATCTTAGGTGATTGTGCTTTGATTGTGCCCGATGCAACGACCGATACCCGTTTTAGCACCATACCCTACGTAGCTGACACGCCTCACGTCCGCTTCTATGCTGGAACTCCGATTATTACCGCGGAGGGGTTGGCAATCGGCTGCCTCAGCGTCATGGACACCGCCCCACGGCAGCTCTCAAATCAGCAACTCCGATCCCTGGAAGCGCTTGCACGACAGATCCTAGCTTTACTTGAACTCAGGCTTCAAATCTCAAAATACGAAGGAACTATTCGCGCACTAGGAGAGAGCGAACGGCGCTTTCGAAACATCGCCGATGCCTCTCCGATGTTGATGTGGATCTCTGATGAGATGGACAACCGCACCTTCTTTAATAAAGCGTGGTGTGAGTTTACCGGCATGGCTCGCGAAGACGGCATGGCAGACGGATGGCTTCAAGCGATTCACCCCGATGATCGAGACCGCTATCGAAACACGTGGAGAGCAGCCGCCCATAAGCGAGAAAAGATGCAGCAGGAGTATCGACTCCGACATGCAAGCGGCACGTACCGCTGGGTGCTGGAACAATCTGTTCCGATGAGGTCATCCGTCCATGGGGTTGAAGCCTGGGTATCCTCGTGTGTTGACCTGAGTAGCCGCAACGCTAACGAAGTAGAGTACCAGCGCAACGAGGCTCGCTTCCGCGCGGTGAGCGAAGCAGCGCCACTTGGAATATTCGTCACCGACACCCACGGTCATTTCATCTACACGAATCATCAACTTCAAGAGATCATTGGCCTCGAGGGCGAATCAACGCTCGGGTCAAAATGGACAACCGCGATTCACTCAGAAGATCGGGTGCGCGTTGCAACCCGTTGGAGTTCTGCCATCTCAAGCAACACCCCGTTCGAAGAGAGTTGTCGCTTCGTTAAGCCCTCGGGAGATATCACGTGGTGTCGACTGAAAGCTGCGATTATTAACTCAGCAGATACCGTAAGCGGTTGGGTAGGTATTGTTGAAGACATCACTGATAGCCACTACTTCCAGCAGGAGCTTGTGGAGGCTAAACAGAAAGCTGAAGCAGCGATGCACGCAAAGAGCCAATTCCTTGCCAACATGAGCCACGAGATGCGTACTCCTCTCACCGCCATCATGGGTTTTGCCGAGTCCATGCTGCAAGATGTCGATCATGCGCCCCAAGAGAGGCACTGCCTCCAGGTAATCGTTAACAACGGCAACCACCTCTTTGAAGTCATTAACGACATCCTCGATCTCTCAAAGCTTGATGCCGGTGCTATGACGATTGAAGAAAACACCTTCGAGCTAATTGGGATGATGGAGGAGGTGCGCTCAATGTTTGCTCCGCGCATCGCCGAGAAGGCGCTTTCCTTCTCGGTGCACTACGAATGGCCGTTACCCCGTTGGATAAAGAGCGATGAGCTACGGCTAAAACAGATCGTTATCAACCTACTCAGTAACTCGATTAAGTTCACTGAGAAGGGATGGATAGAGGTGCGTGTAGCATTTGAAGCACGCGACAACCAGGTCTCTATCACAGTTACAGACTCTGGCATCGGCATGACCCTAGAACAAAAAGCCAAGCTCTTTCAGCCCTTCAGTCAGGCAAACGAGTCAATCACTCGCAAATACGGCGGAACGGGACTAGGGCTCACCATCTCACGACGACTCGCACACGCACTTGAGGGGGATATCACCGTGACCAGCGAGCCCGGACGCGGCTCCACGTTTAAGGTGTTTATACACCCAGAGATAGTTACAACGGAGATCCTCAAGGAAGCTCCTGATCAGCCCGACTCTTCCGCACTCGTCAACCCAGCACTTCCGCCACGGCTTCAAGGGCGAGTGCTCTTTGCAGATGACGCAGTAGACAACCGCAAGCTGGTAGAGCACCTACTTAAAAAAGTCGGTATATCACCGCTACTGGTCGAAGATGGAAACGAAGCAATCAAGGCCGTTTTATCTCAGCCTTTTGACCTTGTACTGCTCGATATACAGATGCCAAACCTTGATGGACTAAGCGCTGCACGCACTATGCGCCTTGCCGGCATCAAAGCTCCAATCGTAGCTCTCTCTGCTGGAACGATGACAAGCGATGTACTCCAGTCTGTTGAGGCAGGTTGCTCTATGCACATGGGCAAACCTTTTACCTCGCAAGCCTTCTTCGAAATGCTTGCGCGCTTTTTACCACTCGCGGAACCGCGCGGTGCGGACTCCGCCGAAACAGTTATGAAAAAAGTAGTTAAAGCTGCCGCTGATACCGTCATCGTTGATGCAGAGATGATACCTCTGCTAAGCGATTTCATTGACCGACTCCCCACACGCATCGAGGATCTGAAAGTTGCATTTCAGGAGAACAAGCCAGAGAAAGTTCAACTCTTTGCTCATCGACTTAAAGGAAGCGCTGGGCTCTACGGTTTTCCAGAACTCGCCAAGTTAAGCGCAACGCTTGAGAACGACTCTAAAGCAAATAATCAGCCTCAAGCTGAGCAGTTATTCCGCGAGATATGCGAGACCATTGAAGCTATCTGTC
>JBIKKT010000007.1:0-92544 GCA_044360195.1 Bdellovibrionota bacterium | reverse complement strand
AGCTTCATGTAGTGCGTTGCCACAAACGGCAACCCCTCCAAGGCGCGAAAAGTGAGTGCGTAGAGCTTCTGTGATTCGTAGTAACGTGCTGTGTAGCCCATAATAGCCAAGCCTGCGGTGCTGTGGGTACCGCGCAAAAAATAATCATTCTTCTTTAGTCACGGCTAGGTAGCTCACCCACTAGCCACGATAGGTCTTGTTTACTTGAGGCCCCTGGAAGTGAAATCGCGAGGACAAGACCCACTCAGAGGCGCGCGAGCAAAAAGCCCATGAAGACTTTATCGAGCTTAGTCCAAAGAAGTTGCTACACGGGGAAAACATCGCGCGGTAGCGAACGCACGATTTAGCCGCGCAAGCAGAAATGGTGAATTCTCAATCAACTAGCGGCACCAGGTTTAACCGACTTAAATCTGGGAGAGGTTGCCTTGGAGCAGATTGTTTTTAGCCGCGCAAGCAGAAATGGTGAATTCTCAATCAACTAGCGGCACCAGGTTTAACCGACTTAAATCTGGGAGAGGTTGCCTTGGAGCAGATTGTTTTGGAGCAGATTGTTTTTGGAGCAGGTTGTTTTTGGAGCAGGTTGTTTCAAAAAGGTCGCAAGCCCATGCCCATCAACATGCGACAGGATCCCAAGATACGACTGAAGCGATTGATGAAATGAGTCTGAATCAATCTCTCCTCTAAACGCCCCCCCGTTCCTTTAGGTCAATTTTCTAAGCATCCTGCGCTTGGTTGTAGTTCTGAGCGTGCGGTGGAATGGATGCACTACGATATCTATGAAGTCGATGTTGTGAAATAATGGAGGATTTTTCCCCGTGGTGAAAATTGAAGAGCGACTCAAGATCCGCTTTCGCAGCAGGGTGGGGTTTTGCTGACCTTCCCTCGGCTTGGACAAGAATTGCTGCTCCCATCACAGTCCTGCACACTCGTTGAATCTAAAAGAGGCGGCTACGCCGCCTCTCATCGGGACGCAACGACTCTGGCAGTTCCAGCGGACTTCTCCAACTGACGTTACTGTGGGAACAGCCCTTGAAAAAGGGGACGCTACCATTTATCGCCTTCAGCTAGCGGGAGGGTAAAAAGGTTGCGTCCCCTTATTCGACGAGCCGTTACACCCCTAGCGAGAAAAGCCACTCTCGGCATTCAGATGAGGTGTTCATTTCAAAAAGTTGAATGGCAAGAGCTTCATTCAGCGTGACACATTTAGCGCCCTTGAATCGCGCTCTAAACGAGGCGGGGCCGTTGCCTTTGTATTTAGTGCCTGATTTGACCTCAACGCCTAAAATTTTATTTTCGTGCTGCAATACAAAATCGACTTCGTCATTCCCGTCCCGCCAATAGCAGAGCTTTACGCCGGGAAGTTTCCCGAGATATGCGCCGACGGCGGCCTCAAAGACACGACCTCGCCATGTTTGATTTGCAGTTATCTCAGTTGGACTCTTGATCGCATGAACTAGAGCGGGGCATAGCGGTAAAATCTTAGGGCTTGAACTCTTTACGCTCAGCGGGCGTGTCGAAAACTTTTCAAGAGTTGACACTAGGTATGCTGCATTAAGTATTTCCAGGTAATTTTTGATGGTTTCAACGCTACCTGCTTCTTGAAGTTGGCCCACGATCTTTTGATAGGAGATCTCTTGTGCTGGGTAGAGCAGCGCCACTTCGAGCACTTGTCGAAACAGCGCTGGCTTATTGATTTTTGCCAGCATGAAAATGTCTTTGGAGAGAACAGACTCGAGGACGCTGTCTCTCATGAATGATTGCCACCGTTCGTGGTCGTCGATCAGATTTGCTGCGCCAGGATATCCTCCAAACATTAAGTATTGATTGATATCCCATCCGAACGCTTCTTTGCATTCGCGATACGACCAGTGTGGTACTTCTATGAGTTCAAACCTCCCTAGGAGGCTATCTCCAAGCCCCTCGCGCAGCGTAAGGCTTGCCGAACCCAGAAGTACCAGTTTAATGAAACCGAGATCTCGATCTTCATCAAAGAGCCCCTTTACTACGTCACTCCATCGGTTAATCTTCTGAATTTCATCTAAAACCAGGATCGTTCCTTTCCCCAGCGCTTTTGCTCGCTGCCATTGCTCTATAATCCATTGCTGATCCGGCACTGATGCTAAATCAGCATTCGCATAATGGCTGGCCGTTACCTCTTTGATGATCGCCTTTACGCCGGTGGTCTTTCCAACTTGTCGCGGGCCCAAGACTACCTGCATTAAAGGTTGTGGCTCCTTGAGAAGTCTCGCCTGTAGTTTATGGACGAAGTTGCGCGTAAATGTCATTTAATATTAGTAACATACAAAATTGTCAGATGCAATCGACAAATTTGTTAGGTGCTCTTTATTACGAAGTTAGATTGGGGGCTATATGAGCATTCCCACTAGCAGAGAAGGAGTGATGTCATGTCTACGTATCAAATAACACTCTTACTCGAAGCTCTCGTGGGAGTGCAAAGCGCTCCGCTTGAGTGCCAGGTCATCCCGGATTGAACCTCGCATCTCCCAGCAAATCCGGAGTCACGCAAACACATGTCACCCCTGAATGTCCCCGCTTAGCTCATGTGATTTCAAATCATACAACGCACAGTTTTTTCCGCGGATTTTATCGCCTGATACCTAGACCTATCAGCCCCCACCGCCCCCAAGCTGCGCCAAAAAGCCTTCTAAGGCACCAGTTCCGCCTGGCTGTTTACTGTTAAGACCTTCTTAGCCAACCGTTACCGGCTGCCAGATCCGATCACAACTATCGAGCTTTCTTTGTTGCCGTCAAAAGGCAGCCTTAATTCGATGCTACTGTTGCCAGAATGAGCTCAACGGTTAACCCAGGCCCTACTCCAACCACCATCACTGAATCTCCAGGCTGTGCGACGTCATCGCGCATGAATTTGTCAATCACAAAGAGAATAGTTGCCGAGGAGAGATTACCCACGTTCTCAAGGACCTCACCTGCCCAGCGTAGTTGATGCGGGTGAAGCTCTAAGCTTTTACCAAGGTAATCGAGGATCTTGGTGCCACCTGGATGGAAGAGCCACCACGGCACCTGCGACCGTTTCAATGAATGTTTTGATAGAAAGTCATCAACCAGCCGCGGCACCCAGTCGGCCAGGTGCATCGGTAGTTCTTTATCCAATATGAGATGCGGTCCGTTGTCACGGATATCGTATCCCATCAGATGCCTCGACTCAGGGATAAGAAACGATTGATGATCAACTATTAAGAGCCCGCTGTGTTGTGTTTTGTTTGAGAGCAAAGCCGCTGCAGCTCCATCTCCAAAGATAGAAGCCCCGACAAGTTGCGCGGGAGAGCGATCATCACCTTGAAAGATAAGGGAACATAGCTCTGTCGACAGGAGCAATACATTCTTTCTGTTGGCTCCAATTCGATTTGCCAGACCGAGTCCGATGATGCCGCCAGCACAACCAAATTGATACGCTGGAATGCGGATGATATCGCGCCGGAACCCAAGCTTCTCAATAACGTAGGTGTCAGGAGCAGGAATAAGCGGGCACGTACACGATGTGAAAATTAACGCGTCGACATCGGCTGGATAGGTCTTGGTAACCTCAAGCACCTTCTGCGTTGCTTCGAGTGCTAGCCGCGGCGCCTCCTGCTCAAAGATACGAGCTCGTTGCTCACTACCCGTCAGCCGAACGACCTCAAGGGGTGGCCTCACAAAGTGCCTCTTCATCGTACGAGAAGAGCGGAGGTATCGAATAAAGAGAGCGTGCTCCGCTGTCCCCTCACCCAGCCACTCAGCTGCTGATTGGACGACTTCCTCTGGCGTTGCACTATACGAAGGAATTGCGGTTTCAATTGCGATTAATTCCATAGAACAAACTTTATGTAATGCGGGGCAGGTTGATAGTGAAGTGGATTTTTACATCCTTGTAAACAGTAGCGATCAGTATAGATGGGTCCTTAACACCGAAGGCTGACTAATCAAGGTTCGCTGAACCGTTAACCACCAATGAACCATCAGGGTGTCGTTGCACATCACCCTGCAATCCAATCGGAAGGGTGCGATCTCTTATCGTGATCGTGCCTTGTGTCACATAAGCACAAGCTGACCCAACCGCGAGACGTTGGAAATCACACGCGGGTGATATGCGCGGCATTTCAACGTGGATTGCCGAGAAACTTGTGGCGTCCAGTGAGTCGCGCATGTTGTCATCTCGGCTCTCGCGTCCGGTATCAAGGGCAGCAACTGGAATAGTGAGCGACGCTCGAATGGATCCGGGATCGGACGCAGATTCCAGCCAGACTCTTCCGCTTAAATCTCTTACGGTGCCATGAACCAGGTGCCAAGTTGAGTCAACTTCGAAGTCAATCTTCATCGAGTTACTGCTCAGCGCAGCAGGCAAATTAACGACAACCGGCTCAGCATACAGAGATGAAGTCCACTACATCCAGGCAACAATAAGTAAACCTACATTCCTTACCATTATCCCGCTGAATTAAGCAGCAGTGGAACCACCCAACGAGGCTCCTACAATGCCAACATCTATGTCTCGCTGAAACATCGATTAAGACTTGGTTCCTCGTACGAGCTCCTCGACCTTGGCTTTTAGCTCAAGAACTTGGCCGGCGGAGTATCCCGTATTGCTTGTCCAGACGATTCTTCCCTCACGATCTAAGAGCACTACGTAGGCACTCTGAGGGCGATCGTTTCCAAGCGCCGCTATGATCTTAGGGGCATCTTCATACACAGTCACGACTGAGCCCCAGTCACTCTGAGGAATTCCGCTGCGCATTCCGTTGTCGATGAAGCTCTGCACCATCTGCGGCATCATCCCTGCAATTGTTGGCACCTCAACGATCTCAGCCTGCACACCTGCCTGAAGCGCCCCGAGTATCCAACGATCAATATCGAATTGAGCTTTCTGCACGTAGCCAACCAGCAGCAACGTTGGCTTGCCGCGGTAGTGATCAGGCAGCACAACCGCCTCTTGCTTCAAGCTACTCCCTCTGACCTGAGGAAACATCGACTGGTTAACATCTGGTGGTGTTGGAATCTTTGACCCACACGCAATGAAAAAGATACAGATGGCTAGGGCGGAAAGGTATTTTATTCTCATAGCCACAATGATCGCAGCATCAGCAGAAATGCACAACAGAGAGCCTCACTGTGAGCTGCCTGGTAAGCGCTAAAACTGCTGCTCAAGTCGCTTGAAATCGTCGAATTTACTCTCGCGCTTCTCCCAATAGGTGTCTACGGAAGCGCGGTAAGAGAGGTCCATCGTCTTAATACGCAAGAGCTTCAAAAGGGCCGCCATCGGGACAAATCCTATGGTCCATACGAGGCCAAGGATTACACAGGTCATGATGATTGAGAGCACGTGAGCGAGCTTCATCCATCCGCGCCATATGGGGAGTACCGCCCGCGGGGCAAAGTAGCCGAGGGCTGTAATCGAAACACCTGCCGCTATCCATGCGGCAAAGATTGAAGGTATCGCACCCTTGTAGAGCTTCACTGCGGCGATAGCGAAAACAATAGTCGCCATTAGTGAGGCGAACTCTCTAACGTGCTGACCAACAGGTCGGCCGAAATACTCCTCTGATAATGGATCTCTACTTGCGGCTCCACGAGTCGCGAAGTTGCCGATGGCTTGCTCGGCGTTATCTAATCCAATTCGAACTTCGTCCGCCAATCTTCTCGCTCCTTCCACTGTGGCTGCTCCTCTCTTAGCATGACAACATTACCTACTACTAACGCATCCATATGAGTGCGCATAAAGCAGGCATAGGCATCGGCCGGTGTGCACACTATAGGCTCCCCGCGGACGTTAAAGCTAGTGTTGACCAAAACTGAGCAGCCGGTTTTCTCTTTAAAAGACTCAAGCAGCCCATAAAACGTTGGATGTTGTGAGGCTGACACGGTCTGGATACGAGCTGAATAGTCGACATGGGTAATAGCCGGCAGGTCAGACTTGGGGATATTAAGCTTCGCGATACCAAACAGCCCTTTTTCGTCTTCCGTCATGACGCGCCTACGCTCCTCGCGCACAGGCGCAACGATCAACATGTAGGGGGAATCGCTATCAAGCTCAAAATACTCTGAGACATCCTCTCGCATCACCGCTGGCGCGAAGGGCCGGAAGGATTCCCTAAATTTGATCTTGAGATTCATCGTTGCCTGCATGGAAGCAGAACGAGGGTCTCCAATAATACTGCGATTACCGAGCGCTCGCGGCCCGAATTCCATCCGACCTTGGAACCAGCCGACCACCTTCTCTTGCGCCAGAAGATCAGCAGTAATCGATGCAACGTCATCTTTTGAAACACGCTTATACACTGCTCCAAACTGAGCAAGCTGCGCGATAGTTTCATCGTCTGAAAACTCTGGTCCAAGCAGAGAAGCCTTTTGAAAATCGGTCTTTTCATCCGTTAAGCGCGTGTTGTTGAGATAGCCATGCCACACACACAGCGCGGCCCCCAGCGCACCACCAGCATCACCAGCAGCAGGTTGTATCCATATATTTTTGAAAGGCCCTTCGCGGAGCAACTTACCGTTACCCACACAGTTAAGAGCAACACCCCCAGCCATGCAGAGATTATCAAGGCCTGTTTCCTTATGGAGGAACCGAGCTTGGCGCAGCATACACTCTTCGACGACTACTTGAATCGACGCTGCCAGATCCATCTCGCGCTGAGTAAGTGGCCCTTCAGGCTTTCTGCGCGGCCCATCAAACAACTCGCCGAACTTATCGTTCGTCATCGAGAGTCCGCTCATGTAATTAAAATATTTTAGGTTCAGATGGTACGACCCATCCTCTTTCAGATCGAGCAGGTGGTCGTAGATCTGCTGCACGTACTTCGGCTCCCCGTACGGAGCTAGCCCCATAACTTTGTACTCACCAGAATTTACCTTAAAGCCAGTAAAGTAGGTGAACGCTGAGTAAAGCAATCCGATCGAGTGCGGGAATTTTATCTCACGAATAATAGAGAACTTATTACCGTGACCAACTCCTAGACTATTCGTAGTCCACTCGCCGACTCCATCGATAGTTAAGATAGCAGCGTCTTGATACGGCGACGGATAGAACGCCGAGCCTGCATGACTTTGATGGTGCTCGGTAAACAGCACTTCCCCATCGAAACCAAGCTCGGTCTTGATCGTGTCCGGAATCCACAGCTTGTGCTTCAACCACAACGGGAGGGCTTTAGCATAAGAGGTGAAGCCTTGTGGTGCGGTAGCGAGGTACGTTTCAAGCAGCCGTTCGAATTTCAGGAGTGGCTTATCGTAAAAAGCTACGTAATCTACATCTTTGATGGAAATCCCCTGCGAACGCAAACAGTAGTTCGCTGCATGTTTAGGGAACTCAGGGTCGTGCTTCTTTCGGGTAAAGCGCTCTTCTTGGGCTGCGGCGACGATCTTTCCGTCGACTACGAGACAAGCAGCGCTGTCGTGATAGAATGCTGATATGCCCAAGATATTCATTTCGGATTCCGCTAGTTAGGTAAACACAGAACGCGACTCGTTAGACTGGAGTTCATACACCTCAAACTCGAAAATGTCGATGATCTTGGAGGGACCGTTACGCCGAAAGCCAAGCTGATACGATGCGATGCTAAGGAATGTGATTTCCCTCCAAAAAACCTCATAAGTGCCTTGCCTTTTTACTCTTTCTCCTTCTCAATACTGATATGACTTCAGCCGAGCGCTCATCCATCTCTGCTTTTATCGTGTGCTGCAATGAGGAGCGACAGATTCGACGCTGTCTTGAGAGCGTCAAGTGGTGCGATGAGATTGTAATCGTTGATTCGGGCTCGAAAGACCACACACTTGAGATCTGCCGTGAGTACACCAGCAAGATTATCCATCAAGAGTGGCGCGGGTATGTTCTTCAGAAGCGCTTTGCGCTCGAGCAGTGCTCTTCGGAATGGGTGCTCAACATCGATGCTGACGAAGAGGTATCACCGGAGCTGCGTGATGAAATCCTAACAATTCTTGCTCGGGATGCTTCGCAAGGGAAACCGGGTGCTAATGGCTACCAGATTAACCGCGTCATATTCTTCTTAAACCGCTGGTGGAGAAAAGGGGGCTGGCACCCAGAGTTTAGATTACGACTGTGTCGTCGCTCACAAACAACGTGGGGCGGAGAAGACCCACACGAGAAAGCATCTGTCTCCGGATCAGTAGGTCGTTGCAAAAGCGAATTGCGGCACTACAGCTTTACCGACCTTGCCGACTACGTGCGACGCATGAACACCCTGTCATCGAACGCAACAGCGACCCTTAAACGCCGCGGCAGTCAACCCACCTTAGCAGCCGTTATTTCCCGCCCGATCGCTCGGTTTCTTAAGTTCTATGTTGGCAAGCGGGGGTACCGAGAGGGCTTAGCAGGATTTATCGTGGCCATGATTGAGGCTTACGCTGTTCTATTGAAGTACGCAAAGCTTTGGGAGGATATGCATGAACTCTCAAAACAGAACTCAGACGATCCCCAGGTCCCCAAAACATCTTCTAGTTAGCTACCGCGTTTCCTCCGAAGTCCCCGGCAAACGACGCGCTTCTGATTTACTTTCCTTCCTTGCTTTCATTCGTGCGTCGAAGGTATATAACGGGCTAAAGCGCACTAATATACCGGGAGTCGCAAATGCAGAGCCGCACTACCAGTCTCACGTGGATTCGAAAACCCCTAACATGCCTTATTCTCGCTGCCTCGATCCTCGCAGCAGCGTGCAATGGGGGTGGAGACAGTGGCGCAGACGACTCCAGTCAAGGCGGTGGAGATACGCCGGTTGTTGACGACACGTCTGGCGGACCTCTTGATTCTTTTGGTCGCAAGGTTTGGACCGTTGCCGAGATATTGACTGAGCCAGCCGTTGGTGGAGATGGCGGTACGCCAGTGTGCGGCGGCGAATTCGGCTTCAAGCGCTGCCTGTGTGCCGATGATGTGCCAGCCTACGTACGCTATCGACCAGCTGTAGCCGAGTGTAACGGCGCCGCAGCGGCAATTCTAAGCGGCCGCCTGCTTGACGCTTTCAGCATCGTAGTGCGCGACACACAAAACCGCGACCGTTGGCCCGCTGCAGGCTCTCTTTTTGGTGGGTGCTCGGCTGAACTTGCAAACTCTACTTCGCCACCAAATCGATGCAGCGCCTTTAAGGTGCAAAAGAAGTTTGAGATCGGCGGAGGTACTGCAATGGTCTACTGTTTCGGAGCTTCGGGCTATTCCGATATATTCGCAGATGCGGTGCGACTAACCGCCAAACTGAGCGATGATCCGTTTTCAAGCAATGATGAGATTGAGCGCTACTGCCTCCGTGCTCACGATGAGCCGTTGAATTAGGGAGAGCTGAAGCTAGAGTTGGTAACGGTGCGGTGGCAGCTTCGCGCTCTAGTAGGGAGCACTTGGTGAATCGCACTGTTCTTTGGTGGCTTTTGGGATATCTTGGCGGACCTAGAAGGTCCGCGCTCCGGGAGACAGAAAAGTAAAAATGGTCGGGCTGAGAGGATTTGAACCTCCGACCTCTACAGAGAAAGGCACTCTTTTAGCTTCTCAATCTGCGCAGCGTGTTTCGCCCTCTCCATTTTCTGAATATTTTGCACCTTCCATTGGATACTCGGAAGCTTCTCGATGCCGGGAATGGCCATCAGCTCCCATCTAGGCAAGCCCTCTTTTACAGATAGTAGGAAGCGGCGCTCACTCTCTGACAATCCGTTCCTCACTTTCTCGAGTACATCGGCGCGTGCTTTCACCAGCTCCTCATAAGTAACTGGAATGCGACTCATGCCCTGAAATTCGCTTTCAAAGGCGGCTCGCACATCGAGTAGCGTTGGATTCAGCAGTTCGTGCATCGGTCTACTGTGGCTTGCAAGATATACAACAAACGCCTGCCTCGTCTCCGTTGACATCCCCTCATTTTCAAGCAGAAGCTTGATATCAAAAAGATCGCGCGGATGCTGACGATCAAGGGCAGCACAGATTTTCCCGCCATAGAGATCGCCCGGTGCCAGTATTTTAATTTGGACATCTGCCTTGAATTGCTCTTGGGCTGCTGCGCAAAGGTTCCCGATGTAACAGGGGAATACTGCGCCACGGAGCACATGATTTACTTCGACCGCGACAGAGGCGTGCGGTGTTTCAATAACAAGAGTTGTAACAGTTCCTTTCACAGGTCCGAGGATCTTTTTAATTTGCTGCTTGGGGATGAATGAACCCAGTCGCTCAGCAACAGCCTGTAGGCCAGCGGTAATTCCCTTTAGAGAGCTATCACGGTCTTGAAGTGGAATGTAGGTCAAATCGATATCAACGGAGAGCCGTGGCATATTTCGGATGAACAAGTTGATGGCCGTTCCGCCTTTAATCGCAAATTCCTCTCGTTCGCCGATTATAGGGAGTATTTGAAGAAGTAGTGCAACCTGATGGATATAGCGAGCTTCAATCATTGCTCGGCCTCACCAAAAAGTTCCGCCGGAACGGTGAGCAGGTATTTGGGGTGCGTCTTGCCACCTTTGATAAGCGTTCTAGCACCTGTGCCAAAGTCTACCTTCTCGAGGTTTAGTCGCTTCACCCAGGGCATATTCAACCCCTCTGCCAGTAGCATAAAGAGGCGCTTTACCTTTATTGATGAACAGTCCTCAAGAAGACTTTGTACAACCTGAGGCCGAAGGTTGGTAAGGCTTCCCATTATGAGCTTAGCTTCTTCAAGGCTCTGTGACTGAGGCGCTAGGTAGAGTAATTCAAACATGCTTCGCTCCCGAGATGAGAGCATTATTGAAAATGTGCCAACATTCTCCGTCTGAAAACCCAACTGTCTTGAGAACAAGTTTGTGGTGTAGAAATTTATCTGAACATTCCAATCATGTGCGGTAAACCAGCTAGGCAGGCGCGTTCCCGGCGCTGCAAAGAGAGTAACAGCTTCTTTACCGAGTCCTAGGAAGTGGGCTGAACCTTGACGGCCTAATGCAGTTTTCCCGCCCACATGTATTGGGAGCTTTAGTTGGGATTGAAGCGCATACAGTCCGCCAAGCCAATCGAGCTTATCGCCTGCGCGAGCCACCGCACCTCTACCTACAGCCTTGAGCCATTCAGAAGTACGGTACTGATTGAGAAGGAAGCGACTATACCCCTTTGCCTCGAGCCAAGAGGTTGTATAGACCGTACCCGCAGGCCACGTAGCAAGGAGTTTCTGTAATTTACTGCCGTTTTGTTTAGTCATACATAACATATCGGTATTGTTTTACAGGACATCTTGTAATTTAATACGAATTAGTTAAGTTTGACTATACCTTTCAGGACTAAAATGCATCAACAAAGCAAATAAATATGCAATGTCAGCATGCTATGCCAATTAGATCCCGGACGGATCGACGGAATTAGCAGGTGCTTTTTGATGACATCCTGCCATGCACGAGCTCGTTCACGTCCGCATAATGCCGGTTGTTGATTTAACGTCAGAAAGCCCAGCGCCTGCTCTGGATGCCGCGACCAGGAAGAAATAATCCTAGCGGAACCTACAATACCGCGAAGCTTCAGTGGCGTTTGGGATATCTTGGCGGACCTAGAAGGTCCGCGCTCCGGGAGACAGAAAAGTAAAAATGGTCGGGCTGAGAGGATTTGAACCTCCGACCTCTCCCACCCCAAGGGAGTGCGCTACCGGTCTGCGCTACAGCCCGCCGGCCTGTAAGGTAGCGAAACTTTGGGAAAGTATCAAATGCTGATAGTCACTATCCGCTCTTTTTGACACCCGCCCCAGTTTCAACTAAATTCTCAGTGCTTTTGAGGGCCTATAGCTCAGTTGGTAGAGCGCTACACTGGCAGTGTAGAGGTCAGCGGTTCGAACCCGCTTAGGTCCATTCGACTCGCCCCACTGGGGCTCGCTCATGGCAGGCCATTCTGTGGCGAGGCGAATGCCCTGAGCGACCGACGGGAGTCGATGGGCTCAATCTTCGAATTGTCGTATCGCCCCACGTTGCTCTTAGAAAGCCTTCGGGTTGGCTGCTGTCGTGTCCAGAGTTCGCGCCTAATAAGCTTCCTTGAGCAACCTGATACCCGGCTTGTTCGCTTTAAGTCTGTGCACATCCCCTTCTCATGCGATACAATATCAAGAACAGCTGAACGTCTCAGCGCTCTAATCCTTTACGGGAAAGATCATGATTAAAACAACTCTTATCGCTATCGCTCTCTCGGTTTCCCTGCTCGCCTGTGCTGCAGGCTCTGGTAGCGCGCCAGCAGGAAGTGGCTGTGCCTGCTCCCATGAACACACCGGCAGTAAGGGGTGCTCGTGTGATCAGTGCTCAAAGGGTGCGCCTGGCGGATGCGAGTGCGAGGCCAAGGGTGACTCAGCTCACAGCTGCGGACACAAACATTAGAGATTAAACAGAGCCCTTACCGCCCCTTTGCACGAGGCGTCCGGCGGACAGGCACTGCCGGCTTCGCAGCGCCGGCAGATAGCTCTCGACGGAGCTGATCGAGCTCTGCTTGTTCCTTAAGAAGCAGCTTATCAACCTGACTCTCAAAATCGTCGACACTCTTCGCACTAGCCGATGGCAGCGCAGTCGGAGCTACAGTTGGCGCTGGTTGCGGAACAACAGCAGCTGCTGCAGCTGCCGTCTTAGGAGCTGCGGCCGCTGCCGGTACCGTCGGCGCCCCTTTGAGCACCATTACATCCTTATCTTCTGGCGTATTTTTTTCCTGTGGTCGCTTTTTATCCTCTGGCGCTTCCTTGGAATCGGCAGGGCCAAGCTCCTCTTCAAACCGCTCGAGATCGACTCCCTCCAATCCGTCTGAGCTCTCTGGCTGCTCAGCCTGCTTGGTTGGCTCAGTTATGACTATCAGCTTCGCCGGTGTGGGGGTTGGGAGAACTAAAAGTGGTGGCTCTGTTTGCACTACCAGATTGATGGGGATAAAAACCTTTCGTCCCTTCTTTAACTCACCGCTACTAATGCCCTTGTTGGCTCGTCGCATTGCAGCGACATTCTCTTCGCTTCCCGTATACCACTTGGCTAACTGCTGTATGTTCTCACCGTTTCCGTGGACGACGTGCACCAAGTACTCGCCCTCAACCTTGGGCGTGGGCTCTTCGTAAGAGGGGAAACACCCTGCAACTGAAACGAGGCTGGCCAAAGCGGCCGTCACGAAATGCCGGTACGACTTCGACACCATCACTACTCGGCTCTCTTGATCTCCACGACCTCTTCGGTAAAGCGGGGCGTTAGGCGTTGCTCAACAACCATCGTAACTGCATCCCCAACCTTAATGTCGCTCACCGATACCTTAGGAGAGAGATAAAACGGCATCGTCATCGCCATCATTCCCACTACTTTGCCGCTAGAGTCGCGGTAGTCGGGTATCTCTTGGTGCTTAACGAGGATCTCATTAGCTGCGCGCGGCCCACCGGGTAGCGCTTTTACGGTGCCGACCACGGTGTACCGAAAGGATTCCTCACAGAATGAGGCTGTAGCCAAACCCAAATGTACTGCTACAACACATACAAAAGCTGCTAAATTGAGAAAGATCCGCTTTATATCCATGATCTTACTGCTCTCCTCCATGCAATACCCAGATGCGAGTCGAGATAAAGATGCAATAAAGAAAGCACACAGGAATCCCTAGCGCTGTGAAAATGAAAAGTGGAATTTCAAGGTGAGTCTTAATGCTTTGGATAGTCGCAAAGGTGAGCTGCGTAAAAATGCAAACTCCACCTACTACTGTTATAAACGCTCCCAGCGAACGGCGCGAATACAGGTAATACAGGGTGAGCAGACCAGCCACCATCGCCGAGATAGCACCCATAAGTGGGACAAGCGAGGCGGTCACAAACATAAACGGGGTCACAACAAATGCCACCAAAGTAGACACAAAAACTTCTCTGAGCGTTAATCGCGGAATAGTGGGAGAGAACCGTTTGGCGTGAAACTTTTCAAAATCTCTGACAGTTATGTTCGACATTGCAATGCTACAGTTTTTGAAGGTTTGTATTGACTCTACAACACGACGGCCGAAGGTTACCCTACTCCGGATAGGAGCTCAACCACTCAGAAAGGGTTAGCCTGGGGTCAAGGGCTCATTCTACCGGCCTTCTGCTGATTTAATAGCGGACTGAAGCCCCCCCAAAAAAAGGGGTCACTCCCCACCCGCCATCTGCTGAGTATATGTCGCAAGAACCGAGTCTATACTCCCTCGAGATCGCTTAAGAATTCTAAACTCGTACATCCCATCCCGGCACACCTGACCGACTTCAGGGATACCGCTAAAGAGCACGTTCATTAATCCTGCCACAGTTGAATACTCCCCAGACTCTGGAAGAGGCTCTGGCAGATGAACGTTCACATCACTTATTGAAGCATGAGCATTAAGGATATATCCGCCCTCACGACGCTGCTCGACTACTGCTTGCTCATCGTCGTACTCATCTTGAATCTCACCTACCAGCTCCTCAACGATATCCTCGAGAGTTACAAGACCAGATGAGATGCCGAATTCATCAACCACTATCGCCATATGGTTTTTCTTACTTTGAAGCTCTCGCAAAAGGGATGAGATCCTCTTTGTTTCAGGAACGAAAAAAGGCGGGCGCATAATTTCGCCTACAGGGATCGATTTGTTCTCCATAAATCGCCGTAGCAGTTCCTTGGAGTGAACGATTCCTACGATGTTATCCTTTGAGCCAGAGTAAACCGGCATGCGCGAATACCCCTCACGCGAAACGAGATCGAGGATATCCTGCACCGAGGCCTCAAGGCTCACTGCGGTCATCTGAGTTCGCGGAACCATAATCTGTCGCACGACCCGCTCATCAAATCCAAAGACCTTCTCGATTAACTCGTGTTCAGTCTTCTGAATTGAGCCCATCTCACCACTGCGCGCACTTTCAGCAAGGAGAAGCCTTATCTCTTCCTCTGTGTGCGAATCGTGCTCTGCTTTGACTCGAATTCCAAACGGGCTGAGCACAAGGTACGTTCCAGCATTTATGAACCAGACTAGCGGAGCTGTAGCAGCAGCGAAGATCCGTAGAGGCACAGCACACGCATAGGTGAACATCAAAGGGTGAAAGATCGCTGCATACTTAGGCACCGCTTCACCAAATATCAGATGCATGATGGTGATGGTGACAAACGCAATTGGAACGGCAATGCTGTGTGCAACGGTTGGCGAGAAAGGAAGCTGGAGCGATTCAAGTCCTGCGCCGATAAGAGTAGCAAGTACGGGCTCCCCGACCCAACCCAAGGCTAGGCTTGCAAGCGTAATACCTATCTGAGCAGCCGAGAGGTAGGCATCCAAACGGTCCAATATCATCATGGACACCTTCGCAACGGCTTTACCCTCAGCAGCATCTGCCTCAACAGCCGCGTAGCGAACTTTGATGATGGCAAACTCAGCAGCAACGAAGAATGCGTTTAACGAGATGAGAAGAACGACCAGGAATATGCTAAACGCCATAAGGATAAGGGGGGACTATAGAACAAGTCGGTATCTTTATCACTGGTAAAATTTAAGAGCCCTCCAGGGAATCGCTACAAAACCTACCCGTAGCGACAAGGGGGGGGGAGGTTTTGCCGCGCTTCCCTAAAAGCTTCCCAGGCTCTCTGCCACCTCCTGGAGGGCTATAAGTTGCTCCCTCCAGTACCGTTCAGTGCCATAATCGATAAATACCCGTTTGAAAGCGGGATCTTCATACCGCCGTGCTATCCACGCTGTAAAGTGAATCATGCGTAACGCTCGCAGCGGCTCAATAAGACGAAGGGTCGAGCGATCAAAGTTGCGCATCATTTGATACCCCTCGAGCAGGAGATCTCGGTACCTCACCGCCTCCTGGTCGCGCCCAGGGGTTAGGAGCCAGATATCCTGAACACAGGGCCCACTGAGGCTGTCATCAAAATCAACGATGGAGCACCCCGCAGTAGACCACAGCAAGTTGCCGATATGACAATCCCCGTGCAGCCGCTGCTTCGGGGTATCAGCAAACCACTGTTCACACACAGCGAAGATTCGCTCGGCAAGGGTCGTATAGTGACCTTCAACGGAGTTCGGTATTAACTTATTGCTGCGCAGATACTCGATGTTGGAGCGACCATAGGAGTCAATCGAAAGAGACGTACGGTGCGAAAAGGGATGGCGCGACCCAACACCGTGCAAACGAGCTAAGAGTCGCCCTATCTGACGCAGCTGATTATCATTCATCTCATCCAGAATACGTCCGCCAACTTTTTGAAAGACTGCGTAATAGATCCCCGCGCCCTCTACCTCTGAAAGCGTGGTACCGTCGGGAAACGGCAAGGGGGGGACTACTGGAATCTCAGCTTCACGACACTCATTAAGGAACTCGTGCTCCTCCAGGATCTGCTCCTTAGTCCAGCGACCGGGGCGATAAAACTTTACAACTCGGTATGCTTCCCAACGATCCTTCTGGGGTGAATCGTCCTGATCGAGCTCAACTTCATACACCCGATTCTCCATGCTGTTGAGCGCCATGACCCGTCCTGTGCAACGCACACCGAGCTTTTCAACGGCATCAAGCACCCGTTCGGGAGTGAGTTCAAAGAAGAATTGGGTAGGTGACGCTTCCATAGGACAGGTGGCGATACTCACACACCTTACTGCTTCACGGCAATGAGCTTCGCATTAGCGATGAGACGCCCATGTCGTTTTACATCCGCCCTGGATACGGTTGAGGTGAATATCTATCGTTTTAACCACTATACCATCGCCGCTAAAAGCTGGGCACGCTACGGAATAACGTCGCGTGTATTCCTTGTACTGACGACTGACAGAAAACGACCGTGTTCCCGGCGGCAAAAGAAACTTCTCATTCGGCTTAAGCGACCGCGTTGCTCCACCTGCGGATACAACGATTACGTTATATTCACGGTCGCGTGAGTCGTTTTTCATGAGGATCCGCCCCGCAGGTACGTCCTCACCGAAACACGCTGCTGCACAGATAGCAAGCACTACACACAGGGATCTGCGAAGCTGAAGGAATCGAGGCATCTCTCAAACCTACCCTCAACTGCTAACCATCGGCAATCGAGACTTTGCGCCGCGACAGGAGAAGCGCGATAAAAATCGGTCCTCCGACAAGCGAGGTGAACACTCCTGCCGGAACCTCAAAGGGAGGAACAACCACCCGTCCGAGAAGATCGCACACAACAACAAGAAATCCACCACCAAGGAATGAGAGCGGCACCAGCGCTCGGTGACCAACCCCAACTACGAGTCGAGCTACGGCTGGGACGATGATACCGACGAAGCCGATAACACCACATTGAGAGACAACCCACCCAACAAATACAGAAGTCACAAGAAACGTTGTGCGCCTTACCGAGCTCGTATCAACCCCTTTGGTACGTGCCAGTTCTTCTCCAAACAACATCAGGTCGAAGTTCCTACTGTTAAAATAGGCCCACGTCACAACAGCCGTGACCAACACAAAACCAACTCCGACATCAAGAAATGATACTCCAGGCACTCCACCCATCAGCCAACGGGTTACCTTAAAGAGCTGTGAGTAGTCCGCCAGATACTGCACGAGTGTTAGCAGACTTGAGCAGAGAAAGCTAAATACAACACCAACAAGGAGTAGCCGCTCTGCACTGCCATTGCGGCGACTACACAACACGATACCAAACAGCCCCACAAGAGCCCCGAGGATAGAACTCGCTGCTGTGCCAATCCCTCCAAGCACAGACCCTGTACCACTAAGCAGCGAAAGCGCCGCACCGAGCGCCGCGGCAGACGACACGCCAAGAGAGAAAGGACTCGCTAGCGCATTCCTAAAGATCGACTGATAGCACGCACCAACAACCGAGAGGCCCCCACCAACAACTATCGCAAAAAGCACTCGCGGCAACCGAAGGTAAAGAACGATTCGCTGCAGATCTTCTTCGTGCCAAACCTGAAAAGGAGAGAGAGAGCTGGCGCCAAAAAAGATAGCACTGACGGAGGCAATAACGAGAAGCGATGCCGCGGCAACGTACACAACCACCATAGACCGAGTGTCAGATTTTCTGCCTAGAGTGCCCACGAAACGCACCTCTCCATACTACACCGACACCACAAACGGCACACCGTCAGAGCTGAGCCGCTTAAATGAGCACCCGTAGGCGTCCTCGAGTTGAGCTATCATCTGTGGGTCCTGCGGCGATCCATCCCACATTATCGTTCCCTGCTTCATTATCAAAACCCGCTCACACACGCGCACTGCCAGGGAGATGTCGTGAGTAATAAGAAGTATCGCAGGAGAAGCCTTCGTTTCCGCAGAGACCTCTTTGGCTACAGAAGTACGCAACAGCTCCTCCACCTCTCGTCGCCCTCGAGGATCAAGACTTGCCGTTGGCTCATCCAGAACTACAAGATGTGCTTCCTGCGCTATTGCGCCAGCAATTAAGACGCGCTGAAGCTCTCCGCCACTTAATTCAGGCAAATACCGCTCGCCTAGGTGAGAAACCAAGGAGTACGCCTGCGCGTTTAATTCACCATCTCCACTCAACTTGAGAAAATCCTCAACGGTAAAAGATGGTACGTGCTCTATCCGCTGCGGGACGTAACTAACAAGCCGTGAGAGCTCTCGCGGCGCAAGTCGATTAACCTCATGCTCTCCATTAAGCCGTATCGACCCTGAACTGTACGACCTTATGCCGGCGACAGCTTTTGCACACGTGGTCTTCCCGGCGCCATTTGGACCAACCAGGGCCACACGCTCTGCTGCTTCCAAGGAGAAAGAGATGCGCTGAATGAGCACATCGCCTTCGGTGCCCCGTGCGGCGATGTCATCTACATGTAGGAGCGGAGTCTTCATAGCAACGACGCTGCCTTCTCACTAAAACGTTCGGGATATATCATCGCTCCTAGCCGGAAAGCTAACTGTGGGTAACGCACACTCGGTATACTTGCAAAATCATCTGATAGCGCAAACACGGCGTGCGACTTCACTGCTTTAAGCTCAGAGAATTGACGCCAAAAGCGCTCTACCTCAGCAACTCCTGTCGCGTCGTCGGCATTCACAATCTCAACTATCACATCAGGGTCGAGCTTTGATATTCCCTCATGCGAGAGTGTTGGCACTGCGATAGTCGACTTCTCGTGTACATTTTGTGCGCCCAGAAGGGCAACGATATCAGAATAAAAGGCGTCATTCCCAGAGATGTAGATACTGGCGTCACGTGCAGCAGTTGCATGCCCAACAACGATCATTACGCGCTTTGATTCAACACCGTGAGTTCGTCGCGCAAGCTCCCGCTCAAGCCCTTCAAGTCGTATCAACTCACTCTTCGCAGCAGCCTCAACGCCACACACCTCTCCAACCACCTGTAGACTCTGCTTGATGCCTGCAAGCGATCGGTGCTCAAGCGCCCTAAAAATAAAATCAAACCGCTCTCCGGTAGTGGTTAGATTAATCCCCTCAGTAACCGAGAAGACCGCTGATGGTTTAAGGGAAACGAGCGCCTCAACCCCTACATCATAGAAACCACCAACCTTTGGAAGCGACACAGCCTCGGCTGGGTGTCGACAAAAGCGCGTCACCCCAACAACCTGCGGCCCCAAACCGAGCGCAAAGATCGCCTCAGTCACACTCGGGGCAAGCGATACGATGCGCTTACAGCGCGCATGTACATCACAGTGGGCGGATTGCTGCGTTATGCCTCCTAGCAGGAGGAGAGAGAGGATGATGAATTTAATACGTAACAGAGACCCCCGCATACGCCGCTGCCCCCATCGTGCCAAATCCATACACCTCTTGATACTCCTGATCGAAGAGGTTCTCAATTCGGGTAAAGAGTCGGGTTTTAGGTGAGAGGTCGTACGATGCGCTTACGTCAACCAATCCGTATCCACTTAATGAGATACGTTGCGGCGTACTTCCCGAGAAGTCGTTATCGAATCGGCTGCTGTAGCCGCGCCAGGTAAGGGCAGTGGTAGTTTTTTCAGTAGGTCTATAGGTTAGACCCACGCTGCCCTTATTTTTCGGCCGCCGCAGGAGCGCCTCTCCCGTATTGTCGTCAACCGTATCAGTGTAGGTGTAACTCACGCGAGCTGATACTTGCTTAGTGAAATCAACCGTTACCGCACTCTCAAGACCTTGCGTTTTTGCCTGTGCGATATTTTCGAGAACAAATGTCGACGGATTAAATGAGATCAAATTCTCGAAAGAAGTATGAAAGTAGGTCAGTGATGCCGTCGCTTTCTTCGAAAAAAGCTGCTGGTCCACTCCAACATCCCATCCAACATTTCGCTCTGCAGCTAAATCAGGATTACCGTAGCTTGAATACAACTGCACCAGCGAAGGGGCCTTAAACCCTGTTCCGACTGATCCACGGAGCTTTGTTGAACTACCGACGAGCACTGCTGGTGCGATTCGAAACGTGGTCCGGTCACCAAAGATTGAGTGCGAGTCGTAGCGGATACCTGAATCGAGGAACACGCTATCCTCATACGAGACCTTGGACTCTGCGTATATACTATTGGTGCGCGCCGCTGCTCCGTAGAGCTCATCGTTGTATGGCCCCCACGCTCCATCGGATGAATACGATGAATCAGCCCGCTCGCGCTGCGTCTCACCGCCTACAACCGCTGAGAAATAACGCCGGGGGCTCCACACCGCTTTTCCACCAAGATCGAAGAGGTCACCGCCGTACGATGAACGTAACATATCAGTACTTCTTTGGTCGGGATCGTTGTAGTCCTTTAAATAGTGATGGCCGTACGAAACCCAGGCAGCTGTCGTTAGAGTTTTAGCGAGGTGGTGTCCCACTACTTCACCCCGCGTAAAGAACTCCTCGTTAAAGAGGTTTCTATTTGGGTCATCCCCCCCTACTCCGCCTGTATTATCAAGGTTACTGTGTGAACGTGTATAACGCGTAGTTGCTGAAGCATCTGTGTTATCAGTTACGCGCAGCTTTGTTGTGTTGGTTAGCGATGTATTTTCATAGCGGTCGTGCTCAGAGTTACCGTCGCGCGCATCAGCGGCTGAGATATTACCGACGTCTTGTCGCGTAAGACCGGTTGTTGACTCCACTCGGTCGCTACCATATGCAACCTGAGCTACCTGATTAAAAGTATTGTACGCTCCAGCTTCCGAGCTGACCCTCACCGAGGCGCCCTGCTCAGCGCGTTTAGTGATAATGTTGATAACTCCACCCATCGCATCGGAGCCATACAGCATACTCTGAGGACCACGAATAACCTCAATACGCTCGACATTTTCAAGGGTCAGATTCGCCAGATTGTAGGCACGACTAGGCGATGCAGGGTTGTTCAATTCAATACCATCAAGCAACACGAGCGTGTGCTCGCTATTTGCTCCGCGTAGAAAAGCCGCAACATTTCCACCCGCGCCTCCGCTCTGAACAAGGTCTAGGCCGGGCACTTTACGTAGCGCCTGCAAAACGGTTGTGTATTGCCCTCTCTGCAGCTCCTCACTGTCTATGACGGTGACCGAACTCGCTACATCCGAGGCTCGTGTCTCAAGTCGACTCGCTGTGACTATGATCGGATTAGCTTTTTCATCGTTGGAAGAATCTTGAGCAACGGTTGAGATTGGCAGCGATAACACACAAAGTGCAACCACTGCGCTGCGCGCATAAAAAGACGTACGAAGGTTCACAAGCCTCCTTCAAGTAGAGATGTTTTGCAGTACGAGCAGCGCACCCCAATCCACGAGAGTGCGAGCTCGGATAGCCCATGAATGCGATTCATTCACGCGCTACGGTCTTCTTGCGAGAAGGTCTTCTGGCTTCCGGAAACCTAAGGTTCCCCTTAGGTACCTCTCCCTTCCCATCGGCCTCGCTCTGATAAAACGTAGCAGCTCGGCGGATAGTGGTTGTGATGAGGTTTTTTCAAACCGGTTACAGCGGCGGGACCGCGACGGAATTACACCGTTCTTCCCTGGCGCTCGCAATAGACAGATCCTTACCAGCCACAACTGCTTCCGTCAAATGCAAAGACATATGGAGTGGGTTCTAGTAGCAAACAGAAAATGAACCACTATGCGAACTGGCTTTTTATGAGTGCATGGGAGATATTTCACGGCTGTTCGCGGGGCATGAAAAGCCTGTGAAGACGGTGCGAAAGATGGGCGATCAAGAGAAAAGCGACAGCGAGAATCAAGAGCCTGTCGAGGTCAATCGACTGATCTCTGCCAAGACAGTGGTGCTGATTGAGAGAATTAAGCTACTCAGGGCAGCGCAGACAAAGCATCAGCAAGAAGAGTCAATGAAGGAGTAAAACGATGGCAATCGAGTTAGACACTGGACTAATTAACAGGGCCGTTAGCAAAACGCAGGAACGCAACGCTAAGTATGAGCAGCTACTGTCAGCCTTAACGAACTTGCACCGCGATCTGTCCGTTAGGGAGCTCTTATCGATACTGCCAGATGGCATAGATGGCAAGATACGAATCCCTATTGAAATAGGCTCGGTCAAAGCTAAGGTCTGTATAGGGATGCACGATTCTGAGGCCAGCGTGGACGGAGTAGGAACTTGGTTTGAGATCCTCGAAGAATCTGCTGAATCTTCCGCTGACGCAGGAGATAAAGGCCAGTGGGAGCCCTGCGAGTGCGATAAAATGCTGGTGGCGCTCGGCATTCGCTGTGGTACCGTGACGAAAATCGAGTCGGTAGAACTAACTGTAAAAAACTTCATAGAAGGGATAGCTCAAAAGATCATCGACGATCTTGAAAAATAGGCGTGCGCCAAAGTGTCTGCTAAGCATAGGAGCTAAAAAGCTGGCTTTGTGAGGCTGGGAAGGTAAGCCAGTATGGCTCGACCATTAGATTAAAACCTTCCCACGGGGTCATAATAGAAGCGATATGATGGCAGCCCGCCAAGCTCCTGCACCTTCGCTAGCGCTCCATCGCTTAGGGCCACTGGCTTTTACCTTACCGATCCATCGAAAAGGGCACTCTTAACTCTGATTGTCAGCGTAACTGCAATCAGAAACGCAAGAGTGCCCTAGTAATGGGGGGGGGTGGGCAGAACCTACCCATTATCCTTAATGATAAATCCTCGCAGCGCGGTCGACGGTGTAAGCGTTGTCCCGAGGTTATCGCCGTATCTGTTAAAGGTAGTAACAGACAGAGAGGTCTCTCCGGTGATAAGAAGCATGTTTCCACCCGCTGCTTTGACGCCTCGTTTAAGGACATCGATCAAAGCTTCTTTGCGGTCGCCCTCATCTCCTGGCATCATACGTTTACAGAACCAACCGGTCGGTGACAGAGAACCCCACAAGCCAAGAGTTAGGGCATTTACCGGAGCCTGGGGATAGCACAGAACCTCTCTCCAGCCCTGGTCATAACCAAGCGTTGGATACCAAACTGTTTCAAGCCAACTCTGAGCCTTCAAGTAATCGCTGTCGACTGTACCGATAATTGAATACCGCTGCTCAAACCCAGGTAGAACGGACAACTTACTTGAATTCTCTTCAAGCGAGAGACCTGCTGGAGTGCTGCCCGCGACTACTCTAACACCTGAGGCATCGTTGATAGTTTTCGCTTTTTCTACAAGCGCTTGGTCTGCTTTTAAATTTACATCTCCAAAGCTGCTAAGCGCTAATTTAGGCTTGAGGGTGGCACAGCCGCCAAAAGCTAAGGTTACAGCAACTATGGATGCGCTCTTAAAGAAGCGGTCTACTACACTAGTCATAGGTAATTTTCCCCAATCAAAATATTACTCTGCAAAAGCAGAAAATTTTCATTAAGCATCAGAAGCCCGAGCCCACTCCATCGAGTCTCTTAGGTACTCGCACTTATCCCATGACCTCTATCGGAACTAGCTAGTGCTGGGCTTTAGGTGTTTTCTTTCATTTCAAAGCGGGATAACCGGATTAAAGTTACCCCTCCTCTCTTGCTTTAAAGAGGCCTCCGAACTAAAAATATCGATGGTTTGTACCCATTTGAGGCACCTATGAAAGGCACCCACCCACGCATCACTCTTCTTGGCAACAATTCCGGCCGAAACCTCGGAGACATGGCTATCATGTCGAGCATTATGGAGAGCCTCTCAAAGCGCATGCCGGATGCTGAATTTTACGTGCCAACCATCAAACCTGATTGGGTTGAGAAGCACTACGGCAAGCGCTACAACGTAAAAGCCGTAAACGTTATGCCGTGGACCTTAAGCGTTCGCCTACTCGGACTCCCGACCTTACAGTGCTTCGCCAAAAGCGACTGCGCACTGATTTGCGACGGCATTATTTTCGGAAAGAAGCTCTTTAACCCAGCATTCAATTATCTCATTACCCTGGTATTCTTGGTTCCTCTAGCACGGCTACTTGGATGCAAGATGGTGTGCTATAGCACTGGTATCGGGCCATTCCCTAGTTGGATAAGCCGCCTACTTGCCAAGTGGACCATCAACGGGTGCGACCTGGTAATGATGCGTGAGCGTGATAGCGAGAAGCTCACAAAGGATATCGGCGTAACTCAAC
This sequence comes from Bdellovibrionota bacterium, assembly GCA_044360195.1. Classification (GTDB taxonomy): domain Bacteria; phylum Bdellovibrionota_C; class UBA2361; order UBA2361; family OMII01; genus OMII01. Next base: position 68,173 of record JBIKKT010000007.1, on the reverse strand, counting down.
CGGTAGAGCTCACCGGTGATGCAGCGTTTATCAACCCTGTATCGAGCGATGAAGTTGCCGTATCGATACTCAAAGAGATCGGTCTCGATCCTGAGAAGCCTGTCATGGCTATCAATGCAACCAGCTACCTCGATACATGGCTTAAGCCTGAGGAGCGCCTACAGAGCCCTCAAACTTTCCTCAATCTCCTTGCAGACAGCGTAAAGAAAGTACAGGCGTCTGTTAAAGAGAACTTCCAACCGATGATCTTCTGCACCCATCCAATGGATGAAAAGGCTTGCCGAGAGCTGGCCGGAATGATGGGCGGAGCAGTCATCACCAACACGACATACCTAAGCCACGATATTCAAGCAGTATTGCGACGGTGCGGATTGCTTGTTGGTATGCGCTTCCACTCGATTGTTCTTGCCTCCTCTGTAGAGACTCCGGTTGTTGGTCTAGTGTACGCCCCTAAGGTTCGCGGTTACCTACGCCTCCTTGAATGTGAGGACTACGGCCTAGAGCTTGCTTCACTAACCGTTGAAAGCCTCTCAACCAAGCTGATCGAAGCGTGGGACGCGCGCCATGCTCTACAGGAGCGTCAGCGACCGATCATTCACGCCCTCAAGGTTGGTGCTGAGCACGCTGCGGATACGCTCGTCGCTCGTTACTTTCCAGAGAAGGTCGCTGCAACGAGTCCCGCTATGGCGGCAAATGCAAGTTGCGGGGGTTGCTGTTCGGTTAATTGAGATTCGATAGCGGGCGCCTGCTCGGACAATCGACAAAGAGCAGAAATAGCGCTAGGGCCTACTTCCTGAAGTGTGCTACCGTTGGGCACCGCGATACGCGATAAAGCGCCGGAAATGTTACCCTTCACGAAAGTGTTATGCACAAAATCTTAATCAGTCTAATTCTCGGAACTCTTTTATCGGGATGTGTATACTCAAATATACGCGTGCCCCTTGATGAAGACCTTTGGAAAACTGAGCTTGGAAGCAAGGTTGGAATTGCGTCAAACTACTCTATTCTGTGGCTCTTTGCGTGGGGCGATGCCGGTGTTAAACAGGCTGCTGAAAACGGGGGGATTTCCACCGTTCAGCACATGGACATGGGAATAGAGAGCTACGTCTTCGGCGCATACATCCGGCGCGACACTATCGTCTACGGCGATTAATGATGGGCATGCTACTTAGTAAAACACTAACAAGCATAGCTGTGTTAGTGGCTCTTCTCTCGTCAGGGTGTGGTATTATTTCTCGTGGTGTTATTTACACTGACACCGTTCAACCCCTCTGCAAAGATGCGCGAGGAACCATTCTTGGAAACAGCACTAGTCGCGGAAGCTCAAAGAGAATAGAGATTCCAACCACCCGCGTGGATATAGGAGCCGAGTGGGATTCCCGCGCAATCGGCGACATCGCCCAAAAGCACGGAATGAAGACGATATACGGGTGTGACTCCCGACGACAGTCGTTTCTATTTGGCCTGTGGAGGCGGGATGAGGTGATTGTGTACGGGGACTAAAGCGTTTCAGCTCCCGTACGCAACACCTTCCACCTTCATCCACTTTATTAAGCTGCGCCCTCAGCGTTCTCCGCGCCTCCGCGCTAATTAACCTAAACACCCCATATCTTCTCCAATGTTGATAGCGGAGGGGTACTGCTGCAGTGTTCCAACGAAGCAGAAACTAAGTTCTTCCTAGTACGAACATTCTGTTTATGTAACGCGGAGGCGCGGAAGACACTGGAAACCCGCCGCTCCGGGAGCATAGCCCATTAAACAACCACGTTAACCAAAGCACTTATTAAGCCGGCCAGCTCTTACCAAAAAGCGTATCAACCGGCTCTTCGTAGTTTACTCCCGGTATCTCAAATCCAAAGAGATTAAGGAAAGCTCCTCGCAACGCTGAGAAATATTGCGGCTCAAGAACAGTACCAGCCTCCAAAGGCTTCATACGCTCTGTAACCGCGGCCTGAACCGAGGTCTCAAGCTCGCGATCGTCGACACGCAAACAGACGTCAGTTGAACCTGCGCGCTCCTCTCCCAATCTCTGCAACATGCGGAAGACGTGATCGAGATTATCCTCAAAGAGTCCCTTCTCTTTCATGACCTTTGAGTAGACAGAAACATACAGGGGCACTGTAGGAATTGCCAAGCTTGCTTGGGTAACAGTTGCCTGAAGGTACGCAACGCGAGCAAGGCCGTTGGCCGTAGCAAGGCTCTTGTTGATATCTGCTATCTTTTCTTTGACATCATCCTTTGCCTTGCCGATCGTTCCATCTTTGTAGACCGGCCAGCTAAGCTGAGGACCTTCGTAGGTGTACGCGACAACTTTAAGATTATCCTCGGCTACGCCTTGAGCCTTTAGGTAATCAACCCACAGAACTAGGTCCTCGCCACCCATTACCTTAGTGGTGTTACTAACTTCTTCGTCATTAGCTGGCTGCAGGCTAGCCATTGAGAGCTTGCCGCCATCGAGCTCTACGGTGAGTCCACTGTAGGGAGCCCCTGTTGGCTTTAACACTGAGCTATACGTGTTACCACTGACTGGATCCTTACGTCGAGGTGCAGCGATGCTGTATACGAATATACCGATCTTGCCGTATCGCTCCTTAATTAACGAGACCACCTGCTCGCGCGTCTCCTGCGCAAAGGCATCGCCGTTAACACTAAAGTGCTTGTTTGAACCGTTGTAGCGCTCGTGGAAAGCATAGGTGTTGTACCACCCTGCTGTTCCCGGACGGCTCTCTGTTGGAGCGGCATCAAAGCCCACTGAAATGGTCGATGCGCCGAGGTTCTCCGCAAGAACAACTCGGGTTGCCAATCCGTACCCCGTCGTGCCTCCCAATATGAGCGCTTTGGGGGAATCCCCCAAGCCCGAGATATGTGGCCTTGAGCCAGCTCTCTCGGCCCACTCCTTCACCGTGCGCGCACACCCTATGGGATGGCTGTTAATTGATATAAAGCCTTTGGTCTTTACAGGGATAACTTTGAGGTTTGGATTTGAGTCTGTCATAGGCGCCTATTCAAACCCGACCGAGGGCAAAAGGTCAAACCCCTCTGGGCTTGTTTTGTGGGGCGCAATAAAAAATAACACACCTTTTCACCCTTTCGCCTGCCGATGGACATCCCTTATGGTTAACCTCGCATATGGCCGACCAAACAACCATCTCTCCTGAAGTTGAGGCGCTCTTTGACAGAGCCCTTGCACTACACGAGTCAGGTGATTATCGGGCTGCTGCAGTCGCATACCAAGAGTGCACAGTCGCTGCTCCATCACTTGGACTTGCCTGGGGAAACCTCGGGAGATGCCTTGCGTCGCTTGGCCTTCACCACGAGGCCCTCGTAGCGTATAAGCAGGCGGTCTCATTAGGCCCGCAGGAAGTGGATTTTTATCCTCACGCGGCCATGTCGTTTCGGGCGCTCGATGACATGGCTAATGCCCGTGCTGCTTTATCGCAGGTATTAGCGATAGACCCGCATCACGTCAATTCACTCATCGCCTTAGGCGTTATCGAAACGGAGGCCAACAACTATCTTGCAGCTAAGGAGTTACTGGGTAGGGCCCTCACATCTTGCCCAGCCAATCCAACCGGCGACCATTATCGCTCCATCATTTGGAACAACCTGGGCTCTATCGCCTACCGAGGACTCAAAGACCTCTCCAGCGCTGAGGAGGCTTACAGGAGAGCGGCCGCAATCAATCCAAACAATTCCGACGCGCTAAATAACTACGCATTAGCTTTGGTCGACACCGGACGAGCAGAAGAAGGAATTGGGGTTTTAAAGAAAGCCCTTCAGGTCGGTGGAAGTTTTACAACCCATTCAAACCTCTTAAATGCTCTTTTATACACCGACACCTACTCTCCCGAACAGGTGCGGGCCGAACACGAAGCGTGGGGGAAGCGTGTTGTGGACACGATATGCAACCAGTGGGGCTCGCTCCCACAACCCCCTCAACACGCCACGTGGGGATCCTTGACTGAACAACGCCGTCCTCTACGCGTTGGCTACCTCACCGCCGATTTCCGCGCCCATACGACATCGCAATTTTTACTTCCCGCTCTCTCTCGACACACATCTTTGATTGAGCTCTTTTTGTACGCTAATTTCGCTACACCTGACGCTATAACGGAAGCTTTCATGAAGCGCGCCAACCACTTCCGTTCAGTGGTACACCTCTCGGACCAAGAACTAAACAAACTTATTCGCAGCGACCAGATCGATATTTTGGTTGAATGTAGCGGCCACACGCTAGGCCATCGATTGTCCGTTCTACCCTTAAGACCTGCTCCAATCATCTGCTCCTGGGTTGGATACCCAGCAACTACAGGAATACCCACTGTCGATTACCGACTAGTTGACGAGCTTACAGACCCGCAAGGCTACGACTCACACTGCTCCGAGAAACTTATACGACTAGAAGGTGGCTTCAACTGCTTTCAGCCTCATAGCGAACCACCACCCGTATGCCCACCACCCACGCTTACGAACGGCTATATCACTTTTGGAAGCGCTAACAACGTTCGCAAAATTAGTCAGGCCACGCTCGGCCTGTGGGGCGCAATCCTACAAGCTGTTCCTACGGCCCGAATGCGCATAAAGTCTATCCATCTTGATGTACCGGCAGCCCAGGAGCATATTCTTAAAGCGCTAGCATCGCACGGCATTGATCAGCAGCGAATCGATCTCGTCGGTTATGTGGCTGGCCAAAACGACCACTTGAGCTTTTACCACTCCGTCGACATCGCACTCGACACCATTCCCTACAACGGCACGACAACCACGTGCGACGCACTCACCATGGGAGTTCCCCTAATCGCGCTAGTAGGCAACTCCCATGTGTCTAGAGTATCGTACAGCATCCTTGAACGAGCTGGCCTGGGGGATCTTGTAGCCAAAGACCACGAGGAGTACGTTACACTGGCTGTAACACTTGCCTCTCAATCCAATCGGCTCCGCTCACTACGCGCCAGCCTTCGCTCGATGCTATACAAGAGCCCACTTGGCCAATACGACAAGTTTGTTGCTCAGCTTGAGAGCGCGTACTTTACGATGTGTGGGTTGTAGCACCCTGGGTTCCATCAAGTGCTATTGAAATAGTCATATCACTCAAAACATTCGTCACTGAACGTACGCGAGCAACTATCCAATCAACTGTCAGGAGTAGTGGTACGATTTCAACTGGTAAACCAACTGCCACCAAAACCAAAGAGAGCGAAACAACTCCTGCCTCGGGAACACCAGCCACACCGATAGCAGCGAGCAAACTAACAAACGCCGCAAAGATCTGCTCACTAAAACTCAGCTCAATTCCGAATGCCTGCGCCACAAAGAGCACAGCCATCGCTTCATACAAGAGTATCCCATCGTTGTTGAAATTAGTTCCGATGCACGCGCCAAGTCGAGAAGATGCCCTACTTACTCCCAGATCATCGAGCGCGCGTAAGGTCAGGGGCAGTGTTGCCAAACTTGAATTAGTGCCAAACGCGTGCGCCAACGGCGCGCTGGCAACGTTAATAAAAGATCGAAAGGATATGCGCGCTACGCCGAATATCCACACCGAGTATACAATCGCCACCTGGAGCAACATTCCGAATGTTGCAAGCCCCACATACCACGCTAGGCCTTTAAAGGGAGCTAGCCCACTTTCACCGACAGTTTTTGCGGTCACGCATAGCACAGCTGCGGGAGCAAGTTCGATTAGCCACAAGAGCAGAATCGAGCTAATCGAGAAACACCCCTTGAGCACCCGCTCAACTGCTGCCGCGCTCAGCTCCGCCTTACCAGAGTGAAGATATGTCCGCACGGCCACGCCGATCAGGAGCGCTAGCATCACCACCATCAGGATGTTGTTCTCCGCAAACGGCTGTACGATGCTCTTTGGGATAATCCCAGCGATAAGGGTTGATAGATCTAGTGAGAGGGTAGTTGGAGAAGCTGTTTGAGCGGGATGCAACTGGTGCTCAAAAGTGACCCCTGGCTGAAATACATTTGAAAGGAACAAGCCGATACCGAGAGCACAGGCTGTGTTTATCAGGATGATTACCCCCCACCGACCGGCTTTCTTCCGGTCTATGCGGGTAGCGATTAGAGCCTCCATAATACTGAAGAAAACGAGCGGAATCGCCAGCATCTTTATAAGCTGGATGAAAAGCTTTCCAACTTCTCCCAGTGGAGTGGCTGCCGGGCCAAGTGATAATCCAGCAAGCACCCCTACGAGCATCGCTAGCGCAAGATATCGAGAAAGAGAGGCGGTATGAGTGCTCTGAGGGTCGGTCATGGAAGTATTAGCTCAAGCCACTTTACAAGCCTCTTTCAGGAACCGTCTTTAATCAACCCCAAAAAGTTGAGCAATTGGTCAGGTTAGGCTAGCATGCCCCCGTCATGACTCAGCACAATAAAGAAATCAATTCGAAGGTCCGCAATATCGCCATCATAGCGCACGTAGACCACGGCAAAACCACCCTTGTGGATCACCTCTTCCGTCAGAGCGGACTCTTCCGCGAGAACCAGGAAGTGGCTGAACGCGTGATGGATAGCATGGATCTCGAGCGCGAGCGCGGAATCACCATCGCTGCCAAAAACTGTTCAGTTATGTGGGGGGACGTTAAAATTAACATCCTTGATACCCCAGGCCACGCCGACTTCGGTGGAGAAGTAGAGCGCGCATTGATGATGGTTGACGGGGTGGTACTCCTCGTTGATGCGTCCGAGGGACCGCTCCCACAAACCCGGTTCGTTTTGCGAAAAGCCCTCGAATCTCGCCGTTCGATAATCGTTGTTATCAATAAAATTGATCGACAAGATGCTCGCCCTCAGGAAGTATTAAACGAGGTGTACGACCTCTTTATCGACCTTGATGCCACAGAGGACCAACTCGACTTCCCTCTGCTCTACGCTATTGGACGAGACGGTATTGCTCAAACAACTCTTGAGGGACGTGGTACAAACCTCGCCCCACTCTTTGATACTATTGTAAAGAATATCCCTGGACCTTCGTATGACCCTTCGAAGCCGTTCCAGATGCTCGTTACCAACCTTTCATACTCTGACTACCTCGGCCGACTTGCTATCGGGCGCGTTTTTAACGGCTCAGCTAAAAAGAACGAGCGGCTTGCGCGAATCGGCGAAGATGGAAAAGCAGCCCCGCTTCGAGTAACCAAACTGCAGGTATACCAAGGTATTAACTTCCAAGAAGTAGAAGCAGCTGAGGCCGGAGAGATTATTATCCTTTCGGGCGTAGAGGATGTCTCTATCGGAGACACTATCTGTACTCTGGAGGCTCCGCAGGCACTTCCGCGAATTACAGTAGACGATCCAACCATCTCGATGAAGTTTACGGCGTGCACATCGCCATTCTGTGGACGCGATGGAAAGCTCGTGCAACCTCAAAAAATCAAGGAGCGTCTCTACAAGGAGGCTCTCTTTAACGTAGCCCTCAAGATCGAGGACTCCAAGGAAGATGAGAGTGTCATCGTCCGTGGCCGCGGTGAATTTCAGATGGCAATTCTCGTTGAAACGATGCGCCGCGAGGGGTTCGAGGTTACCATAGGACGACCTCAGATCATCTACAAAGAAGTAAACGGTGAGAAGCACGAGCCGATTGAGCACGTCGTTGTTGATTGCGGCGACACGTTCATCGGGGTTGTCTCTGAGAAGCTCTCCACCCGCCGCGGCAAGATGGTTAACATGGTTAATCACGGCTCAGGGCGCGTTCGACTTGAGTTTGAGATTCCATCCCGTGGCCTTATCGGCTACCGAAATGAATTCCTCACTGATACCCGCGGTACCGGTCTTATGAACTCGTACCTCAAAGGATACGAGCAATTTAAGGGTGATTTCACTGCTCGAATGACCGGATCACTCGTGGCCGATAGGCAGGGTGCTACGACGGCGTATGCAATCTTCGGATTGCAGCCACGTGGAAATATGTTCGTTGAACCCGGCGAGGAAGTGTATGAGGGCATGGTAGTTGGCGAGCATAATCGCGACAACGATCTTAACGTTAACATCGTGCGCGAGAAGAAGCTCACAAACATCCGTGCCGCAGGAAAGGATGAGAATATCATCCTCTCGCCGGTCATGCCGATGACCCTTGAGCGAGCAATTGAGTTCATCAGAGACGATGAGCTGATTGAAGCAACGCCCAAGACGATTCGCATACGAAAAACGGTTCTTCCTTCAAACAAGCGCCCGATCTAAAGTTCGGGGCTATGGCAGAAACTGGCCACCCTACCACGTTGTCCCCTGATCCTCAGGGCATTAAGCAGGTTACTATCTTTACGGATGGAGCCTGCTCTGGAAATCCAGGCCCAGGAGGCTGGGGAGCCATCTTGCGCTTTAATAGCCAAGAGAAGGAGCTCTCAGGAGGCAGCGCGGAGACTACCAACAACCAAATGGAGCTTCAGGCAGCTATTGAGGCCTTGAAGGCGCTTAAATCACCGTGTCAGGTCGATCTCTACACTGATTCGCAATACCTTAGACAAGGGATCACCCAGTGGATTCACAACTGGAAGCGAAACGGCTGGAAAACCGCTGACCGTAAGCCGGTCAAAAATCAAGGCCACTGGGTGGAACTAGATGCCCTAGTTCAGACTCACAAGATCAACTGGCATTGGCTCAAAGGACACGCGGGGCACCCTGAAAACGAGCGCTGCGATGAACTTGCGCGACTTGAAATCGATAAGTTAAGGTAACCCGACTGATTTAGCGACAGCGTGGAATATGGCGATACTGGTCACAGGCGGTGCAGGCTTTATAGGCGCAAATTTTGTGCTCGATTGGTTTGCTCAGTCGTCCGAAACGATCATCAATCTTGATAAGCTTACCTATGCAGGGAATCTCGAGAGCCTTGCCTCCTTGTCCGAGAACAGCGGGCACGTCTTTGTTCGCGGCGATATCGGTGACCGCTCTATTGTAGAGGGCCTCCTTGCGACACACTCGCCTCGCGCTGTAGTAAACTTCGCCGCAGAGAGTCACGTGGACCGATCTATCCATGGACCTGGTGACTTTATTCAGACAAACGTAGTTGGAACCTTCAACCTCCTTGAGTCTGTACGTGATTATTGGAACAATCTTAACGACGACGCTAAGAAGGCTTTTCGCTTTCTACATGTCTCTACCGACGAGGTATACGGCTCTCTTAAGCCCTCTGATCCTGCTTTTTCTGAGACCAATCCTTACGAGCCAAACAGCCCCTACTCTGCCTCTAAAGCTGCCTCCGACCATCTCGTAAGAGCGTGGCACCACACCTATGGACTTCCGGTGCTCACCACAAACTGCTCTAACAATTACGGTCCTTATCACTTCCCCGAAAAACTCATCCCACTTGTGATCATGAACGCCCTTAACGGGAAGCCGCTACCGATCTACGGAGATGGACAACAGGTGCGCGACTGGCTCTACGTGAAAGACCACTGCTCAGCAATACGTCGCGTACTAGAGGCTGGAATCCCGGGTGAAACCTACAACGTTGGGGGATGGAACGAGAAGCCAAACCTTGATGTAGTAAAAACGATCTGCTCAATTCTTGATAAACGCAAACCCCGCACCGATGGCGCCTCGTATGCCTCTCAGATCACTTTTGTCACCGACCGTCCAGGCCACGATCGACGATATGCGATTGACGCCTCAAAGATCGAACGAGAAATCGGGTGGAAGCCCGCTGAAACATTCGAGAGCGGAATTCAAAAGACTGTGGATTGGTATCTTACAAACCAGAACTGGGTACAACACGTCGCAAGCGGCGAGTATCGCTCGTGGATCGACACCAATTACGCCAAGCGGTAAAGGTTATTCATGAAAGCAACACCTCTTGAGATACCAGATGTAATCCTTATTGAACCTAAGGTGTTTGGTGACGCGCGTGGCTTCTTCTTTGAAAGCTTTTCTCAACGGAATTTTGAAGCAGCAGTTGGCCGGTCGGTGAACTTTGTTCAAGACAATCACTCACTCTCAAGCCGTGGTGTCTTGCGGGGGCTCCACTATCAGATTCAGAGCCCGCAAGGAAAACTTGTGCGAGTGACGTCAGGAGAGGTCTATGACGTTGCGGTCGATATCCGTCGCAGCTCTCCTACTTTCGGCAAATGGGTAGGCTGCATGCTCTCGGCTGAAAACAAATTACAACTTTGGGTCCCTGAAGGGTTTGCTCACGGGTTCGTGGTGCTTTCGGAATCGGCCGAGTTCCTATACAAGACCACCGATTACTACAACCCCGCTGGAGAGCGCTGCATCGCCTGGAATGATTCAGATTTGGCGATAGATTGGCACTTTGATGGTTCTCCAATTGTCTCTGCTAAGGATGCTCTAGGCTTAAAATTCGCAGAGGCTGCGGTATTTAGCTAAAAATGTAGCCCTTAAAAATCGGTTTCTCCTTTGTTTGCTGGCAATGAATTGCTATGGTCAAGGTTCAATACAGAAGATTACCAATGGCTGGACTAGCCTTGAGGCCGTGGCATGAATGCCCATTTAAAAGCCGTAGCTGGAACGATTAGGGTAGCCGGGGAAGACCACCCGCGTGCAGGCACCCTCATTACATCCACCCCCCCCAAAGACCCTTTTCATTCAGTTATTCTGCGCATCCCTCGCGATCCTGGGCAACAACCTCACCTTCGCCCTGCTACCTTCTTTCCGGAGGGGAGCACTCCCACCACCTCTGGAACCACAGTTTTCGCAAACGGAAAAGCCTCCAGCCTTTCTCTAGCAAGAGCAATTGATCCCTCAGGTCCAAGTGAAGATATCCTTGCGGCTATAGAAGCTTTGAGAGAACGATTCATCGACGATGGTGCTCTACTTTTTGGGTCGCGTGCGCTAGAGACTCTCAATCACCGACTAACAATTTTACTCACTCATCCGGATAGCCTAGTAAACCGAAAGGCTCGGGAGTTTCAAGCTCGAATCACTAGCCAAGGAAGCAAGACACCCAGTGAACCGTCAGCTCGGAAGAAAGTGAAATAAACCCCTCTTATTTCACGCAACCACAAACAAAGGTTGCTTTCTCTTCTGCACAAACCAACGCTCCACCTGAAGGCTCCCAACTATCGCAGGTAAATCCCCCCTTATAGGGACACGCACTGGTAATATCAAACGACACATACTTCTGCTTATACTCTCCGACTGCCGCTCCTGCGGGATACAAACCAGCACCTTGGGATAGCAGCCGCTCAGGTATACTCGCCGAACTCTCAAAGCTCGGATGACTTCCCTGCACATCTCCCTCTCCCGTATTTTCACATCGCTCGACGATTGGGCTCGGTGGTGACTCACCGCGTCGAGGGCAACAACACGGATCATCCCAACTATTTTGGAACGCAAAGAGATCGTAACCGGAAACCCCGTCGGCATTCCGCTCCCTACCATGGTACCAGCACGATGGCTTGTTTGGGCACCCATGCGGGCATATCTCTGGGTCAGCTTGCCACTTACAGTCTGGCGTACAGCTAAAACGTTTTGATGCATCACACGACTCTGGTAGCGAATTTGACGGAGCCTTGGGGTCGCACTGTTCTCCCGGGTCGACCACTCCGTTCCTGCAAAGCGGAGATGTTCCAGTTTGAACAGTTCTGCACCTCTGACACTCTGGCGTATCGCGGCCTGGGTCGCAGTCTTCACCCGGAGCTTCGACCTCTCCGTTCCCGCAACAGGGCTCAATCACCTCTTGCTCACAAAGCCCCCTACTACAGGCGGGCGGCTTGAAACAGCGCCCCGTTTTCACCTGTTGCCCGTTGGAAAGGGTCTGACACGGGCCTTCCTTATGACTATCGCTCTGCGTGCATTGCCCGTCCTGACACAGGAGGGCACTCACCTTACACTCAGTCTCAGAGGGCGGTCCGCAAACTTCGCCGTTTGTCTGATACCAAAAGAACGGTGCATCCTGAACGCAACTGCCGTTTCCATCACATCCACGCACAGTGCAGATACCATCGCACTTCTGACCGACAACGCAGGTAACCTTATCATCCTGAATGTCGTCACAAGATGTCCCATTACCGCTCACGACGGGATTACGCGCCACGCATGCACCACTTACACATCTATAAGGAATTTGGCGACAATCAGATACAACAGGCGCGCCACACTCCAGGCTATCGTCTTGGGGCCTAAGAGCCGGATGGTCCGGTATGCAAGTGCCGTTGTTACACCCAGGATTAGTACAGACATTAAAATCATCAGCTGCTGCGCTACAGCGCCCCCGATCATTTATTGAAGTCTGATCAGCCACCTGACCGACCCCATCACGACAGATGAGGGCTTCCTGCCTACACTCATTAACTGCTCTCGTTTCTAAGTGCGTGCCGTCCTCTTTGGCGCGCGCGGTACACCCACCTGCTAGGCAGATGCCTCTATAACATTCAGGGGTTTTTCCGGAGGGAACACTATAGTCCAGACATGGGGCACCTTCGTCACAATAGCCAACATGGTGCCCTTCAACGCTCGAGGCCGAAGGATCAGCTTCACATACCCGTGGGGTAAAAAGAGCTGCGGCAAACAGAAGAGCGGTGCACGAGACTACAAAAATCACACTTCGCAATGTCATGAAAAAACCTTCCAAGAACCCTTGAGGGGGTGCACAACTCACCCCGTGACGACCCAGCTATCCTTCTATTCTCCACTATGCGCAGTCAGCAGTACAACCAAAAAAGAGCTCTCGGTGCAGATACAGCAGTTGGCTCTTTGAGCTTTAAGTGAGTTTCTGGCTGGAACTGTTCTACTATTTATAGGGCGTCGGACCGCCGATGGCTTACCGGAGAGCAAACGCAACTCGCAAAAGCTCCCAATGCGACGGCTACATCACCGAGGTGGACCACTAAATTAGGCCACCCCATCCTGGCTGATAGCGTTAACAAGCGCCTGAGCGCGCTCTATCGTGTCATCCAATCCGAGTCGCTGGCCTGGCTCAACTATGTGCTTATCTGACACAAGCGCGACATAGCTCCAGCAAAGCGGCTCATTATCATGCTCCTCTGACGACCTCATGCCATGCCCTCTCACATAAGTTTTTGCACAATAACTACCCAATTCTTGCATCTTACTGCCTCCCCAAAAATGGGGCTTATCCCTGCAATATCGGACACCTACGACACTAGTACCCCTCACGATAGGCCTCAGATATAAACAACTCCTAACGAAACCTGAACGAATCTCGACTTGAGTAGCAAGCCACAAAGGACCAGAATGCCCATGGACCTTTAAGGGGACACTTATGGATATATTCATTAGAGGCGCAGTTGTCTTTTTCTTAGTTGCTCTTATCTTCTTCTGCGTGATGCGTCAGCGACGTTACTGGCGTGAACTCTCCACCAACCGCCCTTCGGGGTCAGTTCGAGCCGGCTATACGCTCTCAGTAGCGTGCGTTTTTCTCTCGTTCCTCGTTGCTGCATACATGAACACCCCAACGATGTGGCAGCTCTTTGGAAGTATCCTCATAATGGGGCTAGTCTTCTGCGTTAAGGTGACCTTCTCGCCAACGGTGCTAGCTTGTACTCTCGCCGTTTGCACCTACCAATTCTACTTTTCTAACGAATTCCCCCTCTGGACCGTTTGGTGGAGCTTCATCGGTGTTCTTACCTGGAGACTCCCCGAGGAAGTGCGTGTTGCATACGCATCGCTCTCCTTCTTGTGGATTTTATTCTCAGTGCTTCTACCGACCAAGGCTGTGACCACCGCATCATCAGCATCAGATCAGGTGGCGGATGTACTGGATACCATGACCTCGTATCACGCTTAAATAAGCGAGGGGTGGCTGTTTAGTACGAAGAGCAGCGCGCTATTCACTCAGTGCCTTAAGAGCTATTAGCTGCGCTTCCGTTAGAGATAGAACCCAGCCTGAAATCTTGACGGTACGTCGAGATCGAAAATCAGACACAATAGCTTGAGCTAGAGGGGAGGAACCCTCGTTTGCAGAGCCAGAACTTGCAGACTCAAATTGCACGAGAGCATTCGCAAGATATCCTTTATCCTTGTAGTGGGGATCAAGATTAGCAAGCTCCCTACTGATGTATTTCGCTGACTCCAAATCTATCGCTGCTAACGCCTGATCGAGCGGCGAGCCATTGCCCAGCGAGAAGAGGCGACAACCACTCGCAACACCTGCTGCTGCTGTCACAAGAGAGAGGTAGAGGAAGTTTCTGCGCGATATATGAGAAGTCTCTGTTGTCATGGCCGTACAACCTCCTTGAGATGATCAGCCAATTTAACTGCAAGAGCTACAATCGTGTAGGTCGGCCCGACATGTCCCCCTGTCGTAAAAACTGAGGAACCTGCTACGAAGAGATTAGAGACTGAATGTACGCGACAGTTCCTGTCCACCACCCCCTGTTTAGGATCGTCGTGCATACGCGTTGTGCCCATGTGGTGATATTGACCAACCGTTCGACCGCCTTCGCCGAATGCCTCAGTCACGATCTGCACCCTCCCCAGCCCAGCACGAGCGAATTCTATCGTCAGAATTTCAAGGGCGCGTGTAAACAAAGCCCTGTCCTGATCGGTAACTCTCCAATCAAGCCGCACCCGTGGTGAGCCAAGCTCATCTTTTTTATCTGATAAAACTACCCGACTCTCGGGATTCGGCACCTGCTCAATACGTAGTTGCATTGGCATGACAAGCGCTTGCCCAATCGCTTCTGTGCCACCGGCTTGTTGTGACTCCATGAGCGCACCAATGCCCTCCCCTGCCACACCTAGCGATTTAGTAAGCAGATTGTGCGGCTGCTTGGCATCACCGATGCGAAGCTCTACGTTTACTCCGGGCAATTTCTCCGCACGTTGCACAGCCTCGGGTATCGTCAGCGCCACAACGCAATCCTGATTAATCGCTACGTCGCGGTAGCGCATAAAAGCTGGAAGACGCGGGCCGGTTCCGTAGTACAGAACACGCGCCACTCCTTCGGTAATTGGGTGCTCCATAAAGTAGCGCCCAACGAGATCGTGCTCATTTCCAAGACCGCGCTTGGCAATACCATTCGACGCCAGCAAAAGCCTGGCATTCTCGATGCCGCCGCAAGCGATAACCACAGCCTTAGCTTTTACATAGAAGGGCTTCTTACTCGGCGTTAAAACCTTCACACGCTCGGCGTAAGAAGCACTGCCATTACTCTCAATCTCAGTTACGTTCGCACCCACAATCAGCGAGGTACGCTCAGCCGAAGCAAGGGACCTACCATATTTCTCGCGAAACAATAGAGCCGGGTCGTTACTACGGAGAACGCGAGTACTTAAGTGAAAAACCGTGGAACGAAGCAACGCTTCGCTATCTCCGAGAAGAAGTGGCCCTATCGGCTTATACTTAGTTTCATTCGAAATGACATCGGCTATTCCGGTTATCTCAGCAGCCCTCTGATAATACGGCTCTAAAACCGATCGGTCGTATGGCCAACCACTGTGGGGAAGCCACTCTCTTTTCTCGAAATCAATCGCATCGAGCGGTCGACACCAGCCAGTCCAGTGATTAGTGGAGCCTCCGACATATCGCAACCGAGAACCCACCAGGTAGTTATCCATCGGCGACGGGAAGACATTCCCAACTACTTCACCTTTGTAAAGTTTTTGACTGTTCCAGCCCCCGTTGAAACCACCGCCTTCAAGCACGCAAACAGAGAGCTTACTCTGCTGCAGCTCCTGCGCGACGGTTAATCCAGCAGCACCAGAGCCGATAATACAAACATCGTAGGTGAGCGTAGTTCCCTTTTCTAGGGTTTCTGCGTTGATGATCATTTCAAAAATCGAACTAGCAAACGTGCAGTTGAAGCTACCTCCAAAACCGGACTATGACAAGGCGGTCGACTGCCGGGATACCTATGGAACTATCTGCTTAACCGGCGTTAACGCAAGCTGCAGGTTTTCTGCAAAATTATGGGTATTATAAACCTTATTCTCTATCATGCGCAGTGAATCGATGTTCTTAACGATCCACTTCTGCGGGTTCTGACTCTCCGCTATGGCGCGGTCAAAGACCCCTCGACCGAATCCGAACTGCCCGCGAATACGCAATATGTCGTGGGCCAGCGGACGCAGACCGTACTTATGAGCTGGACGATCGGAATGCATCTTAGTCCGCCCCAAAAAGGGTTCGGTCAGACCAAGATTGTGAATTACAGGCACGGCCTGATGCAAATAGCCGTTCTGACACCAGGAATCCGAGGTAATGGGGAGGCCGTCTAATGTCTTGCCGAACCGTATGGATGGTGGTGGCACCTTTTCGCCAATCGGGTGGGTATCCAAAACCTGCTTCTGTATTCGTTCTGCTTCAAAACGCCGCACTGCATCTGAATACGAAAGAGAGATGTAAGAAGGTGTACCCGCAGAGCGCCACGGCGGCGTAAGCTGATTAAACCGCAAACGGTGTGCTGCTGCATCGCCGATCAGATCTACCTGGTGATTTACATCCTTCATTGGGATCCGCATCAAGGGGTGATGATCGAGCTGCCGAGGAAAATTACTTACGCATAAGACCGCAAACACCAGGATATATCCCCTAGCAAAAAGCGCCGAACGATCCTGCGCGTTTGATGCCAGCCGCTCAAAAAGGCCCCCCGTCGCTAAGACTGAAACGATAAAAGGAAACGCCAGGTAGCGGAAATGCCGTGGATCGCCTCCGATCTTAACCGCATAGGCAACTATTGGCGCAGCTAACAGTAAAAGCGCTACGCGCTCAGTTGAACGCAATTCCTGCGGTCCATCTCTTCGATACAGCGTAAAAAACGCTATCACCATCGCCGCGGCAAACGGAATAGCATGGTACGGAAGTACGGTATCAGCGAGATACTTTAATCCCTGGGAGATCCAGGTTAGGTCCTTGAGATAAAAAGTATTCGGAAGTAGGTCAGCATAGTACCACACTCTGAAGATGGCGTAGCCACCCACCGTAGCGCTAAAAGAGGCGAGCGCCCACCATGGAAAAGAGGAGCCCCGGCAAGCCCGAACAAAGAGGCAGAACATAGCAAACGGAATAAACAACTCTTGGCGCACTAAGGGCGAGACACCAACAATGATTTGCAAAAGTGGGTTTCCAGGCCACAAGATCGCTGCTGCGTACGCCGCTGCGGTAAGATTAACTAACGGCGCTTCAAGCCCCGAGGTAAAATAGCACGAGACAGCATAGGTAAAAGTCAGATAGACGAGCGGAATGTTAAGTGATTCATGCGCTCCCTTGGCTGGCAAAAAGCCTCGGTTAACAATGCAACACAACCACCAAAAAGCGACAAAGGACAGCAGCCCCATTCCGCACACAGCATTCCAGAAGTTAAGGTGCAGGGCGCGCAATACGATCAGAACCGCTGCCCAAACCGGCGAAGAAAAACCTTCAACGTATTCGCCTTGATTCCACACCAAGCCGCGGCTGTGAACTACAAAGTTGTCGACATACCTAAAGTATACATAAGCATCGTCCATCAACCACGCGTAGCAGTAGACTAGAAGTGCACCAGCAAGCAAACAGAGCCACTCGGTAGGCGAAGGGGTAAAGAACCAGCTCTGGGGTCCACGAGAGGAGGAAGACCGGGGATTTTCTTCGCTCTTTTTCATGATGCAAAAAGCCTTATTGATTCGGTCCGATAAGGACCGCGACGCTACCCTTCTTTAATGAGAGAGTCAATTCGAAGGGCAAAGGCGCCTTACCAGACTTGCTCCAAAGCAGCATAGAAAGTATCCTTTTTGTGTCTGCAATTTCCTTCTATAACGTGGTGGAATTAGGGTCTGTTGTGAAGCACTATTCGTCGTGGGGACGCTTCCCCGTATCAAATCCGAAACAGGCAGTCGCCGCTCAGGGACCGCATTACTCTCTTCCTCACAACGATGGGGGCTTACTTCTTCTGGCTCGTGGGCTCGGGCGAAGCTATGGCGATAGCTGCCTTAACAACGACCACGTTGTTATAGATACGACCAAGATGACTACTTTGCTTGAGTTTGATGAAAGCTCGGGCGTGCTTCGCGCCGAAGCCGGATTGAGCTTGGCTCAGATCCTAGAGTTTAGTGTTCCCAAGGGGTGGTTTATTCCCGTATCCCCAGGGACTAAATTTGTCACACTAGGCGGAGCAGTTGCAAACGATGTGCACGGCAAGAATCATCACCTCGCTGGAACTTTTGGCTGTCACGTTCGCCGACTTGGACTTTTGCGTTCAAACGGAGAGTTCTTCGAGTGCTCCCCATCGCAATATCCGGAGCTTTTTTGCGCCACAATAGCAGGACTCGGTTTAACGGGACTCATCACATGGGTTGAGATACAGATGATCCGTATCGCTTCTCCATTTCTGACGACCCGCTACACCCGATTCCGAAATCTCGATGAGTACTTCCAGCTCTTTGAACAGGAGGAGAAGGAATTTGAGTACACCGTGGCGTGGGTTGACTGCACTTCGGAAGGACCTCGGCTGGGTCGCGGCATTTTTATGGCCGGTAATTTCACGGCCGAACGCCGGCGCACTCCGACTTCAGCGCGCGCAATTACCTTCCCGTTTGAGGCACCCTCCTGGTTTCTAAATTCGTTTGCTGTTCGCGCCTTCAATACGCTCTACTACAACCAACAGCTCCGCCGTGTGAAGGAAAGCATCCGGCACTATGAGCCTTTCTTTTACCCCCTCGATCGAGTGCTAGAATGGAATCGCATGTACGGGCAGCGCGGATTTTTTCAGTACCAACTCGTCGTACCACTAACCGATGGTGGTCGTGCTATCAAGGAAGTGTTTGCCCGTGTTGCTCGATCGAAGCGCGCTTCGTTTCTCGCAGTCCTTAAAACATTCGGTACAATCCAGTCTCCGGGGATGCTCTCTTTTCCTCGACCCGGCTTCACACTAGTGCTTGATTTCCCTAATGACGGCGCGAAGACCTTTGAACTCATGAACTCTCTCGATGAGATCGTTCGCTCGGTAGGCGGTGCTATTAATCCCTCTAAGGATGCTCGCATGCCGCAGGATCTCTTTGAGGCTGCCTATCCGCGCCTCGGTGAATTCGAGCGTCACATCGACCCACGGTTTTCGTCCTCTTTTTGGCGACGGGTCCGGCAAATAGCTGCTTAAGCGTTCACAACGGGATATCCCCATATCTGATATCTTCTCAAATGTTGGGCATCAACGTGGCCTTAGAAAAACCACCTTAATCACCATAACACCCTAATTTCATTGATAGTTTATTGCAGGACTTTTGCCATAAAACTCTGGGGTAAAGGTTGAGTAGCTAAAGCCAAGTCGGTATTGTTCCGACAATGTCTGCGGTCGTTGGTTGGTTTCCTTAGATCAATCATCCTCCTGATAAAGTGCCTTCTAAGACGAGTTCGGGAATGAAGTGGTTACATAAAATCATTTTCACAACTGCTTTTTTAGCGCTACTTGCGCGCACAGATGCTCTTGCCTGCCCCACCGTCCATGGGCTGCCTGACTACAACTGTGACGGTGTCTTCACGATATCCTTTTTCGGAGACAGCATCGTGCGAGGCCGTACCGATCCCCTCTACGATGGCAAGAATGGGTCCGTCGCTCTTCGACTACACAATCGCCTGAAGAGCAGCATGCCAAGGGATAAATTTAAGGTACTCAACTTCGGTACTCCCGGCCTCACCTGTAAGGCGTTACGCAGCAAATTCCGGTCAGATATCAATCGCAACACGTCTGGTGTCGCAAGCTCTGACGTCGCTGTTTTTAGCTGCGGCGTCAATGATTATTTGAGTGCCGCAAGCCCGGAGTCATCTTTCTTTAATCTTGAGCAGATGCAGCAGTTCGGTGAACAACATGGCATCTATTCGTTAGTAGCAAATGTTACTAAAACACGAATCGGACCGCTTCAGAGGTGGATAGATAGGTTGAATACGAAAGTAAAAAATCTGGGTGGCTATCTTCGCTTCGATCTCATCAATCCCAAGACCATGCTAGTAGCAGACCGCATCCACCCCAACAAAAGGGGATTTGACTTTATGTTCTCCTCTTTCTACTCGTTTCTAACAGACTCGAGCTTTGTCGGTCTTGGCGAGACTCAGCTTCAACTAAGCGACGTTGATAACGACGGAGTATACGATATATTCGAGACTAAGAAGTTCAATACCGACCCGTCGCTAGCAGATACTGATGGGGATCTCTTAAGCGATGGCGAAGAGCTATTTACGCACAACACCAATCCTCTCGCTCAAGACTCTGATTCTGACGGCGTAGACGACCGACTTGAGATACTCAACGGCACTGACCCCAACCATAGTGACTATACAAATCTTCAGTACTAATCCGCTTCTTCGCCGCGAAAAGAACGGGAGTTGATAACCAAACACCGGCGCAGTAGCGTGCCGTTTGAGTTATCCCTTACTCTTAAACACGGCTTCGGGAAATCCAAAACCGGCCTTGGTTAAAACTGCCTGATTTATCTCGATGACTACAAGGTCACGCTCTTTCAACTCTTTCCAGACATTGTAGCGACTATGATCGAAATTAGCGCCTCGAAAGGAAGCACTCCTCGTGCGCCTGTGAAAATAGTAGAGAAATTCCTGCTGGCTTACTGCGCCACTATTTTCAAATTGCCGCATCAACTCCCAACAGAAGCTCGAGCCAATTGTTAGCACCTTCCAGGGCTGCGCGTTTTTTTGTGGAGCATGCGCAATCTGCACTCGGGGTGCTGGGCGTAGAAACGGTGCTTCAACCCACAGATTGGCTAATCGCAATAGATCTGAGTCGTGGTAGGCCGGCCTATCGTGAACACCATCGACGACACAGTCAAATTGAGCATGCTGCTGACTGCCCTTTGCCTGTTTCAGTATCTCCGAAGCCACCAAACATCCACCCACCTCGTTCCAGTGGGTACCAATCGGAGAGAACATGGGAACGTTTAACTCACTTTGTTTCCGTTTAAGAAGTTCATATCCATCAATGTAGCGCACCCCCTGACGTTGCAGCTGCTCGGTCATAAATGTACGGGCATTAAAGCGCGCCTCCGCTCCAGCTATTCTATATCTGTTCGGTACGATCTCTGGATAGAAGGCGGGCTTATTGGGGCTAATCACAAGAACAAAATCAATACCTCGCCCCGTCAGATAATCCTGAAGTCGCTTCAGCTTATTAGCTACTGCGTACAGATGTTTCTCCTTAGCGGGCGCTATTCGATTAGAATCACGCAGATAGAGGTGTTCGATAAGGTGACCCTGCTCCCCTAGAACTACGGTCGAATGAGGATTCGACGACACGGTCTTAAAAAAGA
Organism: Bdellovibrionota bacterium; assembly: GCA_044360195.1. GTDB lineage: Bacteria > Bdellovibrionota_C > UBA2361 > UBA2361 > OMII01 > OMII01. The sequence continues at coordinate 47,023 of JBIKKT010000007.1, read as the reverse complement.
GGTAGTTAAGCTGGTTATCGGTTTTAACCAAAACGTCAAAGAGTCCCGCTCGTCTCTTGAAGACTTCCTCTGCATAGCTCTGTTCTTTTTGATTAATTACATTTGCGAGTGTTAGCGCAACCGGCTTTTGAAGGCGTTCCTGCCCAACAAGCCCATCTCCCCTTACCCCGCAAACGTAAAGCAAGCCAGGCGCCAGAAACACGCAACACATGACTATTAAAATTATGGAGCGAATACGCTGCGGCATAACAATTAGAACCTAAAGTAAAGAAACGGCGTAAATCCTCTAGCTGCAAGAAATGCCGTCGACAAAAAAAGCAACACGAGCATCGCAAGCCCATATGCCGTCAAACCCCTTACGGAAGTCGGCAACGCCGCCTCAATAGGCTCTATCTTGATGCTAGGGACGAAACACAAAACAGCAGCTACGCACATAACGAACATGGCGCGCGTATCCATCAGTTCGGCTGCTGGCACAGTAAGCAGCGCAGTCGGTCCATCCAGCGCGGCCATCCTAGTCAAATATGCAAGCGCTGAAGACAACGAATCAGCTCTAAACAAAACCCAGCCACAGAGGACTATGAGGAAAGTTATTGCTACGTTTAGACCTCTAGGTAGCCTCTGCGAGCCTCTTGCCCAAAATAGTCTGTCAATCACGATGAACAAACCGTGATAGACACCCCAAGCGATAAAATTCCAGGCTGCCCCGTGCCACAGGCCAGATACCAGGAATACCAGCCAGAGATGTGCGTAGGTTCGCAGCGTTCCGCAGCGATTACCACCCAGGGGAATATAAAGATATTCGCGCATGAAGTTCGTTAGCGAGATGTGCCAGCGACGCCAGAAATCTGTGATCGTAAGAGCTAAATACGGCCGAAGAAAGTTCTCTTTAAAATGAAAGCCGAACATCCAGCCAAGCCCTATCGCCATGTCAGAATAACCGGAAAAGTCAAAGTAGATCTGGAATGTGTATGCTAATGATCCAATCCACGCCCACGATGTGGTGAGCATCGGCGCCTTTATAGCAAAGACTGCATCGGCAACCGTGCCCATCGCATCAGCTATCAGCACCTTCTTACTGAGGCCAACAATGAACCGAAAGGCTCCGGCAATAAAAAGGTCTTGAGAAGTTTTTCTTTTAACTATTTCATGCGCCACATCCGCGTAGCGAATGATTGGCCCTGCAACCAATTGGGGAAAGAAGACAACGTAGAGAATATAATCCGTCAGCCGCGCTGCTTGCCGGACAGTGCCTCGATAGACGTCGACTACGTAGGATATTTTGTGGAAGGTGAAAAAAGATATCCCTATCGGTAGAAGAATCTCTGGCCAATGGACTGGCGCCCGCCCCAACCAACCCAGAAGACGACTGAACTCAGCGACAAAAAAGTTCATGTACTTAAAGTAACCAAGCAGACCTAGGTTAAGACTCAGAGCTAGCGCGAGGTATCTCTTACGTACCTTATCGCTGTGTAAGCCTGGGACCATGCGCTGAGCAAGCCAATAATCAAGGCTGCAACTCAACACAAGGGGTACTACCATCGTGGGGGCACCCCATGCATAGAAGAAAATACTTGCGATCAGGAGAATGAGATTGCGAAATCGGTTCGGTAATCCGAAATAGGCGATACAAACTATAGGTAGAAAGATGAAGAGGAAAATGAATGAGCTAAATACCACTGTCGAATTTCTTTTGTAGCATCGGCATCACGACGCCTTGCTCGTGTGCACACGCTATGGCGGACTCATACCCAGCGTCAGCGTGCCGCATTACACCTGTGCCAGGGTCATTCCGTAAGACCCGCGCGATCCGCTTATCGGCTTCAAAACTTCCGTCGCACACTACTACAACACCGGAGTGTTGTGAATAACCCATACCGACTCCGCCTCCATGATGCAACGAAACCCAGGTTGCACCGCTTGCCGTGTTAAGGAGTGCGTTGAGAAGAGGCCAGTCAGAGACCGCATCTGAGCCGTCGCGCATCGCTTCGGTTTCGCGATTCGGACTCGCCACTGAACCTGAATCAAGGTGATCTCGCCCGATGACTATGGGAGCACTCACTTCCCCGCAACGGACCATCTCATTGAACGCTAAACCAATCCGCGCGCGATCTTTTAATCCGAGCCAACAAATGCGGGCAGGTAATCCTTGGAACGCGATGCGCTCCTTGGCCATTGAGAGCCAGTTGTGGAGGTGCGCGTCGTTGGGTATGAGCTCTCTTACACGGGCATCCGTCTTATGTATATCCAGTGGATCGCCCGACAGGGCGACCCAACGAAAGGGGCCTATACCTTCGCAAAACAGGGGCCTTATGTATGCGGGGATAAATCCAGGAAAGATAAATGCATCCTCGACGCCCTTGTCTTTCGCCACTTGACGAATGTTGTTGCCATAGTCAAAGACGGGCACGCCCCGTTTATGGAACTCAACCATAGCGCGCACGTGCTGTGCTATTGACTGTTGTGCTGCCGCCACTGTACCCGCTGGGTCACTTTCGCCACGGATACGGTACTCGTCCCAAGTCCACCCGTTAGGAAGATAGCCGTGCAATGGGTCGTGCGCACTGGTTTGGTCAGTCACTAAATCTGGGGTGACATTTCGCGCCAAGAGCTGCGGAAGGATCTCTGCTGCATTCCCTAAGAGTCCGATACTTACCGCATGTTTGCTGTCTCGAGCAGATTCAAGTCGCTGCAAGGCGTCTTCTATGTTTGATGCTTGAACATCGAGATATCTCGTTCGTAGCCGAAAATCGATGCGTGATTGCTGACACTCTATGGCGAGCATTGAAAATCCAGCCATGGTTGCTGCCAGGGGTTGCGCACCGCCCATTCCTCCCAGGCCCGCTGTCAGAATCCATCGGCCAGCTATATCGCCCCCATAATGAACGCGACCCGCTTTAGCGAACGTCTCATACGTTCCCTGCACTATTCCTTGCGTGCCGATGTAGATCCAAGACCCTGCCGTCATTTGGCCGTACATCATCAGCCCTTTGCGGTCTAATTCATTAAAGTGCTCCCACGTCGCCCAATGAGGCACAAGATTTGAATTAGCTATCAGCACCCGTGGCGCATCGCTGTGCGTTTCAAAAACGCCAACGGGCTTTCCCGACTGTATGAGTAAAGTCTGGTTATCCTCAAGACCACGTAATGTTTCAACTATGGCGTCGAAGCACTCCCAAGACCGGGCTGCACGACCGATACCACCATAGACAACAAGAGACTCAGGCGCCTCTGCAACATCCTTATCCAGGTTATTCATCAACATCCGAAGCACTGCCTCGGTTTGCCAGCTTTTTGCGGTTCGCACTGGCCCACGTGGACTTGATATGTTTCGAGTTGTGTCTAGTCGCGTGAAACTCACGAGGCCCTCCTATGAACGATTGTATGAACAAGTCGAGCAGCAAGGCGTGCTGTTCGTGAATCGATGTCGAGCGAAGGGTTCAGCTCTGCAATATCGACAGCTCGCAGCTTTCCACTCGCAGCTATGTAGCTTACAAAGCTATGCACTACCGAAAAGGGAATACCAAGGGCAGCCGGGGCACTTACGCCGGGCGCTTCGTGAGACGGCATTACGTCCAGGTCGACCGACAGATACACATGGTCACAACTCTCAACAAAGAGCGAGAGCTGTCGACGGGCCTTATCGAGATGCGAGTGGATATGCTCGTCAAGAAGCCATTTCACGTCGAGCGAGGTGGCTCGATTAAAGAGCGCCGTCGTATTTGCGCTCTCAGATATGCCGAGACAAAAATAGTTAAACGGCTGACCAACAGCTTTGTACCGTTCGGCTAGATCTAGGAACGAAGTACCAGAGTTTCGCTCTTGTGCTGCCCGTAGATCAAAATGTGCATCGATATTAATGATGCCGATGCGAGACGGCGCTGGCACCGATGAAAGCACGCCAGCCCCAGTGCCGCATGCCACCTCGTGCCCTCCGCCGAGAACGATCGCAAGCTGCCCCGCTGCAATGAAAGAGCGTACATGCAGTTCAAGCTCACCTTGAGCGTCCTCGAGGCGATCTTCTTCGCACCACAGGTCGCCACTATCATAGAGCCGCGCTTCGCCTGCATGCCACGCCATGGGAGAGAGCGCTGTCCGAATAGCTGCTGGGCCCTCACGGGCGCCTACCCGACCACAATTGCGTCGCACCCCTTCGTCACTACAAAAGCCAAGCAGAACAACTCCGGGGGCTTTTCCCGGCGCGAACGCCTGGATGACCTGATGAAATCGGCGAGTATCCCCAGCATCATCCGTATCAATCCGCCCACGCCACCGAGAGAGGTCTGCCGCTTTAAACATGCCTTTCCTTCCCCGCTATAAGTATTCGAGAAAGGGGGTTTTGCGTCAGGTCAGTGACTATGGCAGCTGGATGTTTCACATCCCACGCACACAACGTAGCCTCCATCCCCTCTGCAATCACTCCAAGCCTCCCTTCGCGACCGAGAGCACGTGCCGCCTCTCGTGTTGCACCCGCAAGCGCCTCGGCTGGTGAGAGTCCAAAGAGCACGCATGCCATATTCATCATCAAACGCAACGATGAAAACGGACTAGTGCCAGGATTATAATCAGACGCTACCGCTAGTCCGACCTTAGCCTGTTTCAATGCAGCAACAGGTGGTGCCTGCTTTTCGCGCAAAGCGTAAAACGCACCTGGCAGCAACACTGCCACAGTCTTGTGTCGGGCGAGATCATCAGCCGCGGAAGAGGGAAGATACTCCAGGTGGTCAACTGACCACGCACCATAACTAGCCGCTTTTAGAGCGCACCCACGATTCGATAACTGCTCCGCGTGCGCTTTGATTGCCAGCCCATATTTTGCAGCCGCTTCGAAAATAGCGATACTCTGCTCAACGGAAAACGCGATGGTTTCACAGAAAACATCGACTGCTTCCGCAAGATGCGTTGCGGCAACTTTGGGGATAATAGTGTTACAAATCAGTCTAACATACCCTTCTGCGTCACCGTGAAACTCCGGAGGCACAGCATGAGCAGCCAGCAGAGTGGGGGATATCTCAACAAGGTTGGTGTCTTGTAGCCGTCGAATGACTCGTAGAATCTTTAACTCATCTTCGAACGAAAGCCCGTAGCCGGATTTGATCTCAACGCACGTAACCCCCTCGCGTGCGATCGCTTGAAGTCTAGGATACGCGAGTTCAAAGAGTTCATCCTCACTAGCAGCCCGTGTTGCTCTAACTGTAGAGAGAATGCCACCTCCAGCCTGCGCGATCTCAGCATACGTTTTTCCTCCTAGCCGCATCTCCCATTCAGCAGAGCGGTCGCCAGCGAATACGAGGTGCGTGTGGCAATCTATCAAACCAGGGGTAACGAAGTGGCCGCGCAGATCCGTAACACGCGCGCCTTCCGGGACCATAGATGAGTCCATCGGTGTAATGCGCTCTATCAATCCATCTAGTGTGTGTAGAGCGTGCAGCCCAGGTAGTAGGCCATAATCAACCTGATGACGCGGGTCAAACGTTGCAATACGGGCGTTTATCCACACCGTGCTTTGCTTGGCCGTTACCATGTAACTACCTCATCAAAGGGAAGGATTATCTCAGCCTCTTTTGTAAGGACACCCGCCTCTATCTCCATCGCCAAGATTCTAAGCTGCTTGGAGAACACTCGGTCCTCCTGAACAGGCGGGAATCGACGCCAGAGGTATGTCAGCACGTGTTCAGAAACCGGACTAAGTCTGGTTGCTTCGTCGGGGATCTCGAAAGAGAGACGCACATCCACCTGCGGAGTAAAGCGGCGGTCATTAACTCGCTTTTTAACGATTCCAATCAGCTTATCGACCGCTTTATCAACATCTCGCTGCGCTTGAGGGTGATGTTTCGACGGAATCATTTTGGTATGACGCCGTATCGCGGCAGCCTGAGCAGCATAAGCACTCTCAATTCCAATGAGCTCAGCCACACGCGGGATCATTTCAAGCAATCGCACGGCGAGTCCGGCGCTCATACTAACGTGATCCTCCTGACCCGCATTGGTTGAGATAGAGAAAAGATGACTCGGTTGAGACAACCCAAGCAGTGCGTTTGACAACGCCGCACTGACATACTCTGGGATCATCATTCCTGATGCAATCGAGCGTTCAGCTGGTGTTAGATCGGGCCACACAACGTCGTTCCCCAGCCCCTTGTTGCGCGCAGCATCTATGTAGCGAGCACACCGTGCGTTGATTAGAGATGAAATAATCGTAGCCGCTTGAACCAGATTGTACAGCTTAACCGCTACTGGCATGCCGTGAAAATGCCCACCCGATACGACCGACGTGTATTGACCAGCCACATCGGGAAGGAGAAGCGGATTATCGGTAGCACTATTAATCTCAACTGCGAACGTGTGCGCAGCCTCTTCTATAAGGTCGTAGCAAGTTCCCAAAATCTGGGCCGCACACCGTATATTGTAGGGGTCCTGCACTTCAGCATCCACGATATAATCACGGTGCGCGTTTCGAATTGGGGAATCCTGCATCGCATTCCAGATCCACCTAGCGACAACCTTAGCTCCCCGATGCGGCCTCAGTTCATGGAGTTCCGCCAAGAAGGGAGTGTCGCTTGCAAGCATGACTTGCGCAGTGAGAGCAGTTACCAGTGCTTCCGATTTGAGTAGTGTGCGTAATTTGTCTACTGCTATCACTCCACACGCAGTCGAAAATTGCAGCCCATTACTGAGAGCAAGCCCCTCCTTCATCTCAAGCGTAAGCGGGGAGATACCGCGCTGTGCTAGAATCTCTCCAACTGCCACCGGAGCATCGCTACCAGCTATGAAGCACTCTCCCTCTCCCATTAACGCAAGTCCTATATGTGAGAGTGGCGCTAAATCTCCACTAGCGCCGACTGAGCCGTACTGCGGTACTAAAGGAGTTATGCCGTGATTGAGGAACACGAGCAGCGCTTCGACTACCTCGGGCCGTATCGCGGAATGTCCGCGGGTTAACGACTGGGCACGAAGAAGCATGGTTGCTCGAACAACGTCGCGCGAGGCTGGTGGCCCAACGCCCGAAGCGTGTGAACGCATAAAGTTGCGCTGCAGAACAGCGAGCTGGTCTTCAGGTACGGCAAGGTCTACGTTGTGTCCAAATCCACGATTGAAACCATAAGCCGGCTCGTTACGCTGAGAAATCCATGAGACGATCTGGTTTCTGCGCTCATTGAGGAGTGAGCGCGTTTGGGAATCAAGCGAGACTGTTGCACCAGACACTACCGCGATCACTTCGCCTATCGACAGAGACTTGTTGTGACTCAGGCTAATCATGGCGATCTGCGGGTCTTGTCGGACCATAGGGAGATCATACCACGTATGAGGCTGTGTTTCCTGATAAATTTTGAGGGCCCCCGGGCGTTCAAGGCCAGTGGTTCTAGGGGCTGCGGAAGCTCAGGCTAAAGGACCTCGGGACGCGATAGCGTGGCCCGGCTATGAAAACAACACTTAAGAGTTTACTTGTTGCAGCTATTTTTTGCGCCGGATTATTCAGCAATCCAGCTCGCTCATTTGCTGACTCCTCAAAAACTGAGCTAGCTAGCTCTGCGCGCCAGGCCTTGCAGGATCTCTGCAAGACAACCCCTGCAGCGGCCGCACTTCGAGACAAGGCAGTTGCCGTTTTAGTTTTCCCCAAGATATTGAAGGGTGGTTTCATTATTGCAGGTCAGTACGGAGATGGGGTGCTGTTCAAGCATGGCAAGGTTGCCGGGTATTACAATTCCGCATCGGCGTCGTTTGGCTTACAAGCTGGGGCGCAGCAATTTGGATATGCTCTCTTTTTCATGACAGAGGACGATCTTCGATACCTTAGCTCCTCGAAGGGTTGGGAGGTAGGTGCTCTTCCCAGTTTAACTGTTGTTGATGTCGGCGTAGCGCGGTCTCTTTCAACAACTACTCTTCAGCCGGGTATGTATGCGTTCTTCTTTGGCCAGATGGGGCTGATGGGCGGTTTGTCGCTTCAAGGTACTAAGATTACGCAGATAAAGCCTGGCCACGAGTAACGTTGCTCAGCATGCAGCTTCGAATAAGTTCCTTAACCGCAATGCTCTCGCGCGTAATCTGTAACAAAGCCTTCAATTAAAGCCCCCTGCGGCTCCGAAAAGCTCAGCTTTTGAGGTACTTAGCCGCTTATTGGAAAGAATGGCTACGAAGGTGGTATAATCTCGCAATTGATTTCTAGAGTCGTTCGCGATGCTTGCAGTTGCCGCAAAAGTTTCAGCCCCTATCCCTGCTGCCCCAGCAGACCGGTATCCAGTGCCGGGTGGGTTGAGAGATCCTGAGCCAACCATACCCCGTCGAGCTGTACTCTGGTCTCTGGTGCTCCACCTTACAATAACTCTTGGGGGGATAGTTGGAATATGGGCTAGTAACAAGGACGACCTGGTTGCTACTCCGCGTTCATTCGACGCAACCATAGTTTCCCTGTCGGCTCTCGAATCGCAGCTTCCACAAGGAGTGCCTCAACCCAGACAACCCGAGATCCCCGCACCTCAAAAACCCCTTACGTCTCCTCGTCCACGAGTTCTTGAGAAACCTGCCAAAGCAGTCTCAGCAGCGAAGGATCTAAGCAAACAAAAAACAACCAACTCAAAGGAGCTATCTGACTCAAGAGCAATTCCCAGTAATTCATCAGCGCCGATTGGAGATCCTACATCCTCTTCTTCAGAGCCCGCTCGGCTGAGTTATCAAGACATGGTTGCAACAAGGTTAGCACAATCAAAGCGGTACCCAGAACGAGCGCTTAGGAAGAATGTTAATGGCGATGGAGCTATTCGGATTCAAATCTCATCCAACGGAGATGTGTCACACTTTGAGATAGTGCAATCGACCTCATCAACTATTCTTGATGAAGAGCTTAAAGATATGGTCGAGCGTGCTTCGCCCTTTCCCCCATTTCCTCCGGATATGCGGCGCGACACGTTAGCCGTTATCGTTCCTGTATCGTTTCGCTTAGAGCGCTCATTATAGAGCAAAAATACCCCTTTTGCGGCAGCTCAATTTTTCCTACACTCCACGGAACTTATTTCACTCCCCGCACGCCGCGCGGTCACTTATTTGGCCAAAAAACTAAACGCTCACTATCCATTGAGCTAAGGTGGTTTATACATGGCTCTCAACTGGGTAACCGATCTTCGGTCGGGTCACGCGGCCGGTCCGCGCATTAAGGAGTACGTTGGGCTATCTGACCGGATGGGAGGAAGTGCCCTATCCCTACCCCCCACTCCTGAGCGCAGTAACGGCAGGTACCGCTCACGCGCAGAGGCGGGGCTACCTTCACCTGAACAGATAGCTGTCTCCCGCGATTTCGCGCGCGGACATTTCTTGGAGAATCTTGCTACCAAAGACACACCTCTCAGCGTTGGTGAAGTGCGTGCAATCTTACAACACCCAACCATTAAGCTCACCCTCAGCGGATATAAAAACGGGATAGTACCTGCTTCGCCAAACCCTGAATCAAGTTATAGCCGCTTCTTCTGGGTGCGCGATGGTGTCGCATGTAACACGGCCCTTGCCTGGAATGGCATACGCGACCGTGCTGCGATGTCGATTACAGCGATGGCGGAGAATTATGCTAGCGCAGAACAGCGCGGCCGCTTCGTTTCTTTTGTCCTCGACTCAGATGCCCCTTCCAGGTTTCGAGCGCATCGTGATGTGCCCCTTATACGTTTAGCGATTAACAGCGAAACGGGAGCACTTGGAGGGGAAGTAACCCAGCCCGATGGCTCGGTAACATCATCGTTAGATTGGGGCCACTCACAGATCGATGCTCTGGGAGCATTCTTCTGGCAGGTATTCCACTTTGCGCGCGCACATGCCGTTCACGGCTCACCGCCAGTTATTAATATGAATGAGCTCCAAGCTGCACTCCTTAAGGTAAATCCTGATGAGCAGATCGAGAGCATCTTCGTCGTCATGCTTAAAGGGATGCAGAAGTTTGGGTTTAATACCGCTCCGTGCTTCGGTGCGTGGGAGGACACCCGCGCTGTCGCACGCGCCTCCAGTAACGCACAGTGCTTAGCTGGCTTTCTGGCGATGAAGAAGTGGCTTGAAGATGAGCGACAGGCAGGTGTGCGTGAAGCTCCACTTAAAACTGTGCCCGGCGATGGCATCCAGGAGCGTGAATCGTTTGAGTACCTTCTTCACTTGGTCGACAGCTGCATTACTCTTGCGCGCACTACTTTAAATCTACGAATTCCTGACTTTCCCAGCGCGTTCGCACGCGAATGCGATCTCAACGGCTTAGAAAGGGACGCTGCTCTGCTCTTTGCCCTCTACCCGATCGAGATCGGGCTCTCTGAATTTCAACGTGACGCCATTTTGCGGACGGTGTATCCGCTGATGGGCGAAGTTGGGTTTAAACGGTTTCCAAACGACCCCTACGTTGGTGGCGGCTATATTAACCAGCCTCACCCTCACTTCATGGCCGATACTAATCACAGGGATTTTCGGCCTGCCGAATGGGGTTTATTTGATGCCATTCTCGCTGCGTACTATTTCCGTTGCTACACAAACAGCGGCGGCCTCGATGAAGAGGCCTATTACCTGGGAGATAGGCACGTCAAACGTTCAATACTAACGTTAACGCCGCACGACTACGCATACAAACTTAAGACAAATGGCGCTGAGGTACGCATTCCACCAGGCTCGGCGCCAGAAGCGTGGTCCTATCACCCCTCGCTAGGTGGTTGGGTCCCCGTACATAACTCTCCACTCAACTGGGCGACTTCAATGTTAAGCCTTGCTCTTGAGCGAAGTTTACTGGCAGCTGTGATGCATGCGCGCGCGTCAACGAGAGTTAAGCCGCGGAGTGTTTCTTTTGGGGACTGCGGCTAGGAGGTTAAAATTAGAAGCGGCAGGAAACTAAGGTCTTCCTCATACGAATATTCTCGTCATGTAACGCGGAGATCTACTCATTTTCTTCTGCGCCCTCAGCGTCTTCCGCGCACTCTGCGTTAATTAACTAAAATGCCCCATCCACCGACTCTTGATGGGAAGACAACTCTACCTCTACTCCGCCTCGCCATCTTCCTCAACAATAGTCATATCCATCGAGCGTACAAGTTTCGACACTCCAAATGGTGGCAACGCGGCAGCCCAGCGGCCCCACGTGACAAGACACAGATTCTCTTCAGCGCGGGTGACAGCAACGTAGAGAAGATTACGTCCGTATTCATTTGTTCCGTAGCTTTGGTTACTTGGGTTCCACAATAATACCGAGAAGAACTCAAGCCCTTTGACCTGTTTTACATCGGTTACAAGAATCCCTTCCTCAAAAGAGAAGGAGTATGCATCCCCAAGACGCACGAGCGGGCCGAAGGTTGGTTGAAGCATCTTGTAGGCAAACTTTGCTTCTTCTGGAGTGGCGCAGATAACTGCTGTGACCATTGTTGGATACAGCTCTACAGCTTTACTAAGCCATTTGAGCACATACTCAATCCCGTGTGACTCATTGCGGCATTTAAACCAGATCGGCGTTCTGCCTGTCCGCCCGCCTTTAACCCCCGTCCCCTGCTGAATGTGATTGGCCAGTCGCATTATCTGCTGCGTTGAACGATAGCTCACCTCAAGTGAGACGTACTGAGACATCTCTCCGGTAAAGTTCCAGTGCTTTCGCAATCGCTCCCACCCAGGAAACGAGCCGTGTTGGTCGATGTTCTGTGCAGTATCTCCAACAAGCGTTAGATCCTTATGGTGCTTCACCGCACCGATCACGGTTGATAGTTCGACCGGAGAGAGGTCCTGCACCTCATCAACGATGATGTGCCCATAGGTACCGAACTCGCCCTTTTCGTTGATTACTCCCGAAGTCCGCATCTGCACCGCTCGAAGCAAAAGTGCATCGTCACTCCAATCGTAGACTCCAGCGGCAAAATTATTTGAGGTCCAATCGCGAGTATCGCGAACTGTTTCACGATTTATAAGCCGAGTTTCATCCGCTTCAATGAGCACTTCAGGACGCTCAAGCACTGAGAGAATATCGCGCTTCAACGATTCAATGGTACAGGGTTCTCGACTAGGAGTTGCTGAGCAATGCTTCTCAAGAGCTTTAAGAATAGCCAAAGAGCGCTTAATGCGCTGGACAGCAGCAGGAGGCGGCGTCAGAGGGCGGTCGAGCGAAAAGTCCGTCGATGGCTGCAGTTTCTTAAGAGTGCGTGCCACCCATTCGTGATAGGTGCGGACACCGATACCTTTAATGCCTGCCGAAGGGAGCGAGTTCTCAACATACCGACGTAGCGCCGGACTAAGCATAAGAAACACGCACTCATCTGGCTTAAGGGGTGAATTCTCGTTGTGTAGAAGCCAGGCTAGGCGATGAATTGCCACTGTCGTCTTTCCTGACCCAGCAACGCCCTGGATAAGTATGGCAGTGTCGGCATCAACAGTTATCGAACGAAACTGCTCTGCTGAAATCAGTGATAGTATCTCTGGAAGCTGACTATCAGTTGATTTGCGGCGATGAGCGTTGCCAGAAGTTGCCTCCCAGCAACCACTTTTAGGATTCCAATAAAATGTGCCGAAACGGTTATGGACCGCTTTTAGGCTTCCGCGCTCTACATCGATCCGATTACGGAGAGTTACTACTCCCGACCGCTCGCGACCGAGGATCTCCTCAAGGTAACTGTCCCCTTCCTTGTATTCGTAATAGAGCTTTGAGATCGGAGCTTTCCTCCAATCAATAATTCGCAGCTCTGGGTTGGCTGAGAAGCCTAATTTGTACTCGATGGTCCTTGTGGTCTCTTTCACATCATCCTCTTCAAGAACGATGCGGGCAAAGTATGGATTCTCAAGCTGTTTGGTCAGCGTATCTATTTCTTCACGTTTTGAATCTTTCAGTCCGTGGGACACAGCTTCATCTGAAGCCAAGAGCGCCTTATCTTCGGCACGGCGCGTTTCATGGATCTGAGCCGTTAGAGCACGTGCGCGCTGATTCTCATGATACAAGCGGTCTTCGGCGGTTGCGACCTGAGCCGTGATGGCAGATACGACACCATGGAATATGGTTTCCTCTGTGTGCAGGCTTTCATGTTCCTGTGGCGTCAAGGACATAGGTAAAAAAAAGAGTAAGAATAAAGGGATTGGCTTGCGAGATCAATCGGGGCGGGGGGCCAGACAGGGGAAGGCCGTGTGGTTCGAATAGGCTCACCACAGGTTGGTTCGAATAGGCTCACCACAAGGGGTTACGGTGGCGTGTGTAGGTTATAGGCGGAGCTAGAAGCTCCGCGGTCCGTAAAAGCTATGTATTTCTCTGCCGATGCGTATGCTTTGCAGCCTCGATCTTTGAGCGTGACTTGCCACGCTTCTTGGATGCACGATCGGCTTTACCCATTCCCTTAGCTGCACCTGAATTTTTTGCCATCTGTGACTCCTGTACTGTAATCGCTTTGTACAGAAACCGTAATCGGCGGCGGCGGAACTAGGTATGATCTACTTTAGCAGCCGACTGCTATCGTTAGCCAAGCGCTGAAGATACTGTCCGTAGGAGCTCTTCTTGTATTTTTCAGCTAACACTCCAAGCTCTTCTCGCGAAATAAATCCCCTGATAAAAGCGATCTCTTCTACGCAGGCTACCATCAAGCCCTGCCGCTCCTGTAGCGTTTGGATAAAGTTGCACGCTTGTAGCAACGACTCGTGGGTACCCGTATCAAGCCATGCCATACCTCGTCCGAGACGCTCAACCGCCAGCTGATTCCTCTCTAGGTAGGCGATATTTACATCTGTAATTTCAAGTTCGCCTCGAGGCGATGGCTTAAGGTTGTGAGCTATATCAACAACCGAGTTGTCGTAAAAGTAGATCCCCGTCACCGCATAGGGCGACTTAGGATTCGTAGGCTTCTCAACAAGACCGATAGCCTTCCCATCTTTGTCGAACTCAACAACTCCGTAGCGTTCAGGATCTTTGACTCGGTATCCAAATACGGTGGCTCCAGATGTTCGCAACGCCGCCCGTCGAAGCTGCTCAGCAAAACCGTGCCCATAAAAAATGTTATCCCCCAGTGCTAATGCAACTGAGCTATCGCCGATAAAATCTTTTCCGATGATAAATGCCTGCGCGAGACCATCAGGGGAAGGTTGTTGAGCGTATGAGAAGCTCACACCCCACTGCGATCCATCTCCAAGCAGTCGCTGAAATGCTGACTGATCTTGAGGAGTCGAGATGATCAAGATCTCCCGAATACCCGCAAGAAGCAGGGTCGAGAGCGGATAGTAGATCATCGGCTTATCGTAAATCGGAAGTAGCTGTTTACTAACAGCCACGGTAATCGGATGAAGCCGTGTGCCCGAACCGCCAGCTAAAATTATACCTTTCATACAATTCTCGTTCCAAGAAAGTCGCTACCGTGGCGACTTACTACGTACACATCTGTGACCCTTGCGGTCACACCGCCCTAGAGCATACCCTCTAATCAATGAACGCTAAACTCCTGTTCTTTGTTTTTCTACCGATCTTACTTATCTTTTCGGCATCCCCTCCCCCTGCTCACAGTGAATCGCTCAACGTATCGGGACTATTGAAGAACGGCTCAGTGCGGGTTGAAACGACCTCTGGTGAATCCCTCTTAAGTTATAGGGAGGATGAACTTTTTGTTCCGGCATCGATCTTAAAGATTGCAACCGGATTTTGCGCCCTCGAGGAGCTTGGACCGGACTTTACCTTCAGCACCTCCTTTTTCACTGACAATCGAGGGACTCTGTACGTTAAGGGCTCAGGCGACCCAGGCCTTGTCTCAGAGGAGCTTGCCAGCATCAGCAAAGAGCTGTCCTCTCGTACCGCGACGGTTAATCGGATTGTAATAGATCCCTCCCTCTTCTCACCAGATATCGACCTCGATGGCGTAGCCAATTCGCTAAACCCATATGATTCCCGAAACGCCGCTTTCGTGGGCAACTTCAGCACAGCGTACGTTACTCGCAGAAAAAACGGCGTAATCGAAAGTGCTGAGCCACAGACACCCCTTACCCCTCTTTCGAGGAAAGCTGCTCTGAATCTTAGAAGAGGAGCAACGGAACGTATTAACCTTGGTAAAGATTGGAAAACGGGAACCCTGTACGGTGGCGAGCTACTCGCTGAATTTTTGCGACGCGCGGGGGTTCGGGGACGCATGCAGGTAGAGATTGGTCACATACCCAACGATGCTCACCCGGTTATTACCTACCGCAGTTCGCAGCTACTTTCAGATATGATCCGCGGAATGCTCAAATTCTCAACTAATTTTACGGCAAATCAGCTATTCTTGACTCTTGGCATCAAGAAGTACGGCGCTCCTGCCACAGTTACTAAGGGACAGAGAGCACTTCGAGAGTGTCTCGAGCAACGCGCTGGCTGGCGAAACTTCTCGATTGAAGAAGGGTCAGGGCTTTCTCGCAAAAATGCGGTTTCAGCACAACTTATGACGAAACTTCTAAAGCATTTCTCTCGCTACCAAGAACTCCTTGATGAGCAGCAGGGCTTCCAAGCAAAAACCGGAAGCCTTAACGGTGTTAACTCGTTGGCTGGATACTTTGATACACCACATGCGGGACAGGTGAGGTTTGCGATTATTATCAACAGTCAGGTCCCACACCTCTACAAATTTTCTGTAGCGAATAAGATTCGGGATCACCTGAATGCGCAGCGAATAAACAGATGAGCGCTCAAGTTCAGCGACAACTTGCACGCAACATTCCGCTTGCTGCCGCGCGCTCATTCTTCACGATGTTTCTCATCGTTATACCGATCCTCGTTCCCTACTGGAGTTCGCTCGGTTTGTCGCTACACGAGGTATTCGAGCTTCAAGCACTTTTTAGTTTAGCTGTTGCATTGTTTGAGATCCCCACCGGCTACATTGCTGATCTTTGGAGCAGAAAGGCTTCTCTGGTCTTAGGCGGTTTCATCGCTGGTATCTGTTTTACCCTGCTACCGTTTGCAACTAGCTATGAATCGCTGGCGCTATTTGAAGTTGTTATAGCGTTAGGAGCAAGCCTCTCCTCAGGTGCCGATATCGCTCTGGCGTATGACTCCATTCCGCCTAGTGCAAATCGTACCAAGATAATCGGACAGATTAATCAATGGGACTTGCTCGGGGAAGGGATCGCCTCACTCGTGAGCGGCGTTCTTGTGATGTGGTCGTTTTCCACCGTTTTATGGGCGCAGGCCGTTGTGGGCTGGGTGCCGTTTATCATCTCGCTTTTCTTGATAGAGCCCCCAATTGAGCGGATGAAGCACAGATCGCACCTATCGAACTTTATGGGCGTAGTAAGGCATGTACTCGTTGACACCTCGCTCGTACGACTTATATTTTTTAATTGCCTTGTGTGGGGACTCTCAAGTTTTTTTATCGTGTGGCTCTTGCAGCCGTACTGGACGCTGCATCAGGTGCCTCTTAGTTACTTCGGAGTACTGTGGGCAGCGCTGATGTTCGTAAGTGCGTTTGTAAGCAGATATGCTCACCGGATTGAATCAGTCCTGGGCGCCTACAATACCTTACTGGTGCTAGCGCTTGCGTCATGCTTTGGCTACTTCTTAATGGCTACTAACTTTGCGCTTATCGGTATAATTGCTGGAGCCCTCTTTTATATAAATCGCGGCCTAGCTTCAGTCATTCTCACCGATGCTTTTAACTGGAAGATCCCCTCTGCGTTTAGAGCCACTGCAAACTCAATGCGAAGCTTAGCCTTTCGGCTTAGCTTTGGAGTCTTTGGTCCCCTTGTGGGGTTGTGCGTTGAAGCGCGGGGACTTGCGACAACACTCTTTGTGCTCGGTTGCATCTTTAGTGTGTGCGTTGTCGTGCTTATGCTTCCGCTCTGTAAGAGGATTGAAGAGTTGCGGGTTGAATACATCCCCGACCGCGAAGGTTTAGCTTAGCCCGCTGGTTCAACACAGCTCACCACGGGGTTGACGGTGGCGGACTAAACATTAAACCTAAAAAGAGCAGTTGCGGGCCTGGAGGCCCCTTGCCTCCATAAAATCTCTCGCGCCAGCATCTTTAGAGCCAAAACTTAGTATATTTAGGCTTACAGTTACGATAAAATAGACGATATTAGTACTAAATATAGCGATAGATAGGTTAATTATGGCATCCGCACAATCTGTCTCCACAAAGCCAGCTCTCTGGAGCATTCCCCTCATATCACTTCTCTTTCTTAGTCTTTTCGCTGCCTTACAGCCCCCTGTCGCACCAGACCCAAGCGCTGCCCCAATAAATGGGGGCGACACTGCCTGGATGCTTACCGCCACAGCCCTGGTACTCCTTATGACCCCCGGACTCTCGTTCTTTTACGGTGGAATGGTCGACCGCAAGAACGTGCTCTCTACGATGCTCCAGAGCTTTATCGCCATGGGGCTCGTCTCAATCCTCTGGGTGACCGTTGGCTTTAGCCTAGCGTTTGGCGATTCAATCGGCGGGATTATTGGCGACCCAAGGACGTTCTTTATGTTCCGCGGCGTTGGAGAGACTACACACCCCGCGTTATCACCAACGATACCCCTTGCCCTCTTTGCACTCTTTCAACTTAAGTTCGCGATAATTACACCGGCTCTGATAACCGGAGCATTCGCAGAGCGGGTGCGCTTTTCAAGCTACATGCTCTTTGTGTGTCTCTTTTCGCTCGTTATCTACTGTCCACTAGCTCACTGGACCTGGCACCCAGATGGGTTCCTTCGCCAGTGGGGTGTGCTCGATTTTGCAGGTGGTACCGTAGTGCACATGTCCGGTGGACTCGCGGCTCTTGCCGGAGCAGTCTTTCTCGGTCGTCGCGATGCTCACAAGCTTCAAGTGCCGCACGTGCCAGCACACATCCCTTATGTGCTCCTGGGAACAGGAATGTTGTGGTTTGGTTGGTTCGGATTCAACGCTGGTAGTGCGCTTGCAGCAAATGGACTGGCAGCAAAAGCCTTCCTAACGACTAACACAGCGTCTGCTGCGGCGATGCTGGCGTGGATATTCTTTGACTGCGTGCGCGGACGGAAGCCTTCTGCTCTTGGCGCGTGTATTGGCGCTGTTGTTGGTTTAGTTGCGATAACCCCTGCTGCTGGTTTTGTTAGTGTTGGAGCGAGTATCTTTATTGGCCTAGTGTCGAGCATCGTGAGCAACTGCGCTGTTCACTGGCGTACTAAGTCGGAGCTTGACGATACGCTCGACGTCTTCCCCTGCCACGGCGTTGGCGGAATAATGGGGATGCTTTTGACAGCCGTATTTGCCGACAAAGTTGGTCTCATCAGTGGAGAGACGGCCACCTTTGTTAGCCACCTCTACGCGTTAGCGATCGTTGCTACGTTTACGTTGATAGGCTCGTATCTTCTCTACCTCCTTTCTCACCTTATCATTCCGATGAGAGTCAGTTCTGCTGAAGAAGAGATGGGGCTGGACTTGAGTCAGCACGGAGAGTCCCTTGATGTTGAGGGTGCGGGTATTCGGCCAGCTAGTACTGTGGAGCGAATTCGGAATATAGCGTAGTGGAAAGGTTGCTAAGGAGAGAGACCTACTACTCTGCCATCTCTATTAGCCTTGGCGATTAAGCCGTACATCCTTTTGAACATGGTGAGCTCCGGCTGCTGCGCGCGCACCTGGTGAAAATATCTTAATGCTATTGTTGTTTGGTCGCTGCTGCAGGTGAGTAAGGGAGCGAGCCCTGCTAAATCGTAAAACTTTTGCTAAACCCGCAAGATTTGCAAGATAAAGTCTCGCGATACTCGGATATGCTTCGTTCATATCAACGAAGCTACTTATCCCTTCAACGTTGTACGGGTCGCCAACCATAGTGAGGTTCCCGCCCTCAATCTTGGTAACCTCAGAGGCTTCGCCTGCATAAGGTTTCTGGAGCTGCCCATCGCGCTTGATCCAATATAGCGAAGGGGTCTGCTCAATTGTGCCCCCTATTATTCGGCGGGATGCCATGCTTGCAGAGGCTCCCATTGAAAACGCCACGCCGGCTGCATTTCCTACACCGCCGTCACAGAAGATCGGCACTGGAAGCCCGGCTTTGCACAACTCATAAACAACCATAATATTGTTCGAGGCGAGGCTCGCTACTACCGGGGTTGTACAAATGCCGCCCTCACCAATTCCAACGATTAGACCATCAGCACCTGCCTCAACCAAAAGTCGTCCCTGATCAGGTCCTACTACTTGCCCAGCCAACACAGTGATGTCGCTTGGCAATTGATCTTTGAGAGCAGTAACTTGTGAGTGAAGGGAGTGGGGCGCGCCATACAGCTGATTCGTTGAACCTGCGTCATACACGCGAAATACACGTATACCTTCCGCGTAGAAAGCCTTAGCTTCCTCAACGATTGTACGTGGATCTTGCTTCAGTGTTGCCACAAGAAAGCTTGTTCGCGACTTCAACTCCTCTTGCACAGTTCTTCCGTTACTTAATTCGTAATCTCTGTGCTTGTGATATGTAACGACCGGATGTTCCTCTATAGCTCTCTGCGCGCTTCGAACAAGCGAGAGGCGGCTCTCAAGAGTAGCCAAATGTCCATCGGTTGGAATACATGCGAAGGTTCCAATCAAGGAAAGTGCGGCTAGTGCCTCGGCCGAATTGGTGCAAGGCATTGAGTTAGAAGTGGTTGGGAAGCCTACATGGTTACGTGATATCCATGAAAAGCACCCTTGAGCAATTATGCGCGACACGCTCTCTTCAACGCCATCATCGGGAAGGGGCTGTTGCGGTTGAAGGCCAAAATCTTCGTAGGTGCTGGCGACATAGTCGCAATTGAGCTGCTCAAAGAGCGGGATCTCCTTCCCTGGAAGTGGGACATATCCAGCCCCCTGCATTAATATCCGCCCCTGCAAAATAGCTGGATGTGTAAGCAACTGAGTATAGAAGAAACCCTTACGTCGAATCTCAATCTCTAGAGGTTTCGGAAGAGGTACTAGGTGCTGTTTATTTATGCCTAACAGATCCTTGGTGTTTTCAGGAAGTATTGCTCCGGCTGCAACGAGCTTACGAGTAAGGGCTGGATCAGTTGCTGCCGCACGAAGCAGGCCCTCATTTCGCTTCATCCCTTCAAAGACGATCTCTCCAACTTTTAGCCACGCCTCTCCCGTTGGCCTCTTTTTTATCTCGCGAGTGAAAGATTCAAGAAGGTCGGTATATCCGGCTGTCTGCAAGAGACCGGGGCGCGGAGGAGTAACAGCAACTTGAAATAAATCTTCAGCGCCCCTTGGCGCTGCAGAGGAAGAAGGATTTATTGTACTCACAGCCGTGCCTCGTAAGAATAACTTCACGACATAGAACACGATTCCAATAGCCAAATCAATGTGCTGCTCCAGCTTACTTTCTGTTCGTCATATGCGATCCCTCTAAGCGCTTTATAAGATCTATAACAAACCAAATCTGACACGTTTGCTTCGCTCCTGGGTTTTCGTGTAACACGCGCGGCGTGATATGATTTCAACGAGTCTGTTTTGGAAAACTGCATATGGATTTGAGTAGTCAACGTGCCGCCCCACCTTTACCCGTATCCCCGAACGCATCCCCTTCATACCAAACGCTGGACATTACTGAGATCGCAACCACCAATAAGGGTAAGCTTGCAGAGTTCTCTAGGCTTCTTGGTCGGTCCATCACGGGAACGAAACTTGCCATTCCTGAGCTTCAGCCCGAAGACCGTCACTATGCCGGAATGAGGGCAGGAGCCTACTTAGAAGTAGTTCGAGATATTGCTGAAGGAAAGGCTCGTGCCGCCTTCCAGTTAAATGGCAACAAACCTGTCCTAGTGGAAGACTCCTCCCTCTTCCTTGATTGCATGGAGGGACTGCCCGGCCCATTAGTAAAGGCATTTTCTAGTGACGAGGGACTACTACGAATGTGCAGAGAAGCGCACGATCCAGCAGACCGTGGAATTCCAAATCCGCGTGCGGTCGCAGTAGTAGCGCTAGCAGCTTGGAACGGGGTCGATGAAAAGCCTCAAACATGGATCGGTGCGATTGAAGGCACGGTCGCCACTAAGCCGCGGGGACAGAACGGCTTTGGATGGGATTCAATCTTCATACCAAACGATCAGCCCGAGATGGTTGGCTGGGGCTGCTCAGAGCCACGAACATTCGCAGAGATGACGAATGACGAGAAAGACTCTTTGTCGATGCGAAAGCTAGTAGTTAAAGAGCTTCTGAACCGACCGTTCCTGGTGCCCAAAGCAATCGAGTCCTGATCACACCACTAGACCGAATCTCTAGCGTGCCCTATCGTTGCTTAGGGAAGCGCGGGAAAACCTACCGGTAGCTAGAAAGGGAAGGTTAGGTTGATGTTCGTTTTTTGGTGGTGGGGGGGAAACCGCACGTGTATCCGCTGCGATACATTGCGGATTTTTTCCGTCGTAAAAACTCGAAGAGCGACCCAATATCTACTTTCGCAGTAGGGAGGGGTTTTGCCGCGCTTCCTCAGGGCTAAACCAAGGGAGGCTCAACGCAAGCTACTATGGAATGTTACGTCTGCGGGCGGGATATCGGCAAAAGCCTCGGCATGTGCGAGCAGTGCAAGCACGATCGACAGTCCAGACATACACCGTCTATTCATGAATTGACCACCTCCCACACGGATACTAACGAGGCGGCTGGTTTTTGGTTGCGTTCCTTAGCCTACGTTATCGATGGTTGCCTGATCGCCATCGTCTATGGGCTGTTCTCTGTTCTCATCTTTGAGCCATTATTGCAGGGAATCCTTCCAGATCTCTTCGGTAGGTGGGCAGACGACCTAAGCGGGCGCACAGCATCGGGTGCTGAAGTATCACTTTTTGTAGTGGTGTTTGGATTGCTCATCGGAATGATGCTTAGCTTCATTTTCGGTAGCACCTTGGTGGGAGTTCTCTATTTCGCATTTTTTGAATCTTCAAGCTTAATGGCTACGCCTGGTAAACTGTTACTTGATCTGAAGACTTCCGATCTAGAAGACAACCGCCTCTCTTTTGGACGAGCACTGCTGCGTTCTATCACCAAGGGAATCACCATGCTTTTTCTTGGCTTGGGGTTCATTTTCATTGGCCTGTCTCCAGATAAGCGTGGACTGCATGATCTATTTTCTAGTTCCAGAGTCTTTAAGGGCCCGGGGTGTTCTTGGAGTCGAGTCATCGTAGCAATTCCTACCGCTATAAGTCTCTTTATTCTTTGCAGCTATATGTTCCCATCAAGTAAGGACCAATCCAGGGCGAAAAGTAACTCGCTCAACAAACAGCTATCGCCGGGGCAGAGGTCTTTGAAGCAGGCAGTCGAAGCCGACATTGGTCGGGGGTTAAAGTAACTTGGTTAGTGTCCTACCCGCTAATAGGGCAACATCATCTGCTGCTGAAGCGCTACCAACCCGGCATCACTCAAGCGCGCGCCTATCGCACCGAATACGTGCAGGGCAAGCGAGAATAAACCTACCAACACTGCCACTACCGTAGTGGCGCTTGGCCACCGCGCTGAACCAAAAGCTACGCCAAGTCCAGACAAAATAAACGCGACTCCCAATCCATCAAGAGTGTACCGTGGGCCGAAGCCGCGCCCACCGTGCCAATTAGGATTAGTGGAACAAAGAATTATATTGCTCAGCTCAAGAACTAGCAGCACGGTCACAACAATCCTACTGCTCTTATCGAGACGACCGAGAGCAAACGGAGCAAGCACGATGAAGAGAAGAAAGGGATGAAACGAAAGGAAGCCTTTGCGAGTGGAAAAGAGAGTTAGCCCAAATCTTCTAGCCCACTCGATGAAGCTCCAATCGAAGTTTGAAACATCCCCGACGGCATAGCCGCCGAGTGGGTGGCCATACAGGGTGAGGTTCCACATAAGAGCCGGCAACACACCAAGTACGAAAGAACACGCCGCAACCAGCGACGGCCGTCGAAAAATAGCGACAAATGCACAACACAAGCCGACGGACCAGATCAACGCCGTTGGACGGATAGAAAACAACGCTCCAGCAGCAAGATAAAAAGCTCCTTCCTGCAACACTGTAGGAGCCCCTCGGTACACCAGTAAAAAGCGAGCCATCAAGACGCACACAAGGTTAATTCCAGTGTGTTGCCACAAGCCCTGCGCCAACAGACTTAGGGACCCCGAGCCAAACGCATAAACAAAGCCGATGAAGAGCGCCCAACGCTTAGACGTAAACACCATTACAGTTCGGTATACATACACGACCGTCAAAGCAGCCAAAAACGCCGCACTTAGCTTCTCAATCCCAAATCTAATTGAAGCAAAGTCACCCCCTGTTACGGACACATCGAAGCCACTGAAGTAGGCTAGTGCCCAAAACAGTACCTGCAGAGGCGCAGCTAGAAGAGACATCCCTAGTGGAAACCACCCCACCAGACCGTAGCCAGGTACCACCCAGTAGTACGAAGACTGCTCCCTGAGAAGATCGATCCCCAACCGTGCATGAGATAGGTCAATGCCATACCCCTGCGCCAGAAGCGGGACAAGAACAGATGGTGTGATGGTATCAGCTATAGTTTCTTGACTGTGGAGTGCCAGGTACATTACCCACACCAGGCAAAGGGCTATAGATCGCCAGAGAGCGCTTGCAGATTTCTCGTGTCTTCCAGTGTAGTTAACGTTCTGTTCGACGAGGTTGTTCTGCATGAAAGGTTTGCACTCCATTGCGGCGAGCCGACGAACGGAGCATAACTCAGACTCTCTCTCTGTGTCTGCGGTTAATCAAACCTACCCTGCGAAACCGGTTTTATTCCCCCTATTTACGATAGATGCTGAACTCTTGTAGGTTTCACTTATCGACATAGCATGCTCTTAAGAACTCTGCTCGCCGTAATCTCGTTTATACTCTCCCTCCTTGCGGTTGAAGTGCTAACGCGTGCTGTCGCTGCCTTGAATCAAAACACCTACGACCTTGCTAACGCTGGCTCGGGGCGTATGCCACCAGTAATTCGCTCATTTAACGATTACCTTGCTCTGCACAGCAATGAGCTTAGGCCTCATCAAGGGTGGCACGGGTACTATACAAATGCTTTGGGCTTCAATGACCGCGAATTTAAAGCGCAGAGAAGTGATGATCGCTACCGGATACTTTCGCTAGGCGACTCATTCCTCTTCTCGCGAGTTGATTATCCGCACAATGTGATGACACTCCTCGAAGAGCAGCTTTCATCACGGTGTAACAAACCTGTAGAGATTCTTAACTTCGGAGTTCCCGGCGCTACGATGTGGGATTATCATACATTGTATGCACTGGAGGGGCGCCGCTACAACGTTGACCTCGTTATTTTGCATCTGTACCTCGGAAATGATGTGCCGGATACCGTAAACGGCAAAGATTGGTTACCTGAGCCAGGTTATCATTCGTATTTTTTTACCCTGGCTCGGAACCTTATTCGATTAAAGCGGGAAAGCCTCTCACAGTCACCACCAAACGTTCATCAACTTACACCCTCATTTAATGCCGATGCAGAGGGCGGGCGCCAACTACCAAACGCAGAGAGTCTTGGAGAAGATAGCCCTGCCCTCACTTTGCCTATTTACTCCGAAGCCGCCTGGGGCCGCATCACGCGCGAGGAATTGATGCGCTTTTACTCACCCCGGGATAACGCACTTCTTGAGCGCGCATGGAGCAGGATGTTTGCCCTGATCAAACAACTACAGAGCGACGTAGAAAGAAATCATGCGAGGTTGGTTGTGGTGACCTACCCCAGCCGCCTTCAAATAGAGGAAGATACCCTTACTGAGGCAGTGGCTCGCTTTACGCACAGACGAGCACCTGATTTTTCAAGGGCTGCTGTCGACCTCTCCCTTCCTGTAAAGGTCCTTTCCTCTTTCTGCGCGCAAGAGGGTATCCCCTGCTTAGACGTAACAAACGATATGCGACGCGAATACGAGCAGCACAAGCAGCCCCTTTACGTTCCACGGGATACACACTGGAACATACGCGGGAACTCGCGGGCTGCTCAGGCTGAAAGTTCCCTTCTTGGCCCACTAGTGTGCTCAGCGAAAGCTCCCCAAACCCCTGCTAGCTAACTAACAAGACGTTCGGCCGCACTACGCCGGCCGCGGCGGCTTAACGAGTGAAAATATAATTGAGCCAAAGATAAGCCCCAGAACTACAAGGAGCGAAAACTCCGTTGAAACCTTTCCACCAAGTAATAGTTCTAAGAAAGCCATCTTTGCGCCGATGAAAATCAGCACTAACGAAAGCCCCACATTTAAAAAGTGGAACCGCCAAATAAATGCCGCCAATAAAAAGTAGAGCGCACGCAGATCAATAACGGCAAATATATTCGAGGTGAAAACAACGAGCGGCTCACGCGTCAATCCAAAGATCGCTGGAACTGAGTCGAAGGCAAACATAATGTCAGTAATCTCTACGAACACCAGCGCTAAAAAGAGGGGCGTTGCCATCCATGCGCCGTTCTCTTTAATGAAGAACTTCTCTCCTTCGAGAGTCTTCGTTACAGGGAGAATCTTATGAAGAATCTTTAAGGTGCGATTCTTTTCTGGGTCGATCTCAGGATCTTTACCTCGCAAAACAGAGATTCCCTGCCAAATAAGGAAGACGCCAAAAGCGTGCACGATGAGCTCGATCTCCATAACAGCGGCGCCCATAGCGATGAAGATTGCTCGCAGTACCAACGCGCCAAAGAGGCCGTAGTACAAAACTCGCTGTTGGTATTGGCTCGGTATCGAAAAGAAACGAAAGATGACGATAAAGATGAAAAGGTTGTCTACAGCGAGAGACTTCTCAACAAGGTAGCCAGAGAAGAACTCCATCGAAGTACGTCGAGCCAATTGATAGGCATCTGCTCCAAAAATTGAACTTACATTCGCCTCACGCCCAAGGTGCCACAACGTGAAGAAGTACAGAATCACATTGAAGATCATCGCAATTCCAAACCACGAAAGTGCCGATACAGTTGCCTCTCGAATGGTGACTTCGTGCGTACGCTTATAGACCGTCTTAAGAGAGGTCCAGAGCATCACTGCTACCACTGCCGCAAACACAGCGTAAAACGGCCAGAAATCGGCGAAAGGGAAGATATGCGGGGTAGAATCAATCACCAGTAGGTTCTCCTTGCTCAACGATTAGCTTAGCTATCGAGAGCATCGTTAATGCAGAATTTCCCTCTGCTTTGTTGTTTGCAGTGACAAAGGCTCGTTTGCCTGTGGCAACCGCTCGCCTTGCCAAACGCAGAATATCGGCACGCATCTCCACGTTTACGCGCTGTATCCTGTCATAAGGCTTAAAGAGCTTCTCAGCTGCTTCATAACTTATTCGGGGCGGTGTAAGGAGTCTTGCAACGTAGAAGTCTGCCGTCAACCCGCCACCTGCCGCAGCAAGCTTCATCTGCTCCCGTAACGGAATCATCGTATTCCATTGGTTGAAACAGTGCGTGACCTTTGATTCGTTTAGAGCCCTGAAATACTCCTGAGAGAGGATTTCAGGATTTCGCACCTCAACTGCATACATGAATTCCCGTGGAAGCTTACAGAGGAAATCGGCCAAGCGCTCGACAAAGTGCTTGTAGGTCATCACTTTTTGCGAAAAAGGGGCAAATTGAAGGACAAATGGTCCAGTTCTTTTAAAGATCTCTTCGCTGGTCGCATACGGGCGCAAAACTGCATCTTTAAAGAGGTCCGCGTTTAGAAAATCGGGGTTTTTTGTTCCAGCAGAAGCTCCGTATCGGGCGTGCTTGGGATATTCAAGAATGGTAATTCTCTCCCAAACCTTAGAAACCCAGCGAAAGGTCTCGGGCGTTTGGGACGCATAGAGACTTAAGGTCTCGGCCTTAGGTGGGTTGTAGAAGAGGCTATCGATGCAAACCGTGCGAAACCACGGAATAGTTGCGTATTCGGCTAGGCTTTCCCGAATGAACTGCTGCTTCGTCTTGTACTCCTTGTGGTACACAATCCCGCGCCATCCAGGAAAGGCCCAGGTGCTTGTGCCGAGGTATAATAGGGATGAGAGTCTTTTAGCTTCATCACTCCAAAGCGTATCAGGTGGGAAAACAATAGATAGGTCGATAGTCACTTACGACTTCCCTGCGATCTCACTTCACGATCCGAAACGTGACTTGCTTGTCATCGTAAAGGGAGAACGCCCTCTGAGAAGGTACAGATCGCAAGCCCCTCTTCGCTGCGCGGACAGTATACGATGCTGCAGCGACTCGATTAATAGCGAAGGTACCGTTACTTCTTGTACTCACTCGCCGAGTAGACTTACCACGAGCTCGAAGCGTTAACATAACCCCACGAACCCCACGTCCCTGACTATCAGTCACTCTTCCAGAAACGCGAAAGTTTGATCTTTGAGAAGGTGCCAAGGCAACAGCTGCTCCCGCATCGAGGTAACCTCCGCTGACCGAGAGGCCACTAAGGGCCATGCTATTTCGAACGGAGGCCATCAGCACTCGTCGAATCAGAGGTGCCGTCAACTTGCGATTTGTCGCTGCCACCAAAGCAGCCGCTCCAGCTACATGTGGCGCTGCCATCGATGTCCCACTGAGTGTATCGTAGTAGGTCCCCATGATGCTAAACGGAACGGTGCTCATGACATCATCACCGGGCGCCGATAGCGACACCGTCTGGGCGCCATAGTTAGAATACGTAGAGAGATTCCCGTCCTGGTCAACGGCCGACACAGACAGTACGTGCGGCAAGTCGTAGCTCGCCGGATACACTTTAACCACATCATTGTTCGAACTCTCGTTACCGGCGGCTGCTATTATTAAAAGATCATTCTGTAAAGCTCGCTTAACTGCGCGCTCAAGAGTAGAGGAGTTAGCACCACCCAAAGACATATTAATAGCAACAACCGGAACTCCGCGCCTATGAAGGTCTCCTGCGTAATCCATCGCTTCCACTATATCAGAAGTGAAACCCTCGCCTGAGCTGTTGAGTACCTTGAGGGGAAGGATCTTGGAGCCCCACGCAACCCCCGCTACTCCCTTGCTGTTATTACCTGACGCCGCAATTATCCCTGCTACGTGCGAACCGTGTCCTTGATCATCTCGTGGCAACGTGTCGCGGTTAACGAAGTCATAGCCTCGATAGTCGTCTACGTAGCCGTTACCATCATCATCACGGCCATTGCGAGCAATCTCTCTTGGATTACGCCAGATCGCATGAGTAAGATCAGGGTGCGTCTCGTCTACGCCTGAGTCCATAACTGCCACGAGCGCCACGCGTGAGCCGACCGATGTATCCCAAGCAGAAAAGGCATTAACCCCTGTGGTTGCCTCAAGGCCGTATTGTTGGTTAAGAAGCGGATCGTTAGTTGTGCGAAAAGCCTTCATCGGAACGTCAACTTCAACCGATTCGACATCAGCGCGAGCTGCTAACTCTTGTGCTTCTCCGTCAGAAAGCGCTGCTACTACTGCGCCATCGTGCGGCAAAACCGATACGACAGACATACCGAAGGCAGCTTCAGAGCTACGAACTTGTCCGTCATGGACCACGGCGGTGGCGGCTGCTTTCGTCCTCTCTTTAAAGCGAACTATGTACCTAGATGGTGCTGTCTCGCCAATTGCAACTAAAGGTAACACTGCCATCAGCGCTGATATATACAGTACGGTCATTCTCGCTGAGCGATGGAACATACTGACACTTTACCTTGGAATTGAGCGGAGAGAGAAGCAGTTTTTAAAACGGCGCTCGCAACGCTTACGCGCAGGCACCGTTTTGTGCTTCGCGTCGAGCCTCTCGACGTGCCTTTATCACCTCAATTACTGCTGGAAGGAATGACAGCACAATGATTGCAAGGATCACAACCTTAAAGTTCTTTTCCACAAAAGGTTGAGAGCCAAAGAAAAAGCCAGCGTACACAAAGATCCCTACCCAAAGAGCTCCGCCAAAGACGTTGTACAAGCCAAACTTGCTGTAGGACATCGATCCGACTCCAGCGAGAAACGGTGCAAAGGTACGCACAATAGGAACGAATCGCGCAAAAACAATCGTCTTGGAACCGTACTTCTCAAAGAATCGTTGCGTACGCCTGAGATATTCCTGTTTGAATATGCGGGAATCCTTCTTCTCAAACACCTTTGGTCCGATATAACGCCCAATCGAGTAGTTCACCGCATCACCAACCACAGCCGCAATAAAGAGGATGAGCGCTAAAAAGTTCGGGTCGATTACACCCTTCGATGCGACAGCTCCAGCAGCAAAGAGCAAAGAATCACCCGGTAGAAAGGGGGTGACCACCAATCCAGTTTCACAGAAGACTATTATAAAGAGTATCGCGTACGACCACACCTTGTACTGGTCTACGATCGCCACTAGGTGCTTATCAATGTGGAGGATAAAATCAATAACGGAGAGGATTACCTGCATAGCGCCCAACCAAACTTAGCGACCACACCGTTGTGGTTGCCAGAGTCTAGCGCGAGGAGGGGAGATTAGAAAGGTCATCTCCCGCGTTCGCTTCAACCTCCTGAGCGGAGGCTAGAAAACCGCGGTCTTTTAGCACGGATAGCAGGTCGAGCTGTCCCTTTTTGACGGCCCACTCAAGTGCGTTAAGGCCTTCTTCATCTGTTATCTCAGGGTCTGCCCCCAGCTCTAATAGTTCACTCGCGGCTTCTAGGTGTCCATTTTTAACCGCTGCCATAAACGCAGTAGTGCCATTTGGACTTTGGCCATTCACCTCAACCCCGTCATCAACGAGCCTGCGAAGTGTGCGCACATCTCCCTGCGCAGCTGCGCGCATAAAGACAGTCCAGAAAGCCCCATCAGCAGCCGAGCTTCCCAGTTTGGTATCTTTAAGCTCAACCTCTGGCAATTCAACGATCTTAGTTTCAAAAGCTGTCTCCTCTTTGGGAATTCCAAAGACATCCAAGAGTGCTGGGTTCGCCTCAGATTTTGCCCACGATCGCGCACTCCATCCCTCAAAATTGTGTATATCTGGATCCGCCCCAAGCACCAGGAGCAGCTTGATAATCCTGATATCTCTGCGCATAGCACTCAGAAAGAGCACGGTGCTACCGTTATTGTGCGGCATGTTAACATCTGCTCCAAGCTCAGCCAGAACACGGATTGCTTCAAGGTGTCCTCTATCACACGCTTCCTGCAATGGGCTTGAACCGAACTGATTGCGGCGATTAACTTTGGCACCACCTTCAACAAGAATTTTAAGCGCCTCCACCTGCCCGCGCGAAGCAGCTATCGTAAGGGCGCTTGAGCCGTATTTAAGTTCGCAATCGATATCGTAGCCTTCAGCAATGAGCCGACGCAGGGTGTCACAGTCGCCTGTGCGCGCCGCTGCTATAAGCTCTTTTTGCTGGTCGGTATATTTTACGCCCATAATCTTGTCCGGTGGCTCACACGAAACCTATGCCATTCACAGGTGTAGTCGTCACAGCTAACTGGGTGCATGAGTGAAATCGCGTTTAAGCGCCGTGGTCGGCACGGAAATTGAGTGTATTGTGCGCTGGCACTGGATAAGGCTAAGTGCCCTTGGGAGGAATAAGCCCCAGCAATTCCTCATGAATTAATCGATTCGAGGCAACAAAATAATCAAACGATATCTCGCCAACGCCTAGGTCTATGTCTGCCCCGCGCTCATCGGTCACCCTCCCCCCAGCCTCGAGTATGGCTAACGCCGGCGCTGCGATGTCCCACTCTTTGTGAGTGATCATGCGAATAATAACCCCATCAAGTTCGCCGGCTGCTACTTTGTAAAGGGCAAGTCCTGAATCCATGCTTGGGCTGGCGATCTCTGGCCGTGAGCAGCTCCAATTTCTGATGTACACACCACCTTCTCCAATAGCTTTAGTTGAAGAAACCGAGAGCCGCTTGCTGTTTACCGTTGCTCCCCTGCCCTGCTCTGCCAAGACCAGCATCCCACGCGCCGGAAACAACATAATTCCCTCCGTGGGACGCCTATTAGTAGAGCGCCCCACCAAGACTGAAAAATCATCCCTTCCCGAGAGAAACGCTGAGGTCCCGTCAAGGGGATCGATAATCCACACCTTCTCTGCTACAGAGATAACCTGTGGATCGTTTACCTCTTCTTCAGAGAAAATAACTTCTCCTGGGAACAAACTCTTTAGTGCTGTGGTGAGTACGTTATTTGATTCAAGATCTGCCGTCGATACAAGCGATCCGTCACTCTTCTCCTGGATAGCTGCCACCTGTTTTGGATTACTCCCTGGCCAGTATTGCAGTAGTACCTCTCCTGCAGCTTGCACCGCAGCGATTAAATCGAGTCCTTGTTGCGATTTAAAAAACAACATCTTTTCCCAAAACTCTCGTCCTGCGAGCGTGCTATGACAGAGCAACGATCTCTTCAATGACAGACTCTGTGTGCATTAAATCTCTCTCTCCCACTGCACTTAAAGTTGAAATCAACTCCCGCAGCTCATTTCGAATGTCACCACATTCTGCTCCATCGCCCTCGCCATCATGGATATCATCGATACGCTGAAAGTTTACACCGATCTGAACACCGGTGCGATAAAATTGCTGCACCACCTCAGAAGAAACTCCAGCGCAGATCGCTCCACACGCCATCGCGGCACCAAAAAGCGCTCCGGTTTTAAGTTCAATCATAGTCTCACGCTTTGCTACATCTTCGACCTTTATAATATCGAGGTGCTGCCCTACGCAGATGTGCGCCCACGTTGTTGCTGCCATACTTTGCAAAAGCGTTTGTTGCAGAGCGCTCGATGCACCGGCCGAAAGTCGCGCTATAGCAACACCCACTAAGAGGTCTCCAACTAAGATGGCTGTCGCTTCACCAAAAGCTTTGTGACACGAAGGTCGCCCGCGTCTTACGTCATCATTATCGAGCGCGGGGAGATCGTCGTGAACTAACGAAGCAGCATGCAGTATCTCCATCGACACCGCAGGAACCAACGGCAAGGAAAGCTCTGCGACTTCCCCAACAAGATCAGCAAAAGCAGCTAGGGTTAGTAACGCCCGGAGCCGCTTCCCCTCTCCTCGCAAAACGTACGTGGTAGCCTCATAGAGCGTTGAGCTCTGTTCAGCGCCCAACAGGTCTACCTGATCAAGTTCTTGATTAATGAGCTGCCGCCACCGTTTAAAGGTATCCTGAGGTTCTGTTTTCATAAAACAATGTTTCTACTTTGAGCGCGTCCACAAAACTGGACTCGCCGGTGATAACATACCCCTTACCCTACCCACCATATACATTGATCCTGCAACGTAAGCTGGCTGTCCTTCCCCCTCTTGCATCAGATCCCGAAGACATCCCTCGTAGTCGCTTTCATAGCGAACTATCCTTACCCCGGTTCCCGATACCCCTCTGCGTATCTCCTGATCCACCAACTCCAGCGGTACGGCACTCCCAGATTCAGGAAGAAGTAGGCGCCAACAGCCAACGTATGGCTTCAACTGCGCAATCATCTCCTGCCAATTCTTGGTATCAAGAACCCCAAAAGTAAGGTCAATATGTTGGTGACCGCGAGACTTCAAAAATGCGATAAACGCCCGAATTCCTGCTGGATTATGCGCACTATCTAGGACAAACTCCCTGCCACCTGCGGATAGACTCTCTAACCTTGCGGGCCAGAAGACATTTTCAATCCCCTTCTTACAATTCTCTGGGGTAATCCCAACCAGAAGACCAAGGGTAGCCGCCACGGCCATGTTGTGTCCCTGGTGTATCCCAGGTAGTGGAGAGTTAAATTCAAAGGTTACCGATGGCGATATCGGAAAATTCTTACCCCAATACTCGAATCGATTTACGTCACTTCCCGATAGCTGTCGAGAATCAAAGTCTCGCCCATACATAAAGTGTATATTTCCCTGAGCCTTTCGATTAACAACCTGCAGGGCCTCCTTTGACAAGGCTCCAGTAACGTTTGGCGTTCCTGGCTTTATTATGCCAGCCTTCTCTGAGGCTATCTTTGCGAGAGAGTCGCCTAAAATATGTTGATGATCGAAATCTATAGTAACTATTGCGGTCGCAGCCGGCCTCTTTATGATGTTTGAGGCATCCAGCCTGCCACCGAGGCCAACCTCCATCACAGCCCAATCTAGACCAAGCTCCCTGAATACAAGAAAACTGACCGCTGTAATCGCTTCATGGAATGAAAGCTCAACCACAGCACGATTTGCAGCTTCGCGCACATCCGTAGCGAACTCACCAAGAACCTGATCGGAGCAAGGAACCCCGTCTATTACGATACGCTCATTCATCTTAAATAGATGTGGAGAGCTATTTAGCCCTAC
The DNA here is from genome assembly GCA_044360195.1 of Bdellovibrionota bacterium. Taxonomy (GTDB): domain Bacteria; phylum Bdellovibrionota_C; class UBA2361; order UBA2361; family OMII01; genus OMII01. The sequence continues at coordinate 13,937 of JBIKKT010000007.1, read as the reverse complement.
CTTATAGCCAGACTGAGCTAGAATAGAGGAGACAGCTGCTGAAACTGACCCCTTACCGTTTGTTCCGGCAATATGAATAGTGGGCAGGCTATCTTGTGGGTCCCCCAACCTCTTCAGAGTCGACCTAATTCCATCCAGGTCGAACCCACCCCTGCCATTCCAGGGAATCAAACCTCCAAGATAGTCAAAACCGGACTTAACTTTATTCACTGTCCCACCGTGGGACAGCCGAACGCCGCCCACTACCTCTCAAATCACGATAGATGGTGTCCCACGGTGGGACACTTTACTCGGCCACTAGCTTTCTAAAGAGGATCTGCAAGTCACCGTCACCGTAGAACTCTATAGATAGCTTGCCGTTATCGGTATTGGATGTGTTGCGGGCCAGTCTCACCTTCATACCAAGCGATCTTTGAATCTCATCAGAGATACGGAGATCCTCAGCACTTGCCTCTTTTGCCTCAGCGGGGTCTGGGTCGTTCTTAGGCTCACGCTTACCAAGCGACTGCTCAAGCTGCGAGCGAGTTAGTGTATCAATCTCAGATAGGTACTTTGCCCTCTCTGATTCATCTTGAACCTTGGCCAAAAGGAGCACTTTTGACTCTGCCACCCCTTCGCGAAGAGCGTTGAGGAGGTCGTGTGGCAGCTGCAATATATCCAAACTCCGCTGAACAGCACTCTTTGATATACTAAGCTTATCAGCAATATCTCTAACGCTAAGACTGTGACCATCTCGCAAAGCTGCAATAGCATGGGCACGTTCAAGCGGAGATAGATCTGAGCGCTGCAGATTCTCGACGAGCTGAATAGCCAACTTCTTCCCGTCAGCCTCCTCAGCTTGGTTTACTATAGCTGGGATTGATGACTGGCCAGCCAAATACGAGGCCCGAAATCGACGCTCTCCTGAGATAATTACATATCTACCAGGCAGATTACCTGACTTAACAAGTATCGGACTAAGAACCCCATAAAGCCTAATTGAATCAGCTAGCTCCTGGAGTTTATCCTGATCGAAGTTCTGACGCGGCTGGTTTGGATCTGCCTCAATCGCTGACAGCGGAATCTCCCGATACGGAACCCCTCCCCTTGCGCGCTCATCAAGCGCTGGACCTTGCATCAAAGGATTGTTTGCGAACGAGAAACTACGCTTTGTCATTTAAAACTTCCTCCGCTAAAGCACTGTAATCTTCCGCACCTGATGATTTGGGCATGTATTCAAAAATGGTCTGCCCCTTGGCCGGAGCCTCTGCAAGCGCCACGTTTTCACGGATAATGGTAGTGAACACAAGCTGTCCGAAATAGGCGCGAATGGTATCGGCAACAGCTCTAGCTAAACGCTTACGACTATCGTGTAAGCAGATAAGAACCCCTCCAACGATTAAGGCCTGGTTGTAAACACCTCTAACTTGATCAATCGTATCAAGTAGTTGCCTTACTCCGTGCAAGGCAAGGTACTCACTCTGCACCGGCACAATAACCTTATCAACGGCAGCCAAAGCATTTAGCGATAGCAGCCCAAGGGTTGGAGGGCAATCAATAAGTATGACATCGTACTGGTCTCTGACCTTATCTATTGCCCTCTTTAGAAGAAGCTCCCTTCCAACCACTCCCCCTAGCTCGAGATCTGCAGCACTCAATAGAAGGCTTGAAGGAACGATATGCAGATTATCTGAACGCTTTATAACTACGTCCTGTATACGCTTTGTTCCCTTAAGAACATCATAGACCGTCCACTCGGGCCCCTGCTCAACCTCATTTAGATCATTTGGGTCTTCCTTTACTCCAAGCCCAAGATGGGTAGTCAGATTACTCTGAGCGTCTATATCAATAAGGAGTACCTTATTGCCCCTCTGAGCTATAGCTGCGCCCAAATTAACGGTCGTCGTCGTTTTTCCAACGCCGCCCTTTTGATTAACTATACTTATTGCAACCGCCACTGCTCCCTCCAGGTTCGTGAATCGAGATAAGGAATGTGGCAAAGTTTACGAGGAAAATCCACACTTAAGTCAAAACACGATGCGAAAAAGGGTCGTCAGCGTTAAATCATTTCAAGATTACTCATTCGTGCGTTGAGGTAAGACTTTCCGGCGATTTCTATACGCCAATTCACGATAATCCGGAAGCGTATGAACCTATCACACCACCTACATCGTGCATGGAGATAAGACTATCGTGTTTCTACCCCAAGCGAGACGTGAAGTGACACCAACAGGGTCGGGCGTTGAGGTAAGAATGTATCGTGTACAGTGCCAAGTTTTGTCGTGAACTGAAATAAAATTTATAACATAACAACTTGATATAACCAGCTTTTTATCTCGGTCACTAGATAACTTGTTTCTTATAAAAAGATTGTTTAACTAACTAAAACTAAGCTATGGTGTCGTCGATTTTGATTTAGGTAAAAAGACCCCTAAGCGAAGCAACGATGAGCAACGAAGCAACAGATATTACAACTGACGATTTTCTCACGCACGAGATTAGTGAGACAGAGCACAAAAACGGGCACAGCTCGGGCGATGAATCGGCAGTTCCCGTTGCAACAAACTCTCAACCCACCCCAGTGCGTGCGGTTTCTCTGAACATCTCGCGTGATGAGATGAATCTAGCCGAGTTCCCGTTGACTGTTCTCTCAAAGCGCGCAGACCCTTCGGTGAAGACGCTGGAATTCTCTGACACCGTGAAAGGCAAAAACGGCGATGTTGTCAATCGTTCGTGGATCATCACGGGAGCAGATAAATTTGGATTACCAACATCATCCGATGATGAAGTGCTCTTGGGCCTCCTCAAATTGACAGCGGACGATGGCTTACGAAATCGCAAAATTCATTTCACTCGTTACGAGCTGTTGAAGATCCTTCGTTGGACCACAGAGGGACGCAGTTACGCGCGATTGCAAAATGCACTCGATAGGTTGAGTGGCGTGCGCATCAAAGCATCCAACGCATTTTATGATAACGAAAGCAAAGCGCACAGCACCCGTAACTTTGGCATTATCGACGCGTACGAGATAAACGACGGACGTGACACGCGACCAAGCTTCTTCACCTGGAGTGAGGTTCTCTTTAAATCCTTTCAAGTGGGGTTCATCAAAAAGTTAGACCTTGAGTTTTATCTCGATCTGCAAAGCGCTGTGTCGAAGCGTTTGTATCGCTACCTTGATAAGCACTTCTGGTATCGGTCAAAAATTCAAGTAAACCTTTTTATTCTCGCGCATGAGAAGATCGGTGTTTCGCGAAACTACGTCTATGCAAGTTCGCTGCGACAGCAGCTCGAGCCAGCACTCGATGAATTGAAAGAGAAGGGGATGTTGAGCTCCTACGAGTTTGTTGGTAAGGGGAAAAATACTGAGATAATAATGCATGCGGCAACAGCACCTCGTCGCACACTCTCAACTACAACAGCGTCCGACGGGTCAGAAGCAACCACCACCGGGCCCCGATACTTCGACAACAAGCGCAGCGATGATCCATTGAACAATCAGGATGCGATCGTACGAGGACTCACTTCGCGTGGTATCATGGAGCGCCAAGCGCGACGTTTGGTAGAGGGACAGCGAGAGGATGTTCTGCAACGCATCGGAGCAATTATCGAGTATTTTGACACGCTCGTCTCTTCATCAAGTCACCTGGTTAGTAAGAGTCCGGCTGGGTTTCTCTATCGTGCCGTGGAGAAGCCGTTGGATTTTAAATTACCAAGTGATCGCACAGCTAAAAGTTCTGATGGAAAGGGTAGGGTAGCAAAGCCAACGCAGCCGACTTTCAATTTCCAATCGCAGCAAGTAAAGCGCCCGCTCCAGACACGACCAGCCGCGTCAGATTACGAGCAGGAGTACCTTGTCGCCCGTGCCTCAGCTATAGAGCAGGCGCGCGCCTCTGTTGACTCAGCAGTGCTTGTCGCTCTCGAAGCTGAGGTAGAAAGTGGCCTCGCTAAACTACGTGCCCACATCTCAGCACAGCGATTTCTTGAGGCTGTACAACGCGGAGTAGACCAGAAGTTGCTCGATATGAACTCCTTCCCTATGTTGGAAGAGTGGAGTCGTAAGCAACGATAATTCTAGGCTGCTATCCCATCACAGCCGCAAGCGTGAAAGAGAAAGTGCTTCCTGCGCCTGGCGTACTTTGAACGAGGCATGCAGTGCCGTGCGCTTTTAAGATAGCCTTTACGGTTGCAAGTCCTAACCCGAGACCTCCTGATTTAAACTCAAGGGTCCCAGAGCTGTGATTGAGTGAGCTTTGAACCTCGTAAAATTTCTCGAAAATAAGCGCTGTCTGCGTAGCGTCGATGCCGATGCCGGTATCACGCACCTCGATCTGCACAAGCCCAGCACTCTTAGTCGCTCGCAGCGTTACGCACCCTCCATCGGGAGTAAATCGGATTGCGTTGGACACCAGGTTGTTGAGAGCGATGGCAAGCAGAGGAAAATCACCACTAACGGTAGCGCCATCTGCAGCACACTCGACCGCGAGAGAGATATTTCTGCCGCTAGCGCCAGCTTTAAATGCTTCGCTGATTTCGTTGAGTAACTTATCTACAGCTATGGGAGTCTTCTGAAGGACAAGAGTCGCATTATTAGAAAGGGAGAGATTTCGTATTTCGGCTATAAGCCTTGTGAGGCGTTGCACACCTGAGGTGAGTACCGAGCACATCTTATCAACCATCTCAGAGTTATTGAGAGCCCCGGAAGCGAGTAGCTCGGCGGAGCTGCCGATTAAGTTAAGAGGTGTTCTGAATTCGTGCGCTATCACCGCCATCATCTCATTTTTTCGACTATCGAGAAGCTCCAGCTGTTTGTTGCGAGTTTGAACCTCCTCGTACAGGCGCGCATTTTCAAGAGCAAGTGCTGCTTGATGACCGAACTGAGTTAGAAAGACGAGGTCTTCGTCGTTGAAGTCACCGCCGATACGGTTTAATACCTGAATAGCTCCGACTACATGTGAGCCACGAACTATGAGTGGCGCGCACACCATGTTGCGAGTAACAAAGTTAGTCTCTCTGTCGATAGCTGGAAAGAAGCGCTCGTCTGTTTGAGCATCGGCGACCAGGGTGGCCTCTTTGTGCGAGATAACCCAACCGACAACACCTCTATCGGCGGGCATCTTGGAGCCTTCAAGTGAGGTGTTATCAGCGCCATGAATGGCCCAGAAGCTTAAGGTATGGGCCTCGGCATCGAGCATAAAAACAGTCGCAGCTTCTGCCTCAAGACGTTTTTTAAGCTCTGCTAGGGCGTTCTTTACGACCTCGTGTGTATTGAGGCTTGAGTTGAGCAGAAGGGGTAGGCGAGCTAAAAATCCGAGACGGTCAAAATCGATGGGGTGGGGCAGGGACTCGCGCGCGAGCATCTGTTTAAGAAGCTTAATGTTCTCTTCCTTCTTCTTTTGCCTCAGTGAGCGGGCCGCGTTAGTGAGCCAGCGGTGGGTATTGAGGAGCGTAAAAGAACTCTTCCGAAAAATCTCTTGGTCGTAGCCTAACTCCCTGCGCTGGAGCTCCCCCTTGTCAAAGAAATCATCACGCCCTAGGTTGCTCAGGTCAGCATCGAGAAGGTAGCGCGAGAGGTCGGTGGAGGGTATCTGCCGGGGGCCGGCTGGGGTTTCAACCAACATCGTATCGAGGATCATCTGCGCTACAGTTGCAGCCTCACTCTCGGTGTAGTTCCCGGCTGCGTTCATCGCCTCGGTAGCCTCTTTAGCGCCGATGGGTTCATTTCTGATAGGACTCTTTATAAACCCCAGGTCATGATACGCCGCGGCGACGGCGAGCAGCTCTATCTCGCGCTCAGGCAGCTTATCGGTCATTGCAAATAAAATTGCTTCCGCTAGAACGTCTTCTGTGTGTTCGTAAGCGTGGTAGAGGAGGTCTGATGGCAGCCCGGCTTTTAGGCGCTCAAGGGCGTCTTTTATGATCGGTAGCTTACGAAGCTTCGTAAGGGTCTCTTGTATAGTTTCGTTAGCCACAGAGTTTTGGTCCTCGCTGCTTCTTTGACCAGCGATCTTTCTATAGGCTATCGTGAGCTTTAGTGCATCAGGTTAATCGTATTTGTCGTAGATCTTTGAAAGATGAAAAGCCGTTTGTCTGAAGGGGGTAAGAAGGGTAGGGGGGAGCGATCGTCCCTAAGGGCGCTCATCCGCCTCATTTCCTTCGTTAAGCCGCACCGCTTCCATTTTATTGCAGCCCTGCTAGCGCTCTTTGCCGGGAGCGGTATTAATCTCCTCTTTCCAGAGGTCGCTCGCCGAGCTTTAGAACCACAAGCCTTTGCATGGGTTGTTGAGCACCTGGGGTGGATAACTATCATCCTGTCATTGCTCTTTATCGTACAGGGCGTAGCTTTTTACATTCGTTCTTACCTCTTTGGCCTCATAGGGCAGCGGGTGTTCTCTGAACTTAGGGCGCATCTCTTCCAAGCGATCTCTTACAAGGATATCCCTTTTTTCGATGGCAACAGATCTGGTGACCTTACAACGCGCCTTACTTCTGACGCAGCGCTCGTGCAGGAGGCGGTCTCGATAAAGTTTTCAATCATTGTGCGCTACGGGGTTCAGGTTCTCTTTGGCGTTGTGCTTATGGCGTGGATGTCGTGGCGACTAACAGTTGCGCTGGTAGCAAGTGTGCTTTTAATGGTGGCGACGTCAGCGCTTTTTATCCGCAGCTTAAAAGCAGCATCGCGAAGATATCAGAGCGCTCTGGCAGCACTCACTGCCTTTGCAGCAGAGTGTTTTAGTGGCGCAAAGATCCTACGAGCGCTCGCCGCGCAAGGTGATGCCGTTAATCAATTCAACTCTCTCAATTCAGAGGCGCGCGTTGCCGCAGAGAAGCGAACTTTTATCTCAGCTTCGTTTTCTTCAGGGGCGAGTCTGTTACTTAATCTGCTTCTTGTTCTCGTTCAGTGGTACGGCATAAGCCTCGTTGTTTCCGAGCGGCTACCGCTTAACGATTTGGCGGCATTTATCCTGTATGGAGCAATCGTTGCGGTGTCGTTTACGTTTCTGATTAGCTCCTACACCGAGTTGATGCAAAGTGTCGGGGGACTGGAGCGAGTTTTTGAGCTGCTCGATGGTGATAGTGCTCGAGAGCAGAGTAGTGAGGTGGGTGCGCATAGTGGAACACTTGGTCAGCAGAAAGAGGGGCCAGCGATCTGTTTCTCCGATGTTTCATTTGCATACCCTTTGCGACCGAATACCCCCATTCTTAATGCAGTGAACTTGACGCTTGAGGGAGCAAAGACAACAGCTCTCGTTGGACCATCTGGTGCGGGAAAAAGCTCGATAGTGCAGCTACTCTTACGTTTTTATCCACGCGCATCGGGCACAATCACAATTGCAGGAAGAGCGCTTGAAGAGTTTGGCGAAGAAGAGCTCCGCGCGCTCATCGCGTGGGTTCCGCAGGAGCCGCACCTCTTTGGGTTTACCATCTATGAGAACCTTCTCTTCGGTAATCATAGCCTCTCGCTTCAGTACGTCACCGAGCAACTGGCAGGGTGGCGCTTTATGGATTTTATTCAAGATCTTCCACAGGGGCTCGATACGCTCCTTGGAGAGCAGGGGGCACAGCTCAGTGGGGGACAGAGACAGCGAGTTGCGATTGCGCGCGCGCTGCTAAGACGACCTCAGGTTTTACTCCTTGATGAAGGAACATCTGGACTCGATAGCGAGGTAGAGGAGTCTGTTTTGCATACCATTAAGGAGTATCTACCGAGATCCACCGTGCTCTTAATCTCCCACCGCCTTGCAACGGTCCACCGCGCCGACAAGATCGTTGTGATTGAAGACGGCAAGGTGATTGAAGAGGGGAGTCACGCTGCCCTTTGCGCTGGCACCGGTCTGTACAGCCAGTATGCGCGCAGGCAGGCGCTGTAGTGGGTGGCTCAGGGCTCTGGCGGCATCCACCACAGTCTCATAGTCGCTTGAGCTTTGTTTCAGTACAGAGTGTGCCGCACTTAAAAGAGGCCAGCAAAAGTTTCCTTCGATTACACTTTGCAAAAGAAGGACCTTCATCCGCTATGGGGAGGCAGTCGCGGAGCTCCTGCTTAAATCACTATTTATAGAGTAAGGCGTAGTCGCGTACTCATAACTCGGATTTTCTAGGAAAATACGAGTTATGATCCCGCGCATTGTTAACCTATCGAAACTACTAGGGGTTAAGTCATCTGCGCTCTTTCTTGGAGCTCGTGGATTAGGCAAAACCCAGCTTTCCGAGGAGTGGCTTAAGGATAGTAAAATCAATTAATTATCGAGTTATATCAGCAGGCTAGGTATTTAGAGGCGGTTTTGATAGTCGGCACGTGCTATTTTTGAAGAGTTAGAGAAGGGACGGAAGCTTGAGGGGCGGTAGTTTAGGCGACTTTTGAGGGGGCGGCCGATGATTTCCCGCTAATGGCGTGGCACCTAGAGGCGCCTTAAGGCGCTAATGAGCACTAAAGAGCCTCCAGCGAGACGTAGAGCTCCCGTTCCGTCCGTCGCCAAGGAAGCGGGTTTTAGAAGTCATCAGGCGCTGGTTCGACGTGGCTCACCACGAGAGGCTCGAAGGAGTCGTACGAGGGGATTTCATCGACATTGTGGTGAGCCTGTCGAACCATAGCCTGAGCGGTATCGACTATCGCTTGAAGACGCAAAGCGGATCGGTAAACCGTTTATCAAGACGTACAATAATCACCGGCATCACAGCGCCATAGGGTACATCGCGCCTGTTGACAAGTTGAACGGAAAAGAAGAAGAGGTATTCAAGGCACCCGATGCAAAGCTTGAAGCTGCTCGTGCTGCAAGGAAGATGGAGGGAGAGCCGCAGTTAGCTCTCGCTTCGATGGAAAGTAACCGCTCGGGTACTACCTTAGAGGCTACCGGCTAATTTCCATTTTCCGGTGAGGTAGTACACTTTAGACTTACATGAAGGTATTTCTAGCTGGGTCAGCAACACTAAACCGGTTCACGGAGGGTATCCTCCGCGAGGGGCTCCAGGCATGCGGCTGTGATGTTTTGGCTGACGAGTCCGGCGCTGACTTTGGCATTATTCAAATTCACGGGGCGCCAGCAGCGCGCAAAGCTGATTTAGAGATAATTCAGAACCTCCCGAAAACAACTTCACGCTTAGCTGGCTGTGTTATCCTTCTGCATAGACCAGATGAGATTAGAGATACTATCCCGCAACTTAAATCTATTCTTTCCGCGGTACCGGTTACAACCGGCCTAGCAATGCTGGGCGATCTTTTGATTGACGATCCTTTTTATCAACTTCCTCGACTTTCGCGTCGCGTTATTCCGCATGGCTTCTTTACTATCGATACAGAGATTGCGTCTGCTCCAATTATTATTGGCAGTCATACCACTTGGGGAGAGATGCGGAGCTTAAAACGAGCTCTTCAATTGTTAAAGGCTATCGCCGAGGTTGGGCCGCGCAATCCTATAATCGGATACTTGGGTGGAGCGCCTGCTGAAGTGCTGTCACGCGATTCTGTATCTGACCTTTTAGCGCAGTTAGATCCAGGCAACGTATTCACTTTGCGCGACCTCGAGGTGAAGCTTTGGCGAGAGGAATTTCTATCGGCGACCCCAAGCACCATTTTTCTTCACGCTGGAAACCCACCTCCTAAGTTTGATGTCACGTTCAACGTACAGCTCTATCATTACGGTGAACACATTCGGATGGGCGAAAGCTCAGGCTCCCTCCACGCTAGCTCTGGCATCCCAGTTATCTTTGAGATGAATGGATCCGAGAGAATTGAAAACCTCAAAACCGTAAAGGTCCCCTATTCAAATCCTAAGTGCGCAGATGCTGCCGACATGAAATCAGCAGGTCGGCAGATCGTGACTCTGTTGGACTCCGGAGAATACCGTCAAATGCTCCTCCATAATCGCGAAGTGACGAGCCTCTGGAACAACCGTAGCGTTGCGCGTCTCTACATTGATTTCTTGCAAGGATTGGCAAAAGAAGGGGGAACAAGCGGGTCGTTGTAAGCGCAGCGCGCTGCGATATCATAAGCATTATTTTCCAAACGACTGCGTAACAGCTCATTCTAATCCTCATAGGCGATAGGCTTCAAGGAATACGTATATCTCGGACGCCGGTAGCTTCCTCGTAGGGGCAAGCAAGAACATATGCCCGTCGAGTCGCTAGTTGCTGGTAGTCAGATTTGCTGCTTCTAGTGTATGTTCCAGCCATTAATTCAGTTTGTGTGCGCGAAGCAGGAGAGAAGAGATGGCAGCAAAAATATTTTATTCGACAGGGGCTGAGTCGAAGCTGAGATTGCTCTCGTTGCGTGTGTGCGTAGGGCTACTTATTCCGGTTGGGCTTTCGGCGTGTTCCGGAGATAGCAATCAGCCACTTGCGCCAGCTCCTCTTGAGGTTCAGGTTGCGGCTGTTCAGAAGCGGGACTTGCCACTTTCGCACGAGTTTGTCGGACGCACGGTGGGTGCGATCGACGCAGATATTCGTGCTCGCGTTGAAGGAGTGCTCACAAGCATCACATTTGATGAAGGGCGCGAAGTGAAAGAGGGACAGCTCCTCTATACAATCGACCCAGCTCCCTTCGAAGCGAAGCTCGCAGAGGCGCGTGCACAACTTGTAGAGGCGGTCACTCGTCACACTCAGACGACTGCTGATTACAATCGTATTAAGCCCCTGGCAGACATCGACGCTGTTAGTAAGCGGGAGCTTGATATGGCGATAGCTCGTAAGGGCGTGGCTGAGGGGGCGATTGATGCAGCCAAAGCGCAAGTGAAGTCAGCCGAGATTCAGCTGAGCTACACCAAGATTACATCCCCAACCTCAGGTTTCATCGGCATCAGTAAGGCAAAAGTTGGAGAGTTTGTAGGGCGAGCCCCGGGCACGACACTGCTCAATACCGTCTCACGGATTGACCCTATTCACGTCCAATTCTCGCTTACCGAACGTGAGTATCTCTACTTTGCTCGCCTAATGCAGGCTCAGGGAGGTAATGAGAAACGCGTACTGGAGCTCGTATTGAGCGATGGAACGGTACATCCCCAAAAGGGAGAGCTAGTAAAAGTTGATAGTCAGGTGAACCCGCAGACGGGAACGCTGATGGCTGAAGCAGCATTTGCTAACCCTACACTTCTGCTGCGGCCTGGACTCTTTGCGAAGATCAAGACAGTCGCAGAGGTTCGCACAGGTGCTCTGCTCGTACCAAAACGAGCGATTAAGAGTGTTCAGGGTAAGGCGCAGATCTTCGTTGTAGCCGATTCAGGTCTCGTTGAGCAGAGAACCATCGAGGTCGGGCCCGAGTTTGAAGGCTTGCAGGTGGTTGAAAGTGGTCTGTCAGGCTCAGAGGTGGTTGCTATCGATGCGATCCAGCGATTGAGGTCAGGAGCTACCGTGAAGCCCACTCTAGTTGCTTCAATCAAATAAGGGCGAAAAAGAGAGAGAAACAGGATGAAAGAGAGTAGCAGTGATTATTTCTTTGTTCGTCGCCCGACCGTTGCGATCGTTATCTCGATCGTCTTGGTCATCTTTGGCCTTGTAACGCTGCGCGGGTTGCCCATTGCGCAATACCCAGATGTAGTACCCCCAGAGATCCAGGTGAACGCCTCCTACTCGGGCGCCAATGCGCTTGCAGTTGAGCAGTCGGTGACAACACCGCTTGAGCAGCAGATCAACGGCGTTGAAAACATGATCTACATGCGTAGCATTAACGCTAATGACGGAACGACTTCAGTCCGTGTGTCGTTTGAAGTTGGCTCTGATCTCGACATGTCCAACGTGCTGGTTCAAAACCGAGTGTCTCAGGCTCAAGCAAGCCTTCCAGAAGAGGTAAAGCGTCTCGGTGTCACAGTAAAAAAATCACTCTCGTTCCCGTTGTTGCTCATTGCATTACGCTCCCCAAACGGTTCATACGACAACACCTTTCTGAGTAACTATGCGACTCTGAACTTAATTGACCCGCTAGCTCGAATAGCTGGTGTTGGTCAGGTGAATCAGTTCGGGGGTAGCGAATATGCGATGCGGGTATGGATTAAGCCTGACCAGGTCGCAAAGCTCGGAGTCACTGTTGCAGATATTACGCGCGCTATCCAGCAGCAGAACGTAATTGCGCCAGCAGGTCAGATCGGTGGACCTCCTGCTCCTGAGGGCACTGATTTTACCTACGTGGTGCGTACAAAGGAGCGGCTCGAAACGGCAGAGCAGTTCGGGAATATAATCATTAAGTCAGACGACACCACCGGTTCCATAATTCGGCTCAAGGATGTAGCGCGGCTTGAGTTGGGGACACAGCTCTACAACTCTCAGGGGCGCTTTAACGGTGAAGCAGCGGCGGTGCTCTCAATCTATCAGGTGCCAGGCTCAAACGCTCTACAAGTCGCTGAAACCATCAGGAAGACTATGGAGTCGCTGAAGCAGCGCTTTCCTGAAGATATCGAGTACGTCATCTCGCTTGATACAACCAAAGCAGTGACAGCAGGTATCGATGAGATCATACATACGCTACGCGATGCGATAATTCTCGTGGTGCTAGTGGTCTTTATCTTTCTGCAGAGTTGGCGGGCTACCTTAATTCCTATCCTTGTTGTCCCTGTCGCACTCATTGGAACGTTTGCAGCGTTTCCTTTGCTTGGCTTTTCGGTGAATGTGCTTTCGTTGCTAGGGCTCGTTCTTGCGATCGGTATCGTGGTGGACGACGCCATCGTTGTGGTTGAGGCAGTTATGCACCACATTGAACACGGTCTTTCACCACGCGAGGCAACTAATAAAGCGATGAAGGAAGTCGCTGGTCCTGTAGTGGCGATAGCGCTCATCCTCTGTGCTGTGTTCGTACCGGTGGTATTCATGGGTGGCATTACAGGTCAGTTTTATCAGCAGTTCGCTGTTACGATTGCCGTCTCGGTGCTTTTTTCGGCGCTTGGCGCACTCACCCTTACGCCAGCCCTATGCGGTATGTTCCTCAAGCACTCAGGTGCTAGCACCGGGTGGCTGGGCAGATTCTTTGCGGCCTTCAATCGGGTCTTTGACCGACTGACTGGAGGATATGTGGGGATCGCAGGGCAGCTGTGCCGCAAGCTTGGTCGCGGAGCGATAGTTTGTGCGATAGTACTAGCGGGCGTCGCGTTCTTTGGAACGTCACTTCCAAGCGGTTTTATCCCCGAAGAGGACCAGGGATACATTCTCGCAAACCTGCAGCTCCCTGATGCCGCGTCACTGCAACGTACGTCAGGAACGGCAGAGGACGTTGAGCGTATACTCCTTGAGACTCCAGGCGTTGATAGCGTCACAACCGTCAACGGTTTTAGTCTGCTTTCGCAGTCGTATGCTAGTAACAATACGTTCTTCTTCATTTGGCTCAAACCATGGGAGCAGCGACCCGGAGCAAAGCTCTCGTCGTTTGGAATTATTAAGCAGCTGAATCAGACCTTCTCGCGTGAGATTACACAGGGCGTGGCGATGGCGTTCGGCCCTCCAGCTATCCCGGGTCTGGGAACTGGCTCGGGATTTAGCATGATGTTGCAAGATCAGAGCGGTAAGGGACCAGAGTACCTTGAGGCTCAAGCGCAGGCATTCGTCCAAGCTGCAAGTAAGCGGCCAGAGATTGGTCGTGTGGTGTCGATGTTCCGCGCAAATGTGCCGCAGCTCTTTGCGCGTGTTGATGAGGATAAGGCGCTTGCTGCTGGAGTGGCCCTTAATGACGTCAATCAGACCTTAGCCTCCTTCTTGGGAGGTGCCTACGTAAACGACTTTAATCGATTCGGGCGCCTCTACAAAGTGTATCTGCAGGCAGAGGCTGAGTATCGTGATAAAGAAGATGACATTCGCAGCTACTACGTCCGCAATCGAAACGGTGAGATGGTGTCGCTCGGAAGCCTTGTGACCTTATCGCCAACTGTCGGGCCAGAGTTCACGAATCGCTTCAATCTCTACCGCAGCGCAGAGCTGATCGGTGCGCCGGCTTCCGGCTATAGCTCGGCGCAAACCTTACAGGCTCTTAAGGAAGTTGCAGC
>JBIKKT010000078.1:0-9202 GCA_044360195.1 Bdellovibrionota bacterium | reverse complement strand
ATCATCATTTATCTCTTGCTCAACGTCAGCGCCACAGCTTCTGCTGCCCCGAAGAAGCGCGCTGCGCAGCCCACCCCGCCTCCCGTGCTCGCCCCGCTGCTGCGAGTGGAGAACCTTGCTGTGATTCACAGGTCCTCGGGGAGCCGATCCACGACTGCAACGATTAGCGTTAGGGTAGTCAACCGCAGTGCTGGTGAGGCACGAGAAGTCTCTGCTTACGTTGTGTTCAAGAATGGTTACGCGTTGCCGCTTAAGGGTCATAGGCGGATTCCGGGCTATGGGCGGGTTGTGTATAACGGCTCTGCCCCGTTACCGCCTGCGATGATGGCTGGCCCGCGGGTAACCCTCAGCTGCGCAGGGTGCCGGAGGCAGGGTTAGTGCTGAAGTGATGCGCTTTCCCAGGGGGTGCAATCCCGCCTCTTTGAGGTTAGACTAACAGGTATGGGCGTCGTCACTTTGTTTAAAAGCCTCCGAATTTATATCCTCGCAGCGCTTGCGGCCATTGTTATTCGTTTGCTCTATGCAACTATCCGCTGGCAGCAGTTGGGGTTTGATCAGCGGCAGCTTGGGGACCCTGCATCCGGTCCGATAATCTTCGCTTTCTGGCATGGACGGTTGTTGATGGCGTGCACCATTTATCGGCGCTTGAGGGCGCGGCCAGGGCGACCCCCAGCATATATGTTGATCAGTCGACACGGGGATGGTCGCATCATCGCCGCTGCGATCAGGTTGCTTGGTGTGCGATCCGTGGCCGGATCATCGTCGCGAGGTGGCATGTCTGCTGTACGGGAACTTATTCGATGCTTGAACTCCGGGTGCGATATCGGAATTACCCCCGATGGCCCCCGCGGTCCCCGATACGTGTGCAAGAGTGGGATAGTTACCCTAGCCCAGGTTACGGGGGCGCCCATCTATCCATTCGCCTATGCCACCAAGGGCTTTTGGCAATTGCGTTCATGGGATGGAATGATTATCCCTCGACCGTTTACCCGCGGAGTGGCTATCGTAGGGGCGCCGATCTTCGTTGCGAAGGAGGAGGACGGCGAGACCGCCCGGCAAAGAATTCAGGAGTCTTTCGATGAACTCGCTCAGCGAGCAGATCGCCACTTTGGTGCTCAGTAAGGGGTATCAGGTAGCAACTACGGTCGCTGGGCCGTTGGTAGCAGCAGGGCTGCTTGCCTCGAGGCGTGGGCGAGTGCGATTCAGCGAGCGACTCGGCGGGTGGGAACCTTTTCCGGGACCCGTGGCGTGGTGGTTTCATGCGGCATCAGTGGGAGAGGTACAGGGAATCCTTCCCTTGCTCAGAAAGGTTCGGGACAGGTATCCGCTAGAGCCCTCGCTTCTTACGTGCACATCTCCCACCGGGCTAGACCGAGCAGGGAATATAGTTAGAGACCTAAGGATCCTTCCAATGGATGCGCCGTGGAGTGTTGGGCGCGCATTGGCGCGAGTAGGAAAGCCACAGATAGTGTTTGCCGAGACCGAGCTCTGGCCGGAGCTTTTACGCCAATCGTTAGCGCGGGGCCTACGTTGCCACATTATTAACGGCCGTATCTCAGACTACACCGTGCAGTGGTATCGTTGGTTGTCACCACTCATCTCCCCGCTCTTACGGCAGGTTTCAAGTGTAAGTGTTGTCGATGAGGTTCAATACGACCGGTTTCTTCGTATGGGGGTGCCGCAGGAGCGGCTATCGGTAACCGGGCACACTAAGTATGACGTGGATCTCACTCGACCATCTAGCGAGGAACGGGAAGCGCTCCGCAGAGACTTCTTCGGTTCTATCAAGGCAGATGAGAAGGTTGTTACCCTTGGAAGTGTGCGGCCTGGGGAGGAGGGAGTGTGGTTTGATGCCTTTCAGCAGGTAAGGTCTGAGGGTGCTCCGCTAAGGCTAATTGTGGCGCCTCGTCATGCAGAGAAATTTGATTTCTTTGCAAGGGAGCTTGAGCGGCGCGGTATGCGGTACCGTTGTTATTCGCACGGCGTTGAAGGAGAGGGGGAGGATTATCCTGTCCTGCTCCTTGATGCTATGGGGGTGTTGCAACGAGCATACGCTGCCAGCGATGTAGCTTTTATCGGAGCCACCCTGGTGGATATCGGCGGGCATAACCCTTTGGAGGCAGCGGTGTTTGGAGTTCCTGTGTGTGTGGGGCCTTATACGTCAGTAATCCAAACAGTTGTGTCAGAACTAGACGGCGCGAAGGGTATTATCAAAGTGAGTGCCTATAATGATATCCTGAACACTCTGCGGCGGCTATTCACCGATTCAGGTAGCTTAGAGGGTATCGGGTTAAATGCTGAACGCGTTGTTCTCCGGCATCAAGGAGCAGCTAAGAGGGTTTTGTCGGTGTTGCGTCATGAGTAATTCCTCGTTCTTACTGCCGTTCTTTTTAACTCCGCTCTCGTGGGTCTACGGTATTGGTGTTTCACTGAGGGGGTGGCTCTACGATGTTGGGGTATTTAGCTCGTATGAAAGTTCACTTCCGGTTGTCAGTATCGGTAATGTAACAGCCGGCGGAAATGGTAAGACTCCGCTCTGTTTACTAGTTGCTCAAGAGCTTCGCGCTCGCGGTTTCTCGCCTGTAATTCTTTCCCGCGGTTACGGTGGTCGCACGCGGGGTCCAAAGCGAGTTTACCACAGTGACACGCCGGCAAGTGTTGGCGATGAAGCGATCCTTATGTTTCAAAGCAGTGTAGCGCCCGTGTATGTTGCACGACGTCGAGCAGACGGAGCGCAGGTTATAGAGCGCGACCAGGCTGGCGATGTAATCGTGCTTGACGATGGATTCCAACACCGTGCGCTTGCGCGAGATGTGGATATCGTTTCAGTGAATGCTGGCAGCGAAGATGCTGTTGCAGAGTTTTGTGCTGGTAGGTTGTTGCCGCTGGGGCGGTTTCGGGAGCGTCGTACAAAGGCGCTATCTCGCGCTGATATCGTAGTTATCTCAGAGAGAGCCGTGAGTGAAGATTCCTCAGGGGAGGGTATCGACGGCCGACTGCTCGCTGTTTTGCCGAGCTCTGTAAAGGTTTATCGTTCGACATTAGAGGCAGATGGCGTTCGTTTTATCCATTCATCAACAGCTCTGAGTCCAACAGAGGTGGTGGCGTTTGCGGCGATAGCTAATCCAGAAGGCTTCTTCACATCTCTTGGGCGGTTGGGGTTTGCTGTGCGGGATCGAGTTCAATTTCGTGATCACCACGCATTTACCGAGGAGGATCTTCAGAAGCTTCTAACACGAGCTGGTCAGCTACCACTTGTGTGTACAGCAAAGGATGCAGTAAAGGTGAATCGGCTCACTGCTTCCGTGCGTTCACATGTCGCAGCGCTGCATGTGCGCGCGAAGGTTCTTCCCTCCGACGCCTTCGCGACTCAGATAGCTCGAATGGTCAAATCAAAACGGTAGCAGGTATGGGGCCTTCAGATACTACCTCTAGCACCGTGGAAGAGCTTCGGCGTCAGGCAGCCGCTTTACCTGAGCTGCCAGGCGTCTACCTTATGCGTGATGAGACGAAGGTGGTCATCTACGTCGGAAAAGCAAAGGACCTGCGCGCCCGCGTGCGAACCTACTTCAACGGCGGAGACGGAAGATACCAGATCGATTACCTACTAAAAAGAATCAATACCTTTGAAACTATCGTAACGCAAACTGAAAGTCAGGCGTTCCTTCTAGAGCGCGATCTGATCACAAAATATAAACCGCGCTACAACATAAAGCTCAAGGACGATAAGTCGTACCTCTCGGTGCGGATTGATGAGCGCTCAGAATGGCCGCGGCTCGAGATGGTGCGACGCATCGAAAACGACGGCGCCAGCTACTTCGGTCCTTACGCCTTCAGCAATGAGCTTCGGAATACTATGGAGGTAATTAAAAAGGTGCTACCGCTCCGGTCGTGCCCAGATACAGTGCTGTACAACAGACAGCGGCCGTGTCTTGAGTATCAGATCGGGAGATGTTGTGCTCCGTGTTGTTTGCCAGTAGCCCGAGATGAGTATAGGGAGTTGCTAAAGCAGGCCATCGGTATCCTTGAGGGACGAAGCTCAGGCACGCTTAAAGTTTTGCACGACCGAATGGACTGTGCTTCCGAGGAGCTTCGCTTCGAGGAAGCCGCAGCGTGGCGCGATAGGATTGAAACTTTAACGAAGTTTCAGGCAGGTCACTCACTTGTGACTTTTCGGGGGGAGAATCGCGACGTTTTTGCAGTTGCGCGCGAGGGGATAAGTGCCGCGGTGTGTGTTCTCCTTGTAAGGGGTGGTCGGATCTCTGAAACGAAAACATTCACGCTCTTTGATGTCGGTGTGAGCAATGAGGAGGTGCTTGAATCAGTCATTCAGCAGTTCTATGAAAGTGGCCGAGAGGTTCCCAAGGAGATCATCCTCCCGTGTGAGCTTATGAACGCATCACTTCTAGAAGGGGCGCTCACGGAGAAGCGCGGCTCAAAGGTTGAGATGGTAGTGCCTCAGCGTGGTTCGAAGTCTCGTCTCCTCTCTATGGCAGAGTTAAACGCTCAGCAGGCGCTCTCTAATGCGCACTCCCTTGAGACCGAGTGGGACGTTGTGTCTGAAACGCTCGCCGCTTTAGTTGGGATAAAAAACTACCCCCGGCGCGTTGAGTGTGTTGATATATCGAACTTTCAGGGGAGCGACACCGTTGGCGCTATCGTGGTTTCCATCGATGGTGTTGCTGCGAAGAGTCACTACCGACGCTACAAGCTCTCGCAGCAGGGGAAACCCGATGACTTTGCTTCGATCTACGAGGTGGTTTCTCGAAGGCTAACCCGTGGTCGAACCGAAGATTCGCTACCCGACCTTTTGGTTATCGATGGGGGCCCTGGTCAACTCGCCATGGCTCTGCGGGCGCGTGATGAGTTGGCGCTTGAAGTCCCGATTATATCTCTCGCCAAGATGCGCACCGAGAGCGCCCCCTTCTCCCAAACGGTCGATCGCAAGCCAGAGCGGCTTTATATTCCTGGAAGGGAGGATTCAGTCCCTCTTGATGAAGCGGCGGCCGTAACGCGGTTCCTTGCGCGAATTCGTGATGAGGTTCACCGCTATGTAATTACGTTTCACCGGCAGTTGCGCTCAAAACGTGTCTTCCGATCGGCCCTTGATGAGGTTGGAGGGTTAGGCCCTGAGGGGCGTACGCGGCTCCTTAAGGCGTTCGGTAGTATAGAGGCGATCAGGGCTTCAGACCCTGAGCGCATCGCCTCCGTTGGTCGCATGCCTCTCTCGTTAGCAAAGAAGATCGTTGCAAAGTTGCGTAAAGGGCTCTCTGACCCAGCATGACCTAGGTCATATTTCGCAGATGCCCCTTCCAGTGTATGGTGCCAGGCCTATGACGCAGGGTAGTACATCAGGTGAAGTGGCTGTAGAGAGTGTTCAGTTAGAGCTCGATGAGCTTACGCGCTTGAAACGTGAGGCGGCCCGGCTGCGGGCTATTCTTGCCAGCACCGGAGATGCCCTGATGGGAGTGAGTCCGGAGGGGATAATCTGGGAGTGTAATAGAGCAGCAGAGGAGCTCTTCCGGTATTCCGCTTCAGATATGATTGGGAAGAGCGTTGATGCTCTGATTGGGCCAGCGCCGGATGGGTCGCTACTCTCTTCACACTTAGCCGTTGCTGCTGGAACTGAACGGACTCAGATGAAAGCTACAGCGGTCACACGAGAGGGAGCTTCTGTAGAAGTCTCTCTCACCCTGGCCGCGGTCCCGAACGGCTCGGTCAACGAGAGCGGCTTTTCAATCGTTGTAAACGATCGCACTGAGCGGTTGCACGCTGAGCGCCAACTGATGCAGTCCCTTGCTGATAAGGATGCCCTGCTGCGCGAGGTGCATCATCGCGTCAAAAATAACCTCCAAATCATCTGTAGTATGCTTCGCCTACAGTCAAGTTATCTACCGGAATGTATGGCGCGGGCGATGTTTAGAAGTAGTGAAGAGCGGGTCTATGCGATGGGGCTGGTGCACGATAAGCTCTATCGCTCAATGAGTTACTCCGCAGTCGACATAGCTGGATATGTCGAAGAGTTGGCGCGCCAGCTCACTCGCCCGTACCTTAATGGTAAAAACGAAGCGGCTGTTGTTACAACTGATGTGGTGCCGAGTATGCTTCCGCTGGACCGGGCAGTGCCGTTTGGCCTGCTCTTGAATGAGCTACTCTCTAACGCACTGAAGCACGGTTGTGCAGACGATGGATCGCGTTCTGTGGCCGTATCGCTATCACGGGTTGACGCGGTTTTTCGTCTCCTCGTCAGCGATCGAGGTGGCGGTCTGCCCGAGGGGCTCAGTGTCTCCCAGCCGCGTACGCTTGGGCTACGTCTGGTGCATGCTCTTAGTCAGCAACTATATGGTCATCTCTCCTATAGATATGAGGGTGGGGCTCACTTCTGTGTTGAGTTTCCATCACTAGAAGAGGGTAAAGGCACCAATGGCATCAACAAATCCCATCTCCATTCTCATATGTGAAGACGAGCAGATTGCGGCACTTGACCTAAAGGAGCGAGTAGAGCACCTCGGGCACCGCGTTATTGGAGTCGTTGAAACGCCGCACGAGGCGCTTGCGGTGTCGCGCAAGGAGAAGCCTGATCTGGTGCTTATGGACGTTTTCTTGCACGGCCATTCAAGCGGGCTTGAGGCTGCGCAGCAGCTTGAGGAGACACTACACATACCATCGATCTTTATCAGTGGTAGCAGCGACCGTGCAGTACTTGAACGCGCCCAGCGAGCGCATCCTCTCGCGTACCTTGTCAAACCGTTCCGCGACAACGAGCTAAAATTAGCTATTGAGTTTGGAATGGATAATCATCGCGTCGTCACATCTCTAC
The DNA here is from genome assembly GCA_044360195.1 of Bdellovibrionota bacterium. GTDB lineage: Bacteria > Bdellovibrionota_C > UBA2361 > UBA2361 > OMII01 > OMII01. Next base: position 2,382 of record JBIKKT010000078.1, on the reverse strand, counting down.
AACGTGATCTGGGGCTCTATCAGGCGCTCTTTGAGCGTGAAGAGCAGATAGAGGGTCCCAAGATTGAAAGTGGTGAGGTGTTGCGCGATGTCGTTGGCGCTGTTGCACACGAGCTCAGCTCGACCCTGGTGACCATGATGACCGAACTGTCATGGCTGGTGGAGAGCTCAACGTTACAGGCTCTCGAGCGCAGGTCTGCGCGCGGAGTTTTGCGCCTATGCGAGGATTCTCACCGACTCATCCAACGCCTTCTGTGGGCCTCACAAGAGGGGCCACGCGAGCTCAGTGTTGTCTTGGTAAGCGAGCTGGTGCATGAAGTTTCAGAGCGCATTAAGAACTGGGTAAAGCCTATCAAAGGAGTAGAGATAGCTTTTGAGCGTGACGACTTGGTTGTTTTTTGCGACCGCAAGGCAGTCGTTAACGCGCTTATTGGGGCTATTATCTCGATCGACCACGCGCGGCATTCACCAGGCACTATCAGTATTTCAGTTGGCCGTAAGGAGCCAGTTGTTTCAGGCGAGGGAGACCAGGTTATTCTCCGCGAAGAGCCGGGCTCATTCGTAGTGCTATCGCTTCACTGCCCGGTAACTGAACTTGCCTATCGTGACCTGGAGTCGATGACTAAGACCTTTGCTCCGGAGCACATCGTGCCTCAGCATGTTGGGCTCGGTCTCGCAGTTGCCTACGGTGTAGTGCGCGCGCACGGGGGCTGGATGGAGGTTAAGTCCAGCAAAGAGAGCGGCACGACAGTTCAGCTTTTTCTACCTGAAGTGCAGGCTCACTGAGGTCGGGTGTTGGAGTTAGCAGCGCCCTATCCAGCCCGGACACTCACCAGGAAGCTCTCAACAGAGTGTTGGAGCGCCTCTGATTGCCGAGAAAGTTCCTGCGCTGCATCGAGTACCTGTGATGCTCCAGAGCTTGTCTCTTGTGCTGCCATCGTTACGCCAGAGATGTTCTTTGACACATCTTGCGTTCCCGTTGCAGCTTGGTGGATGTTGCCGCATATCTCAGTCGTAGCAGATTGCTGCTCGGTGACTGAGGTCTCAATCGCGGTTGCGATCTCGCGCATGCGCTTTATTGTATCGCCAACCCCAGAGATTGCTTTTACGGTCTCTGCCGAGATGCCCTGGATGCCTTCGATCTCTCTTTGAATCTCTTCAGTCGCAGATGCTGTCTGCTGAGCGAGGTTCTTTACTTCAGATGCAACAACCGCAAAGCCCTTACCTGCGTCTCCTGCTCGTGCTGCTTCGATGGTCGCATTGAGCGCAAGTAGATTTGTCTGTGCTGCTATCTGGGATATAAGCTTAACCACCCCGCCTATACGTCTGGAAGCGTCTGAAAGACCGTTGACGATTCCCTGAGTGCGGTCCGCTTCACTTACGGCGCCCGCCGCGAATTTAGTTGAGTCCTCAACCTGTCTTCCAACCTCAGATACCGTGTTGGTGAGCTCCTCGGTTGCTGAAGCGACGCGCTGCACATTTACCGACATCTGCTCGGATGCTGCTGCCACTGCAACAGATTGTTCGGTCGTTCCGGCAGCATTTTGCGCTAATAGCTGAGCCGTAGCTGTTAGTTCGGTAGAAGCAGATGCAACGGTTGTGACGATGCCGCGAACAGCCGCTTCGAAGTCGTCTGCCAGCTTTAGCCGACGGTCGCGAGCCGCGGTCAGTTCGTTTGCAGAGCGTTGCATCTCCTCAGTACCGATGTTGAGGACGGTGGCAGCATTCCGGAAGGTGCCAGGAAGGCCGCGCTGAAGAACCCTTCTAAAGAATTTACCCTTTGAGGCGTACTCAAGCGATGTTCGCGCTTCTCGCACAAACGCATCGGTGATATCGAGCAGGTCATTGATACCGTTGATGAGCACGCCGAGCTCGTCATCCTTTGAATAGCCGAGGATGCGCGCCTCGAGATTACCAGCGCTCGCTTGGCGAACAACTTCGCCAGCCCGCCGTACCCATTCCATAACATCCGGTGCGGCATCGCGGTGAGTGGCACCGTTGTGTCCATTGGTATGCCGTGGAGTTGGAGGAACGGCAGTTGGAACCTCTTCTATCTCATTTTCAAAGATCTGTGTTTCTGTCTCCATGGTGTTTCCTGTCGAAAATATAGACTGTGTAATTGACTAGAGCGAGAAGACGAATTCGTCGTAAGCGGAAGCTCGCTCCTTGACGATTGACTGTAAGAGCTCAGTTGCTGCTAGAAGCCCCTTACGCCTATCTGAGTGACGAACCTCCTCCTCTAGCAGCAGCTTGTATAGCTCTTGGACTGTAGCGAGGATCTTACGGTCTGGTGCGCGGCGGTTTGAGTGGTAACCGATGATGTTTCCCTCTTGGTCAAAAGTGGGAGTCACGTTTGCAAGTACCCAGTAGTGATCGCCGTTCT
>JBIKKT010000077.1:0-9220 GCA_044360195.1 Bdellovibrionota bacterium | reverse complement strand
GTATTCAGATAATCAGAGAATTCAAAGCGATATTCGCCCGCTGTAAGGAGTGTTACAAAAAAGCCAAGGAAGGTTTGCGGGTCGATTGGCCGCCAGGGACCTTCATACCGTGGTTTCCGCCAGGATTTGCCTTCCCGTTAGAGACTGCTGCTTAGTTGAGCGTCACTTGTTTGTTAAGGTTAAAAAGTGCTTGAGAACTGCTGCCATTTTATCGGTTTTGTCTGGCTCTTTGGTGTAAACTGACAATTTCTAATTCAAACACGCTCGTAGTGGTTGATTGCTTTCATCCAACAGGCTCCCTTACTCGATTTAAATGCCTTCGGAGCACTTGTAATCCTTTCCAAGCTGCATAACTACCGTGTACCAAGGGCCAGGCCAGCAGTAGGCTCGATGCAGTTGTGGCAGTTCGGGGTGTTGGAATGGCGTAGAGGGCTATTCAGTCAGCCAACAGAGCTCGATTTCAACGAATAATTCAATTCAGCGGGTACCCCTGAGATCCTCATGATACTTCTAATGTCGTCTAATCTAGATTGGTACAGTGTACCAGCGGCAAGGGATGTGCTACGACCGGCAGCAGAAGGGAGGGCAGTGTTTGCGACACGAATGAAGCCCGCGCGCTTGGGTGAGCGATTGCGGGGGGAAGTTCGTAGCGTGGGTACGTCTTCTTACCAAAAGGTTATGACTACAACCAAAGGTCGGTTTAGCCCTAAGAAATTCATAGGGGAGCTTGCCAAGATGAAGCTGCTCCTTGCAGGAGCGCTCGGCTTCGGATGGTTGGCTGCTTACACGGTAAGTTTTGTGAACGCGGAGGCGTTCAGACGGCTGTTCGATGGTTTGTGCGCGTTGGTAGAGATCGGACTGGTTGCTCTGGTTTGGTTGGTAGCCATCGTCCTCCTCTTTGCGGTTGTTGTGGGGGTAGTATCGGCTGTTACGGAGTCACAAAAGGACTCCTAGGGCGGTTCTTCACAAGGGTTTTGGCCTCACTGCTTAAACCCTTCGTCCTAGCCAATTTTGGGTTGAGGCACCCTAAAATCGATAGGTTACTGCCAGTGAGGTAGGGTGTACCAGTTGCTAGGAGTTCGCTGTCTCGCCTGAAGACCTAAAAAGCGCCCCTGATTTGTACATTGGCCCCCGAATATGGTATTCCACCGGCCTCAGGGTCGGGGTACGTAGCCCTCCGGCGAGGGCGTGGCAGGCAGTAAAGGCAGGCAGGAAAATATCAATTATGGTCGCATTTCGTTACAAGAGCGTTTGTCTAGAATCATTTGCAACACTTAAGCCTCCCCACGAGATGACCTCGGCTGAGATTGAAGATACTTTGGCCGCAACCTACAAGAGCCTTGGTATTCCATTTGGAACTTTAGAGCGTTTGACCGGCATCGGTTCACGTTGGCATTGGGACATCGCTGAGCGACCGAGCCTGCTGGGAACCACCGTTGCAAGGGATGCAATTGAGCAGTCGGGCATACCCCAAGACCAGATTCGTGCGCTGGTAAGTTGTTCGGTAACACGTGATTACTTTGAGCCCGCCACGGGGTGCCTCATTCACCGTAATCTGGAGCTTTCTGAGGATGGCGTAGCGCTTGACATTAGTAATGCCTGTCTCGGATTTATGGACGGAATCTTCTTTGTCTCAAATCTGATTGAGTCGGGGATGATAAAAGCAGGAGTGGTTGTTTCTGCTGAGCACTCACGGTGCGTGTTTGAGGCCACTTTTAAGAAGGTGCTTAACGGAGCCGGGCTGTCGCGAGATCAGCTTTTAAAGATCCTGCCAACATTCACTGTTGGATCGGGCGCCGTTGCGTACGTGCTCTGCCACGAGAGCATTTCAAAAACCAAGCACCGCATTCTCGGCGGCGCAACGCGTTCAGCGACGCAGCACTGCGATCTCTGTGTCGGAAACGTTGACTATCACCTCGTTGATAGTCCACCGATCGAGCCGCTCATGGAGACCGAGTCGTCAAAACTCATCGCTGCTGCTGCTATCCTTGGTCAACAAACATGGAAGGATGCATCTGAAGTGATCGGGTGGTCAAAAGACGATGTGCAACACGTTTTCTGTCACCAGGTCGGCCGACAGGTTAACGAGGCGTTCTATAACACCCTCGGACTAGATTACTCTAAGGAATTTACCATCTATCAGAATCGCGGAAATTTGATTTCTGCTGCGTTGCCAACTGCCTTTGCTGTTGGCGTTGAGGAGAAAGGCATAAAGAAGGGAGAGAAGATCGTTATGACCGGGTTCGGCTCGGGGTTAAACTCCCTCTTCCTTGGCGTTGAGTGGTAATTGATAGGGGAAGCGAGTGTTAGATCAAGTGCTTCCATTCCAGTCGCGTTTCGTCACAGTCGCCGGTCACCGGATGCATTACGTCGACGAAGGCTCTGGTCCAGTAGTGCTGTTGCTGCATGGCAACCCCACCTGGTGCTTCTTTTATCGCAACGTAATTCGCGAACTGAAGGAGTCCTTCCGACTTATTGCCCCCGACTTTTTGGGAATGGGGCTCTCTGATCGCACTCCCGGCACAAAGTTTCGTGCTATCGACCGAATAAACCAGCTAGAGGAGTTTGTTAATGCCCTCGGTATAACTAACTTCTCAATTGTGATGCACGATTGGGGCGGCCCACTTGGTACCGGGTTTATTCAACGTAGGCTCCAATCGGTTAACCGAATTATTTACCTCAACACAACACTCACAGAGACTGAGATTCTTCCTGGTTTCATAAAGCTTGCGGCCACTCCGATTATCGGTAAGACGATGACGCGTCACACGGACACCTTTGTCCGCATGACCACCTCGGTTGGCGCTTTTCGAAAGCTAACTCCTGAAGTCGTTAGTGGCTACCGGGCGCCTTATACAACGCGTCAGCGACGTGATGCGATCTGGGACTTTGTCGCTGATATCCCGTTTGGTCCTGAGCACCCGACCTACACAGAGATGGTTAGTATCGCCGCTGGTCTCCCCAAAGTGGCTGAGAAGCCGGTGAAGATAATCTGGGGACTCAAAGATCCATGTTTTCATCGTGAGATGTTAAGTAAGGTTGCAGCACATTTTTCAAACGCAGAACTGCTCGAAATCCCAGATGCATCCCACCTTGTCTTGGATGATGCCCCGCAGATAGCTATCCCGGCCATCAAGGAATTCCTTTCTCGACCAAGTGATCACGTTCACGCGAGCGAAACGCCAGTAGCAGCAGACCGCGAGCAGGGAAGGATTCACGTTATCTACGACCAGGTAATGCGCATCGCGCTTGAGACACCGAACGCAGCGGCGGCGATCGTGCCACGTTGGGTGCGCGACCCGATTAATGGCAGTGCGTTGCACTACGCACAGACGACCTATGGAGACCTTGCCAAGTTGGTTAATCAATACCAGCGCGGCTTGTCTGATCTTGGATTAACGCCTGGCGATCGAGTGTTGATGCTCGTTTCACCAGGCGCTGATTTCTTGGCACTCGCGGTTGCTGTTATGGGCCGCGGGGCAACGCCAGTTTTCGTTGACCCTGGAATCGGTCTCGAAAAACTCTCACGTTGCATTCAGGATGCAGCGCCGCATGCCTTTATCGGTTCCCCAAAGGCGCATCTGCTGCGATTCCTCAAGCGCTCGCTTTTCCATAGGCTTAAATTCCACGTTACGGCTTCTGAGTGGGCCTTTACTGGAGGGCATTCGCTTGGGTACTTTAAGCGTTTTGCGAATGCGCCGCTTAAGCCGGTGCCGCTGCCGGTGCTCACTTCCGACAATCCGCTCAAAGCAGTTGATGCAGCGTTGATCGCTTTTACATCCGGAGCTACCGGAACTCCCAAGGGAGTTATCTTTACAAATGAGATGCTGGCGAATCAGCTCGGTATTATTCGTGATATCCTTGGTCAGACATTCGGTACTCGTGACCTTACGTTGTTGCCGATCTTTTCGCTCTACAACGTTGGCTTAGGCGTTGCGAGCGTATTCCCCTCGATGCCAGTTGGTAAGCCCCTAGCGCTAGATGCAGCGCAGGTTGTGAAGCTTATAGGAGATCTCGGTATAGAATCTTCTTTCGGGTCGCCTACGCTGTGGCACAAAATAGCTGAGTATGCGCTTCGGTGTGGAATCGTACTACCGACCATTAAGCGTGTCTTCATGGCCGGAGCTGCAGTTCCTGGCGCAACGCTCGAGTTAGTAAAGAAGGTATGCCCACACGGCGAAGCGGCGACGCCATACGGTGCCACGGAAGCTTTGCCGGTTACCTACATAACAGCAGCCGAGCTGACTGGTACCCAGTGGGAGCAAGCTCTCTCCGGTGAACAAGGGACCCCGGTTGGAACGCTTATTCCTGGAATCGAGCTACGTATCGTCAAGAGCACCGAGGGGGCCCTCTCGTCCATCGAGCAGGCAGAGACTCTCGCGATAGGAGAGATAGGTGAGATACTCGTGCGTGGTGCCATAGTGAGCCCAGAATATCTGCACCGAATCGATGCGAATAAAGTTGGCAAAGTGCGAGATGGCTCGACTTTCTGGCACCGCATGGGTGATGTGGGCTACGTTGATGGTCGTGGTAACCTCTTCTACTGCGGAAGAAAGTCGCACTCGGTATATACTCCAGAGAAAGCGTTTCACAGCGTGCCAGTAGAAGAGATTTTTAATACGCTACCACAGGTGCGGCGTTCTGCTCTTGTTGCGGTGCGGGGTGGAAAGGAGCCGGCTATAGTCGTAGAGCCGTATCCACAGTTTTTCCCCGAGCCCGGCAGGCAAACCGAGGAATTCATAGCAAGGCTACAAGAGTGTGCGAATGCTCACCCCCTCAGTCAGGGGATTACCAAGTTTTTCTTCCATCGCTCGTTTCCTGTCGATGCTCGCCACAATGCAAAGATCTATCGCGATCAGCTCGGTGAGTGGGCTGAAAAGTTGCTACAGGCACAGCGGGCTGCTTAGGGGATAGTACCATGAGTACCGTGCGACGTTACATCGTCACAGGCGGAGGCGGATTCGTTGGGAAGGCTCTCTGTGCTGCTCTGAGAGCAGCCGGGCATGAAGTGTTAAGTCTCTCTCGCAAGGCCTACCCAGAGCTCGACGCGATCGGCGTCCGTACTGCTCAGGTTGATATCGGAGCGCCAGTGGAATCGTGGGCTCATCTTTTTGAGGGTTATGATGGAGTGTTTCACACGGCAGCAAAAGTTGATATGTGGGGCCGCTACCGAGATTTCTTTCATACTAATGTTGAAGGCACTCGGAATATAATCGCCGCTTGCAAGAGTGCGGGGGTACGGGCATTCGTCTTTACAAGCTCCCCGAGTGTAGTGCATACGGGTCAGGATCTTCTTGGGGTAGACGAGCAGCAAAATTACCCGGACCATTTCCACGCCTTTTATCCACAGACTAAAGCCCAGGCTGAACGTGAGGTTCGTGCTGCGGACGATAGAGAAGGTCTGCGCACCGTGGCACTCCGCCCGCACCTCATCTGGGGGCCACGCGATACTAACCTTATTCCGACCATCGTAGAGCGCGCACGGCTTGGTAAACTTACCCGTATCGGATCCGGATCTAATAGAGTTGATCTCACCTTTATCGAAGACTGTGTGCAGGCGCACGTAGCCGCGATGAGAACGTTAGAAACCGAGCCAGACCGAGCAGGAGGTAAGGCTTATTTTATCAGCCAGGGCGAGCCCGTAGATATGTGGCGTTGGATCGACAGGGTGCTTGCAGCGCACGAGTTGCCCCCGGTTTCACGTTCAATTCCCACTTCAGTTGCGATGCCGTTGGCTTTGGTAATCGAGTCGGTAGCACGGGTTCTCCTCATGTTTGGTATTGAGGTCAAACCCCTTCTTACACGCTTTTTGGTCTCTGAGATGGCTACCAGTCACTACTTCAATATTAATGCCGCAAAGCGCGACCTTGGGTATGCTCCGACGTTTACCATAGAAGAGGCGATGCTAAAGACCTTTGGGACATCGGCGTAGTTGTCAGTAGAGCAGTGAGTGGGGCAGCCCCACCAGTTCAATTTTTTGACTCTAAACCTCTACCGGCGTCATCTTACCAAGGTGGCCCCTTTGTGCGTGCTTATCATTAGCGCGGCGGCCGGCGTAAGGATCTGATTTGATGTGAGTTTTTTTGCAATGAAGCCCTCCTCTCAACCAACGGTAGTGATCTTCTTTAACGATTGGCTGGTCTACCCCAGGGGAGTCAATGCTGGAGGTGGAGAGAGTGCGACCATGGCCGTGGCGCGCGCTATTGCTCGCATAGGATACAGGGTTATTGCGTGTGCGAATCTCGCAGACGGGCAGGAGTGCTCACATGATGGTGTTGAATTTTGGAATTTTGGACCAACGTACGCCCTCAACGACATCGAGCGACGATTGAGGAATGTCGGTCCGTACTACTGTTTCGCTGCAACGCTCGCCCACCCTTTTCTCCTGCTTCGTGACCACGAGCACTGTCTCTCTCGAGTGATCATCAATCATTCTCCCTCGCCTTACGCCAGTGGGTTGGAGCCTTCGACCGTGATGGAGCTGATAGATTACGTCATCTGCGTTTCGCAGGCACAGAAAGATTTAATACTCTCCGTCAACGATACGATCGACCCTTCTCGGATGCCGGTTGTGCGTCTCGGATTTGATCCTGAGATTTTTTCGTATGCCGGACCGGAAGAGCGGGACTGGAATCAGATCGTTTACATAGGCCGCCTTGAGCAGCCTAAGGGTATTCATCTCCTGTTGGCAACATTCGGTGAGCTTAAGAAGGTGCTGCCTCAAATCAAATTGTCGGTGTTTGGCTCCGAAGGGTATTGGCCGGATTTTTCAGCTCGCAAACAGGAGTTCGTCGAGCGTTTCCCGGGGCTTGTTTTTCACGGGAAGGTTCCTCAGCGCGAGTTGGCAATGCATCTACGCCGAGCAGGTCTCCTGGTTTTTCCGTCGGTGTCATTTGAGAGCGCAGGGCTCGCAGTTGTTGATGCACAGGCGAGCGGATGTCCTGTGGTGGCGTTTAATGTCGGAGGTGTGAGTGAGTACCTCAAGGACCAGCAGCTTGGCATGTTGATTAAACAACCCGGGCCAGAAGCTCTCTATAGTCCGATGAGGGCTCTGCTTGAGAATCCAAAGCACCTTGCCGCGATGTCGCAGCGCTGTGAGACTCTCGGCAGAGAACGTCCATGGAGCGTTGTTGCCGAAGAGACTATTGCTGTTGCAGAGCGCGCAGCAAGTCGATCTATCGCTTGGAGGTCTGGAGATATCAAGCCGTTGCTTCCCGAAAGTGTGCAGAGAATCAGTGACTGCAAAAATGTCGCCGCAGAAACGCTTTTTAACGATCATGACTCTGTCGCATCTCCGTGTACCTTCTCTGATTTTGATCTGCAGCGTGCGCTTACGCGAGAGGGGTACCGCGCTTGGCCCCACATCATAAAGGGGATCCGTCTTGAGAGAGCTGGTAGTGTTGATCGCGCAGCGGAAGAGTATGCAATTGCCGCCAGTAATGCCGAGCGAGAAGATTGGCAGGCGTATTTTCGTCTAGCAGCTCTGTGTGCGGATATGCATGATGCTCACCAAGCGTCGCGCTATGCGAGAGAGGTGCTGGTTCGCGCACCACATTTTCCCCTCCGAAAACAGCTTGAGCAGCTTATTGCTGTAGGAGAATAAGCGTAATGAAGGTCTCTGCGATCGTCTCACTCTATAAAGCTCGAGAGTTCGTCGAGGCATGTCTGATTGATCTGGTTAATCAGTCACTCTATCGCGCAGGGGGCTTGGAGATCGTTGTTATCGACAGCGCGTCACCGGATGACGAAGGTAGCGTTGTGCGTGAATTTCAAAAGAGTTTTGCGAATATCGTATACCACCGAACTGATGAACGAGAGCGGCTGTATCAAGCATGGAATCGAGGCGTTGCTATCGCTCGCGGGGAATATATTACGAACGCAAATGCAGATGACCGCCATCATCCGGAGTGTCTTGAGATTCTTGCGCGAGCCTTGGATTCAAATCCGCGTGCTCAGCTCGTGTATGCTGATGTCTTTGAGAGTCAGACGCCTAACGAGTCTTTTAGTGCCAATTCTCGCAGAGCACGGTATCTCTATAAAGAGTACTTCGCCCCTGAAGCTCTGCTGCATTATCAGTTCGGCTGTCAGCCACTTTGGCGTAGAGGTGTCCATGAAAGAGTGGGGCTTTTCAGCGAGACCATGAAGGCGGCAGGTGATTGGGAGTTTAATCTCCGCTTCGCCCTTGCTGGGGAACGAGCGATTCACCTTCCTATTCCTTTGGGTGTTTTCCTCGCTCGAGACACTTCTATCTCAACGCAAGATGACTCTTCTGTGCGTGAACAACGTGAGCTTCGTGAACAATATCTGAATTGTGAAACAATCCTCTCGCTCTACCGTGCTGAAGGATGGCCGTTGGCTTCGGTGTCAGAGCAAGCTGGTGCGTTTACAGACTTTGCTCGCCGTGCCACGCACATGACGCTTCCGTGGGAGCCGGATAAGGTCTTTTCCGATGCGCATGCAGCCCTGCTCGGGTGTGCGCGTGCCTTTGAGATAACGGCGGGAGAGCCGCGTGCGTCGTGGAATCTTGGCGTGGCGCTTCACCGGGCCGCACGACAGAGTGAAGCGCTCCCTTACCTACAGAGGGCTTCGGAGGCTTCTGACGCCGCAATAAAGCGCGGTGTTGAAGAGTTCAATGCGGGCCGATGGTCTGAGCTTGCCTTCGTATAGGTACCGGCGAGAATAGCGCTTACGATCTCCTGAACAGCAGCTTGCACGCGACCAAATCCATCATGCGGAGCTGTTGTGCGCTCGTCCATGTAGGTTGAGCGCTTTACCTCAAGCATAAAGGCATGGATGCGGGGGTCTTTGTAGTACGAGAGGGGAACATAGGTACCTGAAAACGGCCTGTTGAGGCCGCAGGATAATCCATGGCTCCTGCTAATCTGCTTGACCGTTGAGATTATCCACGCCGGAGTGTGGTGAGGGTCTGTGCCAAGCGTGATATCGTATCGCTCTGCATGAGGATCGATCTCATACGGGAGTGGATGCTCCTGGTACGAGTGGCAATCAATGATCGTGCAGGTATTGAACCGGTTTAAACACTTTGTTATCAGAGAGAGTAGTTGGTCGTGGTACGGGCGGTAGTACTTAGCCAGTAGGGCGGCGCGCTCGGAATCCGAGAGGGATCGTCTTATCGGCTGTCGTTCACATCCGTGAGTATATATTACCCCCATCCCGCGGGGAGCCATGCACTCTTGCGCATCATCTTCGAGACGTTCAG
>JBIKKT010000124.1:0-2500 GCA_044360195.1 Bdellovibrionota bacterium | reverse complement strand
GATCCTAATCCATATATCACCGCACCTGATCGATGGCTTAAAAAAGCAAGCACTTGCTACTACTGGAAGTGGACTTTTGTGCCCCCATAAGTGCGATCAACTACGTCGGGCTACGCTCATGAACCTACCCGTTGGAGAGAGCAGCTTTATTGCCGGTTTGGAGCGCTTAACGGGAAGGCAGCTATTCGCAAGGAGTCGCGGTCGTCCTCGAAATGATAAAGGGTAGCGTCCCCTTTATTGCTTTATTCAGAGGAGAGATTGATTCAGACTCATTTCATCAATCGCTTCAGTCGTATCTTGGGATCCTGTCGCATGTTGATGGGCATGGGCTTGCGACCTTTTTGAAGAATTACTTCTGCTTTTTTGCTCGCGAGGTCTAGTCTACGATTCGCCGAGGAAGTTTGATCTCCAGAAGGCTTCAAGGACAGCGAACGCCGCAGCGATATCCGTGGTCGATAGCCCCGCTTGGGAGGCCATTTCAGGAAAGTCTACCTTCCAGTGCGTTGGCGGTGGGGGAAGCATTTTGGGTAACAGATGTGTGCCGCGTGTTGAGAAGGTGACTGAAAGCGCGGCGCGCAGTTCTGCCAGGTCGAGAGTGCCGCGTTCAATCAGGAGCACGAGGTCTACGAGGTCCTTTGTTCGAGTGTTGAGGCGACCTGACCACGGGAACGTGTACGCATGCGCCTTTTCAGCAAACTGCTGCGCCCTAGGGATTGCTCGCGCTAGGGCGGGAGAGATTCCAGCGAACTCAAGTACGTCGTCTCCAGTGAGAAGCTCGGGCTGACCCACGAGCAGATCTCCGATCCCCACGTCGATGCCGAATCTGGCATAAGTTTTCCCAACCAGTACGACTTCAACGGGTAGTCGACCGCCGCCTTTAGGAGCGTTGGCTATTTCAGCTTTTAGCTCGCCTATGTAGAAGGTCAGGAAATCGCCAAGGTCGAGTTCAGCTGCGGCCTGGAGTCTGTCGCGTAGGTCAGCGATTGAGTTGTCTACAGCGAGAATCACAGAGAGATCGATATCTTTCGTCGTTCGGGCACGGGGGCGGTAACGCAAATCCATCGCAAAACCACCTTTAAGAAGCCACGGCGCGTCGGCACCGTTGAATAACCGTGCGAGCAAACGTTCCATTGCAAACTTCAGTTGTTGCGTGGGGAATGGCACGCCGCTGGTAGCCGCTCGTGTTCGCAAGCGCTCCTCAAGCGACATCTTGAACGAGGCCGCACTTTTGAATGATTTAGTCACCGCTTGGTTCCTTTCAACTTCTTTAATCCCTGAGTCAGTCGAGCAGCATGTGAAGATGTGCGGGCGGCTTCCTCCAGTGCCTTTCGGCGGATGAGTCCGCGCGAGATTGCGTCTCTGACGGCAATATTGAGTTGCTCCTGACTCACGCCGCTTGTGGCGGCATCTAGTAGACTGCGAAGTGGTGTTGTTACGTTGAATCCCTCGCGTTCCTCTATCTCGTCGGGGGCGAGTGTTGACTTGTGCAGCTTGCATCCGTTTGGCGCTCGCTTACGGAACGTCCGGGGAACTGTGAGGTGCACGTGATTGGGCAGGAGGTCTGTAAGATCGTGAACTACCAGGGCAGTCTCATGAGAGACCACCCCTTGGGGCTCGTCTTTTTGGTTCCGACTCCAGAAGGTCAGCCGGATGAGCTCGTCATGCTCAGCTACGGGCATAGTTGGAAGGCGGTAGAGCCCGTGCGCCACACGCTCAAAGTTGCCAACAGTCTCGTGATAGTCGAGGTGGCGGTACCCGTAACCTACTGAAGCAGCTTGTTTTGCGGTAAAGTAGCCGCCTTGAACTTGTGCCAGTATGGTCAGTTTTCGGGCTGATTTGCTCGATAGGCGCATGGTGCAAAATACTCCAAATTTTTAGGAGTATTTTGCACCGAGGTAAGCCATTCATCAAGGCTAAAAAAGAAGAGTTGCCATGGCTTCTCCAAATCAACACGGCAAGCACATGAGCAGCCTGTGCGCTCATTGTAAGCAGCTATATGTCGTGGTAGGAGAGCTTGTTCCTACCTATTTTTCTCAGACACCGCGCGGTAAAAAGCCACGCTCCGCATGGTTTAAAATCGCATCGGTAGGTCAAACAGGTTCAGTGCCTTACCTTGATTCTCCCGTGCTTTGTTATCCTGCGAGGTTTCCATGAAGAAAAGGGGCCGCTACCCTTTTTCTTTTCGCCACACTTACCTGCGGCTGCCCACAACTATCCATCCATCTCAACCGTCGATTAAAGCAGCATGCCAAGAGCTGCCCGGGTCGTAGTGCCCAAAGTTCTCCATCACGTTACCGAGCGAGGTAACCATCGAGCCAAGGTCTTCTTCGATGATGAGGACCGATATTTCTTCCTTGAGCAGCTTGTTCATTACACGATGCAGGCTAGGGTTTTAATTGTCTCTTATTGCTTGATGACTAATCATACACACCTTCTCCTCATCCCGTCGGATGAGACGGGGCTTGCAAAAGCTCTCAAGCCACTCCCTATGCGTTACTCA
>JBIKKT010000076.1:0-9414 GCA_044360195.1 Bdellovibrionota bacterium | reverse complement strand
TATCGCCAACTGTCGGGCCAGAGTTCACGAATCGCTTCAATCTCTACCGCAGCGCAGAGCTGATCGGTGCGCCGGCTTCCGGCTATAGCTCGGCGCAAACCTTACAGGCTCTTAAGGAAGTTGCAGCTCAGGTGCTACCTTCAGATATGAGTTACGACTGGAATGCGATGTCGTACCAAGAGGAGAAAGCTGCTGGGTCGGGTGCAATCGTGTTCTTTCTCGGGATGCTCTTCGTATTCTTGATTCTTGCGGCTCAATACGAGAGTTGGTCTGTGCCGTTTTCGGTGCTTCTAGGAACGCCAGTTGCAGTGCTTGGGGCGCTAGGAGGGATATGGCTGTGCAGACTCTTTAGCGAGTCTTACCTTAACAATATCTTTGCACAGATTGGGATTGTGACGCTTGTAGGGCTTACTGCTAAGAATGCGATCCTAATCGTTGAGTTTGCGCGGATAAAAGTTGGTGAAGGGATGCCACTTATAGATGGAACGCTTGAGGCAGCGAAGCTACGTCTTCGTCCGATCGTCATGACCGCATTCGCATTCATCTTAGGCGTAGTTCCCCTCGTTATAGCGTCAGGTGCTGGAGCGGAGGGACGCAAGGTTATGGGCATGTCGGTGTTTAGTGGGATGACGGTGGCTACGCTCCTCGGGGTGTGTCTTGTTCCGATGCTTTTTGTGCTTGTTGAGAGGCTTTCGGGTCGGTCGAACAACGGTAGTAAGACAGAAGAGCTTAAGGGGGAGTAGCCAGTGACCGTGAATAGCAAAGTAGTGGCAGCGTGGTGTCTTATCTCAATGAGCGGATGCCTCTTTGTTCCAGAGTACGAGCGTAGCGCACTTCCGCTGACAGAGCAGTATCGCGAGACTCCTGCTGTGCAGGAGAATGTAGCAGACGTTGGATGGTGGGATCTTGTTTCTGATACGATTCTCAAAGAGCACATTCGGGGGGCACTGGAAGCCAATCGCGATAGGAAAATTGCGATGTTTAGAATCGATGAGGCGCGCGCTATTTTAGGACTTACGCGCCCGGACCAATTCCCGCGACTTGATTACGCAGGAAGCGCACGACGTTCTGACGCCAGTAACGCATCGCTCGTTCCAGCACCGGCAGTAAACGACTTTGGTCTGCTCGGTCAGCTCTCGTTTGAAGTTGATCTCTGGGGTAGGTACGCGAGTGCAACAGAGGCGCAGCGCGCGCAGCTTCTTTCAACAGATTACGCATATAGAGCAGTAACGCTTGCGCTTGTATCAGAGGTCGCAACTGCATACCTTCAGTTGCTCGATCTTGATCGACAGATAGCAGTTGCAGAGCGCACGCTCGCAAATCGTAAGCAGTACACCCATGTGAATGAGGAGCGCTTTAAGGGTGGATACATCGCCAAGCTCGATCTGAATCAAGCTCAGGTACAGGAGTATGAGGCAGCTGCCGCGCTGGCAGCCCTGCACAGAGCACAGCGGCAGACGGAAAATGCCTTGAGTGTTCTCAAGGGCGGAACACCGACGGCAATACAGCGTGCAGACCGAGACAGTAATCCATTGGCGTCAGTGTCAATCCCGGTTGGGTTTCCAGCGATGCTGCTTGAGCGTCGTCCTGATGTTCGTGCGTCGGAAGAGTCAGCGCGGGCGGCTATCATGAGGGTAGGAGTAGCTCGCGCTCAGCAGTATCCCGCGCTTAATTTAACGGGTTTTATTGGGTTGAGCTCTGCTGATCAAAGCAATCTCTTCTCAGAGGATGCGCGCACCTGGGGTTTTGCGGGGACGCTTCTTGGACCGCTTTTTAATTTTGGAAAGAACTGGGCCCGAGTTGATGCAGCCGAGGCTCAAGCAAATCAGGGTATTCAGGCGTATGAGGGCACTGTGCTTCAGGCGGTTCGGGAAGTAGAAGACGCCCTGATCGCAATAAAAACCTTCGATGAGGAGCGCAAGGCTCGGTTTTCGCAAGTTCAAGCTGCATCGAGTGGTTCTATGTTATCGCGAAGGCGCTACGATGATGGCGTTACGTCATACTTAGAGGTCCTCGATACCGAGCGGTCGCTATTCGGCGCCGAGCTTGCCCACTCTAATGCAGAGCAGCGTTATCTCTCCTCGATTGTGCAGCTGTACAAGGCGCTTGGTGGTGGATGGCAAGACGAAAAGGAAGGCAAGGCAACAGCCGGGTAGTATCGCGCCACAGTAGTATGCCCATCGTGCCTCTTTTGATGGGGCAGCTTATCTCTTACGCCACGAATGATATTCGAATCGGTCGACTACAGCTTACGCAATTTTCAATGAGCGGCATCTTTGCTTGCGAGGAGAGTATTTTGAGCGGGGTGTTACAGTGAGGGCAGGTGATGTTTGCACCAGTTATTCTACTGTGCATTCTCCCAACTATAACTCCAATAATCGGTGCTAGTAGGACACAGAGCGGAACAAGAACAAAGTGGGCTCCCGGAATAAATACGCACAGAGCGGCAGCAAGAAGCATCTTGAGAGCAGCCTTTACGCCCCTTTGTATACGAGCCTTGCGGTCGAATTCCAGAATCGACAGCGAACCTGCCGAAGTAAGGTCGCCATAAACTGCTGTAACTTTTCGCTCTGCTGCTTGACTGGCCATTAGTGCGCGCTGGTTTTTGTATTTGCCGTACATCGTACGGTACTCCAAAGTGAGCTTCAAGCGTGATCTCTAGGGGTGTTTTGGCAGATATTTAGAGATAGCAAACTTTACACAGCCGGCACACCCACTTCCCTACAAACAGCCGCGTAGAGCAGATGTTTCACTACTCTAACTTCGTGTAGCTGTTCGTGCGCGGCTAGAAGAAACACTCGAACTGCTTGTAGAAGCTCCTCGTGAGGGACCGAGCGTGCTAGCACCGCGCGAACGTTATCCGCCTCTTTGTACACGTTCCTGGATGGTAACGGAGCGAGAAGACTCACCGTTTCTGAGTCTTCGGCATTGCAGATGGCAAGCGGTTCCGCTTGAGCGGGCAACGAAGCAATTTCAATTGCTAGCCTATTAATCGCCCGAAGCAAGCCGTCGGAATCGAGAGAAGATAAAATCCTGGAGGTGCTCTTCGACCTTTGGCTCGTACCGGTCCTGGGTCACATTTATTCCAAAAGATGAACCAGTCTGCGACTCGCCGTCACTGCTTCCATCGCCACGCTCATCTTGATGGTCAGCTGAATTCCAACTGTTAACTTCCCGTGCAATCTCATCGAGCGGCGAGTTTGTGAGGGGAGCCTCCTCTTGAGCCAAGGGAAAAAGCTCCACTGACGACGAGCGAGTGAAAAGCTCTACCTGGATATCGGCCAGGCATAACTTTAGGGGGACTATTCCGGCGATGATAACTTCAAATAAGCGAAGTCTTTGTGACCAGTTCATAACAACCAAAAAATTTTTTACTACGACCGTGATTGTACATTTTTTGGAGCGCCAGAGAATTAGGATCAAGGTTAGGTCTTTGTTAAATCCGTTAGGATATTGTTAGAACGACCAGAAATCAGGGGGATAGGACCCTTGAGGTACCGTTTATTGGGGTGCAGTGGTTCGTTCCTATATGGGAGAGCCTGCTACCTTGACTACATTCAATTCCCCTCGTATGTTTCCGATGCTTTAGAGCTCTTATCCAGAGAGGCAGAGGGACCGGCCCGTTGAAGCCTCGGCAGCCTGCGGCGCACATTGATGCGCTTAGTAAGGTGCCAACTCCGGCAGAGCAGAGAGAGTGGGATGCCTACGCATCGTACTCGCTTTGGGACTGGAAGATGAGAGACAGGGGATTATTCTCCCTTCGCTCGCCTTTTCCATTGTTCTCAAACGAATCTGTTCTTTATTAGACCTGGAGTCACGCATAGCGAGACACAAGAGCTTCTTGATTGGAGTTTTTGTCATGTTGGGCGATAGCGTCGATTCAAATGATGGCAGCACTGGCAGTGCTGAAAGCTTTGCTCTCAACCCGGCGCCACTCGGCATTCCCCTTCCTAACGTGACCCACGCTGTTTCGGTCAGCATGCCGTGCTGGAGCGATGTTGTCGCTTATGAAGAGGGCCATGAGAGGGTGCACACGAGCTTGCAGAGCGGTTATCCGCGCTTTGTCTTTCATACACTCGTTCGGCAGCTTTTTAATAATTACAAAGAGCGTTTTGCATGTAGCAATAAGCACGACGTCATAATCCTCGTAACAGAGCGCGCTGCCAGGCGTTGCCAAGAGTTTCTCTTGGGTGCTGGATTCAGCGAGACGCGCATTGAGTCCTGTGAAGCTAGCGACCTCTTCGCTGTGATCTATCCAAAGGAAGCAGCCGGGGCTGCCAAGCAGTTTTGGCAACATACGGGGTGGATCGTTTCATCGCGATGCGCGGAAGCGCTCATCTTTGACCGAGAGGCGATTCAGCCGAATGTTGAGAGTGCCCTTAGAGAGAGGCTTGCATCGTATGCAGGTGTTTCGCCTGATTCCTTTACACTGTTTCCCTCAGGCATGGCTGCCATCGATACGGCGCACCAAGTGGTATCGGCGCTTGCCGCTGAAAGGGGCTACCTTTGCAAGGGGGTACAGTATGGATTTCCTTATCTTGATACTCTCAAGGTGCAGGCAAAGTTTGGCCAAGGCGTGCGACTTTTAGCGCGCGCAGACGCGGATGACCTCAAACAGCTTGCAGAGTTGATAGCAGAGGGAACAGTTTCGCACGTATTTACAGAAGTTCCGTGCAATCCGCTCTTACAGACACCGCAGCTCGCTCAGCTTTCACAGCTCCTTCGACCCCATGGGATTCCACTTGTGGTGGATGATACGATCGGCACTTGCTTTAATGTGGATGTCACGCCGTTTGCAGATATCGTTGTTACGAGCTTAACGAAGTTCATCTCAGGTGGTGGTGATGTCGCTGCGGGGTCGCTCATGGTGTCACCTACGTCGCCCCTTGCTCAAAAGCTAACTACACTGCTCAGAGCTATCACGCCGAGTCGATCGTATCTCTTTGCTGATGATGCTGCCGTATTGTTGCAGAACAGCGCTAATTTTCCTGAAAGAATGGCACGTATCAACTCAAATGCAGAGCTGCTAGCTCTCTACTTGAGCGGGCATCCGCTGGTTCACTCAGTGTACTACCCTAAGTTTTCAAGGGGGGAAGAGTATGAGGCGCTACGAAGGGAGAAGGGCGGCTTCGGTGGGCTCCTCTCTATAGTTCTTAAAGACGCTGCACACGCAGCGCCGGGTTTTTATGACGCGCTTGAGCTGAGTAAGGGGCCGGGCCTGGGCACAGCGTTTACCTTGGTGTGTCCATACACCCTATTAGCGCACTACGGCGAACTCGATTGGGCGGAAGAGCAGGGGGTTTCGCGCTACCTGATTCGGGTGTCGGTGGGTGTCGAAGATCCGCGTGCCATCATCGCAGCGTTTGAGAGGGCGTTTGCGAGGGTGTCAGGGGCAGAGGAGCGATGTTTAGGGAGCAGCGTATGACGACAGTGACGCAGAGTAAATTCTTTACCTTCGCAGAGGATCCAACGGAGCCTTTTGTACTTAAGAGCGGTGAGCTTCTTAGGTCAGTGACGCTTGCATATGAGACGTATGGTACGTTGAATGCCGATGGTAGTAACGCGATTGTCCTCTTTCATGCGCTTACTGGGAGTCAGCATGCTGCAGGTTTCAACGGGCATCTGCCGGAAGCAGGGGAGTATTGGCGAGAGGAGTGCCACAACGGCTGGTGGGATAGTTTTATAGGGCCAGGTCGGTTTGTCGATACCGAACGATTTTTCGTTGTGTGTGCGAATCACCTGGGTGGATGTTACGGCTCAACCGGGCCAGCTTCAACTAATCCAGCAACAGGGAGGTTGTATGGTGGAAGCTTTCCGCACGTAAGCATAAACGACATGGTGGATGCTCATCTGAAGCTGCTTGATCACCTCGGTGTGACCACGTTACACGCAGCGATCGGCGGCTCATTTGGTGGTCTTGTCGCGCTAAATCTAGCAACGCGCTATCCGGAGCGAGTAAATAAAGTTATCTCGCTTGCATCAGGAATGCGAGTGCCGGTCCTCCAACGCATTCAAAATTTCGAGCAGATATGTGCTATCGAGTCTGATTCTCACTTTAATAGAGGGGACTTTTACGAAGGTGAGCGACCGTATAAAGGATTAGCACTAGCGCGTATGATGGCGCACAAGAATTACATCTCGCTTGAGCTTATCTCAGACAGAGCAAAGACTGAACTGGTCAGCGCACCTGAGACCCTTTCGTGCTATCCGATCTCATACCAGGTTGAGTCGTATATGTTTCACCAGGGTGCTAAGTTTGTACGACGCTTCGATGCAAATACGTACCTAAGGATTCTTGAAGCGTGGCAGCACTTTGACCTCGCAAGCGACCTCGGTGTTGCGAGTGTGGCAGAGGCCTTTGCGCGTCTGCGTGGACAGCAACACCTTATCTTTAGCATCGAGTCAGATGTTTGCTTCTGGCCTGAGCAGCAAGTTGAGCTTGCAGATTATTTAAAAGAGGCAGAGGTCTTTCATCAACACATCACCGTTCATTCAGATAAGGGGCACGATGCGTTTTTGCTCGAGCCAGCACTTTTTGGGCCGCACTTAAAGCATTTTGTTGAGGACCTGTATGCTAGCCACTAAGAACGAAAAAATTGTTGCTGTGCAAAACGAAATCTGTTTGAGCCACTGCGGGGTAAGTCCCTTATCAGTGCCAGGGTTTGACGCACAGCTGCGCATATTAACATTGCAGCGAGATGAAGGGGTGCAGATGTTTGCGGCCTCTGACGTGAGTAAGTGTCAGGCTCGTTTCCGCGAGGCAGGAGCCAAACTCTTTCACACGGCCCCTGAAAATATCTCTTATATCGACAACGTTGCGCACGGACTAAATATTATCGCGCTCGGTTTTCCGTGGCAGAAGGGAGACACGATACTTGTCTACGATAGAGAGTATCCATCTAACGTTCATCCGTGGCAGAGGCCTGGAACTGATTTCTCGCTTAAGGTGAAGTTTGTTCAGGGGACCACTCTCGAAGGTGATAGAGCACATAAGCTTCCGATTGAAGCGTTTGAAGAGGCGATTGATAGCTCTACGCGCGTAATCGCAGTGAGTCACGTTCAGTTTATGAGTGGGTACACAATAGACCTCGAGAAGTTGGGGGCGTTGTGTAAGCGACGTGGATTACTTCTGATAGTAGACGCCGCACAGAGTGCTGGGTGTCTTCCGATAACTCCAGAGAAATGGGGGGCTGATGTTGTTGCATCTTCCGGGTGGAAGTGGCTTTTAGGGCCGCTAGGCAGTGGGATTATGTACACCAGCCCGCGTATTCGAGCGGAGATGTCCCCCGGACTCTTTGGTCCTGACCAACGACGTGAAGAGCGATATGAAGATCTAGCCTTTACTGTTCTCACGGATGGTCGGAAGTTTGAGCCGAGCTCGCTGCCGAAGGCTCAGGTTGCAGGCCTTGCAGGTTCAATTCAGGCCATCGTTGATGGCGGTAGGGCGGAGGATGTGTGGCTTGAGATTAAACGGCTTCAAGGCGTGCTGCTAGAGCAGCTTGATCGGAGTCACTTAAAGCAGGTTCCCCTTGAAGAGTCTGAACGCTCTGGAATCCTCTCTTTTATCTCAAGCGTGGATCCCGCACTGATAGTCTCAGCGCTGAAAGTAGAAGGGGTTATCTTGCCAGCTCCGCGTGGTGATTACCTTAGGTTGGCTCCACACTTCTTTCTAACCGACGACAAAGTGGTAGAGGCAGCAGAGAAGATCAATCGCGTAGTAAATAAATTAGCATTATATGGTGTAAGGTAGTTCGTTTATGGAAGCAGTAGTTCAAGCTCCAGATCCGGCGACTTCCTTGGATCTAGCTCAAATTCATTCGTTACCGAAGGTTGATACTGCGATAAAAGTGAGGGTGGCCCGCGTGCTGGGAAGCTTGGTGCTGGTATCGTGTGATGACAAACGAACGGGGGTGCTTGACCTTGAGGACACTCACAATCGGGAGCTGCGAGCGCGAAAAATCAGAGGTGGTGACACATTAGAGGTCTTTATCGTGAAGGAAGATAAAAGTGGCAACCTGCTTTTGACTGTCAAGTCGCCTGATCTGGATGATCCCTGGTTGCAGCGTCATCAAGTCGGAACGGAGATCGAAGGGAAAGTAGCAAAAAAAGCAGATGAATTTATCCAAGTAAATTTCTCCCACTCCACAAGTGGGCGTATTTATAGGCAGGACTTACCTGCAGACGTACATTTTAACGACCTATCGGATAGTCTAAGAATTAACCAAGCTATCCAATGCAAAGTTCTAAGGGTTATTAGTAGGGGTGGTAAGAAGCTCATACTAACTCTGGCAGAGGGAAGTAGGCCGTAAGTCGTATTATAGCCAACGAAATCGCCGTTTTTGTCACATCCCTTCAAAAGGGACCCATAACCGACTGTAGGTAATAGCGATCCAAAACCCGCTTTGACGGCAGGAGGGGTTTTGCCGCGCTTTCCTACAACCGATTAGTCACAGGGTCACTAAGGTAATGGACGCCACACTCACACCAAATTCAACTATCGCTGCCCCCTCTCAATCAGGGGATGAGCTTTCATCCCTCAAGCCGGTCGATCAGTTGAAACTCAAGATAACTGGTTTAGTTTTTGACCTAATTGAAAGAACCCCGGACGGTGTAACACCAGCATTCAGTGAAAAAGTCTCAGAAATTTTACTCGATAAACTTGGCTCACCGGCAGAGAACGCAAAGGTGCTTGGGCGAGAGAATGCGTGCACACTGTTAAGGCAAGCTCAAGGCGCCCTTGCCGGGTTGAAAGCTGAATTCGACAGGCAAACACCAATCGCAGACAAGAATTTTCGAAAGAGTACGATGGAGCAACTCGAACAGATGCTCACGGAGCTGCAACCAGCGAAGCCAGCTATAAAAGAAGAGAGCAGTCTAGGTAACAAAAAATCCGACCTTGAGCTAACCAAAAAGATTCTGCAGGCAGCAAATCTTACGCGCGAGGGTTACCTTGATTTTCTGAAAGAGCACCTCGCTCCAGAATCTGCTACATCATGGAACGCGTTTAACCTGATCGGTGCGATCGAGAAGCTGTCCTATCAGCATCCAGATTGGATCTATGACCGCAAAGCTGCACCCCTAGTAGCTTCGCTGTTATCAGATAGGTTGCTAAGTGTTTCCAAGCAAGAGGGACTGGCTATTACAGAGAAGTCGTTCCAGGTATTGAGCAGAGTAATACCTTCGGTAGCTGCGGTTTTTGAGCGGCAAATCAACAAGAATCCTGAAACAGAGAGTGCGTTCTTTAAGGCAGCGGCTACTTTGACCTCATGTACCACCCCCGGGAATCCACCAGGAGTCATTGACTATCGCTTCTTCTGGCCACTGAACAATATAACCTCGGCTTACCTTAGTCCCGAGGGTTCGGCTGCGCTCTGCGCTTATTTTGACCAGGTTCACCAAGTAGCGGGTAAAGTT
>JBIKKT010000006.1:0-96390 GCA_044360195.1 Bdellovibrionota bacterium | reverse complement strand
CCGCTGCATCGTCAGATGCTTTGTTGATACGTTGACCGGAACTTAACTTAAGAAAGGTTCCGTTTAACGATTCTGATGTTACTGCAAGTCGTCGTTGCGCTTGCAATGATGAAATGTTACTTCCAATTGTAATTGCCATGCCTTATTCCTCCTTGAACAAACAAAGGCTATCCTTTAACGGTTCCCCGTCGGCAGTCTGAATCACAGGTGATTCAGATCGTTATGGCACCAATCCACATCAGAGGCTTCCATGCCTCTGCAACGTGCGACCGGAACAACTACAACACTGCGCCCAGAGAACCTAGTCGCAATTTCCACTACAGAACAACCTTTTGTACTGCGTGACAACTGCTTCACTGTGTTCTACGGCATTCTCGATTAAACTCTTGAGCGGAAAATAATGAGAGGGCTAGGCGATGGACCAGAATGAGGCGTTAGAGATAAATGAGGCGCGGGGTCTCTCCCCCGCGCCCCGACACAAGGGCTCAACAACATCACTGACCTAACCACATCTGAGCGTACCAACCCGGCAACTGCCTGCGGTTGCATTCAAGCAACTCCCGGCCCGGCCTGCTTGTGGTACGGCTGATGATCGGCCCTTTGTGCGCTACAACATGTCTACTTAATCATCCTATCTAAGATTGATAGGCCGGGTGGTCTACACGACCACCCTCATGGCCTATCGAAGCAGAGACAGAGCTAGCTGCGGCTGCTGATTTGCCTGAGCTAGAATTGAAGCACCTGCTTGCTGCAAGATGTTCAATCGAGTTAACTCAGCCGATTCAGTAGCTACGTCAACATCACGGATGCGGCTCTCTGCTGCAGCGAAGTTCTCACGTGCGACCGAGAGGTTATTGATCGATACAGAGAGTCGTGACTCAACTGCACCGAGATTTCCTCGTTGTACAGCAAGCGATCCGATCGCTCCGTTGACGCCATCAAGAGCAAGCCGCGCTGCGGATTGAGCTTGTTCAGTCGTCGCACCGGTGATCGAATATGAAAGGGAAGAGACATTCGCTGTTGCAAGTCCAAGACCTGCAAGCGTTCCCGTAACCCCCTCAATTGCGATCTGAGCTGTTGACGCTGAGTTAAACCCAACCTGAAGCGAGATCGAGCTTGCACCCGAAAGAAGCGCCACCCCGTTGAAGGTAGTGGTGACAGCAATACGCTCAATTTCAGAGGCAAGCGACACGAACTCATTCTGCAGCGCTGAACGCTGTGAGGTCGAGTAGGTCCCGTTCGCTGACTGTTCCGCAAGCTCGGCCAAACGGGTCAGAACGTTTCCGATCTGTCCAAGCGCACCGTCTGCAATCGCAATCGTGGAGATACCATCGTTTGCGTTTCGGACAGCTACGCTCGCTACGCGCTGAGTCGCTTTCAACGAATCGGCTATCGCCAATCCGGCCGCATCGTCGCTCGCACGATTGATGCGCTGACCAGAGCTTAGTTTCTCAAAGGTTCGAGCTAGGGCGTCGGATGACGTGGCTAGTAATCGTTGACCCTTTAGCGAGGCTAAGTTTGAATTAATGGTTATTGGCACAGTATTTCCTCCTTGAAAAACCGACACCTCCTCGTCATTCCTTTGACGAAGGCCAGCCATCGTGGCTGGTTGAGGAGCCGATTAAGGTGGACTCCTTGCTTATTTAAACCTGCCCTTGTGGAAGAAGGTTTGAGCCGGGAGACCACCAGTTATGTAAAACTTCTGAAACGCGAATGATGTGGGTACTGCAACTGCAAGAAACCGCATGAACTGCGACAGCTGCTACGACGCATGGCTTTCCGCCTGCTACATGCTTCTACGGCACTCTTTCAGTAAACCTTAAGCTATTTTTTGGCGCTTGAATTTATTCCCTATCCAAGCGTCTCCCGCTAAGGTGTTAGGTAGCACACCAAAAGTTTACCGGCGCGCAGCGCTAATGATTATTTTGACCCTAGTGGGGCGCTACCCCTCTAGCATTAGAGGAAATAAGGCATTATAATAAGGGGGATAGGTAGCATCCTCCCGTAGCGCACACGAAACTAAAGAGGCAAGCAGTTTATGTATACTCACCGATCGTTACCGCTTTATTCTCTAGTCTTTAGCTTCTTGGCTCTTGTTATCCTGACAGGATGCTCCCAAGCCCCGCAACTTAATAGCACCGAAACCGGAGCCCTTGCCGGCACGGCTCTCGGCGCCGGCATCGGTGCTATAATCGGGGATCAAGTAGGTAATACGGGTAGCGGAACTGCTATCGGCGCCGGCATAGGAGCACTAGGCGGAGCGCTTATCGGAAGCCAAAGTGACAGACAGAACTCCCGCTTATCTGACCAAGACGAGCGACTCAGGAGACAGGAAGAAGAGATTCGTCGCCAGAGACGAGAATTAGATGAGTTACGCCGCGGAAACTCTTCAAGCTCTGATTACGATCGCTCGGATCGAGACGGCTACTCATACCCTTCGGACCGAGGGTCTGGACGGCGATATGACGATCGTTACTAACCCATCAGACATCAGCGGTTAAAGGGAATCGGAGCGCTTGTTATTATTCCCGTGAAACCAGTACCGCTGCCCCGCCCCCGCCGGCGGCACACACACTGATAACGCACCTGTTTTGACTTCGCTCTCTCAGGGCGTAGCAAGCATTGAGCAGCAGCCTCCCTCCGGTTGCGGCAAAGGGATGGCCCAGAGCAATCGACCCTCCCCACACATTCATTTTCTCCTGTGGAATTACCCCGATCTGAACCTCCCCCGGATACTTTCTCCATCCGTTCTCCCACACAGAGAGTGTACTTAGGACCTGCGCAGCAAAAGCCTCGTGGATCTCAAAGAGGTCGATCTCACCCACTGCCAACCTATGTCGTTTAAGTAAACGCGGCACTGCGAGCACAGGTGCCATTAAGAGCCCATCTCCTGGCGGGACAGAGGCAAATTCGAATCCATCGATAAACCCGAGGATATCTCGCCCCTGTGCCTTAGCCTGCTCCTCTGACATAAGGCACACGACCGAGGCGCCATCAGTGAGCGCGCTCGAATTGCCAGCGCTTATACTCCCCTTCCCTGAACGGTCAAACACCGGAGCAAGGCTAGCTAGCTTCTCTAAGCTCGTGTCAGCGCGCACCAAATTATCTTCTCTGACTCCCCCTAACTCGACTATCTGTTGATTAATGAGTCCCTTTTCTTTTGCCTGAGCGGCACGGGCGTGACTTTGAAAAGCTATCTTATCCTGCTCACTTCGAGAAATAGAGAGCTCCTGCGCCATGATCTCACAATGCTGGCCCATCGTTAAGCCGGTTGAGGGTTCTTTCGGGCTGGGCGCTTGTGGGGCAAGGAAGCGGGGTCGAAATTTCCGAATCACTGATAATCGTTGAGCCAAGGTGCGACATCGACTAAGAGCGATAAAGAACTCCTCACCTGAGCGGGGAAAGGTTAGGGTGGGCTGCGACATAGACTCAGCTCCGCCAGCCAATGCAGCACGGATCCGTCCTGCGGCTATGCCATCCGCAGCAACAGCCGCTGCTACCAAACCAGTGATGCAGTTATTTGAAACAAAGTGTCCATTAACGGCCTTTGACAAACCGGAGCGCAAGATAATCTCGCGCGATAGGTTCGGTATACGTGGGTCCAAGAGAACTGTCCCAAAGTGCAGCTCGTCGATACTCGATGGATCAAGCGATAGCTTCTCGATACAGCTAACTACAACATGCTTTCCAAGATCGAGCGCGGAGTAACGCGCAAACAACCCCGCAGCCTTCACAAAAGGGGTCCGTACCCCACCAACTATCGCTACTCGCATACACCCTCCATACAACTTGACCCGGAGGGATCGTTTCACTCCTTTATCACTCTTGGCAAGTCGCAAAAAGTCTTATCTGCCTCTCCTCCAGCTCAACCTCAGCTGGGTGGTACAACTTCTCGGGCGCAACCTGAGCGACTGCATCCAGGAGCGGCTTATGCGAATCGTGTCGTAACCAGAAGAACTGACGCTCAGCGGCTAGCCTACGGGCAAGCGGAGAGCTAGGTCGCGCTGCTCCGGCAAGCTGTGCAATAGACCCGATGCTGATAAAGTCTGCGGCACCGCTTAATGTCTCAGCAAAGGCCCCGGCGTCGCTACGCCAATCACCATAGGGTAGAATCGGCGCGACCTGTATCCCAACCTTTAGTCCGAAGCGCTTGAGGGCACGCACCGTCTTCAGGCGCTCATCTACCGTTGGAAGCTCCGGTGTATAGCGAGCTCGAATCTCCTCTAGAGGGGTTTCTAGCCCCACGGTAACGAACGTTGACCCCTTCATCTTCTTGAGAACTGGGAGCCCTATTACCACCAGAGGAGATCGGGTTTGAATGATAAGTCGCCCAGGCACGAATCGTTCAAACATCTCCAAAAACCTCATGCTGATTGCAAACTTCTCATCAAAGGGGTGAAAGGGGTCTGTTGTCACACCGAACACCACCGTTGCTCGCCGCAGCTCACCGCGCACAGAGAGGCGCTCTAGGTGCCTCTCAAGGTCCTTGAGTGGCTCACCGTTGTGCATAACGTACCTACTGCGTAGAGCGCCTGAGGAGGCGTTGTCACCCTCCATCTGTAGGAATAGTCGCTGATCACCCTGGCATGTCCTGCCAATCGAAAGACCCTTAGCGTATGAATCAACAAGCAATAAAGGGTGACCAGAGCTTCCCGTCCCGCGTACTACCTTCTCTGTTCGTATGTCGCTCATATATCCTTTCTCCCTAATCGTTATCGGTCTGGGGTACAAACGAGCAACCAACCGCCCTAACCCTTTCGGACTTTAACCTTCTTAAACTTTAGAAGCCTCTTACCCCAAAATAGGTTCAAACAGCTTAAAGCACCCCGCGTTTTTAGATAGATTCGGCAAAACCAACCAAGAGTTGCGCATTCCTCATATTTAAGGGATTTACTTCTTGCGCCCCGGTGTTGAATAATCCCGTGGGTAACAAACGGGAGTTTTTATGGCCGGACACGTAGGAGATATAAAAGACGCTGAATTTGCTGACAAAGTTCTCAATTCATCCATCCCTGTGGTGGTTGATTTTTGGGCGCCGTGGTGCGGGCCGTGTAAGAGCATAGCCCCTGTGCTTGAGGAGATTGCTAAGGATTTAGACGGAAAAGTGGCTATTTACAAAGTTAATGTTGACGAGAATCCTAAGAGCCCCGCTCAATATAATGTCAAGGCTATTCCTAACTTAGTAATATTCAAAGGGGGTTCTGAGGTCGACAGGGTCATCGGCGCAGTCCCTAAGGACCAACTGGTAGCAACGATCCAAAAGTGGGCATAAGTCCCGGTTTCCGATAGTAACATTGGAGGAAAAAAGGGGCCATTTGGCCCCCTTTTTTTTTAAATATTCAGATTTTTACGTATCCCCGACTCGAAATTTCATCCCGCAGGGCAATATAAACGCTAAAGAACGTGCGGCAATCACCCGATAAATCAGTTAATTGAGGGGAGCATTAGGTGCATATGGGATATCGAGCCCTAGAAAAGTACGACGCAATCATTATAAATCCTGACATGTCCGCGCGCATGCGTTTAAAGCAGGTGTGCGCCTCGGTCGTCAACTTTGGCAGGATCATCCCCATGGGAACCGTGCATGAAGCGATGGCCCGCCTCAAAGACGAGGGTGAACAAGGAATACAGATTATATTCGTGGCCCACCAGGTTGGCCACGAGGCAACGGTAGCGTTCATCAAGGACGCCAAGCAGACAAAAAACGGCCAAGACGCTGCATTCATCCTCGTTCTTCCAACCAAGGACCAGGCGAGCTCTGATGTAGCTGGCGCGATGATGATCGGAGCAGACGGAGTGCTCTTTGAACCTTACTCCGTGGACATCCTCGTTGACATCACCGTTATCTCAGCCCGCGTGCGTCGGGAGCGGTGGGTAGGTCGCGAAGAAACCGCTTACAAACTACTTCTCAACGATGTGATGCAGCAGCTTGATATGCTCGCGTTCTCAAAGTCGGCCAAGTACGAACTTGGACCCGCAGTTAAACTCTTTAGGCAGGCGACCGGCTGTCTGCAAGCACTTGAGAAAGAGTCAATTGAGATCTACCACCGCGTTGCGATTGATGTATTCGAGAACGCACCTCTGCCTCAGGCACTACTTCAAAAGAAGAAGTACGTGGGCGCAAGTAATCGCGTTCGCAAGATAATGTCCGACCGCATGACAAATGAGATCGGCAAGATCGCGCCACCGAAGAGTGAGTAGCTCACGGAAGGGCGGGTTTTCCGCGCCCGTCCAAGACAAACCGTCGCATCAATATTACGGTTGGGCTATACTTGCAGCATGTCATGGACCAAGTTAACGCTCATCCCGCCTGTAGTGACACACGCTGATGCGCTCATTGAGGAGCTTTGCTGTGAACTAATCGAGAACGGGGCTCTCGGAACCGCGGTTGAAGAGGCTGGTAAGATATCGTGCTTTATTGACCCTAACCCTGAACTTGCTGATTCCCTCTCCGCACTCGCGCGCCACCACGGCTTCACGGTGGCCGCCGCTGAAGAGCTCCTAAACGAGAACTGGACTCAAAGGTGTGGAGATGTGTGGCAGCCGCTAATTGCTGGAAAGCTGAAGGTTATTCCGGTTGAATCCGTGGCCGATGAGACACCCTGTAGCGAATTGGATCTCAAGATAATCCCCGGATTGGGATTTGGTACCGGACACCACCCAACCACGAAGATGATCCTTGAAACGTTAAGCGATCTATCACAGTCAATCACGCCAAGGTCTATATTTGATCTTGGGACGGGGAGCGGCATTCTTGCAATAGCAGCAGCAAAACTGTGGAACGTAGCGGTGCTTGCAAACGACATCGACGAGCACGCAATCAGCAATGCACGTGAAAACGCAGAGCTAAATCGGGTAGACCAGTTAACAACGTTTAATACTGTTCTTACACCTGAGGTTCACGGCTCCTTCGATCTCATCATCGCCAACGTCTATGGCGAGGTCCTAATTCAACTAGCACCCGAAGTGACGCGCTTGGCGGCACCGCAGGCAACGCTAATCCTCTCCGGCATCACTGAACTTGTCAGGGACGGAGTTGTTAGCGCCTATACCTCCCCTACCCCCTTATGCACATGGATTCTTGTGGACGAGAAGTGCGAAGGTGAGTGGGTAGCACTCACGTTGCAAAAGGAGTAGGAAATGTCGATGAAGGCTGTCTACTTTAAGCAACACGGCACAGCAGACGTTCTTCAGTACGGCGACCTTCCTCAGCCGCAACCAAAGACCGGAGAAGCACTCATACGTGTCAAAGCTGTTGCGCTCAATCACCTCGATATCTGGATACGCCGGGGATGGCGGGGGCTTTCTCTCACTATGCCGCATGTAACGGGGGCAGATATCACCGGCGAGGTCGTTTCGATAAACCTGGACGGAGCCCAGACATTTACCGGCTGTGCAGTTGGGACACGGGTCATGATAAACCCAGGGATTGTAACTGCAGAGGATGAGTGGACTCGTAGCGGGCAAGACAGCGTAAGCCCTGGGTACAAGATTATTGGAGAGCATCTGCCTGGTGGGCTCGCAGAGTATGTCTGCGTTCCGATAGAAAACCTTTTTCCCTTGCCAGATCGTATATCATTCGAAGAGGGTGCGGCTCCCCTCCTAGTGGGCCCCACCTGCTGGCGGATGCTCTTTACCCGAGCACAGCTTTGCGCTGGAGAATCAGTGCTCGTAGTCGGCGCAGGCGGTGGAGTAAATGCCCTCTCTATCCTTCTAGCAAAGGCAGCCGGTGCTACCGTGATTGCTCTCACTGCCGGAAAAGAGAAGTGCACCAAGGCAATCACACTCCTTGGGGCAGATCATGTTATCGACTATGCAACGCACCCTGACTGGGCGACAGAGGTTCTGCGATTAACAGAGAAACGAGGCGTTGATGTAGTGGTTGACAACGTTGGAGCACCAACGATGCCTCAGAGCCTAAAGAGCGTTGCACGTGGTGGGCGTATCGTTACGGTTGGAAACACCAAAGGATGCAACCTCTCAATCGACAATCGTTACCTATTTACAAAACAGATCTCGCTTCTTGGTTCAACGATGGGTAGCCGGCAAGACTTTATCGATGCGATGGAGTTTATCTTCTCTCGTGGAATTAAAATTCCGATCGATACAGTCGCTCCGCTATCTGATGGGATTCGACAGCTTAAGCGCGTTGAAGATGGGGAGCATTTTGGGAAGATAGTGCTAGTGCCGGGGTAAGATTATTGCCTGTCGGACTCGAATCGAGAGCCCGATCCGTGCGCGCCAATCGAATAAAAAGGAAGGAGTATGATTCGCGAAATTCGAGAACTGGGGGATCCGACTCTGCGGCTTAGAGCAGCAGATGTTAGTAACCTGATGTCTGCTGCGGTGTCTGAGATAATCAGAGACCTCTTCGATACCATGAACCACTCTAACGGCGTTGGTATCGCCGCTCCACAGATCGGTGAGTCGTTGCGGATATTCATAGTTGCATCGAGGCCTAATGAGCGCTACCCGCACGCCCCTGTCATGGAACCAAAGGTGGTAGTAAATCCAGAGATAATTTCCGTCTCGGATACTACAGAGAAGGGTTGGGAGGGGTGCCTGAGCATCCCGGGTATAAGGGGCCTTGTTCCTCGTCCGACACATATCCGTGTGCGTTATACCGATTTACAAACTGGGGAACAGATCGAGACCGAGCTGAGAGATTTTGTCGCACGAGTGTGGCTACACGAGTACGATCACCTTGAGGGGATAGTATTTTTAGATAGGCTCGAATCTACAAGAGACATCATAACCACCCGCGAGCTTCAGCGCAGAGACTTCAAGAGCTGACACTCCCCATCGGTAAGCATCGCCAACACCCTCCAGTTTGCCCAGGTCTGGAGCTTGAGGATATCTTTTTCGATTGGCGGAAGTTCGTCGTACTCTTTATTACCGCGGTGTTCAGCGTCCTTACGCTTCCCGGTTTCTAACGCAGCCCTGAAGTTCGGTAACCACTTTTCATGGTGGGCCCTAGCCATCGGTTCCCAATCAGGGAGGTCCGAGATAAACTCTTGCTTATGATCGAAGCTACCCATTTCTAGGTAGAACCTGTTGATTACTCGCGCAATCGGTTCGGGCTGCACTGTGTAGCCATTCCGCCAATCATTACTACGAATGACGCGACGTGCTCCCCCCAGATACGAAGCGGCTATATCAGGCAGCTACAGAGCAAGTAATTTAAAGCTGACGAAAAAATGAGCTGATTGAGCTGGTCTCAAGTTATCCTGGAGGGCCACACCCTCAACGCCGCTGCCCAGAAAGCGCAGCTGGAAGCTTCCCGCTTCAAACAGTGCACCTTCTCCTCACTAGCGGGTGAAAGAACTCTCTTTCAAAACACCAAGCCGTCCCTCAATTGCCCTCACTCCTTCCTCTGACACAGCAGATAACGAGAGTCCAAGAGAGTTCTCTACAACCTCACTAACAGTAGCAGCGTGATCGCTCATAACGGCAAGCTCTACCTCTCCCCGCAACACACCTCTCGATATCTCCTCGAAGGAATCAGGGGCAGAATCAAGGAGGTACCGCACCCGCCCGGCCCAGCGATTAATTACCTCTTCAACCGTATCAGGAGAAACACTATGAGCTAGAGCCTTGTGCCTAAATCGTTCCAGCTCGTTGAGCGAGCAGCATCCTGGTAACCGCCTCGCTACTCGTACAGTGGCGCCAGCAATGGGCTTCTGATATCGATACCCCGCCTTTAAAACGGCCTCCACGACCCGTTTACTACTCCGCACGGCATCCCACGGCCCGCGGTGCTCAAGTAAAAATATCCCGCTCTCCTCTCGTATCGAACAGGCAGATGATGAGAGTCTCTTAACAGATTTCTCAGTCTGCTTTACCCGCGTCCCTATACGGGTTGGTGGCAGCTCACGTAGCGATGGGTCAAGCACTACACCACCGACTCGTACCTCACACTTCCGAGCAGATATTCTGTCGGTAAATCCTACCCGGTAGCACCCGGTCTCAGATTCTGCCTCAAGGTAGAGATCACCTACACCTGAAAGAACACACGCCCCCTCTTGGCGAGCAGCAAGAGCTACCTCACGGGTTAATAGATTCACATTGAGATTCAAGAGGCCAGGGGGGAGGTTAAGTCTGCGACCTATACGAGAGAGGCCCCACAGAACTAGGCGCGATACAAAACCACCCCCTGCGCTATCTGAACCGCCGCCACTACTCCAAAGGTGCTTGTACGGAAACGTTTGCACACACTCTCTGATAGCTGCGAGCGACCGGGCCACAGTCAACGGATGCGCTCGAAAAGTGCGGCGAAGCTGGTCAATCCATTTATCACCCTCGCCCCCGATGCCGCCATCTGCTACTACCAAAACCCGCAGCTCAGCTAACGCTCCAGCGTGCGCAATCAGCGAAGCATCTAGACCACCACCAATAACCAAGAGATCGAATTCAGCTTGTTCTACACACTTATCGACAAGCGATGCGCGACTAGGGAGCGCCGAGAACGGCCCCTCTCTTACGGGTTGCTCTTCGGTCTGATAGAGAGATAGGTAGGAATTGCTCATCAGAGTTACTTTACGTCTATCTGCACCTGATACCTTCCACTTGAAGGGGTATCTATTTGCCACGTGGTCGCTGCTGCCTGCCGCACCACACACCTTCCCTGACTATCCACTGGGGCCCGCCGCTCTGTGGTCGTTCCATCTACATTTAAAAGAACGCAGTCCGCAGTGATGCGTGCCGCCTCTGGGGAAAGCTGGATAACGATTGTGCCTTCTCCTTTAACGGAGCGCACTGCGCGCACCAGACCCGAACGGTCAACCACTCGGAGCTCATCGGCCATAACGTGCGACGAACAGCTACTCCAAGCGGCTACTACGACTGCTAACACAACGTGATTTCGGGAAAGCATACAAGCTCCTCTCTGCAAGGTGTTAGGCACCGATATCCCTACGCACGCGCCGCCCGCGTAGCTGCAACATATCGACTGCCTTGTAGGCACCTAATCGAGCCTCCTCAACAGACTCTCCTCGCGCTACAACGCTTAAGGTGCGACCACCCGTTGCTACTACCTTACCACGTTCACCCCGAGCTGTACCTGCATGAAATATCATCGTACCTGGAACAAGCTTAGCCAACTCTAAGCCAACGATCTCATCCCCCTTAACTGGCGCTTCGGGATAGCCGTCTGAGGCGATTACTACACACGCGCTAACGCTCTTTGACCACGACAAGCCGGGCCTCTCCTTCACCATGCCCGCGATCCACCCCATAAGCTCAACTGGATCACTCTCAAGACGACTTACGATGGCCTGACATTCAGGATCCCCAAGCCGGGTGTTATACTCAAGCACCTTAATGCCCTCTGGGCGTTGTGCCGGTTCGAGTGGAACCATTACTCCAGCATACAGAAAACCCCTAAATGGTGTACCGCGAGCTGACATAGTACGGATTATAGGAGCCGCACAGTGCTCTTCAATCCAGGCTAACTCCTGAGCTGAGATACGCGGGGTCGGGCAGATTGAGCCCATTCCACCCGTGTTTGGTCCTGAATCGCCATCGCCAAGGCGTTTATAATCGTGTGCGGGCGCAAGCGCCACTACGTCGACCCCGTTTGAGGCGAAGATACAGCTTACCTCAACACCTGAGAGAAACTCCTCAGCAACCACAAGCTCAGATTTAAGCGACCCAAATAGCGCATCAATAGCCGGGGCAAACTGAGCCTTGTCGGTTATAACAAAGACGCCCTTGCCTGATGCTAACCCATCAGACTTTAGCACAAGCGGAGCACCTTTTTTTTCGCAGTACGCTTCAAGTTCGTGCCTTGTTGTGAAGGTCTGGTACGTTGCAGTCGGAACACCCGACTCAACCATCACCTCTTTCGCAAACGCTTTCGAGCTCTCAAGATTTGCAGCAGCCTTCACCGGGCCTACAATCGGCAGCCCAGCGGCCATGAAAGCATCTGCAACTCCAGCCTCTAAGGCAGCCTCAGGACCGACGACGGTGAGGTCTACCCCGTGCTCTCTCGCTGCTGCTACAAGATCTGAAACGGCAGTCACTGCGATAGGGAGATTGCGTGCGCACGCCTCGGTGCCTGGATTCCCTGGCGCACACAATACCTCTGTTACCTTAGGAGAACGCGACATCCGCCAACAGATAGCGTGCTCGCGTGCTCCACTGCCGATTACTAGTATCTTCATAGTGGCTTCCTTTCCTAGTGCCTAAAGTGACGATCCTTTGCGAAGAAGAGACTTACTCCAGCCTTGCGAGCGGCAGCAACTGTATCGCTATCTCTCTTAGCACCTGATGGAGCTACGATACACGTGATCCCTTTGCTACTTAATGCCTCAACCGAATCAGGGAAAGGAAAGAACGCATCTGAGGCAGCAACCGCGCCGTGGAGCAAGTGACCGTGCGTCGTAGCTTTACTGATTGCCAGGTCAACTGAGTCAATGCGGCTCATCTGTCCCGCACCAACTCCCACTAAAAGCCCATCGCGCACGAGCACTATCGCATTTGACTTTACATGCCCAACAATACGCCACGCCAGATTAAGATCTGATAGCTCGTCATCCGTTGGCACTCGCTCTGAGACCAGATCTGCATGAGCAACGGCCGCGCGGTTGACATCAGGCTCCTGCACTAATACACCGCCTGCAACCGTGCGCAGATCAAAGCCGCCACTCTCGGCAGCCTTGTAGGAAAGCACCCGTAGAGTCTTACTGGTTTTGAGAACATCCATCGCCCCGTCTTCAAAACCAGGCGCGATAACGAGCTCTGCAAAATCTCCTCGTATCTCTTCAGCCGCAACCTTATCGATTGGTCGATTACTTACAAGAACACCACCGAAGTGACTTCGAGGATCGCACTGCTTAGCACGCTGAATCGCCTCCAGCACAGAAGCTCCACTGGCTATGCCGCACGGATTAAGGTGCTTGAGGATTGCAACCACTGTCTGCTCAGCAGGAAGATCGCCCAC
This sequence comes from Bdellovibrionota bacterium, assembly GCA_044360195.1. GTDB lineage: Bacteria > Bdellovibrionota_C > UBA2361 > UBA2361 > OMII01 > OMII01. The sequence goes on along the minus strand of JBIKKT010000006.1, from coordinate 83,450 downwards.
AAGACGAAGCGCAGCATCGAGATCTAGCATGTTGTTGTAGGATAATTCCTTCCCGTTGTGCTGCTGCCACTTCGGACCCTGATACAGTGGTAGAGCGCCTGTAGAAACCCGGTAAAGGGCTGCTCGTTGATGCGGGTTCTCGCCGTATCGGAGATCGCCTGCTTTTTCGATTGAGATCGAGACCTGCGCAGGGAAACTAGCCTCACTACTTTCCTCGCCTGCGGACACCCCAGCAAAGTAGCGGGAGATTACTCCGTCATAGTGAGAGAGCGCGCCGAAGACCTTAGACGCAAGTCGTTGCCTAAAAACAAGGGGGAAAGGATCCTCTTGTCCTGCGTTCTTAAGACGCTCGATCACCTCAGGGTAATCAGTTGGGTCGATGAGCGGGAGCACAAAGCGATGATTCTTTGCGGCCGCACGGATCATCGTTGGACCACCAACATCAACAAGCTCTGTCATCGCTGCTGGGTCTTTCGCGCGGTCGCTGTTCACATACGAGAGAAACGGGTAGAGGTTTACAATAACAACATCGATGTGATCGATGGCCTCTGCCTTAAGCTGCGCGAGGTGCTTTTCATCGTCACGCTTAGCGAGGATGCCGCTATGGATCTTCGGATGCAGAGTTTTTACCCGCCCATCGAGGAGCTCTGCCAAGCCGGTATAATCCTCAACCGACAACCACGGTAACTTCTGCTCGTCAAGAGCCTTACCGGTTCCCGAAGTCGCCAACAGGGTGTAGCCAGAGGCAACGAGAGCTGCAGCGAGCTCACCTAGTCCGCTACGGTCAGATACGCTAAGAAGGGCTAACTTTTTCATATGAATTGCAATGCAGGAAAAGCCAAAAATAGACCGGTCGAGGATAGCGCTCTTTAGGATTTCTTTCCACCGATCTCGGAAAAAGGATTGTCCTAGCAGGGTGGTGAAAAAAGGTTCCGTCGTGAGCGTTTTGAGAGTTTAGGCGAAACGAGGCGGAGACGCCGAAAAAACCGGAGACGTATCCTCTGAGATACGTTGAGGATTTTTTCGGCATCTCCAACAGAGTTGCCGCCAAACTATCAAAATGCGCAACAGGAGATCTTTTTTCACCACCCTGCTATCCGCCCTCCTGGGCCGTTAACCCTTCCCAAGCCCCCAGGGCCTGGCGTATCCGAGTAGGATCATCACTGGTAAGGGCACTCTGCGCGACCGCCAGTGCACTCTGCCGCCCCTGCAGCCGCGCTATAACTTCAAGCTTAAGGACATCCCGGTTCGTCGTATCGGGGTCAGAGAGCACCTTCGCTATCTCTAGGTCCTGCTTCAGGGACTGAAGCTGTAAGTTGGCAGAATCACGCTTGAGCTTAAGATCTTCGAGCTGTTCGTTGGTTGTAAGAAGCATATCCTCTACCGTTTGTCGGACGACATCCTGAAGCTCCTTTAATAAACGACTACGCCTCTCCTTAAGAGAGACCAGTTGCGAGCTCAACTTCTCATCGCCGGGATATAGCTCTACCTCGTCACGTTTCTTTATGAACTCGTAGGTGGCAACTTCCAGCTCAGACTTCTTTCCCTTGACCTTCTCCGATGATGCACCTACCTCAGCAGCAAGCTTTAGCGGATCCTGCTCTTCCAGCCGCTTCTGTCTACCATACCACTGCGATAGCTTACGCGATGCTGCATCTATCTGCAGCTCCACCTGATCGATAGCTACCTGAACATCATCAGCGTCGCGGTTCGCTGCCATGATAAAGTCAGCAGTGGACAATGCTCCAGCACTAAGCATAGCGACCTGAGCTTCAAGCTTCTTAATCGACACATGGCAAAAATCGCGTGCCTTCACGAGTCTCTCCCGCGCAGCTTTATCACGGCGTTGGCGTGCGCCCGCCTCAGAGCGAGTACTCTGCACCTGTCGTGCGATCTCCGGCAGTCCACCATCGTTCCCACTTAATGAACGACTAATATTAAGATCGGCTGATATGCCTTCAAGTGGGTTTCCCCCCGGCAACGGAGGTGCGGGGGTGTCAGGATTACCTGTGGGACTAGTATCTCCCTTCAAAAAGGATATGACCGTTCGACTGAACTGGCGAGCACCATCTCCTGCCACCAACCCGAAGACAAGTGCCGCGACAACCAGTAACGGTACTGGTAGCGTCCGCGCCGGCAGATTCTTCAGCGAGCGCTTCTCGGAGCGCTTCTTACTAAACGGCCCAGTCTTGGGCTCCTGTACGGCAGGAGCTTCCTTACCTGAGGTACCCACGTGGACCTGGGTGGCTGCGCCTGCTTTACGCACCTGCTGCTCAGCTCGGTTTGGATCAGTCTCTTCTCTAGCCGAAGATACGTCACGAGCCTTTCTAAATTCAGCGCTGCGCCCTCCAGAACCGCCTATAGCCACTACAAGCACGGTAATATTATCAGCGCCCCCCCTTTGATTCGCGAGGTTTATCAGTATCTGGTTAGCATCATCAAGGGAGTTCTGTTTCACTACTCCGAGAATTTCTGCATCGTTCACAAAATTATAAAGACCATCGGAACATAGAACGAGCATGTCGCCGTCCTTTACCATCTCACCGAGTACAAAGCAGTCGGCATCAACCCGCTCAAGGGGACCAAGCGATCGCGTTAACATGTGGGAGACGGGATGCGTCTCTGCTTCCTCCGGTTTAATAGCACCCGAGCGAACTAACTCGCGCACCAGGGTGTGATCTTCTGAGAGCTGAAGAATAGAGTCTCCTCGTACCCGATAGAGACGTGAATCACCCACGTTGATGCAGAACGAGGAACTCGGTGTAAACACAACCCCAACCAAGGTAGTACCCATCCCCGCCAAAGAGGGATCCTTACCACCAGCCTCAAATATAGACAGGTTGATCGTTTGAACTAGTTCACGCAAAAGAGGCACTGAAAGCTCATGGGCGCGAGCTGGCAGCGTCTGTTCAAGGGTTGATATTGCAAGACGGGATGCGGTTGCACCGCCGTGTACCCCACCCATACCATCAGCGATGAAGTACCCGTGGACACTTGAACGCCTAATGACCCCAAAGGAATCTTGATTCTCTTCGCGGCGCATGCCGACGTCAGTTCCAGCGGCACACCGCAGTTCACTGAGTTCTACCACAGATGGGGTTTCAGAGGCCGATGTCATGGCGGGTACAAGTTTAAGCTGCGGTCAAAAGTTCGCCGTTACAATTGCATAGGGAACCTTTTGGCCTCTCCCCTACGTATCGACATCTGCAAGTGTTCTGCTTTAGACAACCACAGGGAACGGGCTTTACCCTACCACCACCACACCTTTGACCATGCCGATTCATATGGTTAGAGGGGGGTGAAATATAAAACTGTGGTTTAGGAGGCGGCTCTCCGCTACCTATTCACCTACTTTACCCGCCGTATAAATGGAACAGATGTCAGATACCGTTCACTCTTAAGTTGCTGTAAGAGCCGGTCAGCTTGAACCTTGTTCTCCTCAGGACCAACTAATACCCGGTAAAACAACTCCCCTCTAACATCGGCCTCCTCTACAACCACTGGGAATCCTGATTGTCGTAGCTTGCGAGCTACCGACTCCGCGTCGGCCAACTTGGTCGGTGCAGCAACCTGGGCGAAAAAGCCCGCTGGTAAAACCTTCTTAACAGCTACCTCAGCAGCGACCTTAGTTTCTGGCTTGCGTGTTGGTGTTGGTGCCGGCGTTGGCTGCCGAGGAAAGGGGGTGGGCTCCTTAGGAGGCGATGTGGGCTGCGCGGCTGCTACTAAAGTTGGAACCGATGCTGGCGGAGCGCTATCACGAGCTGTACCTACGCCGGTTACTCCAGCTGCGCCGCTTCCCAAAGTATCGCCCTTTGCACCAATGCCCCGAGCTGTTTCAACGCGCTCGTCGAGGATTGCACCAAGAGTCTTTTCCTTATCGCGCTTACTTGAATCTTCTACTAGTGGGTCGGTCCCAAGCATGCGCACATTTGCTGGAGCGCTACCAGTCTCTACACTACCCCCCGATCCGTCGAAGAGATCCAACTCTGAGTTATCCACTGAGGCTCCTGTGGAGCTAGGAATAGCAGCAGCACGATCGAGTGAATCAGGCGCACTTGCACGGCCGTTCTGACTGCCGCCAGTTAGTCCACCCTCAATCTTTTCACGCTTTTCAACCAACTCTGATGCGGTAGGCACACCAGCCACAACGGGCTCCACCCCCTTTGCATCCTGCTTGCTGTGTGCTGCGAGCCTTGCTGCTTCATCTGCTAATTTAATATCCTGCGCAACCTTGGCCGCTACAGATTCATCACTACCCTTCGCGGCTTTTTTGGGCGGTGTATCAGAGATTGACGGAGCACTAGGAGCAGTGTTTAAGCGCTCAAAGACATCAGAATCGGCAACGACTCCTGCCCCCGGGACCGCATCGTCCACCGCGAGTTTCGCTACCTCTACAGCCGAGGGTGCTCGCCCCTCTTCGTAACCGACCCCACGCCCTTGAATAAATCCGATGAAATATCCGCCGACAACTGCGCCCACTGCAAGGCCCAGCCAAATAACAACTTGAAAGGCCCCAAGCCGCAACTCAAAATCCCGCTCTTCCCCGCGCTTAGTAGCCATTACATTTCCTTCCTGCCTAGCCAAAAAGAGGCCCGATACCACTACCGTACCTTACGACTACCGACCGACGTCAGCCGGTGATGCGGATAGTTGGGATGCGGATAGTTGAAGCGACCTTCCGAGGGGAATTATACTTGAAAGCGCAAAATTAATACCAGCGACAATCTGCACAATCTCATCATCCTCCCCCTTGGGACTCTCAAGCGCCTGTCGTACAGAGGGAGCATTTAAAAATGCATGCGCCTCTCGGATAAACTCTTCGAGCACGGTCACCGCCTCAAGAACGTTACCTTCAAACGCTGATACCTTAACCCAAACTGGAAGAAAGATGGCGCGTAATACCAAGGGGCGGAACTTCTCTATAACCTCGATATCTACCTCCATGGGGTGTTCGCTCAGAAGCAGAGGTCCACCGGAGGTGTTACCCGCCCGAAGATATTTAACCCTATCCTCCAACGCCTGCACCCCCCAGCGCGGTGATGCCAGCTCATTGTAGAGCGCAACGGAAGGGTCTAGGTCCCCTGATGGAATAGAGGAGGCCATATGAAACACCCATCGCAACCAAAGCTCATCAGAGGTCAGACGCGCCAACACTCCTTTTAGTGACTCAACTGTGAGCAGCTCCGAGAGAGCTCTGTCCCGCGCTAATAGCCATCCATCGGGTGGCATCTTAAGCAACGGCATAGACCCTTCCTTTAGCTTCGCTAGCGACTCACGGGTGGACTTTGACAGCCTGTCGTAGAAATGATGAGCGGTCCAGACCGACACGCAGCCGGCAAGGTGAGAGGTAGCTGTGTCATCCACCAAAAGCGACTGATTGCACCGGTCAAATGCAGAGCGAACGAGACATTCCATAAGGCGAGCTACATCAACGGGTGTCTTAACCAGCCCATCAACTTCAACACCAGGAACAGTAATCACCTGACAATGAGCGCCAGCCGCCACAGCACACAACGCTTGAAATCCAACACAAGCTATCAGTCTAAGCCGCGCATAAAGTGGAATGGTAACATCAGGGAGCAGAAGACCTGTCCGCAACACATCCCCTCCTGCCCCACACTGCATACCCGCAGCCTCCTCGGTCAAAAGGCGACAAGGCGGCCTGCCTGCAAGAATTAGGTACCCCCTCTCACACCGCCACTCGCCTCCCGGGATAAAGGGCAGATGAGGAATTATACGGTGCGCAATCTCATCGGCCTCACCACGTGTTCGCCGGGCAAGATAAATCGCAATCGACGAACTTATATCGCCCTTTTCGAGATCAAAGAGTGGACGAAACTCAACCGATGCATCAAGTGCTACGGCCGGGAATAGCTGTTGGACAACCTTGCACAGCTCGGTAGTTAAGGGACTCATTTATTCCTCTCCTCCCTGCAGGCTCTCTTCGAGTAACACCCGCGCTTCAACGGTTGGGTGAACACAGTACTGCGCAAAAACCTCGGCCACACCTGCCTGCGACTTTGCTTTACACTCCTGTCTCTGTACGCGTCGCGCAGCCGCGATCACCTTTCCACCCTCATGCGCCGCGAGGGCTATATCCTCGCGACCATCCTGCAAGAGTCCAGCAAGGAGTATCAACCTACCCGCCTGCTTAAATTCATCAGCAGAGATGGCTGCGCGATTCACTTCAAGGCGTGAGAGTGCGCTACATACGAACTCCACGTTATCCTCAGATACGATCGGGAGCTGAAAGAATAAACCTCGCTCAAAAAACTCCTCAACTACGCGAGCAGGCGCAGGCTCGTCTAAAGCAATAAGCACTTCATTAAGGATGCGCCGCGGCGAGAGCGTTGCCAGCGCTCCTGCCTTTACCGCTTCCATGAAAGCCGCCAATGTTTCAAGGTCAAAATCAAAGTGCAGCCTCTCAGCATAGCGCACAGCGCGAAAGAGTCGCGACGGGTCATCGATAAAACTACCCTTGTGAAGAACCCGAACCGTTGAATGAACGATATCCCTCCGTCCACCGGTAGGATCGAGAACCGAGTCGACACCAAACGACTGAACAGCGGATGTAGTCCACAGCGGTGCAACAACCGCCAAAGGAATAGCCAGAGCGTTAATTGAGAAATCCCGCCGCCATAGATCGCGCTCGATAGAAGCCGGAGTTACTACAGGTAGCGCACCCGGTGTGGGATAAGACTCTATACGCGCTGACGCTAGATCTATCTCTCGTAGCTGCCTATACCCCTCACCCATAGCTGGCGCAGAACTCTGAACATCTCTTCCGAATGGAGCTTGGATCTTGGCCGTTAGAAACATCGGATGCTCGCGTACTGAACCAGCTACTAGCTCGGCAACATCACGAGCAAAAGATATAGCATCGCCCTCCACTACCAGGTCGAGGTCAAAATCACCAGGAGGGCGCTGCATAACAAGATCACGCACCACGCCGCCAACAACAAACACCCGCTCGCCACGCTTCGCCTCAACTGAGAGCGCCGCCTCGACCGCCGCTGCGAGAGATATGGAATCTATTGAAGCTGACATGCTCTACTTTACCGATGACGCAACACGAGGAGAACCATTCCTTACCTGCCGACTAACTCATCATCTTCCATAATCTCATCAGCAAAGATAGGAAGCCCAACCGATGGCTGCACGCGATACTTTCCTTTATCATCGTAGTTCTCTGTGCTTGGACTCTTTAATTCAAAAAGCACAACCCGAGCGATCTTCATGCGGGGATAGAGAAGGATCGGATTAGGTCCGTGGTTTGCCAACTCAAGGGTCACTGCACGATCTCTGTGTCCCGGGTAAACTAACATAGCAGTCTGCACAATGGTGAGCCCGACGCGGGCTAATGTGCTACGACCTTCGATCATAAAACCAAGAGTCGAGCCGACCGTTACCTTCTGAAAGGTGTGCCCAAGAACGAACTCACCGGGCTTAAGCAGGTACGGCTTCTCGCGGGTCAGAGTGACTTGGTCATGCGGAGGAGGATCCTTCTTGGCTACATCAACCACGTACCCGGCCCGCGGAATGAGGATCTCAGGTCCCAGGTGCATCGTGATACCAGACCCACGCAACCATTTGGAGTTCCATGGGGAGATCTGCAGCTCACCGGACTCAAGCACTTTTTTAATGTCTTCGTTGGAAAGCATCATAGACCACCCCCGCACTAACCGCCCCGTAGACTACGCATAGTGAATAAGCTTCTCAAGTATAGCCTGCTATTTAGCAATAGAACGAGATAAACAACGATTTGTGCCTTGCTACCTTGAGCAGGAAGAGTGTACCATCTCGCAACTATCTAAAAGGACATGGTTTATGGAGCTCAATCACAAGGAATCACGCGATGGGATCACCTGGCTTCTCTGTGCCGGCGGAATAGCCATACTGTTTAGCATCTCTCTTTATTGTGCAGACGAGCACGTAATGGGGAAGGCAACAGAGCGCGACCACAAGCACGCGGCAGAGATGGCTGAGTTACGAACGGCTCAGGTATCTGTACCTGGTCGAGTAACAGACGAGCGCCAACTCCTCCCGCTGACATTAGAGCACGAGGACTCCGCAGCTTCCGACAAGCACTAGTCGAAGCCACTTGTCGAAGCCACTTATAGACCGATGTCGAGCGCACTGAGTGCATGGCAAGTAGTGTTTCCAGACTTATCAACGCTACCGTTTCGCAGGGGCTCTCGTGGTCTTGGCGATTCAGCCCTGCTAAAAGCCGCGAGCCGTTAAAAGCAGCAACAGCACTTCGGTCACTACTACGACGTTTTCCATACTGGCGCGAGGGCCACAGGCTATTAGCAGAGGCAGCCCTAAGTGAACGCGATCTGGCGACCGCATATGCGGCTACTCACTGCTTTCGCGTTGCCAAAACGGAGTATGTCCGTTTCGGTTGGCTGGCAAGTCGGAAACAAGCTGCCCTTCTTGAAAGTCAGTGGAAACACCTCCTCGGGCGGTGTTTCCTTGCTGCTGGCGATGCTGCCCAAGCACTTCCTCATCTACAAACAGCACGACTCTCCTCCCCGAATGAGAGCTCTATCGCCGAAGATGAGGTTGCGGCTCTGATGGCGCTTGGGCGAAACGATGAAGCAGCCCAGGTGCTTTGTACCATACCTAAAGAGCACCTCTCGATGTCTGCTAAGGTAGCCGGTGACTACTTAAGAAACTCACATTCAGACTCCGCAGAGCCACGCCCACGCGACTAAGGAATTTAGCATTAGCACTATCCTTTGCCTTAACTAAGATTCTGGCTGACCTAGAAAGCCCGCAGTCTCTTGAAGGTGGCTCTAACACTTTACCACGGCAGGCCACCAAACCGCTTAACAAGCTCATCGAACTCCTCTATGCTTTTCGCCTCGAGGGCAGGATCGTTACGCACCTGCCACATACCAGACCCAGGATGAACGCGACGAACGACAAGCGGATAAGGATTACCGTGCCTAAAAATTCTGGGCTTAGGCTTACCCGACTTCATTATCATGGCAAGAAACGGTCTCGTTCCCTCCGCGTTATCCAGAAGAACAGGAGCAGTTGCCTCAACGAGGTGCGCTCGCTCAATACCCTCCTCCCCAACCCTACCGAGCATGTAGTTATCGAGGTGACGCATCGGAACAAATGGCCCTAGGCGGTTAAATGCCTCCCTCCGAAACACCCAACCTGAAGGAGTTGGGAAATCCTCGATTCGAAGCACAACGCCTTCTTCATCAACCTCAAGCTGCGTGGATGAAACAAAAGGGACCTGTACACTGAGCGCCGTTGCAAGAAACTCCGGCAACCACTTATCATCGTCCTCAAGAAACGCTACATACTCGCCTGACGCAGACGCAAGGCCCGCATTGAGTGCCGCTGCCTGAGAGTTTTCGGCTCCGCGACAGATCGTAACACCGCAGCGCTCAACAAACCCATCGGGCACGACTGCATCACGGTCAGTCCCAACAAGGATCTCGATATCAACCCCCTGCGCGCGAATCGACTGAAGAGCTTCGTCTATATAATCAAGGCGAGCAAATCGTGTAGGAACGATCACTGAAACAGTCGTCACTTTGTTCAACTCCGCTGCTCGCTACTGCGCAGCCACTCCACGCACTACACTGCCAGCCGCATCACGAGCCGCACTTAAAACAAACTCAGGGTAGACACCAATTCCAACAACAGCAACAACACATGTAAGGATGGCTAGAGCTGTAAGAAACGGTACTCTTATGTGCTCGCTACTCTCGCCTTTTTGAAAATACATCGCCATCGGGACACGAAAATAGTACGCACATGCAAGTGCTGAGTTTAACGCAGCGATGATGGCTAAACCCACAAATCCAGCAGACAGGGCGCTTGAGAAGATAAAGGCTTTTCCGAGTAGTCCGGCCAAACTCGGTGGCAACCCCGCTAATCCAAGGAAGAGCATCGCCATAGCGAAAGCCAACAACGGACTACGTTGGGACAATCCTCGCAAGTCTTGAATGTCATCTGCATCGGGGCCGATTGCACCGAGCACAGCGAAGGCTCCAACCGTCATAGCGCAATAAGAAGTGAGGTAGTAAAGAAGTGCGGTGACCGACTCTGTGTCACCAGTAGTCACAACAAGCCCAATCAACATATACCCAGCGTGTGATACACTGGAGTAGGCCAACAGACGTTTCACGCTGCGCTGCTGCAACGCTGCTAGATTACCAACAGTCATAGCCACAACCGAGATAACCCACAAAGCTGCTAGGGCCCATGCTGTTGGTAGGTGAAAAGTTGCAAAAGATATGTTCAGGAGCGCCGCAACCGCTGCGACCTTAACCACACAGCTCATAAAGGTAGTCACTGAAGTCGGTGCACCCTGATAGACGTCTGGAACCCAGAAATGAAAGGGAGCTAAGCCGAGCTTAAAGGTGATACCAACCAGGATCATGAAGAACGACAGCACCCGCATCCCGGTTAGCGGAACTACGATATTATCAGGGTTGACCCACTCGATCTTTAAGCTCCCTGTACAGCCATACCACAGTGCTACTCCGTATAGAAAAAAAGCCGAGCTGAAGCACCCCATCAAGAAATATTTCATGGCGGCTTCTGACGAAAGCTTATTGTCAATGCGCGCTGCACATAGCGCATAGAGGGCCAAAGAAGCAACCTCTAGCCCGATAAAAAGGGTCAGGTAATCCGACGCAAAGATCATTACCAGAGCGCCAGCAAGGGCCGTAATCAGCAAGAAGTAGTATTCACTGAGTGCGGTTATACCCTCGAGCTTTACAGTAGCAAGCCCCGCAACGACACTTACCAACGCACCACCACACGCCAATAGCCCAAGCAGAATAGTGAAGCTACTGACGATCGCTCCGTGCTCCATCTGGAGTGGTCCACTATCTAGGGTCACCGTCAAAAAAATCGCTGCTGCCAAAAGAATGACCGCAAATAACCCTGTAGCCTTAAAGCGCTCAAGCCATCCGCCAAAAACAAGGTAGACCAAACTCCCAAGCGAGAGGGTTAATATTGGGGCAAAGGGTGCAAACGCATTCATATCTTTCAAACCTGTATCTACAACTCTTCTGTCTCTCTGTATCTCATTGAGGTAGCGCTGAAGATACCAATCCCAGTAGGTGCGCAGGAAAGACTCCCAGTACCACCACCACAGCAGCCAACGCACTCAGTACCACCGCATCAAAAAACGTAATATCTCCGCCCCGACGTTCCGCTCGGCGCGACTCCCCGAACATACTGCGCAGGTAGGCGGTAAGGGTGTAAACAGCACCGAGCACTACTCCGAGAGCGGCCACGGAAGTCCACAGCGGAAAGCTCTTCCATGAACCGATGATAACGAGAAACTCCCCTACGAAACCACTTGTAAGGGGTAACGCCACCGATGCGATAGAAAAAACCATCAGGAAGAAAGCGATTACGGGCACCTGCTTTGCTAGCCCTCCAAGGCTCTCAAAGTCTCGGGCGCCCTCTCGGTCAATGACCTTACCAAATATCAGGAACAAGCCAGCCGTTACCAAGCCGTGACTTACGGCCTGAAAGATCGCCCCGTTCCACGCCAACGCCGAAGCCGAAGCGAGACCCAAGACGCAGAACCCCAGATGTGAAACAGAGGAGTATGCGAGCAGCGAACGAATATCTCGCTGACAGAGCGCAACAAGCGCTCCGTATACAACAGATACCGCCCCTACAGCAGCGAGCGTTGGACCCGCCTGTTCCATAAAGGCTGGAAAGAGCGGCCACACGAAACGGATCATACCGTATATACCCACCTTACCAAGTAGTGCCGCAGTGAACGCGGCAACCCCGTGCGGTGCTTCTCGGTATACACCCGGCGCCCACGCATGGAGGGGCACCATTGGAATCTTAACTGCAAAAGCTAAGATGAACGCGAGCCCTAGGTAGAACTCCTCCTGCTCGTTTAAGAAATCAAGAGTCGAAAGGGTTGTTACCTCAAATGCAAAACCGTTCCCGGAGCCATCCAACATCGCCTTCCCCTCCCATCCCAGGTAGAGAATCGCAAGGAACATAAATACAGAGCCAGCTACGGTGTAGAGGAGAAAGGTAAGGGCAGCTCGTAGCCGCTGCGGTCCACCCCACAGAGCTACCGCTGCCAACACTGGGAGTAACATTAACTCGTAGAAAACGTAAAAGAGAACAAGATCGGTAGCGAGAAATGCCCCCATTACACTCGCCTCTGCGAATAACAAGAGCGCGTACCATGAGGCACCTGCTGCACTCGGCCGCGCAGACCACAGAATCACTACCAGCGACACTACCGCTGTTAGCATCGTGAACGCGGCAGAAATGCCGTCTAGCTGGAGCGTGTACGTTACACCGAGGCTTGGAATCCAGTTACGCGACTCTTGCACCTGGACCACTGCATTAGGGTCTCCTGTGGTATTGGTGACTAGAGCTAACAGAATAGAGAGCGTAACAACGGCACCTAGAATTGCGCACCACCGGGAAAGAAGCTCCTTCAACGAAGCCCCCAAGGGGAGCAACCCCATGAGTACAACAACTAAGGCACTGCATGCTGGTAGGAGTATGAGTGAACTAAGGGGAAGGGTAAAATTTTCGACCATTACTTACCTCACCTGCACGAATAGTTCCACAAGGAGAGCTATCGCGAGAAACATAAACAAAACATAGGTTGCCACCTGGCCGGTAGTGAGGCGACACACCAACTCTCCGACCGCACGACTCACAACCCCAACAGATGCGCCACTACCGATAACTACATTCTCTTCCACACCCTTGAAGAGGATACGGGCAATCCCACCGATAGGTCGAACAATTAGAGCCTCATACACCTCATCGACGTAGAACTTGTTAGCACACACCTTCTCAAGCGGAGAGAGAAGTGTACGCATGAAGTCCTTCGTTTCAGGCACAAAGAGGAAGAGGCCGATCGCAGCAATTATTCCAACCACACCAGGAAAGCTTCCAGCCAGATATTCAGTTACACTGCCTGAGCCATGATCGTGCAGATCAACCGGGATTGCTGAAGCCAAAAATTCCGGTAACCGGTGGTCGAGGTAGATCCCCCCACCAACAGACAGCACCGCGAGCAAAAGAACAGGGAGAGTCATCACCAGTGGCGCCTCGTGTGGATGCCCAGCCCCTGCATCTCCCCGGTACCTTCCAAGAAATGTGAGTACAAAGGAACGAGTCATATAAAAGGCCGTACAGATTGCAATCGCGAGCGCGACCTTTCCAATAAGCGGAAGGTACGGAAGGAGAAGTGCATTATGCCCTCCAGCGATAGCTGCCAAGATTGCATGCTTTGAAAAGTATCCTGCAAACGGGTAAATACCCGCTATAGCAAGGGTCGCCACACCGTACGAGATACAGGTAAGCGGCATCAGGAAGGCCAGACCTCCCATCTTGCGCATATCCTGCTCATGGTGACAGCCGGATATAACCGAACCGGCGCTCAAGAAGAGGCACGCCTTAAAAAACGCGTGTGTTACCACGTGAAAAAGCGCTACAGCGTACTGCCCTACTCCTACTGCAAGGAACATAAAACCGAGTTGACTTACGGTAGAATACGCAAGCACCTTCTTTATATCGTTTTGAGCCAGAGCTGTGAGCGCAGCGATACCAGCGGTTGCCAGCGCAGTCCAGGTGACGATAGCAGGAACAAGTGGGTCAAGCTCTATCACTCCGCTCATGCGCGCCATCAGATAGACACCCGCGGTGACCATCGTGGCTGCGTGGATAAGAGCAGAGACCGGGGTCGGACCAGCCATGGCGTCAGGCAGCCAGGTAAAGAGCGGTATCTGCGCCGACTTTCCGGTGGCAGCAATAAACAGCGACAATCCGGCCAGGAAAGCAAGCTCCGCAGGAAGATTTCCAAGCACCTCAGGGCGCGAGAGTTCTGCGATATCGAGCGTCCCACAGTAGGTGAAAAGGACCGCCATCGCCACCAAAAATCCGAGGTCTCCTATGCGATTCATCACAAACGCCTTACGACCGGCTGATGCATACTCGCGGTTTTGGAACCAGAATCCGATCAACAGATACGAGCATAGCCCGACCCCCTCCCAGCCGATAAACACCACCGGAAGCGAGCGACCCAAGACCAGCACCTGCATCGAGGCTACGAAGAGATTAAGGTATGCAAAGAAGCGCGCTCTGCTGTCATCGTGAGACATATAGCCGATCGAATAGATGTGTATCAGCAGCCCCACGCCCGTAATCACCAAGCTCATTAAAGCAGAGAGCGAGTCGAAGTACAGCTCAAGTGGTAGAGACAGCCCGCCAAAAGAGATCCACGGGGAGAGGCTTGTCGCGTAAACAATCCCCCCATTCAGTGAAAGAAAGAGGCTCACCGTAGAGCCGAAAGCTAACGCAACGGCAAGTGAAGCAACTACCCCCGCAAGCGATGGCACGATGCGTCCGATAAGGTATGAAAAAAATGCCCCAAGCAGCGGAGCAAGAACCAGAATACTTAAACGATAGTCGCCTTCGATCATAATCCTTCTACCACTTAAGTTGTGCTACATCGGTGGTCTCAACCGATGAATTCGTCCTAAACACTGAGAGAATGATAGCAAGACCAACTGCCGACTCCGCGGCAGCTATCACCATAACGAAAAATACAGCTACCTGACCGTCGAGGTTACCTACCAGCTTACTAAAGGTAACAAATGCTAGATTCACGGCGTTGAGCATCATCTCAATACACATGAAAACAACGATGGCATTACGCCGCAAGCACACGCCGACTGCCCCTATGGTAAAGAGCAGCAGGGATAACCCAAGATACGAAACCAAAGCGTTCATCTAGGCACCTCCTGTGAAACTGCTACGCGGCTTGAGCTCGGATGCGCGGCGACGCGAGAGCATAACAGCGCCAACAATACCGATAAGCAGCACCAGTGACGAGAGCTCAAATTGCACTAGATACCTCGAGTATAACACCTCACCGATAGCTTTAACCGTCCCCACACTCGCCGCAGCATTATCTCTTACCGTAGTCTCTGCCATCCCCGAGAACTGATGCACGATAGCCGGCAGAGCTTTGGCTACGATCGTACCCCCCATAACGAGCACTGTCAGGATGCGCATCACACCGAGTTTACGCCCCGATTCTCTCTTTAAATTAAGGAGCATCAAAACGAAGAGCACCAACACCATTATCGCGCCGGCATAAACTACAACCTGCGACACCGCCAGAAAATGAGCATCTAAAAGGGCGTAAGTTCCAGCAACTGCAAAGAGGTTTACTACCAGGGCAAAGGCGCTAGAGAGCGGACTTCGCAGCGCCACAACACACACGGCCGAAGCCAGCACGGCGGCCGCCATCACAAACTCAATAAAGCTCATAGCCACACCTTTAAAACTGCAGTCACTATTAGGTTAGCAATACTGATAGGCAGCAGCATCTTCCAGCCTAAATTCATCAGTTGGTCGTAACGAAAACGGGGCAGAGTCCAGCGGATAACGATCTGCAAGAGACAGAAAAAGAACACCTTGGTCATTAGGACTATGTGCCCGATAAGCGCAGCCCATGGAGAATCAGCCGGTAGCGTCACCCAGGGGATATGCCACCCACCGAAAAAAAGCAGTGCTAGTAAGAGCGCAAAGAGCGCTATTTCTGCGAACTCCCCCAACCAAAAAAGGAGGAACTTCATGCCTGAGTATTCTGTAAAGTACCCGGCAGCAAGTTCGGACTCAGCCTCGGGTAGATCAAAGGGACCGCGCTTTGTTTCAGCCATACCGGCAAGGAGTAGTACAACAAACCCTATCGGCTGCATCACAATACCCCACTGAGGTATCACCCCCCACAGAAGCTTCCCCTGCTCCTCAACCATCAAATATACGTCAAGGGAGCCGTACACGACTATAAGTGCAACGAACACGAGACCCATCGGCAGTTCGTAAGAAATCATCTGTGCAGCAGCACGCAAAGAGCCGAGTAGTGAGAACTTGTTGTTACCGGTCCATCCAGCGATGGCAACGCCGTAAACGGCAACCGACCCCATCGCAAGAACAAAGAGGATACCCGCGTCAATTGGCGCTACACGCGCATGAATACGGTATCCCCAGAGCGTAAAGTCCGGCGCAAGCGGAAGCACCGCGAATGCAAGGATAATAGGGAGGACCGCAAGTATAGGCGCCACTGCGTGCAAGAAGCGCGACGTCCCCGAAGGCACGAAATCCTCCTTTGCGATTCCCTTGAGAGAATCACACAGCAGAGTATTAATTAATCCAAGCCATCCTGCTATTCGAACCAACGGGAGGAGCGGTTTTAGGTACCACCTATCACTCTCTATAAAAGCCCCTGCACGATTTGCGCCTACGCGATCTTGAATAAGAGCTGAGCCCTTCCGTTCAAGCCACGTACACATCGAACCCAGCACGAGCGCAAGATTGAGTATGAAAAAAACTTTAACGACGAGTACAAAAAGTTCAAACATACCTAATCTTCTATCAGTTACACTAACCTAGTATTCCAATCACTCACTACGCAGCAGGCGGAGTTGCAACTGAACCCCCGTCTCCTAGTGCGCTTGAACCGCTCTTTTGACCAAGCGTTAACTGCACCCCGCCGTCCTTTATCTTGGCGATGGTGAAAGCGCTCGTTGATACCAATGGGTCTGCTCCGAGATACCAACGCGTTACCTCTCGATCAGCCATATGAGCGAGATTACCAGACAAGAGCTTAATACCTGCGCTCTCAGCCACTAACCCGATAAAGCGCCACTCTGGCACTGTACCATCAACAACGCCCTTCACAGCCTGCACATATTGGAGTCGCCCAGCGCGATTTATCATCAAACCACTCTTCTCCAAAATACTTCGCCCTGGAACAACATACCCAAGCGCCTCAACAAGAGGAGAGTCACCATCACACAACATACCGACTGAAGTCTTAGAAGAGCGAATGCCTTCAAGCAGAGCGTCGTCGATATCGTCTCTATCGAGCGAACGATCACCGAGGAACAGCACGTGCTCGATCTCCTTACGGCGAATCTTTCCAAGGGCTTCTAGATAATCCCCGCGAGCATTAGAGCTTACGAGATTCACGGCAGTTGCCCCCATCACGTTGGCGGCGTAATCCGGACTTACGAGCAGCTTCTCAACCCTTGAGAGCTCACGCTCTTTATACGAAACAACTGCTCGACCAACCGAGGTCGATCGCTGAAGGAGCTGCTTAACAAGATAATACTCCTCAAGCAGTAGCTCTGGAGCAACAAAAACCGTCAGGGTCTTGAGTCCAGCCTTTAGCGCCGAGCACACCTGCGCAAGTTCCGCCTTACCACCCTTAGAAGATACCGCGGTGATGCGATTCTTAGGGAGAAAACGCTCAAAGCCGTACCGTCCCTCATCACACAACCACTCTTTGTTCACCGCATCATTACGACGCGCCTTCACCTGAACGATCTCACCATCACGCTCAGCTACCTTGACGTTGCAACCAGTTGAGCACCCCGGGCAGATAGATTCTGTTTGCTTGGTAAACCAGATGCGTGTGTTGAAACGCCACTTACGATGAGTAAGCGCCCCTACGGGACAGAGATCCACAACACTCCCTGATAGTGGGTTGTTCAACTCATGTCCGGGACTAACTGCGATTACCGATTGGTCTCCGCGATTCAGCATACCCAACTCAGATGTCCCGGTGACCTCATCGCAGAAGCGGATACAACGGGTACACATGATACACCGCTCACCGTCTAGCGTTACGGTCGGCCCGAGCGGCACCGCTTTGACCTTATGAACCTTCTCCTCGAGGAAGCGCGAAGAACGGGCGTTGTACTCAAAGTGATAATCTTGCAGCTTGCAGTGCCCAGCTTGATCGCAGACGGTGCAATCGAGCGGATGATTGATGAGGATAAACTCAAGCGTTGCCGCCTGAGCATCGGCGACCTCTTTGCTACTGTTGTGCGTTGCGACCTCCATCCCCTCTGCCGCCGGCGTGTTGCAGGCGATGGTCATCTTGGGCTGTCCCTTGACCTGGATCTGGCACATCCGGCAGTTACCTGCTACCGAGAGGTGCGGGTGGTAGCAGTAGTGCGGAATATCAACGCCCGCACACTTTGCAGCTTCGATAATATTCATCCCTTTGGGAACCTGTAACGGGTTCCCATCGATCTTAATGTTCACTAACTCCGGCGTCTTCTGTGGTGATGCGTCCGACATGTCATGCTCTACGATTGAATAATTTCCGACTTTGGAGCCCCTGAGAGTCCAGCTCCCAGATCATCTCGCACAGAAGAGAGCCGAAGGTCCGGCTGTTCATTCTGAATGCGAGTGAGCAGCTGGTCCAGCTTCTCTTCTGTGAGGTTTTCAAAGAAAGTATCGTTTATCTGACACATCGGTGCCGTCCCGCACGACCCGAGGCACTCTACCTCTTCAAAACTCCACATGCCGTCCTTAGTAAGTTCACCCGGTTGAATGCCAAAGCGCTCATGAACGAACTCAGAGATCTTTTTTGCTCCACGAAGGGCACACGGAAGAGTGCGACAGACCTGAATGTGGTACCGTCCAACCGGCTTCTTGTAGAACATTGTATAGAAGGTCGCTACCTCCCAGACCTGAACTGGAGGAAGAGAGATCTTTTCAGCCACCCACTCAACAGCGCTCTGCGTAATATACCCCAACTCCTCCTGCGCTATGTGCAGGAGCGGCATTACGGCTGACCGACTTTTTGGATACTGGCCGATTACCTCTTTAGCCCGACCCTCGGCCGCAGCAGAGAGAACAACACGCTCCGTTCCGGCGGTATACCCCTTCGTATTAATATGAAAAACTTGCGCGTTATCGGTCACACTCACCACCTATCATGTTAATCATGCCGAATGTTGGAATGAGATCAGAGATATTCGCTCCAAGAAGCATCTTTCTCATCATACCCATATGAATAAAGCTCGGTGCTCGAACGTGAGCCCGGTAGGGCTTTCCACTACCGTCAGAAACAACGTAGAAGCCGAGTTCACCATTTGCCCCTTCAACTGCGTGGTATACCGAACCCTGAGGAGGCTTTACACCATACATCACAAGCTCAAAGTGATTTATCATTCCATCGATCGAATTGTAGACCTCATCCTTCGGAACTAGTGTGATATGCGGATCTTCAACACTTATTGGCCCACCCGGCATGCGGCTCATCGCCTGTTCGCAGATCTTAAGCGACTCCTCCATCTCCGCAAAGCGCACGAGGAAACGGTCGTAATTATCTCCTTTAGTGCCACACGGAGTGTCGAACTCAAACTCCTCGTAGCTTGAGTACGGGAAAACTTTGCGAACATCGTACTTAACACCAGACGCTCGTAACATCGGTCCCGTGATACTGAAGTTAACAGCATCCTCTGCACTGACAACTGCCACATCACACATACGCTCTATGAAGATGCGATTTCGGGTAAGGAGCCGATCGCAATTCACGAGGTGTTCGCGAACTTTTTTAAATACCGCCTTCATCCGATCGCCGAATCCTTCGGGTAGATCGTCCTTAATCCCGCCGACTCGGCCATACGAAACGGTAAGACGCGCACCCGTTACCTCCTCGATCAGATCCCAGAGGTCTTCGCGCGCTTCCATCATGTAAAGCATCACCGTGAAAGCTCCAAGCTCCATTGCTGATGCGCCAAGGCAGGTCAGGTGATCACTCACCCGGGATATTTCAGACATCAACACGCGGATATATTGAGCACGCTTGGGAACCTCTACGCCAAGCAACTTCTCAATCGTATGACACCAGCCGAAATTGTTGATAAGCGGCGACACGTAGTTGAGCCGATCCGTGTAGGGCATCACCTGGTTGTAATCAACCGTTTCGCACATCTTTTCGAAACCGCGGTGCAGATACCCAACATCGACATCCGCATCGATGATCTTCTCACCCACAAGCTCTGCAACGATTCGAATCGTCCCGTGAGTCGCTGGGTGGGCCGGACCCATATTTACGATCATCGTTTCGGAGTGCAGGTCATCACCTACAGGCCGTGGACGGAGGTTCGTTGTAATACCACCCACCCCAACATCAACCTCAAGTAACTTCGCTTCACTCATACCTGTAACCTATACCGAAACTCACTCACCAACACCGTGGCCAGCGCAACGCTACACCCCTTGCTCTTCACCTTCCGCTAACGGCGACCTTTTAGATCGAATTGTAACAAGATCTGGCCTACTCATCCGCCGGGCCGTATTCTCTACCTCCGGCGCTCTTAGCGGAATGCGAGGCTGCTTACCCTGCACGGGGTAATCTTTTCTTAACGGGTGCCCCACAAACTCTTCGTACATAAGGATCCGCCGCAGGTCGTTGTGCCCCTTAAAGCGAATACCAAACATGTCAAATACCTCTCGCTCCAGGAAGCTTGCTCCCTTCCAGAGTGATGTTGCAGAGTCAACTTCAGGAGTGGACTCAGAAACCGCCACCTTAATCGTCAGCCGCAAAGCATGAGGGACGTTAAGAAGTTGATACACCACCTCAAAGCGCTCTGGCTGAGAATCCATCCAATCAACGGCTGTGATGTCGATAAGCATGTCAAAACCAAATCGCGAGTCCTCTTTGCACGTTTTAAGGACCATCCCAAGGTCACTAACCGAAACGGTAAGGATCAGATCCCCACGATCAACCTGTAGTTGCTTAACCGCCAAACCGAGGGCGCCTGTAAGGAGCTCCTGCAGCTCCGCCTGCGATCGTTTTTCATTCTTCATATTGGCTCGTTTTTAGCGTAAGGAGTGGCCGCTGGCAACGGCACAAAAACTATAATTGCAGGGTATTTAGAGCCTAGAGCGGCCCAACCTCAGTGCCTCTGCAACAGCCCCCCGGTGCTTTTCCCTGCACCGGCACAGCGATTTGCCTAATCTCTCGCGGATGCGTATACTCGCCCCAGCAGTCTGCGCCGAATCATGGTGCCATTTTTAGAGGTAAAATATGGAGTCAACAAACGGTGGAACCAAGCGTAAGCGTCTCAACCCAGCCTCCATCAACCAGATTCAGATCCTTAATGCGTTAGCCCCCAGCGGTGGACAAGCTCGCACCGAACCTCGACGCCTCCAGATCAACGAGATCGCTCAACTGAGCGGACTCGCAGACGAGAAAGAAACACAAAGATTCCTCTTTATCCTCGAAGGCCAGAAGCTCGTAAGTCCGTTCCCAGAAGGCGACTTCACCTCAAAAATCTGGCAGATAACTACTCAAGGGATGCAAACACTCAAGCAGATCTCGTCCACTATGGCAAATTAGGGGGATGGCAAATTAGGAGGATGGCAAATTAGGGGGCATGACGGGGAGGGTTGCTGCGACTAAGCCCTAGTCCTCACCCTCCGCCTAATCTTCGTCCTGCACCCTAATCTTTCTCCTGGCCTGGCACCATTTCGCCGTACCCGGGCTGTCATGAGGCAATTCAAGTCAGAGAAAAAGCTCTCCCGCATGGCACTAAGAGAGGAAACCGGAACTACCCCCTCAGCAGCTCACGCGCGATAACTATCCGCTGAATCTGGCTCGTTCCTTCGTATATTTGAAGAAGCTTGGCGTCGCGCATCAATTTTTCAACTGGGTACTCCTTGGTGTATCCGTATCCGCCAAAGATCTGAACAGCATCAGTTGACACGCTCATCGCAGTATCAGCGCTCATACGCTTCGCCATACTAGACTCAATCGTTGCGGGCTTCCCTTCAGAGAGAAGCCAGGCAGATTTCCATGTCAAAAGGCGCGAACACTCAACCGCTGTGGCCATATCAGCCAACATAAACTGGATTCCCTGAAAGGTGCTGATAGAAGCGCCAAACTGCTTCCGTTCCTTTGAATACGCGAGTGCATGTTCGAGTGCCGCTCGCGCAATTCCAACAGCGATAGCAGCGGTCATCGGTCGACTTGCATCGAGGGTCTGCATCGCTATCTTAAAGCCCTCTCCTGGCGCCCCAATCATGTGATCTTTTGGAACACGCACATTATCAAAGGTTACAATGCGAGTGTCCGAGCAGCGCTGTCCCATCTTGTTCTCGTGGTGACCGACCCCTACCCCTGCTGTTGCCCGAGGGACTGCCAGACAGCAGATCCCCTTATGCTTCTTGCTCTTATCTATCGTGGCAAAAACCGTAAGCTGCTCGGCGTAGCCAGCATTAGTTATCCACTGCTTGGCGCCGTTAATAATCCAACAATCCCCACCATCTTCAACTGAGGTTTGAAGCCCACCTGCATCAGAGCCAGCTCCAGGCTCTGTTAGACAAAACGAAGCTAAACCACCACTCGTTGCGAGGGGCTCAATGAAACGTTTCTTCTGCTCTTCTGTGCCACCGATGCGAATTGGAGTAAGTGCAAGATCGTTTGCAACCATCGAGGTTGCAAAACCAGCACACCCCCACGCTATTTCTTCTATAACCAAGCACCCGTCAAAGATGGACAAGCCGGTACCGCCATACTCAACAGGAAGGGTTAGGTTAATAAGACCGAGCGAGTGGCCCTCTTTGATCAGCGCAAGCGGAAACTCCCCACGCTCATCACAGCCAGGCGCTGCTGGTCGTATCCGATCAGCAGCGAAACGAAGAGCGATTTCACGCAGAGACTCCTGTTCGGGCAATAAACCAAATTGTGAAGCAACCATAAACTCTATTTTCACCCGCTTTGGAGTATGACCGCAAATAAAAAGCGACCATTAAAGAACAATTCATGCACAGGGCATACGACTGTTGGATAATGCAAACGAAGCAAGGCCCCGAGAGCAGCATGGCGGCTCTCTCTGCGTTACCTAACCAGCAACCCTTCCACGAAGAAAGGCAGACCGGACGAGAGAGCTCTTAACTACTTAACTACTCGCTGAGCAAGTGACTGAGCTTGCACCTGTGGCTGAACCGGAGCGGCGGCAACACCAGCGGCTGGGGCAATTACCTCTTTCTCCACCGCCGTTACCAAGCCTATCTTGGTTGCTCCCAAGGCTGTTGAGAGAGCGTTAGCCGCCTCCTCAATCTTAGCAGTAAGCAAATCGAGCTTAGCACGATACTGAGGGATCAGAACCTCGATAGCTCCGACAACCTCGTTGTTATTGCCACGAACAACTCTGCACACCGAAACCACATCAGCCTCGATTGCACCACGATCTACGATCTGTCCACTTGAACGAAGCTCACTCAACTGAGCCTTTATAGCTGCGTCTTGAACTGTATTAGCCGAAAGCACCTCAGCCAAAACAGTGTCCGACAGCTGTGCGGTTAGCAACCGCCCTGCAGCGTTAAGCTTGGCGGGAAACGAAATCGCTACGCGCGCTGCTGCCTTGACTGGCCGCTTTGACTCTACGCTAACTGGGAACTGTACATTGCCTGCTTGCAGCACTGCTAAGCTAACCGTCTCACCGATTGCATCCGAAAGCGCCTTCAGGATCGGACCTCCACGAGCAACAAGGGAGCTCTGAGAGAGATATGATTGACCCATCTGAAGAGCTTTCACCCCAAGACGGTAATCCTCGGTCTCACGATTCTGCTCAACGTACCCACGCAGTTCAAGCGTCGCCAAGAGACGAAACACGTTGTTCTTGTGAAGCTTAAGCCGCTTTGAGAGCTCAGTCACTCCGATCTCACCGCCAGCTTTGCAGAGCTCCTCGATCACATCGAGGGCGTGCGATACAGACTGAATCATGTAATTTGATTTTTCGCGCTTCATACCGTAAGTACCTACCTTGATTCGCACAATGGCGTTTTATCGGACCTTCAAAGGGCTTATAACAAGGCGATCCACAAAACGCAACGCACTATTTTTAGTG
Organism: Bdellovibrionota bacterium; assembly: GCA_044360195.1. Lineage (GTDB taxonomy): Bacteria > Bdellovibrionota_C > UBA2361 > UBA2361 > OMII01 > OMII01. The sequence goes on along the minus strand of JBIKKT010000006.1, from coordinate 59,763 downwards.
CTTATGGCACTTTAGCCTAAAAGAAGCTCTCGTACGGAATATACGCCAGGAGCACGCCCCATAAGTTTTCCAAGCAGGGTCACAGCCCCCTGACCAAAAACACGGCGGTCGTTAACGGAGTGTTTCAGCTCGATACGCTCACCATGACCAAGGAAATACACAGTGTGGTCACCGGGGACATCCCCCCCGCGCAAAGATACAACCCCTACCTCACCTGAGAGTCGGAGACCCGGGCGGCCATACACAACCTCACCCCCACCTGCTACCAAGTGCTCAACAACGCTCTTTGCTGTACCAGACGGAGCATCTCTCTTCATGCGGTGATGGATCTCCATCACCTCGATATCAAACGACTCTCCAAGAAGGCGCTTTGCGTATTCAGCACACAACGAGAGCGCTGCTGCACCCACGGAGGTGTTCGACGCGATACAGAGCGGGGCCACATGTGCTACCTCTTCTATAGACGCCCGCTGCGCCGGCGAGTGACCCGTTGCGGCAACGAGAAGCGGGATACGATTCTCTTCACAGAACTTCGCAACAGACTCCCCCACCTCGGCAGTCGAGAAATCAACCACCCCACTACATCGATTTAAAGCGAATAGATCACTTTCGTACCGAACAGCATCAATCCCTGTATCCTGCCCAAGCACCTTAGAGGAAGCTGAGACTATCGCTGCGCCAAGGGTCAGCTCTGAATTATCCCGAATGGCTTCAAGGACAAATCTCCCCGACCGCCCAGAAGCCCCAACTACACCGATCGCCCGTTGCGTCATAAACCAAACGCCTCGCTGACCACCTCTTCGCTGCGGGCGCTAAGCGGTGTCAGGGGCAGACGAACCGTAGCGTGCGCGATAATCCCCATCTTTGCTAAAACAGCCTTTACGGGGACGGGATTGGCCTCAACGAAGAGCGCCCGAACCTTAGGTAGAACATCCAGCTGGATCTTTCTAGCGCGTGCGACATCTCCGCTAGCGTAACTCGAGGTAAGCTCAACAAACTCTCGTGGTAAAGCGTTTGCAGATGCTGAGATAACACCTACTCCTCCGTACGCCATCGCCGCCAGCACCAACGAATCATCCCCCGATACAACCTGACACGTGGGCTCGACTGCATGCATAACATCTGCGAGGTGATCGACAGAACCAGAGGCTTCCTTCAAGCCGACCACAACACCCTCGCGACTAAGCGTTCCCATGGTAGCTGAAGCTATCCCCATCCCGGTCCGACCCGGCACGTTGTAAGCGATAAGGGGGAGACCACTAGCTGCTAGAATCGCTTTAAGGTGCGCTATTATCCCCGCCTGAGAGGGCTTATTGTAGGGAGGGGTTGCAACCAATATACCGTCGCACCCGACCTCACGTACGGCGTGTGCTATCTGGACCGCACGGGCAGTGGCGCTAACCGAAACCCCCGCAACGCATGGCACCCTGCCTTTAGTAAGGCTCCGTACATGGGACACTACATCAAGATACTCCGCATCGGTGAGAGTTGATGCTTCTCCTGTGGATCCACACACCACAACACCAGCCACCTTCGCATCGAGCTGAAAGCGAACCAACTTCTCCAGTGATACCTTATCCACCGCACTTCCATCTTCAGAAAACGGAGTCACAAGAGCTGTATATGTACCTGCAAGTGATAAGGTTGCTACCATAGCGATATTCCTTTCCTACACACCTTTCTCGAATGCACCGCACGCGACCCGTGAACGCACCCTGAACAAGTGGTTACTTTAGACTACTGAGCGGCTTCTATTAACCTTTCGGAATCTTCACCGGCTAGATCTGCGTCGATAACGGCCGCTTCACTCTGCGCGCCGCGAAATACAACTCGAGCAACCTCGGTCACAAGACCCTCGGTCCGGCCCTGGTTTTGAGGCACTACTTGGTAAAGATAGGTCGCGCCTTGAACCGCAGTCTTATCGATATACGAGAATGAGACCAACTCTTCTGGTGCCTGTATAGAGCGACCGATCTTCCCTTGTGCACGCGCCTGCTCACGAAGCTTTTCGCGCACTTCGATGTGCTTGTCCTTAATAAATCCGAGATCATTAAAGACTGCATCGTCTGAGGTCTCATCTCCCCTATTCACGATCTGCTTTCGCTGAATCAGGTAGCCCTCGATCGACTTAAGCTCCTTACCTCTGCGGTCTACCTCAGGAGCCTTCCATGACAGGAGCACACCGCTGGGTTGGCCCGTAACCGCGAATGCGTTCACACCCCGCGGAGCTAGAACCTCTGGAGGCAGCGGGGCTTTGTAACGCCCGCACCCAACCACCTGCACAGCAATGAGTACGCATAGGGTGAGCGATAATTGAGCACCACAGAGATTCCAGCCTTGCCGTACCATCGTACCTCTACTTATCCATAAAGCCGCGTAGACGCTTGCTACGACTCGGGTGACGCAACTTACGCAACGCTTTCGCTTCGATCTGGCGAATACGTTCACGCGTCACATCAAAATTCTGACCAACCTCTTCAAGGGTGTGATCGCTCTTCTCACCGATACCGAAACGCATCCTCAAGACTTTTTCTTCTCGCGGTGTGAGCGTAGCAAGAACTTTGCGGGTCTGCTCTTGCAAGTTCATGTTCACCACTGCATTTGCTGGCGACACCACCCGCTTATCCTCGATGAAATCACCGAGGTGCGAATCCTCCTCTTCACCGATCGGAGTTTCAAGCGAGATAGGCTCTTTGGCTATCTTGAGAACCTTACGCACCTTATCAATCGGGATCTCCATTTTGAGGGCGATCTCTTCCGGTGTCGGCTCTCGCCCCAGCTCCTGAACAAGCTGACGAGATGTGCGCACTAGCTTATTGATGGTTTCGATCATGTGCACAGGGATACGGATGATGCGCGCCTGATCGGCTATCGCACGAGTAATCGCCTGTCTAATCCACCACGTAGCGTAGGTTGAGAATTTATACCCGCGTTGATACTCGAATTTATCCACGGCCTTCATCAAGCCGATATTTCCCTCTTGGATAAGATCGAGAAACTGGAGTCCGCGATTGGTGTACTTCTTAGCTATTGAAACCACTAGACGGAGGTTCGCTTCGATGAGCTGATCTTTAGCCAAACGAGCCCGAATCTCTCCATCCTTCAAGATGCGAACGCTCTCAGCAAACTTAGTTGCGCTCATCATCACACGGTCTTCAAGAACCTTAATCAAGGCAAGAGCCTTGCGGAGTGGCTCTTCCCAATGCTTGAGGTCGGTACTCTTCAGCTTTAATCGCTTACCCGCGCGCTTCACCGCTACCTGATCGGAAGCGAGCAAATCAGAAAGCGATTCAATCAGCTCTTCAGTTGAAGTACCGAGCTTGCTCGCCGCCATATCAACACTGCGGAAGAGCGTCTTGCGCTCATCGTCAGCATCCTTTACGACCTGGATCATCTTTAGAAACTGCTTCTGGTTGAGATTCAGCTCCTCAATACGCGCTGCATTCTTGGAGAGCTGCTTGATGAACTTCTTCTCGCGGTCAGAGTCTCCCCGCTTCTCTATTGGAAGCTCAACCAGCTGCTGGTACAAGAGCTGCGTGTCTCGTACCGCCTTCTTATAAGGCGCTGCTTTTTGAAGGAATCGCTTCTTTTGCTGCTCCTCTTCTTCGCTCTGAGGAGTTGGCTTTTGAGGTATCTCTTGACCATCCTCATCGTACTGAGGCTCTTGCTCCTCTTCCTCTTCCTCCGGTGCCTCAGCTCCCTCTTTGCCGGGCTCAACGTCTTCTTCAACAAAGAGGTCACGCAAACGAATCTCATCGTTCTTCACCAATTCGAAGAGATTAGCGACGTGATCGATACACAGCGGCTGCTTCAACAGCTGCTCGCGCACAGCAAGGAGACCTGACTCGATTCGCTTTGCGATCTCAACTTCTCCTTCACGAGTCAGGAGACTTACGTTGCCCATCTCGCGCAAATATTGACGAACTGGGTCTGTGCTTCTACCTAAAGATCCAGCATCGATCGCCTCCGGCGCCACATCACCACCTGGGGGTGATTCAGAATCCTCTTCGCGAGGATCGGCAGGCTGCTCGATTATATCGATATCGTGCTCACCGAAGGTCGCTACAACTTCATCAACCTGATCCTCGGTCATCACCTCACCGACTAGAGCCTCATTAAGCTCATCCATCGTGAGGTATCCCTTCTCTTTACCGATCTCTATGAGGCGGCTGATACGACTCTCAAGGTCGCCTCGCTCTTTGAGGTCGAGACCTCCATCAATCTCTGCAATATCAGGCTCAACAGCCGGCTCGAAACCGGTAAGCTCAGTAAGTCCGTCATCAAGATCAGCACCTATAATATCGCGATCCAATCCCTTCTCTTCGTCTCGCGCCGCCTTAGCACGCGGCTCTTTAGTGAGCGGCTTAGTAAGAACGGGTGCAACAATTGCAGGCTCAACCTTCTTGGCAGCAGAACCAACTACTGGAAACGCCTTTTGCGACTTCGCGACGCCAAGCGACTTCGCGACGCCAAGCGACTTCTCTTTTAATTTCTTCTCACTAGCTTTTTGAATACTCGGTTGCCCTTTCTGAGCGGCTACCGCTGCTGACGCCTTCAACCGCTCCTTGGCTGCAGCCTTTAGTTTTGAGTTCTTTTTGAGGGAGGTCCTAAACCCCTTAGCGGTTGGACGCTTGACATTTTTTTTGCCAGAACCGACCTTTGAACGCAGCTTAGGTCTCAATTTTAATGAGCCCTTAGACTTGCTTGGAGCTTTTCCTCGACTGCCACTGCTACCTTTCTTTCGTACCACCACCCCGCACACTCCACTAGAAATAAACTCAAGCGACGGGAGATACTAGCTATTTGTCGAGGCTAGGTCCATCCCCCGAACGAAGGCATCTAACTGAGTCTTGATCGAGCGCACACGCTCGGAGAGTCGTAGCTGCTCTTCGGGGTCGTTTGCCCCCTCATGGAGCATCTCTTGCCGACACTCATCGAGCAGCCTTTGCAAACGCTGGCGCTTTAGAGCCTTTAGGCTCTCCTGATAGACCTCTCGCATACTTACACCGGCCTTGAGCATCTTATAGGCCTCTTTCCAGAGGTTAACCCACCCCTGCCCAAGCCCCCTTAAGAGCTCCTTGACAGCCTGCCGCTGCCGCTCCTCATCGTCCTGTTCTGGACCCAAGACCTGCACCAACTCGGTCACAAAATCGAGGGTCTCGGGCTGTAGCTGCTCACATACCTCGGGATTGGAGAGCACAGCCCCCGCGATCTCGGTCTTAAGCACCATTACCGCACGCAGCAGGTCCACATCGATACGCGGTAGCCCCTCTGGACCCCGCGCTTGCTGCTCGCCAGCACTCACCTGCGCAACCTCCCGCTCGTGGTCCTTCACGGCAACCTCGCTGGCTCGTGGCGACTTTCCTGAATTCTTCTCCGACGACACGACTTTAGCGAGCAGAATTGAATCGACCCCCAAACGCCGCGCAGCTCTCGCGGTCAAACTTGAGCGGGCAACTTCACGCTCTACACCGCTGAGTGCCTGTGCAACTTCCTCGCTTAACTTCCCCAGGAGATTGGCGCCCGGCTTCTCCTGCACCGAGCAGCCGTGCTTTGTGAGGATTGCATCGACAAAAACATCTATCAGTTCGGCCTTAGGAAGAGCGGCAAGCGCGTCACTAACCCCATCTCGGTGCTGGCCTGCGAAATCATCTGGGTCAACTCCATCAGGAAGAAAGATTGCTGAAACATCAACATCAGCATTTCGCGCCGCAACAAATCCCTTTGCAGCAGCCCCGCGACCGGCTGAATCACCATCAAAGAGCAGAAAAACACGGTTGCAGATACCCGAAAAGCGCTTTACGTGCTGCTCAGTCATCGCTGTTCCGCAGCACGCTACGGTATTGCGGACCCCTTTCATCCACAAACCAACAACGTCCATATACCCCTCAACCACGTACGCCTCTCCGCACTCGCGCATCGATGAGATCGCCTGTGGCAGACCGTACAGTGTGCGGCTCTTGTGATAGATCGGGGTTTCTTGCGAATTAAGATACTTTGGAGACTGTTGCTCATACGACGGCTCAAGAACACCTGGGATGAGCCTACCGCCGAAACCTGCTATCCGTTTTGAGTCAACAAAGATCGGGAACATCAAACGACCGCGAAAGAACTCGTACAAGTCCCCCGACGCACTGCGACGAACGAGCCCTGAGAGCAGGATCGACTCTTCATCAAACCCGGCTTTTTTTAAAACATCAACGAGCTGTCCGCGTTGACTTGGAGCGTAGCCAATTCCGAACTCGTTTATCGCCGCAGAGGTCAAGGAACGCTTCTTAAGGTACTCTCCTACCTTCTGATACTCACCCGTTCCACCTTTCACCTGTACTATAGAGCGACGGTAGAAGAGGTGCGCGGTTCGACAAACCTCAAAGAGCTTCTCTCGGTCAGCCGTTGGACCTTGCCGCTTTGTCTTTTCGTATTTCAGTTCAATACCGAACCTAGACGCCAGATCCTCGACGGCATCAGGAAAAGTCATGGCGCGCATCGCCATCACAAATGAAATCACATTACCCGACGCCCCACATCCGTAACAGGTGTAAGAGTTGCTCGATTCGCGCACGAAGAATGAGGGCGATCGTTCAGAATGAAACGGACACAGACCAGAGTAGTACATCCCGGCACGGCGCAACTTAACCGTCTCCGATACAACGGTTACGATGCTGGCCTCTGATTTGACTCGTTCGATGCTATCTTTAGAGATCACGGATTACGAGGGTAGCACACCTTGGGGAGAGGGCAAAAAAGAATGACTCATCGAAGGATAGTGAGAGCTTTTTAACCGTAGACGTAAAATGTTCAGGCTCATGCGCGACTACGAGCACGAGCAGGTAACCGCGAGCCTCGAATCAGTCAAGACCGGATATTCCTAGAACTTGCTGCCTACGACTCCCCACCCTCTACAGCAATGACTACCTCTTCCTGATAGGAAACGAAGATCTCCATCACCTCGTACTCCCTAGCACCACCTGGAAGGGCGACTTTGGCGACATCTCCGACCTCTTTCCCGATAAGTGCCTTGCCGATCGGGGTTTCGTACGAGATCCAGCCCTTGTCGATATCAGACTCCTCCGCACCGAAGATGCTAAAAACGCGCTGCTCCCCCGAATCAACATCCTCAACCTTAACTGAGGTGCCAAATACAACCCGTGACAGCTCCCCGAAATTTCTCGGGTCGATAACCTCTGCGGTCGCCAAACGAGCTTCGATGTCACGTATCTTAGCCTCGGTCATCCCCGACTTCTCTTTAGCGGCGTCGTAGTCACCGTTCTCCGAGAGGTCACCGTGCCCACGCGCAACTTCGATGGCGCGCGCGAGCTCTGGCCTCATAGACTTTAACTTCATCAATTCACTTCTGAGCGTGGCGTAGCCGCGCGGAGTCATTGGACGCTTCATGGTAAGGGTCCCCCGATTAACAACCGCCTAAGCGCGGCTTAAATACTCACCAGATTCAGTATTAACTACCACCTGGTCTCCGATATTAACAAAAGGCGGAACTGTCAGTTGCAACCCGGTATCGGTCTTTGCTGGCTTCGGCGAGTTACTCGCCGTAGCACCCTTAAGGCCGGGCTCCGTATCTGCAATCGTAAGGGTTACGGTCTGGGGAAGCTGGATTCCGATCGGATTCTCTTCATACATCGAGAGCTGCACCTGCATGCCCTCTTGGATGTAGTACCGGCCCTCGCCTATCATCTCGTCTGTGATAGCCACCTCTTCATACGTTTCGCTATTCATGAAGTGGTAGCCGTTGTTGTCGGCATACAGGAATGTTGCCGGCTGCAGGAACACATCTGCCGTATCGATATCTTCAGTCGAGCTGAAACGGTGCTCAACTTGGCTGCCACTCATAAGATTGCGCAGCTTCATGTGAACCATCGCTCGCAGGTTACCCGGTGTATGGTGATGAAAATCCATCACTCGACACAGATTACCTTTAAACAGAATAACTACACCTTTGCGAACGTCTTTTGCCTTCATACAAACTTCCACCACACAAGCACTAACGTGGGCCTCTGCACTACAGCAGCGCAAGGGTTTCACGAATGCGGGATACTACCCTATCCCGCCCCAGAACTGCAAACGACTCAAAAAGCGGAGGAGTCACCGTCTTTCCGGTTACAGCGATTCGAAGCGCCACAAAAGCTGGTCCCGGCTTAAGCCCAAGCTCAGTTACAACACCCCGTAATGACTCATCAATTGCAGTGACAGTAAAATCAGGCAAAGCCTCAAGCTTCTGCAGCGCAAGGTTTAACACCTCCTTTGCTTTAGCCGCATCGAGCCCCTTGTGGAACATCGCATCCATCTGCCTTACAAGTGGAGCCTCGCTTAAGAAGTCCACCATCGGCGCAATTTCCAGGAGCGTCTTTACGCGCTCCTGGACATGCGGCGCTATCTGCCGATACAGCTCAAGCGGTATCGAAACTCCCGCTTCAGCCAAGGCAGTTTGCGAAAGCTCAATGAATCGATCGAGTGGAAGCTGCCTCATGTAGAGACCGTTCATCCACAGCAACTTGGTTGGATCGAATACGCCACTAGCTGTATTGATACCCTCAAGTGAGAACTTCTCAATCAACTCCTCGCGGGTAAAGATCTCTTGATCACTTCCAGCACCAGGCGCCCATCCGATAAGAGATACAAAGTTCATGATTGCATCAGGCAGGTACCCCTGCTCACGAAGCTCACTCGATTTTGCAGCACCCAAACGCTTTGATAGCTTCTTTCCGTCGGGGCCGTTAATTACTGGTAGGTGGCCAAAAGTTACCGGCTCCCAACCTAACGCTTCATACAGAAGTAAGTGAATTGGAGTGGAAGAGAGCCACTCTATTCCGCGCAGGGCGTGGGTTATCTGCATGTCGTGGTCATCACACACCACAGCCAGATGGTACGTTGGGAAGCCGTCGCTCTTGAGCAAGACGGTATCTCTTAGCGGGATGCTTTCCCAAGTAACTCTTCCACGAATTGCATCAACGAAGCTAAGCGAGCGCTTCTGTGGAATCTTCAGACGCACAACGTGCCGCGCATCGGCCGAAACGTTGCGGGTACGACAGTAACCGGAATATCCCGGTAGCTCCTTGCGCGCCATCTGCTCTAGCCGCTCTTTCTCCAGCATCTCTGGAGTACAATCACACCGATAGGCCGCTCCTTTAGCTACCAATTCCTCCGCAACCTCGCGGTAGCGCGGAAGTCTAAGGCTCTGAATGTATGGGCCACACCCACCCCCTAGACTGGGAGCGCCGTCCCACATCTCACCAATAGTTGATAGCTCCTCGCGACTTGGACCTTCATCAGGTTCAATGCCGAACCACTTTAGTTCCTCTATAACGTACCGAATAGCACCCGGCACCAACCGCTCGCGATCAGTATCCTCTATGCGAAGCAGAAACTTTCCACCATGTTTCTTAGCGAGCAACCACGCATAAAAAGCTGTACGAAACCCACCCAGGTGCTGAAACCCTGTCGGTGAGGGAGCAAAACGTGTACGAATCTCAACCATAGAAGTCCTTCAATAATCGTGACGGGAATATAGACCAGCAAACCGCTGAAGGCAAAGCGAGAAGCTCATCCTGCGCGGTCTTCACAGGGTGGTGAAAAAGTTGTTACGCGTCGAGGAAGGTATCGAGCCTCTGCAGCGTTCCCGTAAGCAGGGCGGCACATTCAGGCCACTTATTACGCCGCTCGGCAAGCCACAGGGCTCGCATCGCCAACCGAATAACTATCATTAAGCGTAGTTCAGTCTCTTGGGCCGCAAATTCCTTTCCGTAGCCCTTAAAGAACGCCTTGCGCTGATTTTCTGAAACCTCAAAGGCGAATAGATCTGCAATATCTCGGAGCGGTGAATGCCCGAATGCATCCCCCCAATCCAAAAGCCAAACGCCGCCTAATGCATCAACTCTACAATTAGACCCTTGAATCCCTCCGTAACACACGACGGGCTTAAATTTAGCCTTACTAAGGCGGTAAAAAGCTGGCGCAAGGCGCGCACTTCGGTCTCCCCCAAGGATTGAGCGCGCGGCCGGAGCTGCACAGATCTCCACGGCGTAATCTAACCACAACCGAAGGGTTGCATCCTCTGCGGACAAGACCCCCTGTTCAAATTCATCAGTAAACCCTGCAACCTGTATCTGGTGCAGCTTAGCTATCTGCCTACCAACCTCCTGCCAACACGGTAGGGCTTGAGCTTCGGGTAGTGTGTCCAGGTCCTTACCCGGTATGCATGGCGTAACGTAATACGAGTAGCGCTCGGTGTTTCCTACCACTAGCACGTCTGGGACGCGAACCCCGTGCTTTATCGCCAACTCGGCGCACCGCGCCTCCTTACAGTGAACTCCCAACTCACCTATCCCGGCTATCTTGATCACAACTCTCCCTGCCGGAGACTTCGCTTCGAATATAAAGTTACTCACCCCCCTGCGAGGGGCAACTGCGATAGAAGTAAGTGGCATCTTCAGGTGTGCTACGATCTCTGCTAAGAGATCCTGAGATATGGATTTTTCGTTCCCTTGCACGTGTGCCCCTCATGTCATCGCAGGATCAGCGCAGGGCGCCGTCCATAAAGACTACTCTCGGCCAAAACCTAGCAAAAGCTTGAGAACCCTACTCCAAAACCTAAGCGGGCTGTTGTTTGCCGGTATTTTCAATACGTTAGCCCTCCCGGCTCGGTACGGCATAGCTGAGGACCTAACTAGCCCTACTGTTTCGGGATTTATCGACGCCAGCATGGCTCACGATTTTAACTCCCCACCCACTCGCTACCGGTCGTACACCACTCAGCCATACTACACGGATGAGCCCGCTCTAAACCTCGGCTATGTGGACGCTACCCTTCAATCCGAGCGCTACCGCGGGCGTCTAGCGCTACAGTACGGCTCCTCGGTTATCGCAAACTATGCCTCCGAGCCAGAGATCGCCGCCCGATACTTTCAAGAGGCCTACGCGGGACTTCAACTTTCAAAATCACTCTCTGTCGATGTCGGAATATTTCTCTCTCACATCGGATTCGAGTCTTGGATCTCGCGCGATAATTTCACCGCTAGCCGTTCACTCGTGGCAGATTACTCTCCGTACTACCAGTCAGGCCTGCGCTCGACCTACACGTTCTCTTCTTCGCTTCAGGGAACCCTTTACCTGCTCCGCGGTTGGCAGAACATCTCTGGCGATAGAGATCCTGCGCTCGGCACGCAGCTCGATTACAAAGCAAGTGAATCAACAACCCTCATTCACAACACCTTCGCTGGCAACGAGCACGGCACCCGCACGCTCAATAATTTTATTATTAAGCACGCCCTAACAACCGACGTAGACCTCGTTGCAAGTTACGATATCGGCACCCAAGCTCGCCGCACTGATTCCACTGCAATCTGGCACGGATTTTCAGTCGTTTCACAGTGCCGATTAAACAAAGAGTATGCGGTCGCTTTTAGGGTGGAACGCTACTCTGATCCGCACAACGTGCTCATTGGAACCCCCTTTGGCCGCGCTTTTAACGCCACAGGACTCTCAGCGAATATAGATTATGCAATCACACCATCTCTGGTATGGCGCACGGAATATAGAGCATTCATAGCAACGCGAGATATCTTTCCGCGACACGACACGTTTTCACCCTCAGATAGCTTCGTTATGGCTTCGCTGCTGTATACAATTAAGGAGAGCTGATCCGCCCCCACATTACACGAGAACGAGGTAGTTTCCCCTCTAACTTCAATTTACCACTGAGGCATTACACCCTGCGTTACCGGCTACTTATTATTTAAGAGGCGACTGACTTGGTCTTTTTCAAAACTGTTCCAGACTTTTACTGGTTCATCTGCTGGTTTGTATGAAATCTTTTCGATTTGTGTGTGTAATGGGGAGGCGACGGGAGTACTGATGTTTTTCACTTGAAGTGTCGCTATTGCCTCTTCTAATTCACACCCTGAGGGATACGAAAAACCAATGCTAATTCTATCCCCTTTCTCAACTGAAAGCGAAGAACGTAGTGGCAAAACAAGATAATGGTTATGCCAGTAAATCCCACGACTCTCCTCTGGCACAATTGCCAAAACATTCTTAAGAATGAATCTCAATGCATTAAAAACACCCGCCTCTTTCATTTCTATTACACCACTCCAGCTTACATTGAGTGGAAAGTTATGATCATAGAGCATCGACTGGAACACCGTCGGATCAGCAAGTTCTTGTGCGACGGTCGTATTTTGTCCAGGTATCTGGAAAACCGGCACTGATGCGTGGTAGCCAAAAAAGTTAAAATCATAATTGACCGGCTGAATGGCTTGAATAAAAGCCTCAGGAATGAACTTAGGGAGCTTCGCTCCAAACTTTTCCGTGTAGCGCTTCTTAAAAGAATCAAGTACCCCTAGTTGTTGCTCGCGCATCATCCCAACATGGAGCATTTCACAAATGACGACATCAACCGGCTCTGGTGGTAAGTAATCAAAAGCATCTGCGCAGATAACTTCCACACGGTCGCCATTGTTGTTTTTTGCAAGAAACTGCTTGGCACATTTTGCATTTTCGGGAATCTTCTCTACGCAATAAACCTTACTAGCCTTTTGAGCAGCATAGAATGACAGCACGCCAGTGCCTCCACCAAGTTCAAGAACCTTATCACCAGGCTTTACTACCTTGTTGATAGCATCTTTAAAGCCCTCCATGCGTGCAGGATCTTGTAGCATCATAAACTGATAGATGATCGGAATGTGTGCACCAAGTCGAGTCGTATTAGCTTCCATAGACATCCAAATTAAAGAGACAATTAACTGCTAAGAAAATGTAAGTTCAACGACTTAAAGCGCTAGAAACGTTCTTTCAGACTTTAGATGCACTACGCGCGCTTACGCTTCAACTAAAAACGGCAGATTATCTCAACACTGTTGGATGGTTACACCAACTGAATTGCCCCCTCGATTACGGCGCCCGTACAAGCTACTGACTCAAAACGACTTACTGATAGAGAAAAGCACCCGCTGATCGGCAGGGCGAATGAATGGATTTGAGCCGCCTCCGGCTGCAAAAGTGCCCTCCTCCCCCTTTAATTGCAACTCGATGCACGCTTGTACCGGGAAAGAATGGGTGAAAAGTTCCTGGCTCACGGCGACGCGGCATTGCCAATTATTCCGGCCGGAGGCTGGGAAATGCATATAATCGGCGCCTGCTCGGAGAAAAGCGTTAGCGTAGCGGCCGCTCACTCCTAGCGAAGCACGCAACCCAGGGTCAATACCTGCGCCAGGATTGAAGTCTCGATTGCCCTCAAACGACAATCCGTAAGTGAAGTCGAGGTCTGCCGGAATTGTAGGCTTTGCATATAGGTTTAACGAGCCCTGTAGTCCCGTATAGTATCGGTTAAGCAAGGAGATTTTGTCCGCATGCCCATCGCCTTCGATGCCGAACGCCACGGAGTTAATGTGACTACCATCAGCGTTGCGCCAGAGGGAACCCCGATAAGAAATGCCGTAGGAGTATGTTGGCTGCATAGCAAACCGAGAATCGGAAAAATTTAACGAGCGCACAGGATAATACCCAAGAGACGCCTCACTACGTAGCGTCTGTCCCTCACCAAGATCGACAAGATAGTTCCCACGCAGATCTGCGATTGGAGCAGTTGAACCGTTAGACTCCAACGAATCAACCAGTCCTGCTGAGAGGGCCAGGCCTCTGTTCTCATTCCCCTTTACAAAAAGTTGGCTTCCCAGATAGAACAAATCTGCCTTGTCGCTACCACGAACGAAACCCAGGTTGGTGCGGTGGCCGCCGATTACCGTTCCTACATTTAGATACAGCTCTTCGTCACTTGTAGCTGCAGCAAAAAGCGCATTTCGGCTATTTCGGCCGAAGACATAGTTACGCAAAAAATATCCTGCTGGTGAAAACTCACCGCCCGAGCTCATTAAAATTGGACCAGGCGCGGAGGAGTTGTCGTCTGCCATAAGCACCCCCAAGCCCTTAGCCTGGGTCTCCTGCTTATCGGAAGCACCCAGCTCGAGCCATGTTCCATCGGATTCCAAAAGCGACGAATTATCTGCCGATACAGGTGGCTCATCAGAAGGAGATCCTGCCACAAGTTCGCCCTCCGGCGGGACAAAACTTGGAGAACGCGGTGGCATTTGCAACGTTGCGAAGTGAGATTCTAAGGGCCGATTAGTCAACATTGTGATAGAGGCCTCTGATGGCGCTATGGCCAAGGCAGACTGAGTCATGGCGCGTGTTTCTGTCTCGGCTGGAAATGAAGTCTCCGTCCTGTTAAGAGCGGCCGCGCCGTCGCGACGTTCTGGAAAACATAGTACCGCAAGGCTCACCCCAACTGATCGAAGCGCTCGTATTGCCCGTTGCAGGAGGTTGCGACGTGGAGGGAAGCAAGATTGGAGCGGTTGATTGCTTTCGCTAACCGGGTTACCGGGGATTATTTGCGAAGCCCCTTGAGAACATCCTATTGGCGACCATTCGGATGCGGTTAATGCCGGGGCGACAAGGCCGGTAGGAGCCGCTGATGGAGCCAGCCTAAATAGGCTAGCTCGCCGCGCGAACATCGCATCCCGTTGCGCTGTAGTCCACGCTCTCTTAGGAAAGAGCTCAGGTATATCTTTGCGTAGCTGTCTAAACAAAGCGCGCTCGGTCTTCGCCATCGCGGATATAAGAGAAGTTTTTGTGTCATTGAGAATCGGACTTTTGCGGAGCACCGCTAGCGCTTTGCGGCAGATGACAAGTTCGCCACGCAATTGTGCACCCAATGCCAATTTTTCCCCGCCAGAGCTATGCCGAAGAGCATGATAATGTGAGTGACTACGCCTAAGGGCGGCGATAGCACCTTCGAGAGCCTCCTGCTCACTGCGGCCAAACCTGCGGCGTTGATGCACGGTGATTGGACAGCGAAATGTCTCCCCCTCCAAAAAAATCCGATTTTTTGTGCGCTGTGAGAGGTGTGCCATGGCCGCGGTTGTACCCGTTAGAGACGAGTCGGTGCCCATGGACAACCGTGAGGTGCCGAGCTATTTATCTCTGCGGCTAGAGTTTTTCTCTCCCTCTCGGTCACAAACTGAGCACACCAACCGGAAGGCGCTATAACTCCCCCAAGTTTGGCTAGTTGATCAAAGGATGCCGAATGCACTGCCCACTGCTTGGGCGAGCTATCAATCACAGGCACGCCATCCGGAGGAGGTAGAAGACGGAACTTCCCTTTCTTACCATCCATACCGACTTCGAGAACGGTAAATGCACCGCTGACTGGCATTACACCATGCCCTGGAGACGTCAATAATCCGGTCAAAGCAGCCTTTTGATCCTGGACTATAAGTGCATGGCTCGCTGACTGCCTAACACGAGAGATTCCCGGATCATCACTCACACCAGCTCCACCAAAGACGATCACAAAGAGCACATTGGTCGCCTGCTTGCTAAGTTCAGCATAGAGCGGCAGAAGCTTTTGCGTGTAGGGACAAAGTACCGGCTGCTGTTGATTTGCAACAGTCTGATCGCCCATACCAATCAGCACCACATATGGCTTGCCAGACTTGGCTATAAGTTCGGGCAGAGTTGTTCTTACCAATCTCGCGCTCAACCCGGGAGAGGTCTTGGCAAGCTCGCCTCCTATATGACTGACAAAAATTGGCGTTGAAAGGGCTTCCTGGATTGTTGATTTTGTATGACTGACTAAGGCACACATTCCATCACTAGAGACCCGTGAAAATGGAATCGGTCTCACTGTAGGCCCTGGCCCTTCGCCAGCACAAAGTTGCGCGGAAACAAAACAGATCTGCGCTAGATTCAGAACGGACGATCGAGAAGAGCTAAATAAAGGTGCCATGACAAAATCAAAGTTAGTTTTGAGGAATACTATACGGGGATGAGGAGGCAACTCAATGCGTCAAAACGCCGCACCAATTGCGACGTGCGCGACATCACGGTCTAATTGCCCAGCAACGCCACAAATCCTTGCTCATCAAGTATCTCAACGCCGAGCTTCTGCGCTGAGGCTAACTTCGAGCCCGGGCTTTCACCGACCACCACGTAGCTCGTTTTTTTACTGACTGATGAAGATACCTTGCCCCCCAGGGACTCAATTCGCTGCTCAGCCTCATCACGACTCATAGCAGAGAGCGTTCCGGTTATCACAAACGTCTTACCAACGAGCGCCCCACCCTGCACCTGCTTTACCGCGCTAGGATTAACGCCACACTCGCTGTGCAATCGCTGCACAATGCCACGCTCGTCATCATCGCTTAAGAACGTAGCAATCGATCGCGCCGTCTCTGGCCCGACTTCAGCTACGCCAAGCAACTCCTCTTCAGCAAGCGCCAGAAATCGCTGTAGGGTGCCGCAGTGCCGCGCCAAAACGCCGGCAGTCTTAGAACCAACGTGACGAATTCCGAGCGCAAAGATAAACCTATCAAGGGGACGCTCTCTGCTGCCCTGAATCGCCTCAACTAGATTTTTACTTGAGAGCTCTCCCATGCGCGGAAGCTGTTGCAGAGTGTCAACCGTGAGGGAATATATCGACGCAAGGTCCTTAACTACGTCGTGCTCAACGAGAAGCCCCACCATCTTATCTCCAAGCCCCTCGATATCCATCGCATCTCGCGACGCGTAGTGCAGGATACGGTTGTGCACCTTAGCTGGACACCGAGTATTTGGGCACCGCACAACAGCTTCACCAGGAACACGCTCAACTTGTGCGTTACACTCAGGACACTCCTTTGGAAAATGAAAATGCCGCTCGCTCCCTGTGCGGCTAGTAGTAACTGCCGCAACTACCGCTGGGATAACATCACCCTGCCGACGCACAACAACGTGATCACCTATAAGAAGCCCTTTGCGCTCGATCTCATCTTGATTGTGAAGTGTTGCACGCGATACTACTACCCCACCTACACGCACCGGCTTAAGACATGCTACTGGCGTAAGCGCACCGGTCCGTCCGACCTGTACTATGATATCCTCAAGGATAGTCACTGCCTCAGTGGGTTTGAACTTAGCAGCTATCGCCCAGCGCGGGGACCTCTGCCTAAATCCGAGCTGCCTCTGAAGGGCCACGTCATTAACCTTAATAACCAGCCCATCAACTTCAAAGGGTAGAGAATCCCGTTCAGCTTCTGCCCTCCGATACGCCTCAAGCACCGCAGAAACACCCCGCACAACACGGAATCCTGGCGAGATTGAGAAACCAAACGACTCAACGTGCTTCATCACCTTCGATAACGGCTCATTGATTATTGCTTGAGTCGCCTGATCCAGCGTCTCAACAACTCCTACTCCGTAAGCAAAAAACCACAGCGGCCGCCTAGCGGTCTCTTGCGGATCTAGTTGCCGCAGACTACCTGAAGCCGCGTTGCGTGGATTCGCAAAGGTTTCTTCACCTCGGGTCAAACGCTCAGCATTGAGCGCCTCAAACTCTTTCTTGCGGAACAGCACCTCACCACGAACTTCAAATGAGCCAGTATTTTTCCTCTGCGAGCGCAATTGTAAGGGTATCGCTTTGATAGTACGCGCATTGAGGGTTACATCTTCGCCCGTCGCCCCGTCTCCTCGCGTTGCGGCCTGAGCGAGGTAGCCATCTTCATAGCGCAGCGATACTGCGACTCCATCAAACTTGTACTCTACAGTGTACTCAACCTCCGACAGCTCAACCCCCTCTTTAGCGAGAAACCTTCGCACCTGCGCATCAAAATCAGTTAACTCCTCTTCGTTCATCGCATTGTCGAGCGATAACATTGGAAGTCGATGAACAACGGTGGCAAACCCTTCAAGGGGTTTAGCTCCAACTCGTTGAGCTGGCGAATCAGCGCGCACGAACTCTGGATGCGCTAACTCCAGCGCTTGAAGCTCCCTAAACTTCTTATCGTAATCAGCGTCGCTTATAGTTGGCTGCGAGAGCACGTAGTAACGGTAGCTATGCTCATTGAGCTCCTCAACGAGCGCATCGATCGCATTACGTGCAGAACCTGCCTGGTGACTACTATCGGACGATGACGCTTCAGCCATGATGCTCTACGGACGCCTTACGCAACCCAGACCACTCGGCATGCGAATATCTTTACAACCTCGCCTGCGCTCCTCAGGCCTACACTTATCCTCGCTGGGGGAGAAACCCGAAGGACACCGCTCAGGCTGCTGAATCACAGGAGGGCGCGGTACAGGCCGAAGGATCTCACGTTGCCGTTCACGTTCAAGCCGCTCGCGCTCTCGCTCCAACCGCTCACGCTCATCCTCTAATCGCTCACGTTCTCGGCGTATCTCACGGCGGTCGTCGCGATAAGGAGGATCGTAATAGCCGCCAGAGCTAGGGTAGTACGGATCAGATCCGTACCCGTACTGATTATCAAGGGGAACACATCCGGTTACCGCGCTAATTGCCACAATAAGGCCTAGACTCTTTACGATCTTACTGAACATACAAGCTCCACAGATTAGTAACCCTTCGAACGACGAGGTAAAAACGCCGTTATTCAAGGTAGGGTCGAATCTACCGCTTACGAGGTGTTAATAATACAGTTTTAATCAGCCGGCTAGAAGCTATAAGCAGCCGTAACACCCACAGCCTGCGGGTCGCCCCGTTGTACGTAGAGCTTACTTGGGAAGTCTGGTGGCTCATTACCGAAGAAGAAGCCACGGGTAGCATAGGACTCATTACCAAGGTTTCTGCCCCATACCGTAAGCTTCCATCCCCCACGCACGTACCCAACTGATGCGTTAAGCAGGGAGTACGGGTCGCTCTTCAGGTTCTGCGTATCATCAAAATAGAAGGAATCCTTCCCTGTAACCTCAAGGCGCGCAAAAAACCCTTCAACCTGAGCGCGAAGGCCGGTCGAATACTGCCAATTCGGTGCATGGGCAAACGAACGGCTATCGAGCTGCGAGCTGTCGTCTGGCACATCAACGAAGGAGGTATGCAAGAGTGAGCCAGCTCCAAACACCGATAGCCATGGAGTCATCTGATAAGAATTATCAAGCTCGATACCTGAACTGCGCCCTGCAGCAACACTTTCGGTAAGGTAGGTAAATGTTAGAGGGTCGTTCGGATCAAGCTGATAAGACCGCTTGAGCGTCTGGTCCTGACGGAGGTCGTAAAAGAGCGCTACATTTGACTGCAGTTTTCCTCCGAAAAATACCCCCTTTGTTCCAACTTCAAAGTTCCACAGATACTCAGGGTCATACATTCGACGATTAACAGGCACACTTGGCCCTGAGTTAAATCCGCCGCCCTTGTAGCCACGTGAAGCCGAAACGTACGAACGTACATTCTCGGTCACGTCCTGTTGCAAAGAGGCCGATCCACCAAGCATCGAGAAGGCCGGAGAAAAGCTACTTTCCTGCGTGTCATCGTAACTAGTAGTACGTCGTTCAAAACGAAGTCCCGACACAAACGAGGTGCCGGTGGTAAGAGGCGTCTCGACCTGACCAAACACAGCACCAGTATCTGCCGAGTAGTCGCTCGCAAGGTAGTCATACGACTCTCCGTTTGAGTACTGCGTGGTGTCGGCTCCCTCTGTAAGGCGCTGCGCGAAGAGACCACCAAGCCAACGCCACGATTCACCGTGCACATAAGCACCATCATCGTTATACAATCGCAATTCCTCGCCATACACCTTACGAGTGCGATTGGTATCAGAGAAGTAATCGTAGGGATCGTATGGGTGCCAGAAGGCATTATTTCCCCAATCACCGTCGTAGCTGTAATCGATATCGGTGCGCGCAAAGGTAGAAAGACTCTCAAGCTTAACGGTATCTGCAACCGCCGCCTGCATCTTAAACGAAGTAGCAAATACACCGGTATCATCTTCGCCAGGACGGTCAGATTGAGTCATGAGGGAGTTATCGATAGCGAACGCGTCGTAGCCGTTGTTGGCGTTTACACCCCATACACCGAGGTCAAAAAGCAGTGAACCCGAAGATCGATACCTAGCCTTAAAGCGCGCCACCGATTCATGCCTGCCGTTTGTGTTATCACGGTCTAGAAAGAGGTTATCTCTAAAACCGTTACTCTCTGTCGAATAGGCAGAGAAGCGCACTTGTAGCCGGTCATCGCTGCCCGGTACTGAGCCACCCACAGCAACTCCGCCGGCTTGAAGATTATCGTTTCCACCCATCAGCTCTGCGCGACCTGTGGTAAATGAAGTCGGGTCGTATGACCGGAGATTAATAGCACCCGCAAGAGCGCTTGAACCGAAGCGCACACTCTGTGGCCCACGCAATACCTCGACCTGCTCAACATCGAACATCGGGGTTATAAGACCGAGACCACTGAAGTCGATGCCGTCGACAATAGTGGCAACTGATGGATTAGGTGCGCCGTTATACTGCTCAAGTTCACCCACTCCACGGATCTGGAAGAAGCGAGGACGGGCTGTCCCGGCGGCAAAGGTCAGATTTGGGACAGATTCTATTTGGCTTTGGAAGGAAGTGTCTCCCTTCTCCTCAAGTAGCTCGCCCTTCACAACGGTAGTACTTTGCGGGACCTCTTTCAGTGGTGTCGTAAAGGGGGCGCCGTAGATATACAGCTCAAGAGGCTTACTCTGCGTCTCGCCCTCATCAACAGCTTTCTGGTCATCGCTGGTCTGCTGCGCACTAGCGGAGGGACATACACCCAACGAGAGCGCTACGAAGAAACTGGATAATGTAACTGAATGAAGCGCTTTCCCCCAAACCGGGGCGCGCAGGTTGTGGAATCTGCTAAACACTACTATCTCCTCTCCCTACGCCGGTATTATCCGTCTCAGGTTCAAAGGGTTTCGCTCACTATGAGCTTCTCAGGCGAACTCCAAAAACGACGCACTGAATCAGTGCTTCGAAAAAGTAGACCACCACCCCTGGGTTGTTTTAAGTCTTAGCGCAGCCTAATGAGGAAATCAACAGGCTGCTATCTCTGCCTCGAGAGCTGCAATGTCGCTCTTCCAGCCGATCGCAATGAGGGTCGACCCTGGCTCAACGATCGTATCTCCTGAAGGATTCAGCTCAAGATCGCCTCTAGGTGACACAATAGCCGCAATACCGACTTTGCTCTTCTGTCGCCACGCCAACTGCCCGAGATTCTTTCCACACACCCGTGACTGAGGAGGGATACGAAGCTCCTCTATCTTCCATCCATCGTGACCACGCCCTGCAATTTCAAAAAAATCGGTTACAAAAGGTCTCATTAAACCATCAGCGAGTTTGCGTGCAGCGAGGGAGTACGTAGAGATGACTCGATCGACCCCTGCCCTCTTAAGGCGTTTTTCCCCAGCCTCATCTTCCGCGCGGCTAACGATGTACAGCGTTGGGCTCAACTCACGCGCAGTGAGGATGATGTACAAATTATCGGAGTCACGTGGCAGAAGCGCAATCAATCGGTCCGCCCGCTCAATACCAGCAGCAAGAAGCACATCATCGGTAGTCGCATCTCCCTGGACTGTCAGAAAGCCCTCAGCCTCTGCGGCGGCGATCCGCTCACTATCTACATCAACAACAACAACTGCCACTCCAGCAGACCGCAGCTCCTGCGCTGCCAATCGCCCAAGACGGCTGTAACCACAAAAAATCGTGTGTCCAGATGTTCTTTCTATCTCTTCTTTCATCTTCCGCTGCCTATCAAAAAACTTCTGAAATTGACGTTCAATCACAACCCGCCACGCACGCCCAACGACAACGGTACCAACGCTCAAGCCGACGAATATCAGCACCATCGTAAAGACCCGACCACCACTACTTAAAGTATGGGTCTCTCCATACCCAATAGTGGAGAGCGTTATGACAGTCATGTAGAGACCGTCGAAAAAGGACCACCCCTCGATAACTACGTAGCCAAATGCCCCAATAAGAAACAATACACAGAAACCAAGGAGCGCCCACCACAGCTCCGCCTGACTGGCTACTGACACAGAGGGTGTCGCAGCGAGGCTGGACCTACTGTGCTTCACACTCAACTCCTCCTGTGAGCTCTGGTACAAGAGCAGCCGTCACTTCATCAAACCTTCGCACTACAGCCTCCCACGAGTACTCGCTCTGCACGTAGCGGCGTCCGTTACGCGCCATTGTGTTACGAAGACTCGCATCGGCTAGTAGCCGCTCAGCGACACCTGCAAAATCTTCCATCGATGAGAAATAAAGACCACCTTGGGATTCGACCACGTGATGCTTGGTAACTGCACACCGTGCGTGCACGACCACCGGCGTACCGAGCATCCACGCCTCCATCAGTACGATCGAAAAAGACTCATTCGTTGATGGTTGACACAAGAAAGCTGCATGTCGAATAAGCCGCTTCTTATCAAGCTCTGATACATGCGGGAGATCAATAACATCCCCCCGAGCAAGCACACCTGGCCTATGGAGATCGTCGAAGCTACCTCCTCCAAGAATAGCTAACTTCACATCCAACGAGATAAGACCAGCGTCTTTTGCCTCACAGAAATAGTCGAGCAAGACCTGAACATTTTTCCCGGTTTCCTTTCGTCCGACGTACAGGACGTACCGCTCATTATCATTGAAATACGGCTGCAACGATTCAATCTCGGCTTCAGATGGCGGAACAAACCCCATCCCAACACTTCCACCAGCGATCGGGCCGTATATAGAACGAGCCAGGTGCATCTCAGGATCTGCATTAAAAAGACACCCTCGCACCTGCCGAAACATCGAAGCGATCACGTCTTGATAGGCATAGCTCTCATCGTGCAAGCACGGAATTAAGACACTCTTTTCAGGTGCAATAAGGGAACCCCAAAAAGTGGTACCGAAGAGGTAGGGGCCAAAGAAGATAGCATCGAAGCGATTACTATGTGCAGCGATGTATCGGTACAGAGACTGCGAGTTTACACTGTGCTGCATCCAGGTCAGTTGATCATCGATAGCTACTTGCCTCCCTTCATGGATAGCGATCTGAATTGGAATCCAGAGATCCAGGTTTCGGGGATCAACTTCAAACCGTTTAAGGGGTAATCCATCAACAAGGCTCTCACCCGCTGGTAGCTCATTACTCCAGGTACGGTTATCCGCAGCACACGTAGCAAGCAGCTCCACAGAGTCACCCCTGCGCTGTAGTTCGCGCGCGAGGCCACTCATTAAGGTTTCCGCCCCTCCAGCGATCCCCTCAAAGTAGCGAGGAATAACGAAACAATAGCTACTTTTCTTCATAGCTGACTGACCACCAAGACACCGAATAAGCTGCTAGTCGATAAATTTATAGTACTAACCGAGAAAAAGCTCAAAAAAGATCTGCCACTTCAGGAAAGCCCAATGTAAATGCCCGTGAGAACTAGCGCTCCGCGCGGGCGCCACCATCGTTTTGCCACTCTCCTCGCCACATCTCTGCGAGAAAGTCTCTCCAGTTCACTATGATGATCCCGTCTTCCGTTACTCTTTTGTGAGGAGTGAGACACACAAGGTAGTAATTCTTAAAGATCCCCTCTTCCATCAGCGCACGGAGCCCCCTTAGGTGCTTCTCCGTGGGATGCTCCGTTGCTTTTATCTCGATCGCCTGCGAGGTCCCAATTAAAAGATCAACTTCAAACTGAGAAACCGATCGCCAGTAACGCTGCTCAACGCGCTGTCGTGTGTACGATAAATACGCTCGAGTCTCAAGGATTATGAAATGCTCAAAGGCATCTCCGAAGGCCCTACTTCCAAGCTTAATAAACCCCTGCTTCGACAGGTGGCGTGACACTCCCAGATCAAACAGGTAGTGCTTTGCTCTTACCGTCGCCTTTCTTTTACGGGTGTCAGTAAACCCTTTTAGACGAAATCCTATCAGGGTGTCCTCAAGGATTTGAAAATAATTTTTGAGCGTACTTGGTGATATCTGCAAGTCGCCGGCGAGAGACTCGTAATTTATCTCTTGGCCATTCGATAGAGCACATGCATCAAGGAATTCAACAAAAGCCGATATCTGACGCGTCACAGCTTCTGCCTTGATCTCTTCACGCAGATACGTATCCACGTACGCTGTCAGGTCTTCATCCGGATCATCGCTGTTGTATATATCCGGGATACCTCCATGGTTAACAATCCGCTCAAGATCGAGATCGCCAATCTCTGCAGAAACCAAGGGGAGAAGCCGCGCCTCCCATGCACGACCCCCGAGCAGATTCGCCGCGCCATGCTTTAGCTTTCTGGCGCTAGATCCTGTTAGGAGAAAGGTAATGCCCCGCTTGCGAATTAGTCGCTGAACCTCATCAAGGAGCTCCGGCAGCTTCTGCACCTCATCGATTACAACTATTTTCTTGGGGTCGGTGATTATCTCCTCCAGCGTACTGGGATTTCTGACCAGCATTGAGTAAGTCTTCGAGTGGAGTAAGTCCACAACTTGCGCATTTGGGAGGCTCTGCTCGATAAGGGTAGTCTTTCCGGTAGCCCTGGGGCCAAACAGAAAAAAAGACTTTTTCTTTAGTAATTCTGAAAGTTTGAGAAGTCTGCGGTACATTAAACCCCAGTAGAGTTGTTGTTTTTCATAAAAAATAACAACCCCATTACTGAAAATCAAGTTCTTTCTGATAGCGAACCAAACCCCATAAGTAACAGGATCTTACAGAAAACTCGTTTCTCAAATAGCACATTCGAACAGCCCCCAACCATAACCTCGTTTGTCGATCGAGAGGTCGTCAATAGTACTTACGTTGTATTTAAAAGGAAAATGATATGACAAACGTTCCACAGCCCCTCCTCCTCACAGTCAAGGAAGTCGCTAAGCTCCTTCGCATCCATCGCCCAAAGGTCTATGACCTCATTAAGGCTGGAACCATCGAGGGATTCAAGCTCGGTTCTGATTGGCGTGTTAAGCGCGAGTCCGTTGAGAAGTTAATCGGCGAGATCCCAGAGGACTTCTTTGCTGGTTCGAAGTCAGCCATGAAGAAGATGGCTGCTAACGGAATGGATCACGTTAAGCTCGCCTCGTAATCAGGCAGAGCTGTACGACGATCTCTCAGATACTCCCCACCTTCTGGTTACTAACCAGTTGCCACAGATGGCGTGAGGAGGAAGCGGGTCGCAGCGGCGCTGCGGCCCGTTCGTTTTTCCCTTAAAACCCATTTGACCGATCCTCCCGCGCTTCCTATCCTTACAAAGGGATGAACGCTGGCACGCACCACAAAACTTCTCACCACACATCAACCCTGGGCGTAAGCCGTCAGGAGCGCATAGCCACGCTATCCTCCACCGATTGGGATATCGCGGTTATAGGCGGGGGAATCCACGGTGCCTGCGTTGCAAAGCTAGCCGCTCGTGCTGGACTACGAACTGCGCTCCTTGAGTGGAACGACTTTGCTTCAGCCACAAGCTCACGCAGCTCTAAGATGGCCCACGGGGGCTTACGCTACCTTGAGATGCTCGACTTTGAGCAGGTCTTTGAGGGTATCAAGGCCCGTGAGGAGCTCTTTGAGCATTGCCCACACCTGGTACAACCTGAACATTTTCTGATCCCAGTCCCCTCGTCTGCGCGAATCTTTAAATGGAAGCTTGGGATTGGTCTCTACCTGTATGATCTTATGGTACGCTCCCACGAACGCAAGCATAGCTGGATTCCACGTTCTCAGCTCCCCTATCAAACCTTTAACAGCGCGCGCACTGATTTGGCTGGATGCTACCGCTACACCGATGGGCTGATGAAGGATGCACGGCTTACAATTGAGCTTATCGTATCAGCAGCCGAACACGGCGCTACTACACTCAACTACGCTCGAGTTGATGAGATTAAACAGCACCAAGAAGACAAAAGCGTCGGTCTAAAGTGGAGTGACACCCGCAGCGGGCAGCAACACTCGTTACGCACTAAAATAGTTATAAACTGTGCAGGGCCGTGGGCTCCAAACCTCCGTGAAGCTGAGGATCCCCTGCCTGCGCCCCCCGTTGCATTTAGTCGCGGCTCGCACCTGATCTTCTCTACCCCGTGGAAGGAACCATCGCTGTTCCTTCCGCTCCCTGAACGGGGGCGCTACTACTTTGTGTGGCCTCATCCAGCAGGAACGATGGTGGGCACAACTGAGCGCGAAACGTCGGATCTTCCCGTCGACCCGGTTCCTTCAGAAGACGAGGTAACCGAGGTGCTGGAGAGGATAAAGCGCGATCTCCCTCGCTCTGGTCTGACCCGCGATACCCTGGTCTACGCATTTGCTGGAATCCGCACCCTTCCAATTCGTGCGGGAGGTAAGAAGCGAGTCAGCCAGTACTCGCGCAAACATATCTGGAGCTTCTCGCGTGGGGTTCTCTCGCTTGTTGGCGGGAAGTATACAACCTTTGCCTGGACTGCCCGGGAGGGGCTTGCTCTTGCTCTTAAACAGCTCGGATGCAGTACAATAAAGATCCCTCACGCCATAGACGACTTACCGGGTAACACCTCAGCCGAGGAACATCAGCGACTCGTTGCAACCATATCCTCGCACACTAAAGCCCCTCACGATGCCATCACTCGCGCTGTATCACGGCTCGGCAAACAGTGTGAGCGATACCTAGCCAACGATAGGGCCTGGAAGGAGATTGCCCCTGGTATTCTGCGAGTAGAGCTACTGCACGCAGTCATGGGAGAGCAGTCTGTGTGCGTTGAAGATATCATGCGCCGCAGACTTGAGGTTGAATACCTTGAGGGACATGGGCTGGCGGCGCTCCCGGACCTGGTTGATTATTTGAAGCAGCTAGATCCTACCTGTTCGGCGGAGCTGGAAGCACAGGAGTATGCTTGCCGGATGTCACAGATCGAGCAGTTGCTGCACAATAGGTCGGGCCCTATTAAGATATGAAGATCGGCTTTCACTCTAACAACCTAAGCCTCCGCGGTGCAGAGGGCGCACTATACGATTACGCTGATTTCAACGAGCTACTGCTCAAAAATGAGTCGATCGTCTTTACGCCAAAAAATGCTGCTGCGCATGACCAACGCGCTTTCCCGAAATTCCACTCTCGCTTTCCGGTACACATGTATGAATCGAGAGAAGAGTTTTATGAACTCGCAAGGCAGCTTAAAATCGATCTGATGTATTTTATCAAACAGGGCGACAATGACGGCCTCCTTGTGCCTGGATGCCGAAACGTTATTCACGCCGTATTTCAATACTTTGAGCCTCACGGCGATGTATACGCGTACGTCTCAGAGTGGCTCTCTCATTTTACCACGCAGGGCCGAGCGCCGTTTGTTCCACACATGATACGCCCTCCTCACGACCTAACAACCTCCTTACGTGCTGAGTTGGAGATACCGGAAAACGCTACTGTGTTCGGGCGGCACGGTGCCGCTGATACATTTAACGTCGAGGGCATTCACCATATTGTCGAGGAGGTGGCAAAAAAGGCACCTGATATATTTTTTCTCTTCCTCAACACGGACAAATTCTGCGAGCCGCGCGAGAATATTATCTTCCTTGAAGGCACAAGCGACGCGGAATACAAGCAGCGCTTTATAAATACCGCTGATTGCATGCTTCACGCGCGAGCTTCAGGTGAAACCTTCGGGCTCGCAGTAGGTGAATTTTCTGTGAGCAATAAGCCCATTCTGACGTGGTCTGGCTCGCGCGAGCGGTGTCACCTTGAGATCCTAGGCGAAAAAGCTTTGGTGTACTCAAGTGGAGTTGAGCTAGTTGAAAAGATAATGCTCTTTGACCGCAATCAAAAGCGCGATTGGGACGCCTACAGCGAGCGTTTCTCACCGGAGCCAGTGATGCGGAAGTTTGCGCAGGTGTTTCTCTAACTCGCTATTGATTCTGCCCCAACGCCCGATCAAGCGCCGCAAACTGCTCAACTGAGACCTGCTCAGCACGGGTATCAGGTGAGATACCGGCACTGTTAAGAGCCGCTACAAGCTGCTCCTTACCCCAGCGCCCTGATGCCACGAGGCTATTGATAATCTTCTTCCTGCGCTGCGAAAACGAAGCGCGAACCACTGATTGAAAATGCACGTAATCAGTTACCGGGTAGCGCGGCTCCTTTCGGAACGTGAGCTTTAAAACCTGTGACTCTACCTCTGTTGGAGGATGGAATGAATCACCCGATACAATCATACCCAACTCAACATCCGCAAAGAGCTGCACTGCTACCGAGATACTTCCGTAGGTCCGACTCCCCGGAGGTGCTGCAATTCGCTGAGCAAACTCCTTCTGAGTCATCAACACAGCTTGATGCACCGCAGCTCTAAAAGCGACCAGGTGGAATACGATCTCCGTTGAAAAAACGTAGGGGATGTTACCATAAACGTACAGCTCGCTCCCAAGCTCAGAGAGGTCAAGGTAGCGCACATCTTCGTTTACGATCTTTGCGTGCGGATACAAACCTCTTAGCCGCTCGCAAAACGAGGGCTCAATCTCTATCAGAGTAAGGTGCGGATACTTGCTAAGACATTCCGTCAAAGCACCTGTGCCAGGCCCTATCTCAACTACATGCTTGTCGCTCGGCACTGCCCCAAAATCAGCTATCATCTGCGGGACTTCAGGCCGAATAAGGAAGTTCTGACCACGCTCTTTTGATGGACGAACCTGTAGCTCCCGCAAAGTGTCTTTCTGTCGTTTTCCCGGTGGGGCCTTAGGCTTTTTCATCTTCGACCCCATATACTCGTGCGAGCTCATTCACCGGCCAGCGACTAAAGATATCAATAGTTGGAGGATTAATTCCACGCGCCAGATACCTCCCCGCTACATACGCAATCATCGCCCCGTTATCAACGCAATGCGAAAGCGGCGGAATATGCACCTCTCGACAGGTATCCTGCAATCGGCGCTTAAGCTCCCTGTTTGCAGAAACTCCTCCACAAACCACAAGCGGCAGCCTACGACTAGCAACCTCCTTAACGGTCTTAGTAACGAGAGCATCAACGATAGCGTTTTGAATAACCCAAGCAACATCAGCAGCAACTTTGGGATCATTTGTTATAGCATCCTGATTTCGCTGAATGAGAAGCGAAACCGCAGTTTTTAATCCTGAAAAACTAAAATCCTCCATCTCCCTAGCGACTCGCGGAAGGGTATACAGTGAATTTTTTTCACCCTGCTCAGCCAACGCTGCCAGAGCTGCGCCGCCAGGGTAGCTAAGGCCTAGCAGATTAGCTGATTTATCAAATGCCTCACCGGCGGCATCGTCGCGCGTGCGACACAGAATAGAGTAACGACCAAGCCCTTCAACAAGAACTATCTCTGTGTGGCCCCCAGATACAACAAGCGCCAGGTAGGGAGGCTTAAGACCATCAGTATGCAATTCACCAGAAAGGATATGCCCTTCAATGTGATTGACCGGAAAAAGAGGTATGCCACGGCCCGCCACAAGCCCTTGGGCAAAGGTAACACCGATTAACAGGCATCCCTTTAAGCCCGGTCCACACGTGACACCGACTCCTTCAATATCTGCAAGCGCGAGCCCCGTTGAGTCAAACAACTCCTGACACAGAAGCGGTAAGTTGCGCATGTGTTCACGCGAAGCAAGCTCTGGCACAACGCCACCGTATTTGCGGTGTAGATCGATCTGCGATGAGAGCACTTCGCCAACAACTGTTGCAGCACCGTCGGCTCCTACATCGAGGATAGCAACGCCTGTCTCATCACAACTTGTCTCTAATCCAAGGATTCGCATTGGGGGTTACTACACACTACTCTACCGCTGGCACTGAGCGCAGGTACTCTATCATCGCTTCAATATCCCGAGCAGGCGCCTTCGCGTAGAAACCAACGGGACAGAAGCGCGGGTCAACGGCCCTTCCACTCGGAGTTTTCCCTTCACTAAAAAACTGAGCGAAATGCTCCCTGCTCCATCCGCCGATTCCAGAGATATCAGACGATGATATATTAGGCGCGGCCTTACTCTCTCCATCGCCCTCTCCGATACGAAGCTCCTTACCACCTCCGAGGTAAACCTCAGAGGAAAATATACCGCCTGGTCGAGAGTGACACGACCCACACCGAGCTACATGGTCAACTAAGTACTCACCGTATTCACGCCGAAATGAAGGTGATATGTCGGGAATGTACCCCCGCACGGCAGGCTTAGCGTCAAAAAACCCTGTGGTATTTCGCGAAAAAAATGATACCTCGCGCCGCGTTACTTCACGGTCGCTCCCCGGGAGTGACCGCAAATACGCGGTAATCCTTCCAATATCTGAGTCTGACATCCACTCCATACCACGGTGAAACGATGCCATTGCTATGGATTGATCTGGACGAACCGATGTACGTAGGAACTTCTTGAGGTCAGACTCTGTCCAACTGCCTATCCCGTTCGCGCTGACCGTGATATTCGGCGCCTCTACCGCACCATACTGGTCGTACATCACGGCTCCCCCAGCTAGCGGAGCACCAGCGACCCTCTCCATGCTGTGACAGAAGCCACACGCACCAGCCCCCTCAACCAGTTGCTGTCCGCGCACTACAGACTCTGAGGTAGCCGGTAATGGGGGCGACACGGAGGGGTCAGGAGAGCACGCTGTTACAAAAACCACCAGCGTCCAGACAATCGCCGTATATATAGAAGAGTGTCTGAAAGCTTTGTACATAGGACCCGAGTCTATAATGGACCATCAGGCCGGGAAAAGCGACTATCAGCTTAAATCTGACTTAAAACAACCGTTTGCCTTGCTCTAAAAGATTTCTACACAGCGTCCTAAGCAGCTGTGAACCGAGGAAGCGGTACGCTTTCTCTGGGCTCAAACGGTGCATCAACGAGAGTAACGAGCTTCCTAGCCGCCGCCTTCATACCAGCGAGCTCCACCCCCTTCTGATCCTGGATGACCTCCAACCTACCTTCAAATTGTGGACCTGCCATCGACAAATTGGCCTCCTGCCACAATTCAGCCTCTGTCACCTCCCAGCCTTTGTAATCTTTCCAACCGCTAAGCAGATCGGACAAGACGGGTATCACGTTCCCTGGCAGAGAGAGATCCTTCATCGTTTTAACAAAGTTATATACAGGTAAATAAATTTCCGGCTGCAAAAGCAGCTTTGCTGCGTTAACCAACTGCTCGACAGATGGTCTCTCGCTCGCCCTACCCTTAGCTGCATCTAAGATCTCGCCGCCTGGGTCAACTACATCGACAAAAGCTTTGGCGCTCTGCTTGAGTGAGCCAAGGGCGTCCGCCTGCTCCCTCCGCAAAGCGACTACCTGTTTATCACCCTGCGGCAGCTTCCCACCATAATTAGAAAGCAGCCTATCTTCTTGCCTCATCAGCCTCTGGTAACTTGCCCAGCCCTCAAGCAAGTTGGTCAACGGACGGAGTACGTGACCTTGCTGCTCAAGGTCTCGCATCTCTCGCACAAAATTAAACTCTGGAGCATCAACAAAGGGCCCCAGGAGTGTCTTCGCTGCATTAACCAGGTCGAATACTGCTGGTCGATTAGGAAGCGTCTCCCTCACATCTCCAGACATAGAATCGGCACAACCAACTAACGGGCTAGCTATAGGCATACAGCATCCTAAAATTTGAACGAAAATTTTTCGGTGCGTAGCTCTCTCGGATCCCAAGTAGAAGTGGGAATGGGTACGCCCCGTACAGCGAATAAGTGTCTCGGGAAGGTACCACCTCAACTGGTTCTATTCAAGTCCTAGCCGCGCTTCACGCGGCTAGGGTGACTGATGTAGTCTGTTATAGTCGCTATTCGCCCGAACCAGCAACAAGGTCCAGATCATCAAGCTGATTTTGAGCCCGTGCATCAGGTCCAAAGAAGCGACTCAACTTACGTCGCAACATTAACCGCGACCTGTGCAGACGCGATTTAACGGCGGGCACTGTGAGGTCAAGAATCTTCCCTACTTCGCGACTCGTCAGACCATCAACATCACGCAAGATAAACACCGGTCGATAATCATCAGGTAATTTTTTGATAGCGTTCTCAAGCGCCTCAAGCATCTCGTTACGGATACTCTGAGCATCCACGTAGGCGCTTTCGGGACTGCGCAACGCAGGCACTGTTTGCGCTTGTTGCAGGATATCCTCAAGTGGGATGCTCTGATCCTGTCTCCGCTTACGGAGCTTCATAAAAGCGGCATTGACTGTTACACGGTACAACCAACTTGAAAACGATGACTTCCCTTCGAACCCAGCGATCTTGCGATGCACTGTCACGAATACATCCTGCAGCACTTCCTCTGCATCCTCAGTATTCCTCGTTAAGCGAGTGGCGAGGCTAAAAACCTTGTTGCTGTAACGGTTAATTAACTCCTCAAAGCTGTGTTGATTTCCTGATTTAAACTCTGCGATTAACTCTAGGTCTGTTCTCTTCTCTACTGACATACGCAAAACGCTCAGGTCCTCCTCTAAGCAGCCAAGCAACAAGCCCGACATCCATGAGTTGGGGAAACAACTCTCTAAGGAGCCACCATGCGAAAACCTTGCCACCCGCGATGCAGGGTCGCTTAAAAAGGATGCGCATCGAGAGATCAAGTACTTAACCAGGCGATGCAGGCTGAACTGCCCAGCTATGGAACACCCCTGTCACAAAACCGATAGGGAGAGTCAACTTTTTGGGCAATTCTTGCCTCTGGGGGAGCAGGGGCGCGGCGGACGCGACCCCCTCCTCCTTCTCCTCCTACCTCTTCCCCGTCGGAGTCGCCTCAACTATCTTCTGCGGCCCTTTATCGAGCTGGGGAGATACCGGCCGCTTAATAACAACATACCGTGTACCCTGCTTCCGTTTAACGAGCACGAGCAAGAGCTTCTCCTGCTTCGTTTCAGGAACAAACTCCTGCCTGACGAAATCTCTCCACGCAGCGCCATCTTTGAAAGTACGACCAGAGGCTTCAACGATTATATCGTCTTTAAGAAGCCCTGCTTTCTCTGCCACAGAACCTGACTCAACCGAGAGTACTCGTACGCCGTACGGCGCGGTAAGCGAGAGCGCTTCGGCGCGTTCCTGCGACACTGACTCAACAAGCAACCCAGTTGCATCCGGCTGCTCCTCACTCTCTTTTGCAGATGGAGTATCAGTTAGCTCTGAGATAGTGACCGACAACGAAACAGTCTTTGCTCCTCGAACTACAACCACGGGAACCGTTGCGCCGATAGCTGTGCGTGCAACCATGAGGGGCAGATCATCGTGATCTTTCACAGCCACGCCATTAAAAGACGTGATAACATCCTTGCGCATCACACCGGCCCGCGCCGCAGGTGTGCCTGGCATTACATCAGCAACCAAGGCGCCATCATTCCCTGCCAGGCTAAGCACTGAAGCCACGTCCGCATCTATTTTTTGGATCAACACTCCGAGCAATCCGCGCCTAACTCGCCCACCTTCCTTTAGCTGAGTAAGCACCTCGCGAGCGAGGTTTATCGGGATTGCAAAGCCAATACCGATATTAAATCCAGTGCCTCCAAACTGAGACCTACCAGGGCTAAAGATGGCGGTGTTTATTCCTACCACCTGCCCGCGCGTATTAAAAAGCGGTCCACCTGAGCTACCCGGATTAATCGAAGCATCGGTCTGAATGAATGCATCGTACGGCCCAGCACTTCCGCTAGGCACCCTGCGAGAGGTAGCTGATACGATACCAGCAGTGACAGTTTGTCCGAGTTGAAACTGGTTACCGATAGCAACCACCCACTCACCAACCTCAAGTGCATCAGAATCACCGATAAAAACTGCTGGCAGCTTGCGCGAAGCAGCTATCTTTATAAGCGCTATGTCAGTCTTTGCATCTTGCCCAAGCACCTCAGCACTATAATCAGTTTTATCATCAGGGAGTCGAACCGTTATCTTCTTGCTCTTATCGATTACGTGGTTACTGGTTACGATATAACCATCTGCGTGGATGATAAAACCTGAACCCGAAGCTGCGTGTGGTTCTTTATTGTCAGAGCGCTCGTTTTTTTTAGCTGCCTCTTCAGCGGCCTCGCTCTCACCCTCAACTGAGATATTAACGACCGCCCCTTTAAGAGCCTTAACGAGCTGAGTCAGCGCGGGAAGCTGTGGTGTAGCAATTGTCGCAGAAGCGCTAGGAATAGCAGGCGCACCCTCAGCAAAAAGTTTATCAACTGAATGCTGTGGAGTTGACTCCGCAAGCGCTGCTCCGCTTGCCAGAGTAAGCGCGCACATCGAAAGAATAGCAGAACAATTCAACGCGGCTTTCACCAGGAGGCTTATATTCTCACTACGGCTGTACATCGCACCCCCTTGGAAAAACTTTTAGAAACCGGACGTCTACTACTTTTGCTTTCTCCGCACGTACGACATACGCAGAGTATGCAGCACCTCCTCCATGAAGCGAACCTCTTCAGTGGAGAGATTGCCACGGGTTTTGCGCTGCAACATCGCTAGAATATCTATAGTCTGCCGCGCAGACTCTACATCTACTGGGATCTCCATTCCGGGCGGAGGTTGCATCTCTCCCATCTGCACCATCGTCTGCGTTGCAAGCGACATAACAAACGAAGTAAACGAAACCTCTTCATGGTCTTCGTCACCAGGCTCCATCTTAAATTCCTGGCGAATAGCGCTAGCTGCCGCTGAGGAGTCTACCTCTGCTTTAGTTGCGACTGTGGTCTGCGGCTCATCCCCGCGCTCCTTGCCACTCGCATCAAAGCGCCTGCGATCGACTACATGAACTTGTTTTTCGGTATCGGAATTATCATTCTCACTCATAGTGCACCGTTACTGAGTTTTTAGGGTGTTATAGGGTGATGCTACCATAAAGTAGCGGCTTGGGTAGGGGGAGATGACCAGCAGCTACCGCTAACTTCTACCGCTCAGAATCTTACTTCTAATCCCTACCTCTTCTGCCGTGCCCAGCGTAGGATGAATGCGGGTTCCGAGCATTTGCCGGCATGCCGTGAGCGGGATCTCGGCCCAATAACGCGATAGGGGGTCCCAGGCGCTCAGGCGCTTTTACATCAACGAGGTGCGAATCGCACGCCAACACTGACATCGCCCCGGCCAGACCCTCCACGAGATCGAGAAGGCAGTCGAAGCCGTTCCTTTCAGGCATTTCAAGTTGGTCTAGTGAGCTTGCTTTGGATTGATGACTATGTCGACTCATATCGACCAGATAATCGAACCCCATTTTAAAGTCAACACACGATTTGCTTCGAGCACCGCCGAACTGTATAAGGCTGGTTGCTTGTCTGGTTTGTAAAAGACTCAATGGAATTTATACTTCTAGGTTGTGGAACATCAACAGGGGTGCCCCTTCCGGGGTGCTTCTGCAGGGTGTGCACCTCTCCCAATCCGCGCAACTATCGTAACCGCACCTCAGCACTGATTAAGCTCGATAACGGCTTTCACATCCTCATCGATGCGGGCCCCGACCTCCGGCAACAAGCTATCACCCACAAGATACCCCGCGTTGACGCCGTACTATTTACCCACGCTCACGCCGATCACATCCTTGGTACGGACGATCTACGTTCGTTTAATTTTACCTCTAAGCAACGCATCCCGTGCTACGGCACCGAAGCAACGCTGCTCGGGATTAAAGGCCCGTTCTCATATATCTTTGAAGCTGACAGCTCATATCAAGGAGGTCTGCTGGCGCAGCTAGACCTTCATTCAGTACCAATCGACTCGCCCTTCTCCATCAACTCTGCCCATTTTCAACCTTTTGCTCTCATACACGGAAACTTCCAGGTACTCGGGTTTCGCTTGGGCGAGCTAGGGTATGCAACTGATTTTAAGACTATGCCCGAGGAAGCCAAGGCGATTCTGCGTGGCGTTAAATACCTGTTTATCGACGGCTTAAGGTACGAGCAACACCGAACTCACGCAACGATTCCCGAAGCGGTTGAACTGGTCCAAGAACTCGGGGCGAAGCAGGCTTACATAATCCACACTGCCCACTCGGTCGAATACGAAGAGACAAATGCCTTGCTCCCCCCAGGAATCGAGCTTGGATATGACGGACTAACTGTTACTTTTCAGTGAAATAGCGCACATGCCCCAAGAAGTACGAGGAAACATAAAAGGCTTAGCGCACTCTGAACTTAAGAGTCTACGCAAGCTCTTTCAGCGCTCTGTGTACGCAGAAGAAATCGTCTCACTCGATCTAGCGCGCGAGATCTGCTTTCTCGCTGAGAAGCTGCGTCGCCGTATCGGTGTACTAATCGATCGGCAGGGTCACATCGTTGAGGTAGCGCTCGGCACAAAAGAGATCCTCTACATCCCCGACCTCGGTCGTTACCGTTTGGGTCGCGGACGATTGCGTAACCTAAGACTTATCTTTTCAGACCTCTCAGCCAACAGCGACGAGGCAACTATCCCGTACGATATTTACACCGACCTCGAACGTCTGCGCCTTGATGCTGTTGTGAGCGCTCGTGCTCTGAAAAATCGTGTCGCCCTCACCTACGCATACCTTATTCCCGCGCGCGGCGGAGAGAGCGCTACAACGATGACTGACAAGGTCTCTGATCTTGGCGCACTCGATCTCGATTTCAGGGAGCTGATTGAGTCTGTTGAGCAGAGCCTCACCACAGAGGTGCGGCAATTAACAACGGGCGACGGAATCGGCGCTGTTGTTGTTGGAGTGTATGACAAACCAGATGATGACCCGGCTACCTCTCAAGCGGAGCTGCGCGAGCTTGCGCGTACTGCTGGGGTTACTATCGTTGACTCCGTTGTCCAAAAACGGAAAGCCGACCCGAAGACATACATCGGAAGCGGGAAGCTCGAAGAGCTTGTGATTCGCTGCATCCGGCTAGGAGCAGATCTATTGCTCTTCGACACTGAGCTTAAGCCTTCTCAATGGCGCGCAATTACGAACTCGACAGAGCTAAAGGTTCTCGACCGCAGCATGTTGATCCTTGATATCTTCGCTCAACGCGCACAGAGCAGTGAGGGGCGATTGCAAGTTGAACTTGCGCAACTGAAGTACAACCTTCCCCGACTAGTCGAAAAGGATGCTGGCCTCTCCCGATTA
Organism: Bdellovibrionota bacterium; assembly: GCA_044360195.1. GTDB lineage: Bacteria > Bdellovibrionota_C > UBA2361 > UBA2361 > OMII01 > OMII01. Next base: position 22,995 of record JBIKKT010000006.1, on the reverse strand, counting down.
AGTGGAGGGATAGGCGGAAGAGGACCGGGAGAAACCAAGCTAGAGATCGGGAGACGACGTATTCGTGATCGCATCTCAGAGCTTGAGCATCGAATAGAGAAGGTTCGTGCCTCTCGCGATTTCCGAAGAACACGCCGTAGAGAGAATCAGCTACAACTTGTTTCGATCGTTGGGTATACCAACGTCGGTAAATCAACCCTCTTTAACCTTCTAACTGGAAGCACTGTGCTTGCAGAGAACAAACTCTTTGCAACACTTGATCCGAGTCAACGTCGACTCTTTGTGCCGACCAGTGATCCAACAACCTCTGCAACTGGAGGACGTACTGTTATCCTGAGCGACACAGTAGGGTTTATCCGCAAGCTACCACAGGAGCTTGAAACTGCCTTCCGGGCAACACTTGAAGAGCTGTATGAAGCGGCGTTACTCGTTCACGTTGTTGACGCAGCAGACCCTGATGCGCTCGGTAAGTACCGCGCTGTTAGACGGATCCTTGAGCAGATGGAGCTCTCTGGGCTTCCTGAGTTAGTAGTGCTCAATAAGATCGATTGTGCCTCAGATGATACACTGCTCCCCTTACAAAACGAACTCGGCGGCGTGCCGGTCTCGGCGATCAAACGCCGCGGCATCGGGGAGCTCTTAGGGGCAATTGATGCCCGGTTGGTGGCGGGGAGTTAGCGGTATCTGGTGGTACTTCCCCCTGGACCGGGAAGGGTTTATGGTTCGACAGGCTCACCACAGGTGCTCTACCTAAAAACAACAAGTGGCTACCGCCGATTTCTGGCGGACCTCCCCCTGGACCGCGAAGGTTTAGCTTCGCCAAAATGTAACAAGTGCCACCATAGTTTCTGGCGGACCTGGAAGGTCCGCGGTCCAGGGGCAGCTTCGCAAAAGTATATGCATGACCTCCGAGCTATATCGTATTTCTCACGAAGCTCGCGCAATATTCGAGCTGAATCTTAGAAACTCAGCAGCTCCCGTACTATCTGATTAGGCTCCATCAGCGACTCTAAAAGCTGGAGCAATCCGATCTTGCTCACCCTTGCTCAATTTTAGCGCCTTCGCCTCCTTTTGCCAGGCTTGAACCGCTTTCACCACCCGATTGATTGTCGTTTTCGCCTGTTTAGTATTAAGACGAAAAAAATTCGCGACCTCTAATGCAAGCTCTAGTGACTGCGTATTATCGGTCTCTGAGATATTGAGCAAGAGACCATCACCCAACGGATTCGGGTTAACATCGTACATAGGAGATAGCATCCATCCCCTCGGAGTTAGGAGGAACCCGTGGTTTCTTAAATGATCATCAACGTTGGAAACACATATCGAAAAAACGATCCGTGCCCACAACTCGCACAGGTCTTTTGCCGGCTGTGCGCCACTTTGAACGACAAACTCTGCTAGTTCAAGGTAACTCGCACCATCAATCCCACTATCCCCATCTTTTCGTTGAAGAAGGGTCATCGCAGACGCGAAATGGATTCGCTCTCGCCGAAGATTCCGGTCAAACCGCTGGGTAAGAAATGTATGGTGAACGGAGGCTAATCTCTTGAGCTGCGCAGTAGCCATGTTCAGACCTGCTTTTCTTCCGAGGGTGTTGACCAGATACTCCCACGCACCGGAATCATGCTTGTCGCCTCTACTTGGAAATTTTGCGATCCATAAATTCCCTTTGGAATCAATCACGCTCGCCTTCGGTCGTGCTCCCCCAAGAGACGCACCTGGAGCCATAATCAGCGAGAGCCATTGCTTATAGCCGGACTTTTCTTCTGCACCACTCTTTTCAATTTGCTGGCTTGCGTGCTCTAGCTCCCTCAGAGATGTCCACGGTGGCGCTGCGTATACATGGTCATCATCAAGGAAGGACCCATCGGGGTCGACCCTAAATCGCAAGCCTCCCATGCGGTATCCGTCGTAGACACCGAGTAGGTAGTCAGACTCTCGGAGCGACACTCCCGGTCTTCCCTGTTCCCTCGCTCGCTGGGTCTCGCGACGGTCCATCAGAACCCGCCCCCACCTATCCGGACTAGAATCGAGAAAGAGATTAAAGTTTCCTGAATCTTGAGGGGCGTACTGAACCCCGGCATACAAAGCAAGGGATGGGTCTAGGTTTTGCGCGTAAGGAGAACGCAGCCACTCTGCCTCATATTCAAACGAAAATATCTCATGGCCTCTTCCCGGCGCGGCATAGAGTGTCCCTATTTGTATGGGTTGCTTCATCCCCACCCAGTCGGCCCAGACCTCTATGTGTTTCTGCTTCCCTTTGACCATCTACATTTACTTTCGCTTTATTTTCGGCGCCCGCGCTCGAGTCGTAAGTTCAGAGTCTTGCAACTTTCTGCCTAAAACATCATCCCTTCCTAACAACGCTAGGTCATCCTGAAGCCCCAACACGGCCAGGACATTTGCATATGCTCCAATCGTTACACTCCCATCGCCGCGCTCTATTGAGCGAAGGGTTGGAAGAGAGATATCAGCCCGTTCGGCTACGAGCTGGCTTGAGAAGTGACGCCGCAACCTCGCAAGACGAATGTTGCCTCCGATCTCTCGCAAGAGACGCTGTAGGGAAGGAAAAATGACCGGTGTGCGTTTTGCCATAACAAATAATATATATACTATTATGACGCTATAAAAGGAATTATATTTTCACTTATATCTGACGTTTGCGTATTACGATGAGTTTATACTTGAAACACCCGTACGCCATCGCAGTCTCCTAAAGGAGTTATAGGTATATAATTTCAGACGGTTACGAGCATATTGAAAGCATTACCTCCCGAAAATCATTCCAAGCTATCAACACGATCCTAGTTGGACTTTACCTGGACTGGGAAGGGTTATGGTTCGACAGGCTCACCACGGGTGCTTCGACAGGCTCACCACGGGTGCTTCGACAAAATGTAACAAGTGCCACCATAGTTTCTGGCGGACCTGGAAGGTCCGCGGTCCAGGATTGCTTCGCCAATAACATGTAAGTGACCTACGAAACAACGGGCGGACCTGGAAGGTCCGCGGTCCGATGGCTAGCGTTGCTCCCCCGATTAGGACGGAAGCTCAACCGTCTGAAGCTTCTGACCCATTATGGCCTCGACCTCTTCCCGGCTTCCGATCAACCACGGGAAGCCACGAGCTGTGTGCCACGCGCCCAACAACACCAATTCATCTCCGACCAGAGTAAAGATCGGATTACCAGAATCCCCCCCCTCGTCGGCCGAGGTAATGCACTTTCGCCGGCTCGAAACTAGGTGGGGACACTTCGGCGTCTAAAAGGCCCTTCGGTCCCCACACGGCGGTAACGTCCCCCGTGAGGGCAAAACGATCCTGATTCGTATACACCACCGGGAGTCTCATCGATATGCCGGTCCAGAGTCCGTTCCAAGGTGGTTTTGCGTCTACCTCTGCAGTCTCCACGAGCGCATCGCTTACCCTCTTCTCCCAGCCATCCGGCAGCACCCGATAGACCCGCAGGCTCGGGTCCGCATCTGAATCGAGGGTGCCGATCGAAATATCGGTGTGGGGCACGTTTACCGTCTTCACCACTTTGTAGCTAAAGACCTTGCCGGCTTTGTTTGTGAACCAGATGGTGAACGGCCGTCGGCCAGGTTCAGATGCCGGCAACGGGACGTGCTGCGCCAAGAGGATATGCTTGCGGCTGATAAGGGTTCCTCCACCCAAAGCACCAGACAGCTCGATGGCAGAAGCAAGCCCTGTCCAGTCGAGCGAGGCTGCCCAGCCCTCGGAGTTGTAGCTGAACGAAGTCGGGGCAGATGCCGACCACGGGTTCATAATTTTTCGATCCTGCCCCCGCTTCATCAGGCGATTCAAATTTCCAGATATCGATGATGACAAGAGCGGTTCAGTGCCCTGGGTGGGGCCTGCTAAGACTGGCCGGTTTGTCGAAAGCCTATCTTCCTGTGCCCAGTCGCTGCGCAACTGTGAGAGATAAGCTTCTACGCCCTCGGGTCCCACAGACATAATACGCTTAGTAAGCCCGTACTGTGCGTAAAACCGTACTTTTGATACCCCTAGGTCCCGAACCTGCCGACGAAGCGCAGCTTCTTCAGCAAGTGACTTTGGGGCAGCGGCTGAAACTGTACGCTGATATCCAGCCACGATTGACGCTAGCGCTCGCAGCGCTGCTGCGTTGCGTGAGATCTGAGGTATGCGGATAAGAAGCTCGTAGTTTGGCGAATCAAATATCCCCTCAAATCGTGCAAATTGTTGAGCAGATGACTCGGAGGTGCTCGAACCAGCGCTCGGCGCGCTCTGCGCGACGGCTAGTTCAGTCGTTAGAAAGGTTAGAGAGAGAGAGAGAGAGAGAGAGAGAGAGAGAGAGAGAGAGCAATATCCCTGCCCGCTCCCGTAAATAAGTAGCCATGATGGCTTAGCCCCCTAAGGTGTAAACTGCCCCACAAGGTATTACGGCCGCTCACCGAAAAACTTTATAGGTTCTTAGGAAAATGCTCCTAATTCCTTAAAAGAGCATAAAGCAGCGTAGCTCATGACCCTACGCCTGCACCTTACTCTTATCAAACACCGCCGCTGCGTCGACTAACGAGCGCGCTACGCGGGGGTAGGAACCAAAATGCAGGAAATTGAAGGTGCACACTGACTCCGCAGTTGGGGAATACCCCTCTCCGCGCGCGCTGCCGTCGTCACACTCTATCTTTAAGACGGTGATAAGCCCTGGAGTCGCGCCGATCGCTTCAGCACTAATACCCCAATCGCCCAGAGAAAACCCCTGCAGCGTTCGCCCGACCCTGCCTAACACTGACTCCTCAATCGTGGTCGCATCGAACATAGACGATGGGTGATGAAGCTGCACGGCATCAAGGGGTATCAGCCCCACTCCTGGGTAGACAGGGCCACCAGGGTCCACTTGAAAACTTCGGCAGAGAAACGCAGTTCCCGCTCCCTCAGAATAGATAACCCCACCCGCCTCAGCAAAATTACGGATAGAGCGCCGCATACTTTCGTTGCGCGCTAGCTCTTCTCCATACACTCCAAGATAGGCACCCGTCACATACAATCCCCCGATCTTTCCCGGGAGTTCGAGATCAGCAAGTGGTGAGACGGGCACGATCTCCGCACCGTAGTATCGCAACAGGTCGATATTATCCTGGTAGCACACGTTAAAGCAGCTATCATCAGTCACCGCAAACCGTGCGACCCGATTCCTTGTCTCATCAACAACACTACCGCCCTCACACATCGGCGCTGACTGCGCCACATCAAGCAGCGCATCGATATCGATATGGTTTGCGATAAAGCTTCCCGCATCTAAGAAGAACTGCATCGGCAGAAGAGTGGAATTCGTCTCTTGCGAAAAAGAGCTCGGGGGTGTGGGCGCTGGAAAGCTAGCGGTTGGAAGGCCACCGATAACGGGTGGAAGTCCATATGCCTGCATACACCTCTGCAAAAACGAAACAACGGGACTCGGTGAAAACGGGTCGTGGTGCTCGGGAACAAAGATGTGATTTGGAACAACCGCCTTAACTAATGACTCTTGTGTGAATTGGGAGAAACCTCGCACGACAGCACTGACGCTATTTGAACACTCACGTACTGGAAGAACGAGCATCACAGGTGTCTGCGTCATAGCTGCTATCTCTGCATCAGATCCGCGGAAGTCACCCGGTGCTATCCCGTCGTACAATCCACCATGTCCGTCGATGAGAACTACATCAGCACCTAAGCCAGCTTGGTAGAGGGATGTAAAGATATCCTCTTCACGCAACATTTGACGGTCTATGATGCGGCAGTAACGACGAGTTATGCGGGTGTATACAAGCGCTTGATGGAGAGCGCGACCGGTAACACAGCATGAGACGCTCATCCCTTTCTTACGCAAGGCAACAACGAGGCCGATCGTCAGAAGCGACTTTCCAACCGACGACGAGACGCCGGAGATCATAATTCGTGGTGCAGATAGGAGCGCCATTACCCTCGTAACCGGTATAAACTCTCACCTCTGATATCGGCACTATAGGTTGAGAGCAGGAGGGGAAAACGGAGCGATCCCGCCATGGAACGTGGGCTAGCCGTAACAGCGCGATGCGACGGCTATTTACGCCTTAAAACCACCAACTCCCCAGCACCAGCAAGTGAGCGCTGAGACGAAGTTTGAGCACCTGCGCGGGCAGCACCACGCCCCTTTACGAAACGCTCCTCAATTGTTCCCTCGATGTGCCAAAACGGGGCAAGGCAGGTTGAAAGCATTACAGAGAGTTCGTCACTATAGTGAACAGGTTTAGAGCCGATACGCCCTGCCCCCACTCGCACGATAGCCTTTCCGCCTCGCGCGACCACTCGGGCCATCTCAAGCAGGACCTCATTAAGGTGCCCGTGCCACTGCTCGACCGTTGAGATCTCTGCCTGAAGTGCAGACCTCTCACCACCGAGCCACCATGAGCGCAACCACGACCGCAAGCCATGCTGAGCAAAGCCTGGCTGATCAGGACATATAAGCGCAAGGGACACAGCTCCCGTAGTTAGCTGACGAATATTGTGAGGCTCAGCAGCTATGATAGAGCGCTCGAGCTTAGTGGACTGTAAAACCGACGGCACGCCATCACGTAACAGATGAGCTGCTTTCTTTAGCACGCGCGGTGCGAGAGCTCGATACGAAGGCACCTCTCCGCGCTTGTTGTTCATTGCAGCCTGAGCATCCGGAGCAAGCGCTTCATGTGGTGATGTATAAGCGGAGAGGTGTCCAACAGTGTGTCCGTGCAAGATACTCGCTACAACGAACTCCACAAACGCATCAACTCGATTTGCACCGTCACGCAACGAAGCACGCATGTTCGTTAATTCACAGAAGGTATCCACATCAAAAAAGAGCGGCAGCGGAGCTACGAAACGCCGCACATCGACCGGTCGCTTGAAATTGACAAATTGCAACCGTAGCGCCACCTCAGCGATATCAGCTGGCTCCAGACGTGCTGTGGCTATGCGCCTAAGCTCAGAGGATGTCGAGCACCCTACAAATCGCCGCTTCGCCAATGCACTCTCAAGACCTACAGTACCGGTAGAGCAGAGCGGGTCGAGAACCAAGTCCCCCTCGCCAGAGAAACGTTCAAGCAAGTACCGGACAACAAGCGGATTCCAAAGGGATAGGTAGGAGAAACTGGAGTGCAACGAGTGCACGTTACGACCAGCGGTCTCAACGTCAACCTCAACGTGTTCATTAAATCGTGGTGCTTCGACGAGCTTTAATACTGCTGACATGTCCCCTACCAACCGCTACCTTCCGGAAGGCCTAGTCCCATCTGCCGTAAGACAACTTTCCTTAAGTTGACCATACTTCAGGCGGCTTAAGCCACACAAACCTTTCACGAGCTACCTACTACCAAACCGCAAGCAGCCAACGACATTCAGGGAGTATAAGGAGCGCCTGGAAGTGGCACTACGACAAATCTTTGAAACACAGTTCGTAGTACAACCGATTTAAACAATGTAAGAGCTTGATTTAACTAGGTAAAATAAATCTAATGAGAGTCGGACACAACGCCGCTTTTTTACCAAAACGATATTCTACGAACCCTCACCGCCCACTGCGTCTAGATTCTTACGCGCGATCTCAAGTTGAGGATTCAGACGTAGTGCCAGAGCGAACTCCCGCTGAGCTGAGCTATCCTTACCAAGCCTCTGCAACAGCACACCCAGATTGTTGTGAGCATAGGCGTTGGTGCCGTCCAGCTCTATCGCTTGGCGCAGGTTCTTCTCCGCATCAACCATCGAGCCAAGCTCTAGCTGAGCCCTTCCGAGAGCGCTCCATGCGCGAGCATTTTTAGGTTCCAGCGCAGTTGCTCGCTGTAAGGCGACTACGGCCTCCTGATAACGTTTATTCTCTATTAACAGCAGACCTAAATTTGCCTGTGCTGGAAAATTAGCCGGAGAAAGGTCAGCAACGCGACGCAGCGCGGCCTCGGCGCGTGCCGTATCTCCTTCTCGCTGGTAGACCTCAGCCAAGCCTAGGTGAACACGCACATCATCTGCGCGCACTTCTGCTGCTTGCTGAAAGGCGCGCTTTGCATCTTCGTACTTCCCGAGCTTTACAAGCACTGACCCGAGAAAATAGAGCGCCTCAAAATAGCGCGGGTTGGCTTGTGTTGCGCGCCGATACGACTGCATTGCGCTGTCTAGCCTCTTGGCCTTCTCGTGCAACACGCCGAGATTAAAGTACGTGATCTCACTGCCCGGGTCGATCTGTGCCGCTTTCTCAAGCAGAGCAACGGCCTCTTCAACCTTCCCCTGTTTTTCAACGACAACTGCTACACCTTGTAGGGCTGAGACGTTCTTAGGGCTTTGCTCAAGAACTTTATCGTACTGTTCACGGGCACCGACAAGATCACTCTTTCTTACAAGTATACCGGCAAGGCCAATCCGAAATGTCTCTTCGTCTTTTATCGATACCGCCTCGCGCAGCTCTTTCTCTGCTAAGAAGAGATCCCCCTGTTTTTGTAGCGACAATCCGAGATTAAAATGAGCTTCGGCCATCTTAGGACAGAGCCCGACAGCTTCACGGTAAAGCGCAATCTCTTTCTCAGAGCCATCACCAAGGGCGACCCCCTTCTTTACCTGGTCAGCAGCTGAGGCGCACCCCGCTGGCGATTCTGCCACACAACAACGGTGCCACACACACATCACCATCGAGAAAAAGAGAGCAACGCCTCTGCACGCGGTTATTGTAGTACGCATAAGAGATCCCGTATCTTCTCCTCTGAGACCACGGCAGCAAACCGAATATGGTCATCAAAGCCATCTCCAAAAACAACTCCAGGCGAGACCAGCACCCCATGTTTCTTCAGGAGCGCGTGCGCCACACCCACCGACACTGAGGCAATACCAGGCGTTGCCGTCTGCGCTACCTCGCGCGGAAACTTCGCCCACACGCATGCACCGGCCTTGGCCTCAGACACCTGCCATCCAAGGCGCTGCAAACCAGCCGAAAGCACCTTAATTCGACGCTCATACATCGCCACCGTCGGACGAACGAGGTCATCGGTAGTCGTCAGCGCAAATGCAGCCGCATGTTGCAGCGGCAGGAACAACCCGTAATCGGCGTGCGCCTTGAGACCCGCAACTACAGAGAGGATCTTTGCATCTCCGAGGAGTGCACCTACTCGCCACCCTGGGATATTGTGTGACTTTGAGAGGGAAAAAACCTCAACGCACCTCACCCCCTGCGCTGCCATACTAAGCGCGCTCTGCGCTGGAACACCCGAGAAACACATCTCACCGTAAACAAAATCATTAATGACCACCGCCCCAAAAGCGGCGCACACCGCACCTATAGCGCTCCACCAATCGGCATCCACGACCATCCCGGATGGGTTCGATGGCACGTTAAGCAGCACTACGCGCGCACCCGAATCCTGTAAAACGGCGCGCAAACTCCTCGCTGCTGAGGTCGGATCCGAGTCAAGAACCCACGGAACCCGCTGACCGCCGACAAGCGCAACTGCTGCTGAGTGCGCTGGATACGCTGGAGTTCCAACAACCACGCGGTCCCCGGCTTTTACAACTGCGCGCAGAGCGTGAAAGGTTGCATCCTTACTTCCCAGGCACGCACACACCTGACTCTCGGGGTCGAGGGTGATACCAAATGTGCGCAGATATTTGTGTGCAAAGGCTTCCCGCAACCTCCGTATGCCACGTGACACAGTGTAACGGTGCGTCGTCATCTTTGTTACCGACTCTAACAGCCGATCAAGGACTGCTCGCGGTGGCGCAGCGTCGGGATTTACCATGGAGAGGTTGATAATCGGCTGTCCCTCGCGCACAAGCGTTGCCTGACACTCACGCAAAGGTGCAAGTAGGTCGCCTTCCGGCAAACCCTCTAACAAAAGCTCCTCTCCAGGAAGTCGATCGACTGAGGTGACCCCCTCACCTTCCTCACTCAAAGACACAACGTTGTAAGACATAGAGCGCGGCGTACTATCGATATTCCGTTGGTTCGTTCAAGGGCACCTTAATCTCTGCCTAATCTCTCACTCGCGGAGCTATTAAATTAAACAGATAAACCGCTGGGCTCATCTTCCCTCGCACCTTGATCTTATCTGCTATCATCGCTACTTGCGGATTGAGATCGCCAGAGCGAACAGCCATCAAGTTCTGCTCCGTAAGTGAGATTACTGCATCGATTCCAGTAGTCGTTGTAGCGGCATCACTAACTTCTATCGGGCCCTTCTTCTCATAGCTGGTGACCTTTGGCTCTTCACCGCGCCAGTCAAAAAGATAACGGGTTCCAGAGTCTGCGAACTCAACTACGAGAGCAGCCTTGAGGTAGGAGTGTAGTCGCAACTTGGCACGACTCGCCCGCATCGGAAGCTCCTCAGTTAATACGTCGTGACCGTTCTGTATCGGCTTGCGAGGAGCTGGTGCGAGCTCTTCGTCCTCTTCATCGTCACGGTCATCACCTTCATCGCCACCTGCGTAATCATCATCCTCGTCATCAGCACCGCTAGACCGCGCTCCTGCTGGCTGGTTGGTCCAGGTTTCATCATCTGGGTCCCCCTCTGCAGCGCGAATGGGCCGTGGAGCCCCCTGCTCCTCACGCACTAGCTCGTCTACCGCACTCTGAGGTGCATGAGACTCCCCAACGGCTGTAGCGTTCTCATCTCTTTTGTCGCTTTCTGATGACATTCGGCCCCCTCATGTAAGTCTTACCCCCGCATTGTTCCATTAACTCGCGCAGAGGTCAAAGTGGAAGATTATTGCCCGGTTCAGGGGCGTATAGCCTACCCCCAAACTTGCAGCTCGCCCGAATTCCCCGCCCTGGTGTAGCATATCCATATGGCTCCACCCATCGCTACACCACGAGTAATTGCCCTCACAGGAGGCATCGGCTCGGGCAAATCAACAGTTGCTCACTTTTTGGCCGAATGCGGCGCTGCCATCGTCGATGCTGACCAGCTTGCGCGGGAAGTCGTGGCGCCGGGAACCCAAGGTCTGACCGAGATTACCTCTTATTTTGGAGAGAGCATCCTCGCCCCTGATGGTTCACTCGACCGGAAGAAGTTAGGGACAGTAGTCTTTAAAGACGAAAGCGCTCGAAAAAAATTAGAAGAAATCGTACACCCCCGCGTGCGCAGCCGGTGGCTGGAGCGACTCACAGAGCTCACACGTGCGGGCTCTCACCCTCTTATCGTCTACGCAGTACCCCTCCTCTTTGAATCGGGACAGAACTACCCTGAAATTGAGAAGAGCGTGCTCGTTGTTACCCCCGAAACTGAGCGCATCAAACGTATCGTAGCAAGAGATGCAATATCGCCTGAAGAAGCAACGCATCGCATCGCGGCACAGCTATCCGATGAAGAGAAGTTAAAACGGTGTGACCTTGTGCTTCAGAATGATTGTACAGTTGACAAGCTACGCGAGCGCGTTAGGGCGCTGTTTTCTCAGTTGGCTAGTTAAGAAGCTCGGACAACACCTCCCCCAACAACAGATTAAGCTCAGAGACGGCACCAGCGATATCCCAGCTCGCCTTATTACGTGGACCAACGATATCTGAGATCGTTCGAAGCGAAACAAAAGGCACCTTGCGCGCAAGGAGCACATAAAACAACGCTGCTCCCTCCATATGCACAACGCTCGGAGAGAAGGTAGCGCGGACCCATTCAATACTTCGCTCTTCACTCAACACCCGATTAACAGTGACTGATGACACTCGCAGAAGATCGCTCAGGCATAAAAGAGAGACCTCAGGAGCATGCAACGCTCCTGCAACGAACGGCGGCTCATCGGGCGCAAGCAGCCCCATCTGTTGAATTGAAAGAAAGCTGCCGTTATCCTCCGCCCCCAGGTCACCAAACACCTCCCGCGATACAACGACTCGCGAGCGCTTAGGCAAATTATCTGCAAAGCTTCCTGCTATTCCCGCATGAATAACGAAGTCGTAGCTGTGCAAACTTAGATGCTGCACAAGGTGCACTCCGCACAGAAACTGCCCAACACCTGTAATAAGAAAATCACACCGAGCACTATCACCTACAGCTATTGAAGCAGCTGCTCCCGCCGAAGCCGAGGGAAGCTCCACCCCCAACTGCTTGAGCGTTGGCGCTATCTCTAACGCAGTTGCTGATACGACGAGCACCTTCATAGCACGATCACCTGAGCCCGATGGTTAAAATTTCAAGCCGACTCCGAGGTGATACCCCTCAAAATCTCGTCCGGCTACGTAGCTAGCACCGAGGGTGATAGTCGAAATGAACCCTTTCAGTGCTTCAAGATCAGCAACCATATCAGCCCCCATCTCAAATAGATCGCGCAGACCCAACCCAGCAACTGCGTGACCACTGATATTATTCCACTGAAACATCGGCCGCAGAGCTAACGGAACCTCTGCAACTGAAACACCGAGCGGAACAGTGATGCGAGCGCGATTGGTTAGGAGTCCAGTACTTGAACTAATATCAATCAAGGAGCTATTCGTAGCGATCGTATCGTTGAAGAGGTATGTGTAGCCAAGATAGTACTGAAACGTTTGCGAACCGATCGCTTGTTCGTAGTACGTTTTTAATGCGGGCGCATAGGTAAAAAGATCCATGTCCCAATTAAAGAACTCACTATCGGCCTGTGCTAAAACTTGCTGGCTGTAGGGATTGTTAAAATCGTAGCTGTTGTTGATGTGGCTATAGGTCAGCGAGAAGCTTGGTACTACAGAGAAAGAATCACTTACTTTGTAGTAGACACCTGCGCCGCTGGAGAAAGCAAAGAGTGATGTCGAAGCAAAATCATCCTTACCATCTCCCTCGACGGGAGCAAGGCCACTCGTCACGCGCAGCAACGCCCCGTTTCCGTTGATGAAGGGTCGCACCGAATCTGACTTATCCCCAAAAAGCACCTCACCCGGGAGCCGAATGATCGTATAGCCTTTATTCGGCTCCTCCTGCCTACGCTGCGTAAAGCGACCAGTGCTGATCGCATCTTGCGATGCAAATAAAGTGCTCGCATTGACCGACTCGTTAAGGACACCGTTTACGTAGCGCACTGCCTCAGGGGAGAGATCGTAGGTTGGCACCTGCGCTTCTAGCAGAGCTAAGGGCGACACTGCGAGGAGAAGGAGAAGCAGGAGGTGTAGGAGGGCGCGCACTCGACTCACATCGGTCCTTTCAAAGCAGGGCCGCTACACGAGGTGTGGGGCTGCCGCTATTATTACAGATCACAAACGTTGGTAGCAGACTTGGCAAAGACAAGCAACTTCGTGGACAGGTCGTCGATTCTATCTCTGTTAAGAACATGCCGGCTGGGCCTCAGAAGGTCGCCCCGGCTAAAGACCCAGAAGGACAAAATTCTCAAGGAGAACCATGACTAACGTATACATACCACAATCAACACCGTACCAACCGCAATACCAACCGCAGTTTCAGCCAGCATATGCACCAGCACCCCAACCCCAACCCCAGGGGCAGTTTGGATACAGTCAGACGCGGGGCGAGAAAGCAAACGAGATCGCCACCCAGATAGTCCCCTCCGCACTCTATCTTGGCCTTCAGGGGTGGGAAGCTGCTCAGGTTATGGGGGCTACCCGAACGGTTGCCTCGGTCGGAGCGGCATCAAGCGCAGCTTCGGGGACAGCAGCCGCCGCATCAACTGGCGCTGCCACCACCGCCACCTCTTTGGCTGGCACAGCTGCCTCCGGGATGACCGTGGTCGGCGGGGTGATCGGCGCGATTAACATCGCCATGAATTGGGGCAAATCAACCCCAGCGCAAGGAGCTACAAGTGGCGCTGCCGTGGGCGCTGCGATTGGCACCGCGATCTTTCCGGGACCGGGAACTGCTATCGGAGCAGCAGTCGGCTTGCTTGTTGGTGGTTGCATCGGAGCTATTCGTGCAGGGAAACACAAAGACCAGATCGTGCGCGACCGCGTACGAGATGTACTCGTCCAAAATCAAGTCCTCGACTCACATTACGGTTTACCCCTCGCCGATGGCTCGACCTATAACATGGGGCGAGACGGTGGCAAGAAATCTGACCTCGGCGGACTCCGTCCGTTCGAAGTCAACTTCAACAACCCGCTCGCCACCTACGCTGTATCGTGGGTCAATCCCTTAGTTGATATGATGTTTCCCGGAAATGAGAAGATAAAGCTTCACTTCAGCGGCTACTTTGCAAACGCAGCGCTCTCAAACGCTACCGACCTTAACGGAGTGCGCGCAAACGTGGCGGCCTTTATGCAGCGTATGGGCATAAACGACGATCAGCTAGCGCAAGCTATTATTCAGCGCGCTCAAGCAGGTCAGATCCCAACTGATGTAGCACAGGCGTTCTTAAACGGTATCAATGAACGGTTAGATCCAAACTTTCAGCTACCGCCGCAAGCGCCGCAGCCGACAACGTCACCAATTCCTACGCCAACAGCTACACCTAGTGTGGAGACATCAGAGTGAGCGGGATCTATTAGGCCGAAAAGCTCCTTGTCATCTGGCGGCGGGGAGTTTTTCGGCCTCTTCGTCTAACTGGTAGAGCAGCTGTCAACAGCTCGCGCCAGCTTTCGTCCCTCGTTGGCGTAGGCGGCGATAAGACGCCGATTAGCTGCTGACAGGCGACTGAGCTTGCGAACGACACTGGGAGTTCTTCTGCGATTGGCGAGGGGAAGAAGTTCCTTCCGCACCTGAGATTGTATCATTTGCTGCCAGCGGCGCGATTGACGCTGAAGTTGACCGACCTGCATCTGCGACCGACAGGAGTTACTCTGCGATATTCGACCCAATACGGTATCCCAGGTGCTCGCCACCCCCTGCGAGGCTTCCATTAGCTCGGTCGCCGTGGTCTTAACCTGCTTGCTCCACTTTGCAACTCCGGTCAGTGGTGGAGTTGATGTTGGAGTTGGAGTGGCGGTGGGCACCGCGTTTGGAGATGAATCAGAATTCGGCGCCAGTGTTGGAGTCGGTGTCGCTGTCGCAGTTGCCGTCGGTGTTGCCGTTGGCGTGGCGGTTGGGGTACTTGTGGGAGTTAGCGTTGGAGCTGGCGTTGCTGTCGGTGTCGGAACGGCCCGGGTGGTTAAAACAACATCGTCTAACAATGTCACCCGATCATCAGCGCCAGTAATTGCACCCTCGCTATTGTACCAATACGGACTCAAACTGTTAAAACTTAGCGTGTAGGTCATCCCAGCCGCCAAATTAAAATCAGCACTCGCTCGAGCGAACCACCCCTGTTTTCCAGCCAAGGAAAAGCGATCGTCGCCTGCATTAATCCAACTGTTCTCTGCCAATCCAAGATACACCTGACTGGTATAGTTCCCGATTACTTGAACATTCCCGTTCGTATCAGTTACAGTCACGCTGTAATCATTAGGCCGCCCATACCAGGTGTGCTCGCGCCACGATGAACGATTGGCATCGAACCATGAGAGCGTGCCGATAAAGTCCTGCGTCGCTGTGAAGGTCTGGGAAAGAGTAGAACGAACTCCAACGATACCGAACGCATTTCCACTACGCGCCCACTTCCATCCAGTAGTAAAATCCTCTGTAAAGGCTACACCACCCCCACCCCACGCTCCAGCTGGAGTCATGTAGTTCCAGGAACTCCAACCCCAGTTATTCCAACCAGCCCCCCACCGTGATCCATCCGACTGGGAAACATAACGAACGCCCTGGCTCTCTGCTTGCTGTTCAAAACCTCCGTCGAGAATTAACTCCTGAGAGGAGAACGAATTGCTAAGCACTTGAGAGAACCCCTCGCTCCTTGCGAGTAGAACCAGACCTGTTGCGGCAACATTCACGGTCAGGTCGCTAAAGGTAGCAACCCCATTCACCGTCGTAGCAGTAAGTGTTCCACCTAGAACCACGCCAGCTGATGCATTGATAAGTTCAACCGTTACCGAGACCCCCGATGACGGCAAGAGACCTGATGGACCACGGAGCACCACGCGGGGCGCTGGGAACATGACTGTCCCCGCTGTAGCGGTCGCTGGCTGCACCGAGAAAGCTAAATAGTTCGGGGAGCCGGGCGCCTGTGCCGACACCTTGGGGACCATGACCCACATAGACAGCAGGAGCCCCACCAGCAGAGCCGCAACCACCCTATTTACTGTCTGCTGTTTTAAATCAAACATCTTAATCCTGACTTGATGCCGTAACACGTGACACAAAATATGTCTTACGTTCTTCTACTTTTATGTTAACCCCTCGTGGGACTTACGGCACAAACAACCTAAGCGCTCTATGTTAAGGCAACGCCTGCAAGCTCTCCCGACCGGAATCAACCACCAGTACCGTTAGTTATGGAATGCGTTGATCTGTGAGTGACCTATCGCAATTTGTCGGTTTACGGTGTATTTTTACGCCCGGCGCAAATACTCACCTGGTGAGGCTCTGTTTATGAAGGAATGGCAGCAAAAGCTTCTTCTCGCTCTCGCTTCGAGCCTTTTTAGCCTCGTGTTAGGCGAGATTGCTGCGCAAGTATTCTACTACAAACAAAACAATCGCTGGCTGTGGTCTGCGCTTTCTGAATTCAAGGTTAGCTATGCTATCCCAGTTAAGGATAGACGGGAATTTACCCTCAATCCTGGGTATCGTGATCAATCGATTTCAATAAACGAACTTGGCTTTCGGGGCCCACTAGTTGACCCAGTTGCCACCCAAGGTACACCAGTAGTGTGCGTCATTGGAGATTCAGTTCCGTTTGGATATGGGGTAAGTGACAGCGATGCGTATCCCTATATCCTAGATCAGCTATTTCAAGGATCAGGTAAGTACGTGCGGGTGATTAATGCGGGCATCCCGTCGTACACTATTCGTCAGTCATTTGACCGACTATGGAAAGATGTGTTGCCTCGTTACGCGTGCAACGTTGTCGTACTCCAGGCGGCAAATGACTTTTCGTTACTGACGAATTACCGCGATGATTGGACCCCTGATCTCACCTGGGCATCGATGCGCTTTAAGGGCTCATGGCGACCATCCCTCTTACAGTACTCAGCAGTAGTGACTTACCTAGATCTCTTCATGACTCGAGGGGAACGAGAGAAGCACCCCTATGAATCCCATCAAAAGTATCCAACGAACCGCCTGCTTGCGTTCCTAGAACCGATGCTTACCGATCAAATTCGTCTGTTACAGGCCAAGCACATCCCCCTTGTCGTGATGCCCATTGATTTATTTTATTACGAGAGAGATCCCGAGCCTCGCAACAGTCATTTAGCTTTAATGCCTCGCTGGGGTGCACACTACGCCGTCTGGCACGAAAACCTCGGCGAGATAAACGACCTACTGAAGAATGTTAGCCAAGGTAAGGATGGGGTTTATTTCCTCGACATCCGGGCTGAAATGGATTCTCAAGATCGAAATGCGACGTTCATTGATATCATCCACTATTCGCCGCGTGGTGCGCGGTTTGTGGCTGAGAGATTATTTGATTTCCTAGTAGGTAAAGAGTTGGTGCCCTAGCGGGGTGGCGAAACCTAGCTAGTCTTGATTAGCCCGATAATTGCCACCGCTTCAGATAGATCTTAAAGTATGTCGCATGACTCAACGAACTGCTCTTGGACTCTTAGTAGCGATTCTTTGCCTGGTTGGTGTTGTTTATTCAACTCACTTCCACAATACGTTTCAGTTCGATGACAGCCACACGATCGTTGACAACCTCTACATTCGAGACCTAAAAAACATCCCCCTCTTCTTTACTGATGCCTCGGTCATGTCTACTAATGCTGCAAACGCGCAGTACAGGCCGATTACAACGACCCTTGTAGCACTCGAATACTGGCTTGCAGGCGGCCTTAACCCGTTTGCCTTTCACCTCGTTATCTTTTCGCTCTACCTGACTCAGCTCGTTGCTATGTATTTCTTCTTTTTAAAGATATTTGCGCGGTCGCAGCAAACCGGCCTATCTGCCAAGACACTGTCACTTACAGGGGTCGCACTCTACGGTCTACATCCAGTATCTGCCGAAACGGTGAACTACATCATTCAACAGGCAGACCTGACATCCACACTGTTTATTATCCTATCGCTTGTCCTGTACACCTACTCGTCCAAACCCCGCGTGGCCTACCTTGCTCCTGTGGTCCTGGCAACGCTCTCCAAGCCACCAGGGTTTATGGCTGCGCCACTTTTTTCGGTGTTGTTCTTCATTGAGGCGTTCGCTCTAGAGCCGCAATGGACCTTCAGCCATCTCTGGAAATGCTTCCTTGCGGCGCTGCAACGCTCCCTTCCTGTATGGCTGGTGTGTGTGGCTATGGGTGTTGTTTTAGCGCGCTGCACACCTCCCACCTTCACGCCGGGTGGCACCTCTCCATTCCACTACATCATCTCTCAGCCGTATGTGATTTTTGACTACACCAAGACCTTTTTCTGGCCCACAGACCTGAGTGCCGATACCGACTGGCGCCCCGTTTCATCGATAACCGATCAGACCGTTCTGATAGGAGCGCTCTTTATCGTAGGACTCCTCGCCTCTATCGTGTGGGGACTACATTCTCCAGAGCGTCTCCCTATTGCATTTGGAATCGCCTGGTATCTCATAGCCTTGGCACCAACTTCGATCGTTCCCCTTGCTGAAGTAAAAAACGACCACCGTATGTACTTCCCTTTTGTGGGCCTCACCATGGCAGTGCTTGGCACCGCAAACCTATTCGGTGGGCAGAAGCTTGTCACTGCTGCACGGTGGCAAAGAGGTGCGGTCGTAGGAGCGCTTACAATAATACTGGTTGGTTTTTGCACCCTTACCTTTGCACGAAACAAGGTATGGTTTTCCCAGAAAACACTTTGGGCTGATGTTGTTCAGAAGAGCCCAAACAACGGTCGTGGGCTTATGAATTATGGACTCGTCCTCATGGGAGAAGGAGATTATACAGGTGCGCGCGCGTTATTTGAACGCGCGCGCGTCCACAACCCGTACTATCCAAACCTATTCGTCAATTTAGGCATCGTGTACGGGCAGCTCAGAGACCAGCCGCGCGCCGAACAACACTTCAAGCGAGCGCTAGAGCTTGCCCCAACGAGCGTAGAAGTGAGACTTTTTTACGCCCGATATCTGCTCGTTACAAAAAATGACCCCATAGCGGCAAAAACCCTCTTTGACTCCGTTCCCCTAACAACTGAAGTCACCGCTGACATGCGCACCCTTGGGTTAGAGCTATACGCCCGCACTAATGACGCCAAAAAACTCCACGCGCTCATCGACAATACGCTCGCCATTCACCCAGAGGACCCCCACGCGCTACTCTATCGCGAGCTCCTTGCTGCCACCAACAACCAAGCGCTTGATCTCGATCTGACCGTTGCGTCTCTCGATGTCGAGACTGCCGATGAGCTGGTGAATCTCTCGCTTAAGGCGTTTCAGAGAAAAAACATGCTCCTCGCAATCTCGCTTGCCGAAAGCGCTCTAGAACTTGATCCGAACAACGCACTCGCCTACAACAACAAAGCGGCGGCACTAATGGAATTAAAAGAGTGGAAAGGGGCTAAGGTTGCAGCAGAGAAAGCACTTCAATTATCTCCTCAACTGCAGATTGCACGGAACAATCTCAACTATATTCTTGAGGTCATAAGCCAGCAACCCAAGAGCTAGTTGAAGAGCGTTGTTTTAAAAAAACTTCCCTCTTGATCGTTTTATGCCTTCCTCTCAGCATCACAAATATTCTACGTAGAGCAACCGTTGATACTTACCAAGATACAAAAAAAGGGAGCCGATACCGGCTCCCTTCCATTCAGGCTATGCCCTAAATTATTGACACAGGATACCCCACTGACCTATCGCAGCCGCAGGACCACCCGCGTTGTCAGCCTGTACTGCAATTCTATCACCAGCGTTGAAGGCCACCGAATCAGTGGTATCAGAACAAGCCACAGCCGGATCTGCAATCGAGCAAACCATATCACCTTCCGAAGACGTGTTCCTAACCAATGTAAACGTCCGGGTAGCTGCTCCACCGGGGGTAGTGTCCACTCTGACGTAAAGGCCGGTCACATTACACGCTACCGGCAGAACCGACTCCGCGGCAGCCGCCGAGGACTGACTTGATACTACACCGCTGACGTTGAAGAACTCCGTTGCCCCGGCGGTATCCAAAGCGATGATGCTCCGCGCAGAGAATGCAGTTACTGGACCGGTTGCTCCGGTTGCTCCGGTTGCTCCGGTTGCCCCAGTTACTCCGGTTACTCCGGTTGCGCCAGTTACTCCGGTTACTCCGGTTGCGCCAGTTACTCCGGTTACTCCGGTTGCGCCAGTTTCTCCAGTCGCACCAGTTACTCCGGTTGCCCCAGTTACTCCGGTTGCCCCAGTTACTCCAGTCGCGCCAGTTGCGCCAGTTGCTCCAGCAGCTCCTGCAGCTCCGGTGTCTCCTGTAGATCCAGTGGCGCCGGTGGCTCCCGCTGACCCGGTTGCACCAGCGGCTCCGGTTGCCCCTGCCGCGCCCGTAGCACCGGCGGCTCCAGCCGATCCGGCGGCTCCAGCCGATCCGGTGGCGCCAGCTGATCCAGTCGCACCGGCGGCTCCAGTCGCCCCCGCAACCCCCGTTGCACCCGCGGAGCCGGTTGCACCAGTCGCACCAACTGAACCAGTTGCACCGGTTGCCCCCGTAGCACCCCGGAGACCGATCGTAGTAACAGCAACTCGCTTAAATCCTCTAGGACACGTATCCGAATCAAACAGTCGAATCGGCTTATTCCCGGTCCTCTCGGTACACAATACATCTGCAAAAGCGTCGGAAGTGTTGCCTAAGACACCAACACCGATTGATAAGAGCCCAGATGCCGCTATTTTGATTAAGCTTACGGTTCCAACTCTTCGCATTTCAGCTCCTCATGAGACGACTGGCGCTGCACACATTTCGACTGTGCCGCGCTCAATACTGATTAATCAATTGTTTTCTCGACCCGCGTAGGGTCAACACTTGCGTAAGACCCTGACCGTAACACCAAGATTTCTGGGTTACAATCGGAAAACTTCCCTCAATTTAGAAAGCCACAATTCAACGCGAGTTAGGTCTAATAATCAAAAAACCACCGTAGTGGGTCTGTGAGCACCCCCGTTAACAACCATAACAACTTTTTATTGGCACAGATCACAACCGGTGGCCACCCTCTGAAAGAGAGCCCTTAACGAGGCCGTGGGAGCCGAGTTACAGGGGGTTGTCGTGGTCAAATTCGGAAAAACCGCTTCTTCCTCAGGGACGGGGCTCAATGGGTGCATATCAAATGCAGCTCTTTAGCGCAGCTTCCTGCTTTTGAGGGCGCTCAGAGCTGACTGTTAGCACAGGAAATCCTCGGGCGCCCACTCAGACACACCCTACTAACACCCCAGTCCTTAACTGCTGAATTTTCTTCGAGCCTGCGGAACTATCCAACACGGGTTGCCAAACCGATGCTAATCACCTAAAGCGCTAATATAAACCCAGGAGCAATTAGTCGTAGCAATCACCTAGATCCCTCCGGCGTTTAGCCGTCTGCCGCAACTTGCACCACTATGACTCTCATTTGAGGTTTTCGGCGGTCCGAAAATCCTCTTCTGTTATCGTAGGAATTCTCCAGTTGGTTGGAGGGTGCAGAGAGGGGGCGGGATTAACTATGGCTCTAGGTGTTGGTGAAGGGAGAGCGAAGATATGCGGCTGATTTGATCTTTGCGTAATTCTGAGTTCAAACGCGCAGCGATTCAGGTTGTCGCACAGCGCATTCATCGCTTGATTGCTACCTTTTCCAAAAATCATATCGCCACCGTTGCTGTCTCGAGCTAGGACCCGCGAGAGGAAAACCGTTAGGGCCGTTCCGATCTGTTTATTCCGATGGTGAGGGGCTACAAAAACTGAAAATACATGAACGTTGCCTGCGTGTCGCTGGTAAAAGGCGTGAGCAACTACCTGGTCTTGGTTGCTCAGCATCACTCCACCGAAACCACGTTGGCGAAAGTAATTAAGCAAGTCGAAATTGCCCTTATTATCATCCGCAAAATTGCTTCTGGCCTGCGCTGTTTGTCTATCAAAGTCGCTTCCGGGGTCTGGAGAACGTGCAACGGAAACGAGGTGATTGAAAGGAGCCTGGTCGTTCGGCTGGAGTTCTGCAACGCTGACAGCCGTAAACGCTCTAATCGCATCTATTGTAATTGCAACCTCTGACCACCGATTGCGCTTTGGCAAGCTTAGATTGGTGGCCATGACTGCTTCTTCCATCGATATCCCTGCACGCGCGAGATCCGGTTCTCGTGCCAAACGGTAGGTTACTACTTCATCAGCGCCTATCCCCGTTTCTTTAACGAAAAAATTCTTCCCTGTATGGATGAGTTGGCAGTCAACGAGAGGACCTCGATGTGTTTCGAGAAGCAAAGACCCCCCTCTTGGCTCTTGCCAAGGGGCACCAATCCGGCATGCACGAAGGTCGGTTTCTGGCGGGCGTAGCGAAATCAGGTCGAGCGCGCGCAGCCCCTTGGGGTCGTCTTGTAGTCCACCATGATCGTTTGGCTGATCGCGACCGGCTAGAATTCGATGAGCCATTACTCGCTCTGCTATGTCACCAGCTAGCTGAGTAGAGTTCAGATGATAAAATGCTGCCGTCTCAGGTGCCGGAGTTGGCAAGAAAGGGGGAGGTGGAGAATCGTGCGCTGCCTTTAACATAGCTGGCAATATTTACCTAAAATAACAGACTACTCAATCAGCGCTAGAAGAAATACTGCCCCGATAACAGCTTGTTTGAGGTTAAAGTGGTGCGGGTGTTGCAGCAGCCGGTTTCGTCGGGGTGGTTATCCCTTGCTTCTTGTCTCAGAGAGCGCGCGCAGAACCCCGAGCGTAATCCGATTTAAAGTCAGCATGCTATGTGAGCGAATTCGAGAGTTTACAGACTTTTTCTCTGCTCAACAGCGCGCTGGAGTCTGGGAATATATGTTTTTAGGCTCTTCGTGAAATCGAGTGGGTAACACTCGGTATTATCCGGACGTGAGGGTGCTTGTGCACGCTTACGCATACGTCCAACGTCTACGTTAGCGTCTACGCATACGTATTCCGTGCACGTGCTGGTGCACGCTTACGTTTACGTCCAACGTCTACGTTAACGA
>JBIKKT010000123.1:0-2595 GCA_044360195.1 Bdellovibrionota bacterium | reverse complement strand
CGCTTCCTTTAACCCTCGTGGCGGAAGAAAACGTGCGCTTAGTGGACTTACTCACTCACGCACAGTACGAGCGCAGCATGGAGGAGATTACCGGCTCGGGGCTGTTTATCGAGTGCGATGGATATAAGGGCCACATCTTTACCTTCTAGCAGCTAGCTTCTAGCTTCGCGATTGTGTTACTGGCTAATTGATGTGGCCGGTCAGCGTCCCCTTGTGCGCCAACACTGCAGGTCAGAGATTCGGCCTACCGCTCTCGCTAAGCCGCTCTGCCTCATCAAGCCAACGCGCCATGCTTGCGCGCAAGCCATCTACCCAGAAGCTAGGGTCTTCAGGGTTTAGCCCAAATGGTGCAAGGAGTTCGACTGCATCCTTCGTGCCGCCAGCTCGGAGTAAGTCGAGGTAGAGTGGCTCAAACCGATCTCCAAACTTCTCTTTCTGAGCAAAAAGGCTCTGCGTTAAGAGCTCTCCAAATGCATACCCATACACGTAGAAGGGGCGGTGGAAGTGGTTGATGTAGCTCCACAGCGACTTCGTGTCTTTAAAATCAAACACATCACCATCGGCACCGTAGAACTGCTTAGTTACATCAATCCAGATATCGTCAAAGTTCTGAGAGGTAAGCTTACCATCTACTCGAGCGGCATGCAGACGCTGTTCGAAGGTACTAAACGAGATCTGCCTGACGACTGTATTAAGAAATCCCCCGCAGCGGTCCATCAGCATCGCAAGTCGCTCCTCTGAAGTGCTACACCGTTTAAGTAACAGGTCAAAGGTAACCATCTCGGCAAAGATAGATGCTGTCTCCGCGTAAGCGGTCGGGGCACCCTGCATCATCACGCCCTGCGCTTCCCCAGCAAGATATCCATGCACGGCATGTCCTGCTTCATGAGCTAGCGTCTGCACATCACGAAGAGAGCCCCTGTAATTAAGGAGCACAAACGAGCATGGGCCGAGTCCCTCAATCACTGAAGAGATGTTAAAAGCTCCTGGACGTTTTGAGGGGTAGTGTGGGGCATCGATGAAACGATTAGAGAGCAGTGTACCAAAATGCTTTGCCATGGTTGGGCTAAACGAGGCGAAGGCCTCGTTAACGGTAGCGACCGCCTCCTGCCACGGTACAGTTGTCTTCTGAGTTCCGACCTTTGCGTTTCTATCAGACCAGAGCAGACGAGGAACCTTAAGGTGACGCGCCAGAAGTCGGTAGTACCGCTGGGCAAGTTGTGCACCCTCGGTCCTAACAGCCTCGTGCAGGGCATCCACCACACCATCGCTTACTCGATTAGAGATGTTGCGTGCTGAGATGGGCTGCGTGAATCCGCGAGCCTTGGTGTCGACCCCCCTGCTTCCAGCCACGGCGTTTAGTGAGGCAGTCATTATCGGGACTATCTGCGTGGTAAGTCCTTCATTAAAGGCGCGAAGAGCTTCAGCACGTATCGCTCGGTCTTTGTCGTTAGAGATTACATCCAGTATCTTGGCTTCTGTCAGTGGAACACACAGCTCCGGGCGGTCTGTAAGCCCGGGGACATTCTCAGGAGACAAACGGTAGCGAGCGTTAGTAGTAACCGTTGAGTAAAAATCGATGATAGCGGCAGGGCCGAAGGGCGCCCGCAACGTCAGCGCACTCTCGACATCTTCGGAGAGCTGGTATTTGGCGTTCTGACGTATCTGATCCAAGGCAGGCTTATGAAACGCAACTGTTGGATGTCCGCTTATTTGCTCCTGGTACTCCACTTCAGAGAGTTTACCAACCTCTACAGAGAAGAACTCAGTGTGTTCGGCGGCTAGCTTCGCGACGCGCTCATCAACCCTAGACTCTGCCTGCTCTATTGCCTGATCGGTCACATCACACGACCGAGCGAGGGCGAAGAAGACACCTAACCTGTTTTGGAGCAGCTCTATATTATTGTAGGCGGCAATTGCGTCGCCTAGTGACGTGCTGAGGTTGCCCCTATATTTGGAGCTGAAATCCCTGTAACGAGTTTCAAGAGCTTCGAGGTCGGATTGGACCCGCGGATCGTCAAAACCGGCGTAGAGAGGAGAGAGATCAAAGCGCACCCCCTCGGCTTCAAGGGTCGCAGGAGGAAGAGGCGATGTAGCGGTGCTCGCTCCTGAAGCGGCTGGTGCTGGTGGTTGGGATGCAAGATGCGGATTGGTGGACATAGTTGCCTCACAAGAGAAGACACACGGTGAACGTCAGGTATACCAACGGTAGCTGAAGCTATCGAATGAGGTAGCGAGGCATCAATGGGGGGACGCAAATTAATAGGAGTATGCTAGAGGCGCTTGTTATCTGTTTTTGGCGCAATCTGTGCGACTGGGTAGATGACTCAGGCTGTTTCTGCCTAGAGCCGGAACAGGATAAACATGGCTCGGGCATGTCTGCCTCCGCCCGCCCACCACCTCAGAAGACAGCCTCCCCAAAAATACTAAAACTTCCGGCGCTCGCCATCCGGTGTTGCTGTAGGCGCTGCGGTGACCGCGCCAGTATTTCAAATTCATGAGCACCTCGCCAAGTTTGGCCTGTTGAGATGCAAACCTTACTCCCGTTGTGCTAAGGTGAGAGCCCGTTGCGAGTCGACCTCTTGAGGTGGTGAT
>JBIKKT010000005.1:0-97701 GCA_044360195.1 Bdellovibrionota bacterium | reverse complement strand
GAGAAGGTAAAGGCGCTCTGTCGTCTAGCACGACGCTATTACAGAGATGCCATTAAGGGGATCCACCGCAACTGGCCTCCAGGGATGTTCAAGCCGCCGCTGCGGCCGATGGCCTCGGCGCTGGGGTGAACATGTTGTACCCGAAAAACCATACCAAATAGCGCAGAGCAGCCTCTGCAGAGAGAGCCTCGAATTAAAAGGATAAAGTTGCTACCCCGCAACACGGCGATTGCATGCCTGAGATCAACCAAATGCTGCCGAACGGCTCAAGGTCGACGGTTCTAGCGCTTGGTCGACCAAGCACACCGTCGGGCTGAGGCGAGAGATAACCGGAAAGTAGAGCGACGGCAATGTTAGGACTCCGTTCCTGATGCCCACCGAGCCCACCACGCTGTTGTACTCGACTACTCCACACTGTTGCGTTGGAGCAGGTGTTTTTTACAGAGATGCCATTAAGGGGATCCACCGCAACTGGCCTCCAGGGATGTTCAAGCCGCCGCTGCGGCCGATGGCCTCGGCGCTGGGGTGAACATGTTGTACCCGAGAGACCATACCAAATAGCGCAGAGCACCCTCTGCAGCGAGAGCCTCAAATTAAAAAGATAAAGTTGCTACCCCGCAAACCGGCGATTGCATGCCTGAGATCAACCAAATGCTGCCGAATGGCTCGAGGTCGACGGTTCTAGCGCTTGGTCGACCAAGCACACCGTCGGGCTGAGGCGAGAGATAACCGGAAAGTAGAGCGACGGCAATGTTAGGACTCCGTTCCTGATGCCCACCGAGCCCACCACGCTGTTGTGCTCGACTACTCCACACTGTTGCGTTGGAGCAGGTGTTTTTGTTTGCGTTGGAGCAGGTGTTTTACAACCCTGGTCGTTGATGAAAGCAAGCGGATTGCGGTGAATCTGCGTCGGCGGTAGAACAGAAGGAGGGGGCGTATTGCTGCTCCTGCTTTTTGACCGACCGTACGCGATTCCTTTTCATGGCAGACGATTTGTTCCTTTGCAACCTTGCAGCTCTCCAGGAGGTTAATCCGCATCTCGTCGAGCGGCTACGCCGATGCGTTGAAACCGAGCATATTTCAAAGACCCCCGCTGGAGAGTTTGTCTACAAGCTGCACCTAGACTATGTCCCCCTATCTGTTACTCCGGAGCAGTGCAGGGCGATTCTACCCACCGAGCGACGGGGCTCTCTGTTGCTTTTTGGAGCAGGGTTGGGTGAGCTAGCGTTGGAGTGGCTTGCCTCAGGGGGTGAGTCGGTAGTGGCATGGGAGCGCGACCCGTTCGTGCTAAGGCTACTTTTGGCGCAGTACGATTGGCGTGAAGCGATTGCTTCGAGACGACTATCATTTGCGCTTGGAATTGACCTGCTGTCACTTCGAGGTATCAGCGTTGATACATTCGTGCTTCACCCAACCCTTGGTAGCATTTACAGGAATGAGTTTTTTGTAGTTACACAACCCGCAGCGCCGCTCGCATTTGTGGCGAATGGGGGGCTATTTTTTGAAGATATCTCAGATGCGCTCAGAGAGGAGGGCTATGCGGTCTATACGATCGATCTTGACCGACTATCAATTGAGGAGATCACAGAAGCAGTAGAGCGTGGGAAGCCGCAACTGATGATGCGCGTGAATCATATGGAAGGTCTTGCGGATTTTAGTGAGCGTTTTGGTCTTCGTACGATAGAATGGGAGATAGATCCGGCACTAACAAAAGTTCAGGCAGTGCCGTCACAGACGACAAAGACCAGTATCTTTACCTGGCGTCGTATGCATGTTGAGTCCTTTAAAAAAGCGGGTTTTGCCAAGGTAGCCTACCTGCCCTTAGCTAGCCATCCGTCGCGTAGGCACAGCATAAAACTCGCTTCGGATGAGAAGCCCCTGTACGAGGTTCCCATCGCGTTTGTTGGGGGAAGTATGGCGGATCGAACTCCCGCTTTAAGAAGTGACTTCGCCGGCATATGGAGCCGAGCTTTTCCGAACCACTCTCTCGGTGGTGAGAAGGTCCTCGATGCAATTCTAGCTGAGCAACGAAGCGATTTTTCTTGCTATAAAATCCCCGATATTTTAGCACGAGAGGCGCCTGGGTTATTTGTTCCCGCTGGGGAGCTTGAGCCTGAGCTTCTAGCAGGTGAACTTGCAGCGGCCGAGCGGCGGTTGTCGTATGCGCAGGCGCTTGCACCGTTAGGCTTGCATGTGTGGGGTGATAAGGGATGGCAGCAGGTTCCTGGATTGGTACACCGCGGCTTGGCTGAACACGGTGTTACCATCAATAAGATCTACAGTAACGCCGCCATAAATCTGGATATGGGAAGGCTATACCAGTTGGATATCGTAACGATGCGGGTATTTGATGTGCTTGCTTGTGGAGGTTTTCTGCTTGCTGAGCACAGCGAGGACCTTGCAGAGCTGTTTAAAGTCGGCGAAGAGGTTGAGAGTTGGCGAACCCTAGAGGAGTTGATCGACAAGTGTCGGTGGTACCTCGCGAACCCAGCGCAACGAAACGCTCTGGCTCAGAGGGGCTATCGCGCGGTGTGTGAGCGACATACAATACATCAGCGGCTGAAGACGATGCTGTCTGAGTCGGCGTACTCGTTACAAACTGCTAGTCGTTCCGCTGAGCGCTTCTAAGATTATTTCTTGGATTATAGTATGACTTCAAAATGTATCCATGTGGTAGCTACCCACGAACCACCAGAGCTGGTTGAATTCACCACACCCCTTTTTGAATCCTATGCTTCAAAAGTCGGCGCAGAGTTGCGCTTTATAAATGAGCGAAAGTTTGCCCAGTATCCTGCAAACTATGAGCGCATGCAGGTGTATGAATCAGGGCGTGAATTCTCATGGAATATGGTGATTGATGGAGGGGTGCTTATAGGCCCACTACTTCATGACTTTACGAGACTTGTTGACCGTCGACGAGTGGGTCTTTGCCTGTGTAGCCATGCAGCGAATTTTTTTAAGACCACCACTAATAGGCACTTTATACGGGATGGTCGCGATCTGGGGTTTGTAGAGACTATAATTGTTACATCCGCCCTTACGCACGATTTATGGGAGCCGCTTCCAGGAGGTCCAGACGACTGGCTGCCTCAAATATTGAGTGGAGATCCGAAGCTTCTCTCCGAGTTTTGTTTATCTCAAAATGCGGCGAGATTTCGTTTCGATATACTCAATCCATTCGCTTCACCCGCACAGCTTTATCGGATTGAAAATAGAGCTCGAACTACACGTGAGATGCTCCAGGAGGCCTCGAAAGTTGTAGACTCGTGGGGCCTGCGCCTATGAGCTTGTGTCGATCAGCTTCGATGATGGTGGGGAAGGTTCCGCATATCCTTCTTCTTGCTGAAGGGGCGAATTGGATATTTGAAAGACATTGCTACACGATCAAAGCGATGCTCTCGTCGCACTTTAAATTTACCATCGCGTACGGCTGTTTCCCATTTGATGAAGATGATTACGATTTGATCTATCCTCTCGAATGGAACCTTGTGCCGCCCGAGAGAATAAAAAATCCGGTCAAATATGTGACGGGCATTCGCGGTCACGTGTTCTGGCCGGAGCTTGATTTCACGGAATTTACATCTCTACTTCGTCATAATTTCCAACGTATTCACGTTGTATCTTCCCGACTATATGACATTTTCGGGCCGCAACTGCCCTTTGTCTCTCAATTTTCACACGGTGTGGACACCACCTTCTTTACTCCGCGACCACGTGATGGAACCTCCACATATGCGCTCCGGGTTGGATGGGCTGGGAACGCAAATGGCCCCGCAGATAAAGGTTTTAAAGATTTCATTGCACCTCTGGCGGAGCTAGATGGCGTGGAAGTCGTGAACGTAGGGTACCACGGGTGTCTGCTCGACCTTGAGGCTATGCGGGACTTTTATAACTCTTTAGATGTCTACGTGTGTGCGTCTCTTCAAGAAGGAAATAATAATCCGCTCCTTGAGAGCGCCGCTATGGGGTTGGCGATAGTGACAACTGACAATGGCACAGTGCCTGAGTATCTTGTCCACGGTAAAAGTGCCCTTATCGTTGAGCGAAAAGCGGCTGACTTTTGTCGCGCGGTTGACTTTTTCCGATGTAATCCGGATGCGCGGGTTGCCTTCGGCGAAGAAGCGCGTAAGAGCGTGGTTGCAAAGTGGGATTGGGCTCTTATGGCGCAACGGTACAAGGCCTTCTTCGAAGAGGCCCTGATTTTCCAGCAGAAGACGCTCGAGGGTATGGTAACTTTTTGTGATCAGAGAGATGGTGCGGTGTCATGGTGCTCGGCGGGTGAAGCCGCCTTGAGGAACATGACTTATTTGGCCGGCTACAGTAGACCTGAAACAAATTAAGTTGGCGCAAGAACGACACATTAGAGTTTTTCTCAAGCTTAAGGAATTGGCTCGATGGTTTTTTCTTCAAAGCTCAAGGGGCCGTTATGTTCTTAGGTATACGAAGTGCCGGTCGAGACCCCAGGGATTAAAGAGAAGCTCAAAGCCGCTAGCTACCAGGCGAGTGTGGTCAATCGGCTTGTGGTGTTCCTCAAGAACCAAGAGTTTGATCTTCTCGAGCACTGACATCGGGGCTGCGTTGAGTATATCTGCTTCGTGGCCTTCGATATCCAGCTTTACTACAATTGTGGGAGCTGATGTTTTCAAAATGAGTTCGAAAAAAGAAACCACATTTATTTCATCAGCAGGACGACCGGAGCTCTGAGGCGTCAGAGTAAATCGTCCGGTTTGCATGGGATCAACGGGGGAAAACAGAGTAGCTCGTCCGACCTCTGTGGAGATACCGGCTGGGTGAACCGTGTATCGAGGCCCACTGCAATTCTTGATAAGAACTTGAAAATTTGCCTCGGCAGGTTCAAAGATTGAAATCTCATATGCGGGGAAGTGTTTATGGAAAAGGCAGGAGAAGACCCCTATATGACCACCACAATCGTACATGATACCTTCGCTCGGCAGTAGCGTTTGCAAGAAGGCGATTCTGTACATATCACCGGCAATAAGTTCAGGTATTACGAAACGGTCATCATCGGTACCACTACGAAAATGTCTGATTGATAGGTCCAGTAGAGGGCGCACCCCCGACTGTCCCGATTGCTTGTGGTAAATGCCATCCACGATGGCGCGCAATTCCTGAACGGCTGTACCGATTGGAATTCGTACATCGGTACCTTCGATGTCGGCGGTAAATTGCGATGAGGTATCTTTATCTTTGAAATAGACGTTGAGATCCGCTGTCGGATCTGTTCGAGACGACGAGGTGCTGCCGGTAAAATGTTCGCGCCATGCGCGAGTTGCTTCGGCACTGACCTCCCGTTGGTCAGCAGTAATTACAAAATTTATCCTCATAGGATTACTTTCCTTGCGGAGCAAAAGACGCCATGATGGTAGACTGAGTGGGTCGCGTAGCGATAGAGGGTAGATCAACCCTGCAGGTTAGACCGCCGGAAGAATATGCAGCCATATCAGCATAATCCTCATAGAAAAAAGATTTTGTTCTTAGCTGATCAGCCTGGTTGGGCATATGATACGTGCGCGCATGCCCTGCGCGCGGTGCTGGCTGATGAGTTTGAGTGCTCAACTGTCTACTTACGTGATAGACCTGATTTGAATAGCGTACCGTTCGATCTGCTATACGTCTGTTTTTGGGGAGAGAGTTATCACCAGCAATTTTCGATACCTGCTAATCGAATCATTAAGCAGATAGCAAGCCATCGGTGGGCGCTTGAAGAGAGATGGGGAAAGCTAGCGCCCTCTGAGATGGTGCAAAAATATCTATGGGATGCGGGTACAGCGGTTGCTGTTTCTCAAAGACTAGTCGAGCAGCTATCTCCGTATCGTGATATTTTCTTGACACCAGTGGGCATTGACCCATCTTTCTACTACCTTCCGGAACTACCACGAAGCGGATCTCAGCGCTTGGTTTTTGGTTGGGCCGGCAATGCAGGTGATTCATGTAAAGGATTGCATGACATATTGCTGCCGGCGTGTGGTTCAGACTTCACGCTGCGCGTAGCAGATGGATCAATCGCTCCGCAAGATATGCGTTCTTTCTATCATTCTATAGACGTATTGATTGTGAGCTCCTCGGCTGAAGGTAATCCTCTTCCACTGTTGGAGGCGATGGCATGTGGGTGCTTCGTTATTTCTACTGATGTTGGAATTGTACCGGAAGTTGTAAGACATCGTGAGAACGGGTTGATCATAGATAGGCGAATTGCCTGTTTCAGAGCCGCATTGGAGTGGTGCGAGTTGAACGCTAGCTTTGTTCGTAATGCTGGACCTACATCAGCAGCAGAGATTGCTTCAGAGCGATCGTGGGCAAGTGTCGCTCGATTTTCACGGGAGGCATTTCGATTGGCTTATGCAAAAGAGCATATGCGCAGTTTGTAAGAGAAAACATGTCATACCCTCGTCCATCAATTTTGATAACAATCGATACCGAACGCGATATGTCGGCAGGATGGAAAACTCCTTCATCGCTAACGTTTCGCAGCGTTGTTGAAGCTATTCCGAATATTATTGAGCCGCTGTGTGTTGAATTTGGTATGCGGCCCACATATTTTTTAAGCCCAGAAGTGATCGTGTCAAGAGAGTGCGCTGACGTCATGCGATCGCAGGCTAGCTGTGAGTTGGCTACACATCTTCACGGTGAGTACGTGGTTCCTGAGATTGCTGGGTGGAGATTAGACGATCCTGCGCTAGTAATTGACGACATGCAGCACGAGTATCCGAGCGATCTTGAGCGAGCTAAATTAGAGACGCTGACCGAGCTTTTCTACCTCCAATTTGACCGTCGTCCTGTTTCGTTTCGAGCAGGTAGGTTTGGGATCGGTAGTGCTACCGGCAAGCATCTGATTGAATTGGGTTACAAGGTCGATTCCTCTGTTACACCCCATATTTATTGGGTCAATTCGCGTGGGGAGCCACGGCCGGATTTTACTCGTGCAGAGGAGACTCCCTATTTTATTGATGAAGAAGGCGACCTCTTAAAGCGAGGAAACTCCTCGCTTCTTGAAGTTCCGTTGACGGTCCTTCCGCCAGGCGCTATTGCGACCCACGCAGCTTCGCAACCGGCGTGGTTGCGGCCGCGCTACTTGTCAAAAGAATCGATATCATTACTGCTTGAAAAGCTGTGTCTATCCTCTGAATCAGATCAGTTTCCGCGCCCGCTCGTAATAATGTTTCACTCAACAGAGCTAGTTGCAGGCGCCTCTCCGTATTCAGCAACTGAGGACGATGTTGCTCTCTACGTAGATATTTTGCGGCACATTTTTTCTGAGGCTCGGAGATGCGGAGCAGTCCCAGCCACTATGGGAGAGTTTTTCGAGGCGTATAGAGATTTTCACAGAAAGAAGGAGTCACGTAATACGCAGCGTAAGGGACTGTCTCTTTCCCGGTCTGAGGTTGTGGACGCCCTGGTAGAACATGGCGCCCCTTCCTGGTTTCATTACATTTATGCGGAGCGGGAGCAGCGCTGGGATGTGTGGGAGCCCTGCATGTGGGTAGTGCAACATCTGCCTTCAACAAGTCGAGTACTTTCGATAGGGTGCGGCGTAGGATTTAATCTCATGTGGTTTGCCGAGCAGGGGTTTTCATCTCTTGAAGGGTTCGACCCTGATCCAAGAGTGATCGCCAGTGGTAAAGCGATCGCTCGCCGATGCAGTTTGCCACTCAAATTGTGGGTTGATGATGGTATTTCGCCTCGAAGCATCCCTCAGGGACGGTATGACGTAATAGAGGCTCTTAATTGGATGCATCTGATACCAGATTTTTCTTATCGTGACTTCCTACACTTTTGGGCCTCGATGTTAAACAGCGATGGTGTTTTTATCTTTGATATTATTTGTGATTCGTTTAATAGCGTGGTCGGCAATCAGTACCTTAGTTCTGACTTAGCAAAGCCCGAGCATCAGCGCGCCCCATCTGAATATAAAATGCGGATGAATCCTGAGGCTATCGAATCACTGTGTAAGACAATGGGACTCGCAGTAGTTACCACTTTCAAACGAGCTGAATACGTTCCGCGACTTGTTTTTGTTGTCAGAAAAGTTGGAGTGGTTGGCTAGCAGAGCGGGTAAAAAATGTATCATCGCCCTGTGACTAAAAACTTTTGAACAAGCCACCTAGCCCGGGTGCAGCATGTTCATTCGAGCAACCCCTTACGTCGTAGGGATATTTGTCGAGTTAAAACAGAAGGTTGAGGGTTTTGATGGGCCCCAAGCTTCATCGCGCGCAAACGGGCGCGCGATTACGAGGCGCTTCAGGCACCTACGTGCCTGCGGTCGCCTTCCGGGCGACCGGGATCCCTCCGACGCAAGCTCTTGGCAGAGGTTTCGCCGCAGTCTCCTTTTGTCTCAAGGGAATAGCTCGCTCAGCCGACTCTTATCTTAAGGCGGCGCAGTCTGCTGCCATCCCCATTAAGCAGTGAACGGATTAGAAGGCAAGGAGGCCATGAAAACCGTTCTTCTCATAGACGATAACGAAGACTATCGCGAGACCGTGCGCCACATTCTTGAGGGTAACGGCCTTGAGGTATACGAGAGCGATTGTCCCGATTCAGCATTCGAGCTTTTAAGCTCAATAGATGCTCCTGATCTTATAGTGTGCGATCTGCATATGCCATTTACCACTAAGGAAAATGCGCACGAGTATCAGCGCTCATTTGAGGTGGGGGTTAAGACCGTTCACGAGTTGGCCTGGGTGTATCCAGATACCCCGGTCGTGGCTGTCACAGCGCTTGAAGGGATAGATCTACCGCGCATTAAGCGCTACCTCTCACCCATTCCCATGTACCAGAAGCCTGAAAAGATCGGCGAGATGATCGAAATCGTTCGGTGCTACCTGGTAAGCAAAGAGTGCGGCGGGATGCAGTAGCTGGCGCTACTTCATAGCATCAGTGACCTGAGAGAAATCAAGATTTGGTAATCCGCACTTGGCAGCCGCGGTAGTGTTTCCTTTGAGTGCTTCAGATATGCACTGGACAAAGGCAAGGGCGGCTAGGGGGTCTTCCGCGCCTGAGGTGCTCGGCACTTGAGCGGGCGTAAGGGACTTAGCTGAGTCGGGTTTGGCAGACCGTGATTTAGGAGAGTCCTTCATTTGAAAGAGAGTTCCCGAGATGCGCGGATTCTCTTCAGGGATTAATTCGTTGGAGGCGTGGTTTGAGTCGGCTTCCTGTTCATTGGCTCCGTCTGAGATCTTATCTTTTCGAGAATTACTAAAGACTCGATCCCCGGTGATGCCCTTTGCCACGCCGGCTGTGATTTTGCTGCATCCCTCGTGATACGAGCTTGAGTAGGTTTCTCCGCAGCGCCAAACCGAGTCAGCGTGTGCAGGAGCCGGGTGTAGCGCTGCTATAGATCCTATGACGACAAGCACTAGAGCAACCAGAGTCCGCTTAAGCAGCGTGATGTAGTTATCGCGAGGGATCTCGCGAGCACCAAAGCTGCGTGAGAAGGGGGTCAGTACCTGACAATCAACCCACTCGATTCCTTCCTTTAAGAGAGTTTCGGCCATAAAACACAGCGCTCCTTTGGACGCATTATCCTGGACGTAGAAGCTCGACTCAGCCGCAAAAAATCGCTGTAACCTCACTCCGTATAGCCCACCCACAAGTTCCTTGCCTCGGTAGGCTTCAAATGAATCGCATAGACCAAGCTCATGTAGTTTGATATATGCGCCAATCATCTCCTCCGTAATCCAGGTACCTGACTGGCCCTTGCGGTTTTTTGATTCGGCGCAGGCGCGAATAACTGCTGAGAAATTGCGATTCTTCGCGAAGTCAAAGCTCTTCTGTCGGAGGGTTTCCTTTAGCCTACGAGAGATATGTATTTCACTAAGAGGTAAGATGGCCCGCATCGGCGGAGAGAACCAAGCCAGGGGCTCGTCATCATCATAGGGCCATGGAAATATGCCGTTTGAGTAGGCCAAAACAAGCGACTCAGGGTCGAGGTCGCCACCGATAGCGAGCAGTCCATGCTCATCGGCGCTTGATAGAGGGGGGAAGGCTTCAATAACCATAGGTTCAACCGCAAAGAAGGGGGGCAATGGTAGTGGTCCTTTTCTTTGTTGTATCAGCCACTTGCCATAAAAGCAGCGGCGTTACAAGCTAATGAAAAAGAGCCACTCTGCCGACCGTAGTATGATGTTACTATGAGACTGGGTTGTTAGGGCAGTGGGCTACATACGTTCAGCAGGTTGTTGAGGATTATGACGCGGCGTCGCACACAAGGGGATTCTGAGACCGCAGTTGTTGAGCGCTCGCGCACGAAGGTGCCGCCACAGTACAAAGTTGTTCTTCTCAATGATGACTACACGACGATGGAATTTGTTGTTCACATCCTTGAATCGGTCTTTTCTAAAACTCCCGCGGAGTCTGTCCAGATCATGTTGCAAGTTCATAAAGTCGGAAGGGGTGTCGCTGGTATATTTTCGAAACAGATTGCAGAGGCTAAGATCGACATCGTTCATCGACAAGCGCACGAAGAAGGTTTTCCACTTCGGTGTGTGATGGAGGAGGAGTAATGTTTAGCACGGAGCTCGGATTAACATTAGAAGCTGCTTTTCGTGAGGCATCCTCGAGACGCCACGCTTTTTTCTGCCTTGAGCATCTTTTGTATGCACTCACCTTTGATGAGCAGGTCGGTCAAATCTTACAATCGGTAGGAGCTGACATCGCGCTCTTGCGCAAAGATTTGGAAGCCTTTTTTGATAAGCACGTAGAAGTAGTATCGGTACGAGGAGCAAAAGGGCAGTCAGCAGAGCCCGCTCAGACCCCGGCTGTGCAGAGAGTTTTGCAGCGCGCGATCATGCACGTGAGGTCAGCTCAAAAAGATGTCATCACACCTGCCGAAGTTCTAGTCGCGATCTTCTCCGAAGAAGACTCGCATGCAGTTTACTATCTGGCGAAACAGGGAATAGCTCGACTCGATGTGCTTACTATCCTTTCGCACGGCCCTATGGAACAGCCGCTGGAGGAGGAAGAGCCGCTTCTTGGCGAAACTAGCGAAGATGGGGAAGACGAGGTATTTACTACACGTCGTGGCGCAACAGCGCTTAGCCGGTTCTGTGAAGACCTTACCGAGCTTGCCCGTAAGCAGGAGTTGGACCCCGTTATTGGGCGTGATGCTGAGATTGAGCGAACGATAAAGATCCTTTCGCGGCGGCAGAAAAACAATCCGCTCTTTTTGGGCGAGCCTGGGGTGGGGAAGACGGCGATGGCCAATGCCATAGCTGCTCGAATTGTATCGGACGATGTCCCTGAACAACTAAAAGGAGCTGAGGTTTTCCTTTTGAATATGGGGACGCTCGTTGCAGGC
The DNA here is from genome assembly GCA_044360195.1 of Bdellovibrionota bacterium. Taxonomy (GTDB): domain Bacteria; phylum Bdellovibrionota_C; class UBA2361; order UBA2361; family OMII01; genus OMII01. Next base: position 86,387 of record JBIKKT010000005.1, on the reverse strand, counting down.
ACAAAGTTCCGCGGAGAGTTTGAAGAGCGAATCAGAAAAGTTATCACAGAGATAAAGCAGCGTCCGAAAGGTATTCTTTTCATTGATGAGCTGCACACCATTATGGGTGCTGGAGCAACCGGTAGTGGTTCTCTCGATGCAGCTAACCTCCTCAAGCCGGCGCTAGCCTCCGGTGAGATCCGTTGCATGGGAAGCACAACCCACAGTGATTACAAAAAGAGTATTGAGAAAGACAGAGCGCTGAGCAGACGTTTTTCAACAGTCGATCTGCCCGAGCCATCGATTGAGGAGAGTATAAAGATCCTTGAGGGTCTACGTCAGAAATTCGAAGAGTTCCATGGCGTTTCGTTTTCTGCCAAGGCCCTTCGTTCAGCAGTTGAGCTCTCTGCAAAGCATATTACTGAACGGTTCTTGCCTGATAAGGCGATCGATGTCATCGACGAAGCAGGAGCTGCGAACGCTCTGTTGCCGAAAAATAAGCGCAAAAAGGTCATCGGCGAAGAGCAGGTAGAGAAGGTTGTATCCGCTATCGCTCGCGTCCCAGTTCGCAGCGTAAGTAGCTCTGATGAAGATGTGCTTCGTAATCTTGAGACGAACCTAAAGAAGCGCGTGTTTGGGCAAGATAAGGCGGTTGAGTCGGTGGCGCGTGCAATCAAGCGAAGCAGAGCAAGCCTACAATCTGACGCTAAGCCGATCGGTAGCTTCTTGTTCGCAGGGCCAACAGGTGTAGGAAAGACTGAATTGGCTAAGGCGTTAGCGCTGGAGCTAGGAGTTTCTTTTCATCGCTTCGATATGAGCGAATATCACGACAAGCATCTGGTATCGCGTTTTACGGGCGCTCCTCCAGGGTATGTTGGGTACGAAGAGGGTGGACTTTTGGTCGATGTGGTCCGCAAGAATCCCTACTCTGTCATCTTATTTGATGAGATTGAGAAGGCGCACAGTGATATATTCAGCATCTTCCTTCAGATAATGGACGACGCTGCGATAACTGATTCGCAGGGGCGTAAAGCAGATTTTAGAAACATCGTGGTCATATTCACAACGAATGCTGGCTCTGAAAAAGCAGCATCTCTTGGTTTTGGCGCCTCGCAGGCAAATAATTTTCGCGATAGCGCTGTTAAAAGCCTCTTTAAGCCCGAATTCCGTAACCGTCTCGATGAGACGGTGTACTTCCAGTCGCTGCCGATGTCAGTCATTGTGCAGGTTGTAGAGAAGTTCGTGCGCGAGCTTGAGCAGGCGTTAGCCGGTCGCAAAGTGACCTTCGATGTGACCAGTGACGTTAAGGAGTGGTTAGCTCGTAAGGGGTTTGATCCCGTGTTTGGAGCCCGTCCGATGGCGCGCCTAATACAGCGTGAACTGAAAGACCCGCTGGCTGACGAGATCCTTTTCGGTAAGTTGCGCGAGGGTGGTAAGGTACTAATTACGCTCAAGGACGATGTTTTGGCGTTCGACATAGAAGGGTAGTCGGCTAGCGTCAGGCTGCTTCTTCTGAGCTACTGCTCCCGCAATCCTCTGCTGTCACCACCGTAAATTCAAATCGCTTGGTTTCGTAGTTGAAACCTTGGAGCTTCACAGCCAGTATCTCATCGACTGTGTGGCCGGCAGCTGAGCCGTCTCTTACCACACCCCAGTGAGAAAATCCGGGTACGTCAATGAAGCATTCACTGTCGGTGCTTTTGGTCACCATTCCAAAGGCGATGTTGTCGGCATCCAAGAGGTGTCCTTCGAGCATTTCATACAAGTTGAGCTTGTAGTAACGCTCATCGAGCGCCCATTCGCGGTCGTTCATCGCTTTGGCGCAATCGGCGACGTAGTCGGCATTTAAACCAGCAGCTTTGCGGTCGTGCGCATCGAGTTGGTATTGGTTTATGAGACCTGAGTAATCGCGGGCTTTAAGCTCCATGTATGCCTCTGGAAGTCCAAGCCCGTAATGCTCACCGGGCTGTGCAGAGAAGTGCGAGTGAATAAGGAAAGTATCGAGAAGCTGATTTGCAAGTGAGCGAGCACGGTGAGAGGTTTTTTGCTCGAGCTCCTTAAGGATATTTGTAAAGGTCTGAGGATTTCTCAGATCGTCTTCGGTGACGGTCATTTGCAGTTCGGCAAGGTCGGCACATAGTCGATTAGTCGTTTCTGTGGATGGTCGTTGGTGAACTCGATAGATCGATGGGAGCCCGGTCTTCTCTATCATAAAGCGCGCAAGGTGGTGTTTTGCCCGAATCATGCTCTCTGCAACGATCTTAGTGAGAGGGCCGTCGCCGTCGATTCGCACGATGGAGGTTCTTGATTTTCGGTATTGCTCCAAGATGTTTGCTACTTCAGAAAGCGCGACGAAATTCGCAGCGCGCGGATGTCCTTCTTGCTCGCGATATGCAAACGATGGGTCAAAATTCCCATGGTTCCTAACCAAGGCACGAATTATCTTGGGTTGGACAGTGTCCACTCGACCAGTTGAGTCTATTCGTATATCGGTTTCGATTACCCACGCTGGGCGGGTTTCATTTAGGCCAAAAGAACCAAACCCGTGAAAGAGCTCCTCGCCGAGCGGCGAGATAGCGCGACGGCGCCCATACGTAGTTCGCGCAACACGCTTGGCGTAGTCGTCTCGGCGGTCGCCAGGGGTGATGTAATCAGTAACGTCGACGATTGCTACCCACAGGACGTAGTGGTTGGCGCTCTTCTTCTCTGCGTGTAGGAGATCCTCGCGGTCAATTGTGCCCTCGCGGTCGATTGCGACAAAGGGGATGTGTTCAAGCGATATACGCTGCGGCAGGTCTGGTCGGGGTGCTACTACGCGTGGAGGTGGCGAGCCGCACAGCTCCTTTATCATCGATTGAATCACCGGTACGTCGCTTTTAGTGATAAGTTGTCGCGTGCGAAATTTGTGGCGAATCTGGTTCCACGCAGTGTTTGCGGTGCTAGTGCGGTGAACGACAAGATCGGCAGTTGGGTGCCGTTGCTCGATGTCTTTGCGCCATGCTGCAAGCTTTGGTTCAAGCTCTTCAGGGACATACAATTTAAGAACTACGAGATCGCGTGCGGCTCCCTTTCCATTTCGTTTATTCTCACCGCGTTTTGAGGGCGGGGCGATCTGGTAGTGTAAGATCCGGTGTGATTCCAGCCCCGTTGGGATCGACGTTCTAATATCCTCAAGCAAAGAGAGTGGCTTTGGGGTAAGCTTTATTGGAGGCAGCGTAAGTGATGCAGTGCTTTGGAAGAGGTCATCAGGGGACGGGGTTACAACCGGTAAGGCCGTCTGGGCGGACGCTCCTGGCTCGCTTGGCGCAACACCCTCCCGTTCCCTCTTGGGGGTGGCGGGGGGAGCTTTCTGTAACTCTGCGTCTGGATTCAGCATCCTTTACTTACTATTATACACGAGGCTTCAGATTAGCGGCACTACTTTTGATGCCTTGTGGACTGGGGGTGTTAGAAACACTAGCTTTATGGATGAACATCAACCTTATAACGAAGAACTCGACCGCGCTCTCGAAGCTTTTGTAAGCTCATCTCGGTTTAACTTTCTTAAGAGGCTTCAAATCGGCCGTCTCATCGGGGGAGATGCTGATGCTCTTGGACAGCTTGCTGAACTCACTTTTGAGGCTCTTGTTCAGCTTGGTACTGATAAGTTGCGGGCGCTCTCTGTTGTGCAGAAACGAGTACTTGTTTCCACCCTTTTCGCTCTGAGCGAGGGCGTGGCTGTTTCAGCGAATGGTGATGATGAGTCAGATAAACCAGCGGTAAACAGCGTGCAAGTAGAGATAGATCTGCGTGAAAAGATACGGGCGCTTGAAGCGCACCCAAAGTTCCAGGCTAACAAAAATCAAAAGTTAGGTACTTATTGGGATCCGCAGTGGGAGCGGGCCCCTTTCGAAGAGGCGTTTACGTTGGCGCAGCTCGTAACCATGGACCTTTCTACCCTACAGAAGAAGCGCTCTGTTGGACCCTCGCGGGTGGTATTATTGACGCAAGCTGTAGAGCGCGTCGTGGCCTCGCTATCCGGTGAGACCTCCGAGAGGGCCTCAAAAAAAGGTAGGCGACACTCTCCGGAGCGATCTCCTGCGAGCGGCTCTCCACGTTCGGTTGCTCTGCCGGTTGAGGAGCCACGCCTACATCCATGGATGCTGGAATCAAGCGCGTTCTCTATCGCTGAGGTGGCTCTGCTTGAGCACCTCCTTGAGTGCATCGCTCGCCCTGATGTTATGGATTCAATTCGGGGGCCTATAGTATCGGCTCTCGTTGCGGTCTTTTCAGCGAGCGATATCATACTTGTTGCTCAACTTGAGGAGCCAACCAAACCGCTCCTCAAGAAACTCAAAAATTGGCTTGCTCCGTTTGCTGAGGATCCAGAGATATTGATGTTGAAGGAAGCGTTGCAGGGGCCGGGGGTACACTTTGATAAGATTATTTCGCTCCTGTCGCTTGGCGAGTGGTCACCCTCGCTGGGACGCCTCCTTGCAGTGCTTATTCTGCGGGCCCTTGGTGCGCAACCCATCAGATATCAGGGGCGGGAGTGTAGTGTCGTCTACAGCCTTAACCCTGGCTTGGCTCAGTTGATAGTCGGTGGCCTCAAAGGGTCAAGCAAATCAACAGCAGCCCTCTCAAATCTTTTAAAAGCCACCTGTCCAGCGATGGATCCGTTCTTGCACGAGTGGCTATGTCAGGCAGTTAAGTCATCGAAACGACGATAATTGCCAAGAAGAAAGGAAGATAGTTCCCGGCATAACCGGTTGGTTTTGCCTCCTGTTCGGTTCCTGCAGCAGATTGTGCTCCCAATTATAAAGAGGAGTCACAATTGAGCCGTCTCTCTCGCTAGGGTGGGGAGAAATAACAGGGACTGTGCTTCTATCTTCAAGGAGAGAAAGATGCCCACTATTAACTTCGCTGGCCTCGCCTCTGGAATCGATACCAACGGCCTTATCGACGCAACCTCTGCCGCAGCACGAGCAACGCGAGTCGACCCGTATTCAAAGAAGGTATCTGAGCTTGAAGAGACCAACTCTGCGTTGCAAGAACTAAGCGATAAGTTCGATGAGCTTAAGACCACGTTGTCACAGTTTAGCACTGTAGCAGGCGGCGGCGTGAGTAAGTTAGTAACCAGTAGCAAAGAGAACGTTGTTACGGCAACGGCTACAAATGCTGCTTCTAACGGTAGTTATACTGTGAGCGTTGCCAGTATCGCCAAGAACGGCACGTATTCGTTTGGTGGAACTACGTCTCCGTCCGGTACGGGATATTCTACAACTGCAGAGGATGTGATTAATGGGCCCTGGTCCTTTACCATCGGTACCGAGAGTGTGACAGTTACCAACTCTACTAGGTCGGTGGCGAGCTGGGTCAGCGAGTTTAATGTCCAGAGCTCAACAGCCGAGGCCTCGATCGTTAATGTTGGAACGGATACCCAGCCGTCTTATCGTGTAGTTATCTCCTCGATCTATGAGGGGACTGCAAAAGGTGCCATCACCTACACTGGTGGTACTTCCCCAACCAATGTACTGGTCGACGCCGCCACTGATGCAGTTTTTTCAATTAATGGAATCAGTGGTACTATTACTCGTTCAACAAATTCAGTCTCTGACGTAATTCCCGGCGTGACGCTTGGCCTGGTTGCTGTGGGTACATCAGCCGTTCTTAAAGTAAGCGAGGATGCAGCAACTACCTCCTCGAAGATAAGTGATTTTGTCGATCAATTTAACTCAATAATTAAATTTGTAACCGACAATAATACTATTAGCCGTCAGGAGACGGGTACGTCGGTCACCAATGTGTTTGCTCCTCTAGCGAGCGCCCGAGTAGACGACAGTGGTTTGAGTGCTCTTAAAAGTGCTTTCTCATCAACCACCGCAAGCTCCGGAAGTGCTGTAAGGATATTTGCCGATCTTGGGATTACCACTCAGCGCGACGGTACGTTGCTTTTTGATAGTGTCAAATTTAATGGCGCGATATCAAAGGAACCATCAAGTGTGAGTTTGTTGCTGCAGCAATTTGCAGACACGGCGTCCTTAACAGGAGGAACAATCGATCTCTATACACGCTTCAACGGAATGTTTGATACTACGATGAACGGAAATAAGACGCAGATTACAAGCCTCAATCAGCAGATCTCAGATGCTGAAAAAGCTATCGAACGACAGGCTGATGAGATGCGCGCACGCTTTGCTCGACTTGAGTCAACGATGGGGAAGCTTCAGCAACAACAGCAGTCTCTGTCATCCGCATTGGCGGGACTGCGGTAGAGACCAGGCCACTTACCTTAGCTGCGCCCTCACAGAGTCGTCGTTTGCCGCTTGAGGTATTGTAATCGGGAAGCTGGACTGGGTATCGGGAGTAAACGAGACAAGCTGTGTGTTAACACTACCGATGAACACAGAGCTAGTAATCTTAAGCACATCTCGCGCGGTATCGTCGGTGACATAGATACGAGCTTCTCTAAGCTTTGCGATAGGACGTGTGGTTGTCAGGTTTCTAACGTAGGGTGAGATCACAATGACGCGGTGGCTCTTTCCTAGGTGCTCGATTGTGGTTCGCTCTACGGCTTTCAACGAGAGGTAATAGCGGCTCTTGCCATTAAACACATCGAACTCCTTTGTTTCGCCGACGTTCCAGTGAAGGCTGCGTGCTAAAAAACCCGCCGCAACAGGGTCAAGAATGCGATTGTGAGGGGTAAACTGGAGAACTTTTTTATCCGGGTCATCTGGACCCTTCGAACGAATGGAAGTAACCCCACCGGCATTAGGGGTAAACGACATGTTGATGTTCTTGATACGCGAGTTCTCGCGGTGGTCGATATCGAGGCTTATCGGTGAAAATGTTGCAGCAGAGATCCTTCCCACGGCGTCGTAACGGAGCTTGTACAGTAGATCTACCGCTGAGTACGTTCGAGCTGCTGCTTCAACGATTAGGTCTTCACCTTCACGACTGATTCTTACTGAGCAGGAAGCCGCCGGAATACTCTCCCAGCCGACGGTATATTCGTACGTGCCCAGCTTGGGCTCGAACTCAGAAGGTAACGCCTGATAACGTGGGGTGCTGATTCGGATTAGTTCTGGAGATATGTAATCGTCAGCATGAGCCAGCATAGAAAAGATACAACCGAAAGCAGCGGCGGCAGATAGTAGAAGCCTGCGTGTGATAGTACCGGGTGCATCCATAACTGAACAGAGATGAAAGACGTCCTGAGAGGCGAAAAATTTTACCCCAAAGTAAGTCTCTACCTAGTAAAGACGTCATACGACGCGTAAGTGGTTCAAACGACGTTCGGAGTGAGTGTTTTGGCAGGGTTGCAGATCCCTGGATTAGAAGTTAAAGATCAGCCCGGCTCCGCGTTTGCTGTTAGAGGTATGTAGTGCGCACGAAGGCTCCAGGACTTACATTTAAGCTTGAACGGCGATTCTCTGCGGCGATTATCGACGAGCTGGACCTTCACTACACAACGGTTGAGGCGGTAGGTGGTAATGAAGAGCCCGGTTTAACCAGAGAAGAGGGGGTCTCGTTTAATCCCCGCATAGCGCGAGTTGCTTCCTTGCTGCTGGAGGAACGCGGGAAGGATGTAACTCTAAACGAGCTCGCTGCCGCAATGTGGAGCCTGGTAACAAAGGAAGTATCTGCGCCGGCGTCGAGCACTCCTGAGGTTTCAGACCTGGTAGAATTAGTTCGCGGTGATCTGGTACATGCAAGCAGTCATGCGTGTGTCGCTGCCATTATTGGGGTGCGTGAGCTTGATACAATTCGACACCTCCACATGACTACCAGTAGTCCTGACGAGAAGCGAGGATACCTCTATGCCCTAAAGACTAGCACGCTCCTTGCGCCTTCAAGTGCTATTTCGCAGACGCTTAGAAAGAAGATAGAGCACGCAATCGCTATGCAGGAGCGGTGTCTTGAGGCCGATTTCTCTGAGGGGAGGGTAGCTGAGCAGTGACAAAACTACCTATTCGCCTAAAGTTGCAAAAAGTAGTTGGCTGGATCATTACGCCGCCTTACCTCATCATCTTTTTCGTCCTGCTCTCGCTCTTTCACCTCTTGCAGCTGATTGCGAGTGTCTTTGGCAAAGCAGCACAGATGTGCGTGTTAAACATCATGAACGTCTGCATCATCTGGAATATTCGGTTGGTTACCGGCGCATCGTTCAAAGTAATTGGCATACCGACTCTTCCTGCAGATCGCTCTGTTATCATCGTCTCAAATCATCAGAGTATGTACGACATCCCCATGTTGATGTGGATCTGTCGTAAACGACACCTTGGTTTTATCGCCAAGAAAGAATTGGGGCGCGGTATTCCAAGCGTGTCCCTTGCGCTGCGAACACTCGGCTCGGTGTTAATTGATAGAAAAGACGCTAAGCAAGCGATTGCTGCGATACGCGAGTTTGGAGAGGAGCGAGAGCGCAGCAAGCAAGTTGCCTGTATCTTCCCTGAAGGTACTCGCGCACGTGATGGGGCGATGCGCTCTTTTAAGGCAACCGGGCTACAGACGCTCGTATCATCGATGCCCTCAGCGATTATTCAACCGGTTGCGATATCAGGAAACTGGGAGCTGCTCCGGTATAACTTCTTACCTGTGCCTTTTGGTACGGCTATTACGATACATTTTCTTCCTGCTGTAGAGCCCAGTCAGGTTGAGACCACAGCGCTATCGGGCGTTGTTGAGGGTCAGATACGCGCAGCGCTTGGTAGCTAATAAAAGTGCTTCGCCTCTTGGACCGCGGACCTTCCAGGTCCGCCAGAAACCATGGTGGCACTTGCTATATTTTGGCGAAGCTAACCTGGACCGCGGAGCCTCCAGCTCCGCCAAAATTGAGTATTCACGGGTCGACTTTGCATGTGAGTCGCCCACCTAGACCCGCAAGAAGGCGATAGTATGCTTCACGTTTTGGAAGTAACGCATAACAGGCATATATGATGAACCGTCCTGTTAGTGCTGTTGCGCGGCCTGCTGCTGCGATTCCTGCGGATCAACTCATGGAGCTCCCCCCGGCGAATCTGTATCGCCAGGCATTTGATGAAATTGGAAAAGTCGAGCACATCAGTGCTTCCCCACAACGAGAGCCAACGCTTCGGTTCTGGATGGAAGTTTGTGAGGCTAGGTTAGCAGCCATGTCACCTGAGCATTGTGCGACCATCTTTCGCAAGCTCACAAAACTAGGTGTCAAAAACGGCACTAATTTTGACAAATGGCTAGAGAGAATGCTCCCTGAGTGCGGGGACATCTCAGTATATGGACTATCCGGTATAGCTATGTTTTTCGCTCGCAAAAAAGAGCGTGAACATCTGCCTCTGATATTTTCGGCAGCGCAAGATCAACTGAACAACCCTAATAAACAGACTCTAGAAGACTGCATAGGAAAAACAGCGAGAGGATACGGTCGCCTCGTTTATGCAGCAGCCGAGGTGCAATGTACCGAAGGCCTCGATTTAGCTGCTCTACAAGACGTGCTCATTAAAAACATTCACCTTCTTAGCTTTCAAGACGGATGCCTAATCTCTCGCAGCTTTTGTACCCTGGGAATGGACGAGTTTCTGGCGAATTACGCTAAGTATCTTCGGTCGAACACCCCACCTAAGAGCGAGATTATGGTTCGTCCGGTATCTCAGTTGTATCAGGCGGCGGCAGCTAGCGCGCTGATAGACGAACTCCCACTAGAGCTTGTACAAACAGCGCGAGATGAGATCCCTAATCAGAAAAAATTTGTTGAGAGACATGTCTCACGCTTTGAAGAGAAGGTCGCCGAAAGATTTAAGGAGATAGGTGGCGAGAAAATCATCGTCCATAAGCAATTTGAGAAGGACGGATTCTTCGCAGACTTACTTTTGCAAGACGCATCAGATAGAAATCGGTGTGTCATCGTTGAGTGTGATGGCGATAGGTATCATCTTACAAGAGACGGTGAATCGCGACTCGGTAAAGACAAGCTTAAGGAGAGATATTTTGGAGAGATCTGCGGAATTCCCACGCAATCTATATTTTACCAAGAGTGGAACAGTCTCACTCCCACTACTCAGGACAGACTTATTCAAGATATCATTTTCAATCATTTCAAGGTCAAAGTTTGAGGATTGCTCTCGGGTGGGTATCACTCGGTATTATCGGGATGTGTGCCAGCAGTTTCGCGGGCAAGCACGCGATGTGTGTATCGCAACAATCTGTCACGCTATCCAAGCGCCTCTTGCCCCCCACTGGATTCCCTGAAGAGCTTATCTTTCAACAGCTTACACCCCCAACTCCTCCCCTAACCGCACACCTCACGCGTACCCGCCAATAACCATGTGTCGGCTAGAGATTGCAGGTGTATGGGCGTTCAAGACGAATTCAAAGAAGATAACTTTATGCGCGTTACGCGACGCACCAATACTGCGCGCGTGCTGGCGCATGTTCTGGCTCCGCAGCTAAACGCCATTCTCGGCAGAAGTTCGGGCACTCCGCAGGTTGAGGCGATAGACGGGCAAGGGTGGTCTAATTTTACTTTAAAAGTCTCGTTCAAAAACGAGCCAAGAGATTTCATTTTACGCCTCTCCGAAAAAGCTCCAACTGCTGAAGCGCGGTTGTGTCGTAGCGTGCTGCACTTGGAGAAGGAGTATGCAATTCTCTCACAGCTTCAGGGGTTCTCCTTCGTGCCGAAGCTGCTTTCAGGCGGCATAGGAAGCATTGTACTGGATATCCCCGGAAAAGGGCTTAAAGAGTATGGGTTTATGATGGAGGAGATGATCCCATATAAATCTGCATCTGAGTGTCGGACGTTGAATGACCGGTTGCCGTATATCCTTGAGCAGCTAGGGGAGGTGTGTCGAGAAATTCACAAGATCTCGGTTCCTGGATACGGTATTGACTTTAACGCTGCGCAGGGATCTTTTTCTCATTCAACCTTTGAAGGGTTTGTGAGATCAAAGATAGATACCATAAGGCATAGCCCGATTAGCTTTGCAATGATGCGTTGGCTTGAGGCACGAGCTGAGGAGCTGATTAAAATTGATCCAGAGCCCAAGCTCTTTCACCGCGATCTCCTCGGGAATACTGGAAACTATCTTGTTGATAATGAGCACAATGTGCGCTCGATTATCGACTGGGAATTTGCTGGCTCGGGTGCGGCTTTTCAGTACGAAGTTGCTTCGATGGTGTACGTGTTGGCTCGAGACGGTCATTCAGCAGAGCGGATTGAGCGTGACCTGCATGCTGTCCTGCGCGGGTACGGGATGTCGCTTGCTGAGTATCGCAATAACTATGAGCGCGATGTTGAAACAGTAGTCTTGATGAATTCAATCTCAGCGATGATAAAATTCGCCGAGCTTAAGAAGCGTGATGCTGTTGCGCAGGAGCCGTGGCGTAAGGTGTTCGCCGAGCGCGCTGAAAGTGTGTGCGCGCGGTCGTTTGCGCGGGATAGAGTTGGGGTGGGGTAGGGCGTACTCGTCGCATGTCTCCATCTGACTCATTTGGTCTCCGTTAGCGGTCTTTTGCCGACAAATTTTGCCTAGTGGTGGGAATAGTCTTAAGATTCTTTTTACAACTGCATACGGGTAGAAGGAAGCTAAGGAAGCGCGGCAAATCCCCTAAAAATTACGAGAGCGGATTTTGGTATGGCGACTTCCTTAGTCAAAGAGAGCTATTTTGTCTGTCGCAAAGCTACTGACAGATAAGGTTATACAACAGAGTTGGCCGTTCTGGTTTGCATATCGTCTGGACGATTCAAGTATCGAATTGAGTCGTGCGGCCGGTATGCAAGTAGACTGGGCGCCTTTTAGGCGCCTTGGTTGAGAGCAGATCGGGAAAAAATTCAATTAGTAGAAATATGGATATCACTTCGATTGAGCAGCTCATCGCTGATTGCAACGCGCGGAACCTCTTGGCTCCGTTGGCCCTTAAACCCGACGACAAGGACTTCCCTCTCATCGTGGGAGCCTCCTTCCCGGAAGGCCGCGAGAACAAACCGTTCTTTGTGGACTACGAGTTGGACGTTGTCTGGGGAGCAGGGCAGCCATCAAAGAAGTTCGTTGTGCGGTCGAACATTAACGGCGCAGGGGCGATCGCTCTGGCGGTGGTTGATAAAAAGATCGTGTTGGTGAGGCAGTATCGGGTCAACCTTGGCCGTTATACCTGGGAAGTTCCCCGCGGATTCAGTGAGAAGTGGGACTCAGGCAATGAAACCACCAAGGACACCCTTCCGAAAGGGCTGGCAACAGCGCTTCGGGAGGTAAATGAGGAGGCAGGCACCGCAGGGTGCTCTATCGTCCCATACTTCCTTGGTGTGATGGCCGAAAACTCTGGCACCGGCGTCGGTTCCCCGGCGTACTGGTTGCTTGATATGGCGGGGTTTGATGCGAGCAACCCTAACGTGAAGCTCGTCTCCGAGGATGAGGCTATCGGCCTCGCGGAGGACAACCACACAAGTGCCGCGTTGGTCCTGTACCAGCGCCACCTGCGGAAGAAGAGCTAGCCCTAGCCACAAACCAGTTCGGCGCCAAGAAACTCACACGCAAGTGATGAGCCTACGGACCGAATTTTTGTGTTCTATTAAGGGTTAGTTGCGAGACGTGATTAGGAAGAGAGAAAAAACGGTTGTGATGTTGTTTCTATTGAATGTTTTCTTCGTTCTTCGGACGAAGAATAGGTAACTCAGTAGTGAATTGCGACATACAAAATAGGCTTTCTAGTTGCTGTAGTGGGGGTAAAGCTACTTAAAAGCTAGCAACGATTCGCTCTATGGCATCGTGCCAGTACAGCGCAGAGATACCCGAAAAATCTTTCTGAGAATGGTCGTTTGAGATCAGCAGCGCTTGAGCATCTTTAAACTCATCTCTTAGTGTCAATAAAGCACGGGCATGACGTTCGTCAACATCGGACGTGGACTTAATCTCGATAATCCAACGAGCTCTTGATGATTGCTCGATAATAAGATCGATCTCTACCTCTTCACTCACTCTTAGATATGAGAGTGAGAACTGTCTATCGAGGTATGTTAATCTTCTTCTGATTTCGTTGATGATAAAATTTTCAAAAAGCTGTCCATATTCGAAGGTCTTTGGCGCAACATCATAATCGACCCGCTCAGCGAGCGCTCTCGAAACTCCAGTATCAAAGAGGTAAAACTTAGGAGCTTTTTTCTGCTTCTTTCGTACGGATTTGGCGTACGAAGGGAGCCTAAATCCTAGCAAGGTGTCTTCCAAAATATCGTAGTATCCCGAAACGGTTTTAGGATCTGAGTGTATGTCTTTTGCGATATTGCTGTAGTTAATCACCTCGGTGTCGCCTTGAGCCGCAACATCCAAGAAGCGGCGGAATGGCGGTAAGTTGCGTACAATCTGTTCGCTGATGATCTCTTCCTTTAGATATGTCTGTGCATAAGACTTGAGAAATTTTGCCTTTGCCACAGGGTTATCTATGCCGCATATCTCAGGGAGCGTCCCGAATCGAAGCATGTCGATCAACCGAGCATCATCCCCAAGCTCAGAGCATGTGAGTGGAAACAAATTGTATACAAGAGCTCTACCTGCCAGCAGGTTTGCAGCGCCGCGCTTTAGCTTGCGAGCGCTGGAGCCGGTCAGAGCGAACTTAAATCTCCTCTCTTGGATTAACTTGTGCACGATATCGAGTAGCTGAGGGGCCTTTTGAACTTCATCGATAATCACCCATTCTCTCTTGCCCTCATATGGCGCCAATCGAGCTACAAGATTGTTGGGATAGCTGATTAGTTCGTCGGCAAGCTCGGGGTCGAGTAAGTCGATAGTTACCCGCTCCTCCGGGCTAAGAAAGGTATCAAGGAAGGTTGATTTACCAGTTCCTCGCGGACCAAATAGAAAAAAAGACTGTGATCTTAATGGCTTGACTGCTCTTTGGTACACGACCCAAATTTTACCTCTGTTTTTGGGGCTTTGTCCAGCAGGAAATCCTTCTTCTTCACCACCCCGCTAGGTCATCCCGCCAAATCCTCACCTCATAACACAAGATGTGAGGTGTTGAGCGATGGTTACTATAAAGTCTACAGGGGTCGATAAGATCCCAACGGTAGGAGGATTTTTAAACGCGAGGGTCTCCCTTCCGGGTTCTTTTGCGCCCCTCGCCAATCGAAGTGGATTTGAAGGTGGTATATCTATCCTACAAACTCCCGGCACTCTTGGTATCGACGCGAAGCCGAGAGGTCCCGCGGATCTCGTTCCCGTCGTGCAGGCGCTCGCATCTGTTGAAGCAGTTGCCTTTCTCAGTAGACTCTCTAAGGACGAGTTCTCTGCTCTGGTAGCTATTGGTAAAAGCAGGCCCGATACTTCGACTCAACAACTAGATATTCTTGATGCTCTCGCAGAGAAGTTTCTCCTCGTCCAGGGCAAGCAGATTACAACCCTAAACCTGATTGGGCCTGATAGTTGGAAGGGAGTTCTGCGGACACCTGATCTGAGCGTCGGGAAAAGTTATAGGGAGCTGTCGGATGGCGATAGAACTGTTGCCAGCAATAATGTGTTTGTTATTGCAGCAGCGCTCACATCTCTACCGCCAGAGTCGTTGCAGATCATCCAAGACTTAAAATATGCCCGGCCAGGGATAGCAAGTTTTGTTGATCCGATAAGTACCTTGAGTGATCGTGTTATCAAGAGGGCAGTTGGTAGTAACTTCGATGCATGGAAGATGCGTAAGGCTCTAGAGCGAGCCGATCATACTGATGCCCAAAAAACTATTCATGAGCTCGAAGCGCCTAACCGTCTCTTTGCGGGGTTGATGGGATTGGGCACCTTTCAGATGTTGCGGGACCATGGCGTCGAGGTGTGTAATGGTCTGATTGCTCTTGGTCAACGGGTGAAGGATGGGGGCAAACTCGTCTCGCTTGAAAAAATGAACGCGGCTCTTAATTTAGGCAACATACTCACAGCGCTTCCTTTTAAGGATGGTTCCTTGATAGGGCTTCAAACCCGCACTATCCAGCATTTAGCTGAAGCTCACCACGACATATGGGTCATGAACCGAGCGATCTCGTCTTTGCTGCCGGAAGAGCTGCGTCAGCCTGAACGGCAGGAACACCGACCTTTCGGTGAGAATACCCGACCCACACAAAATCAATCCTGTATTCATATCCTTGCATTGGCGGTAGCCCTAGCACATGAGGCTCAAAAAGGAGGAATGGTTGATGATCTACTGAGGTCAGCGGCCCCGGGAAATCCACTTGGGCTTGATATGACTATCAGGGGCTAGCTCCTCCCTCCCTTCCCCCACCGCTTGAATTCTTCCCCATTTCCGTCTAAAACCACCATACTCAAGCCGGAGTGGCGGAATGGTAGACGCGTTGGATTCAAAATCCAATATTCGCAAGAGTGTGAAGGTTCAAGTCCTTTCTCCGGTATTATCTCTAATATATGGCGCAAACATCCTACAACCCAGCCTCCCTGGTGAAGGTCCCTGGGGCTCACGTAGCCATAATCCTCTCTAAGTGGTACCGCGAATATTCAGACTCGATGACGAAGAAGTGCATCGAAGTCCTTAACGCGGCTGAATGTTCTAAGGTGGAAACCCACGTTGTACCGGGTTGTCTTGAGATCCCTCTAGCAGCCCGTCGACTCGTGCAGCGTACCCCAGCGCTCGAAGCTATCGTTGTCTTCGGTGTAATTTTAAAGGGCGATACGTATCACTTTGAGATGGTAAAAGACCTCTGTATGAGTGGACTTGAGCGGGTGATGTTCGAGTGTGATATCCCGATCATTAACGAGGTGCTTCCCGTCGACAAGATTGAGTACGCTGCTGAGCGTTCGGCGGATAATGATAAGAATAAGGGGATTGAGGCGGGTCTCGCCGCCGCAGAGATAATCTCCTGGCGGCGAGACAATCCGCTTTCTTAACGCGGATTTCCGGTTGCATTCCATTTATTACTCCGTTTTCTAGCCACGCAAAAGATGCGGCGCTCGTGGTGCCGATCGATGTCTGTACGGGAAGAAATGCACAAGGTGGTTTTTTCCATTATCATCAGCCACTTGGGGCTTGGGTTTAAAGAAATACGCAAATAGTAGCAAAAATGTAGCGATGAAACCTTACGTCGTGGCGCATGAACGTCGACGGATATCACGGGCGGGACAGCGGGTGATGTCTAGTAAATCGAAGTGGTCATATGCAAATCCCAAGAAAGACCCCGTCAACGTTGTATGCGGCTGTTCTGCTATCGGTTCTCACTCTGGGGGTGGCTTCACTAGCATTTGCTGCGCCGCCAAAGTTAGTAGTTCCCGGGAAAGAGATAGCAATCCGACTACCTCGCTCAACAGGCTTTAGTGCTCAGTCAAATAAAACCGTAAAAGCTCTTAAGATACCGGGTAAGAAGATTGTCACCTCAGTAGGTAGTCGTGGGCGAGTTGGAGTGTTAGCTCTGTCAGATGCACAGGTTGCGGCATTTGCCGCGAAGAGTCCCGTAGTAGCAAATGAGGGAGCGATCGCTAAGAAGTGTCAGGAGCTTAGGAGTCTTAATCCCGGCGTCGATATCTTGTGTGAACCGAACACCCTATTCTTTAAATCAGCGACACCGAACGATCCTAAGTATAACCAGCTTTATGGGATGACAAAGATAAGCGCACCTGCAGCTTGGGATACGCTCACGGGTTCCGCTGCAGTTAAGGTAGCGGTGATAGACACCGGAATAGATTACTCACACGCAGACCTCAGCGCAAACATAGCTCTCAACGACGGTGAAATCCCGGATAACAGCGTTGACGATGACGGGAACGGTTACGTTGATGATTATCGAGGGTACAATTTTGCTTATAGTAACGGTGACCCTTATGACGATGACGGTCACGGGACTCACTGCGCAGGCACTATCGGGGCGCGCGGCAACAACGGCGTTGGTGTGGTGGGTGTAAACTGGCAGGTGGGGCTACTGGCTGTTAAGGTGCTTGATAATCAGGGCTCTGGCTACCTCTCAGATATCGCTGCAGGAATTGATTACGCTGTGGCCCGAGGTGTTTCTGTTATCAGTATGTCTCTTGGCGGCTCAAACAACAGCTCTATATTAGAGGATGCAATCGCTGGAGCTAAAGCAGCTGATATCCTTGTCGTGGTAGCAGCCGGAAACGAGACCACCGATAACGACGTAACGCCTTCGTATCCAGCAAATTCAGTGCATGAGAATGTGATCTCTGTTGCAGCAACAACATCATCTGATTCGCTGGCGAGTTTCTCGAACTGGGGACGAACTACAGTTCACGTTGCTGCGCCTGGAAATAATATCGTTAGTAC
Organism: Bdellovibrionota bacterium; assembly: GCA_044360195.1. Taxonomy (GTDB): domain Bacteria; phylum Bdellovibrionota_C; class UBA2361; order UBA2361; family OMII01; genus OMII01. The sequence continues at coordinate 69,194 of JBIKKT010000005.1, read as the reverse complement.
GATTCCCGGGGGGTATGCATCTTACAGCGGCACTTCAATGGCGACGCCGCATGTAGCCGGGGTGGTAGCGCTCATGAAGGCTGGTAACTCTGGGCTCTCTTATTCACAGATAAAAACTATCCTGATGCAAACAGTCGATCCGATATCCGCGCTAACAACTAAAGTTGTATCAGGCGGACGAATAAATGTCGCTGCAGCTCTAGCAGCCGCCATCGCAACGACGCCGAGCCCATCCGATCCAGCTCCGTCTCCGGCTCCAACTCCGGATCCGGATTCTCCCCCTGCTGATGAACCACCGGATTCTGAAGCCTATTATCTTACCTTAAAAGCAAAGAGGCGCGGTTCGGTTGCTATCCTCTCAGGTCGTATGACAGATGCGTGGGGTGATGCAGTCAGCGATGAAAATGTTGATCTACTATGTTCCGGAAAAGTGCGCGGCTCCGCCTATAGCTCGTCATCTGGAAGTTACTCATTCAGGCTAAAGAGGCCGAGTAGTTCCAGAGCGCGAGCCGTAAAATGCCGAGTTGAGAACGACTACGGCGAGAACTCTTCAACGGTGCGGGTGCGGTAGGGGAGTGCTAGCTCTGCAAAAATTATCCTTATCGCTCTGCTTCGCCACCTACCTTACTTGTTCGCCAACGTAGGACCCGCAAGTAAAGCCAGTAGTGCACGGGTCTCGATTGGGCCCCACTTTCCATGCGTATCCGGTGTTGTTTCGATTTTGTAGTGGTCTTGGAAGCTCTTTGTGATTCTGGTCATCTCTGTGCCAAAACGACCGTCAACGACACTCACCTGCCAGCCCGCTTTGACTAGATTCTCCTGAAGCCAGCGGGTCAGAGCAGGCTCATTCACGCCCCAACCTAAGGTCTTTTCCCCATAGAGGAGCGGGATGGCAAGGCTGCGTTCTTTAATAGCAGTGCGTTCGAATAGTTTATTGAGACGATCGAAAGATGGAGAGCTTACGTATGCCAGGGCGGAGTCGCAGCGCGCTAACCATCCCTTAAGGAATTCATGCTGGTTCGGATGCGCATCGACTATCGAGCGGTAAAACTCCTTTCGTCGCTCGATGTAGAGCTTGCAGATCTGATCTTCGGGGTAGGAATGAATCTTCTTAAGCGTATCTGTGCCTATCTTTCCATCTTGTTCAAGACCGAGCGTTGTTTGAAGCTGCTTGATGGCAACTGTGGGATGTGAGTTCACACCCCAGTCAAATACAAGGAACGACAACTTTGATCCAAGCTGTTGATATTCAGCCTTCCAGTAGCCAGCAGCATAGATAGGTATAGCTGTTTCGGTTGTTAGTTTGCTGATCCCATCTCTAATCATGTCGGGAGTTGGTTCAGCCACTCCGTTCGCTTTAAGGTGCTGTTTCATCGCCGTGGGTGTGATGCCCAAATTGGTCATTTTGACGTCGCCTTGGTGGGCACGGTCATTCGGATTGTTAGTCTTTCCGCCCTCGCCGTTGAAGAGAGCTAGCAGGCTTGCCCAAAAGCTGGGTGATTCGACAGCCGTCGCGGCACCGTTCGTCTGCTGTGTAGACGTGGTGGTCGCGAGCGAGCTACCGACGGGCTGCTTCGGTAATGATGCTGGCACGGGTGCTGGCTGATTGATGCTGGGCTGTGGGGGGACTCTAGGCAGCTTTTGATTTGATTCAACGTGCTGCTTTTGGGCTGGAACCTTAAGGAGAGTTCCAAGTTGCAGCCTTTTCTGATCAATACCTGGATTTGCATTGCTAAGCGCTTCGAGTGAAACCCCGTGCTTCTGACCGATCGTTGTCAGATTGTCGCCTTTGTTGATGACGTGGAATCCGCTTCGAAGTCCAGGCAGGAAGAGGGTCTGACCTACGTGCAGCTTGTGTGGTTCTAAGCCTGGATTGGCGCGTTCAATCTCTCGCTGTGAGATGCCAAACCATTTAGCTATATGGGAGATAGTGTCGCCCTTCTGGATGTTGTAGTGCGCTGAGATAATTTCCTGCTTTGGAGCTGAGAGGGCTGCAAGCCCCGAGGCTGGAGGAGGTGTTAGGCTATTCTTGGGAAGATTCGGAGCAGCTTCAGCTTTTTGGCTATCTCCAACAGCCAACAGAACCGCTGCGCCGATAGGGAGCACGCTTCGATTGAAGAATTGCGTAGATAGATCCAACAGCCCTGACAAACCAGTAGCGTTGCGAGAGTCACCCCCTGGTGCCTTGTTGAATTTCTGCTCAGACATCCCAAAACCGTTTCAAACCACTTCAAACAGGTTATGGAGTTCCGACACGGATCGGTGACGTGGATACGAGATTCTATTAGAAATGGGCCCCATCAAAAGGCGCTCCTCGAATGAGCTTGAAAAACTTCGAAGCTTAGTTTACGTTGTTAACTTAGGTAACAATGTAAACTATATGGCGAAACAGAGACCTCAGGCGTCGCACTCTATGTCCCGAAGAGAGAAAGAGCGCCTGGTAACCCGTGAAAAGATAATGGATGTAGCCCGAGGGCTATTTGCGCGCGAGGGCTACGAGGCGGTAACGCTGCGGCGAATCGCGAGCACCATCTCGTATACGGCGCCGGCCATCTATCGCCATTTTTCAGATAAAGAGGAACTGATTCGAGAGATTTGTCGGGTCGATTTTGCGCGCTTCGCCGGGCGGTTTCATAATGCCTTCTCGATTGTCGATCCAGTTGAGCGACTTGGTGCCATCGGTAGGGCGTATGTGCAGTTCGGTGTGGAAAATCCAAATCACTACCGATTGATGTTTATGGTTGAGTATGTCGGTAGTAGTAACGGCAACGATGGTGCTACCAAAGGTGACCCGACCCAGGATGCGTACGCCGTTCTGCAACACACCGTTGCTGCCATTCTTAAGGCGCGGCGCTTCCGTACACGGTCTGCTGATGTAGAGCTTTTGTGTCAAACATTTTGGGCTGGAGTGCACGGCGTCGTTTCGCTTGAGATTTGCAAAGAGCAGCATACAGACTGGCTAGAGTGGGCACCACTCGCACGGCGCACAGACATGCTCATCGACGCTTTACTTAGGGGCTTAACGGTCGAACGGTGATTTATGGCTCGGCTTTCCTACGTTGCAGTACGAATGTTGATTGGAGATAAACTTAAGTACTACGGACTAGTAGCCGGCCTGGCTTTCTCTTCGTTTCTCATCGCACAGCAAGCCTCAATCTTCACCGGGTATGCGTCGCGTACGACTGCATGGTTAAAGGATAGCGCGGCTGCTGACTTGTGGATCTTCGACCCACAGGTTGAATTTACCGAGGACACAAAGTCGATGAGCCTCAGCATGCTTAATCGTGTTCGTGGCGTTGATGGTGTAGCCTGGGCGGTGCCAATGTTCAAAGGGTACGTGAAGATGCGGCTTCCAGACGGCAGTCTTCACCAAGTTAGGGTCATTGGGATAGATGACGCGAGTCTCATCGGCGGGCCACCGACAATGGTCGAGGGGGCACTGACTGACTTACGACAAGATAAGGCACTGCTCGTCGACGAAGCGGACTTGCAATCGACCCTTATCCTCAAGCGCGCTCGTGAACCTCGACCGCTTCGGACCGGAGATGCGGTCTCGATGAATGATTCAGAGGCTCGCGTCGTCGGCGTCTTTCGCAGGCACAAAGAGTTCTTCTGGGAGCCTATGGTCTACACTACATTCTCTCGGGCTCTCCAGATGGCGCCTCAAGAGCGAAAAATGCTCACATACGTTCTCGCGCGGGTCAGGCCCGGCGAGAATTTGCAGGTCGTTGCAAAGCACATTGAGGCTATGACTGGGATGAAGGCGCACACTGCCGAGCAATTTCAAGAGTTAACCCTGTGGTACACGCTTCAGAAGACAGGGATTCTTATTAATTTTGGAATTACGATAGGGCTTGGATTCATTATCGGTGTGCTGGTCTCCGGTCAGCTCCTATACAATTTCGTTTTGGATAACACACGATATTTCGGGACGCTCAAGGCGATGGGTACTCCGAACAGGGTCATCGTACGCATGGTGATGCTCCAGGCTGCCCTGGCCGGAGCCGTTGGTTATGGGATAGGACTTGGCATCGCCGGTGTTGGCGGGTTTTTTCTTGGGGACGGTGAGCTCGCCTTTCGTATGACATGGCATGTTCCCGTCTTTGGATTGGTGAGCATTGTTCTCTGCTGTATTATGGCCGGAACCCTGAGCGTCTACCGCGTTCTCCGAATTGAACCAGCAATCGTTTTTAAATCGTAGCAGACCTATGCAGCATGCAATTCAATGTAGAGGGGTTACTAAAAGCTTTGGCTCAGGCGAACGACAAGCCTTCGCACTGCGCGGAATTGCTCTTGAAGTACCACGAGGGCAGATGCTCATGCTCGTCGGACCATCGGGATGTGGTAAGACGACGCTGATCTCGGTGGTCGCTGGGACACTTCAACACGATGAAGGGGAGTGCATCGTCTTGGGCGAGAACCTGAAAGAGATGAAAATTAATCGCCAAGTTGAGTGGCGCGGGGTCAATCTCGGTTTTGTCTTTCAGCAGTTCAATCTGATTCCGCAGCTCACCGCGGCCGAGAATGTGGCGGTTCCTCTAATGATTTTGGGCGAGTTGCCTCGAGTAGCGATTGCGCGGGGTGCCGAGATGCTGGAACGTGTAGGTCTGAGTAATAAAGCTGACTCACTCCCCGCAGAGCTGTCGGGGGGCCAGCAGCAGCGGGTAGCCGTAGCCAGAGCTCTCATTCACCGACCTTCACTGATTGTATGCGATGAACCAACAAGCGCTCTCGACGCACAGACAGGGCGTATGGTGATGGGGATACTTCGAGAGATGGTCCATCAAGAGGGAACCACTCTTGTAATTGTAACCCACGATGCTCGTATCTTCTCGTACGCTGACGCGATTGTCCGTATGAACGACGGCATGATTGAAGGAATGGTAACAGAGCAGGAGTTAGAGAATTATGAACACTGATTCAAATGAACCCTCGAAGAGAAGACCGTTAACTCTCCCGCGTGGGGCTGGATTGCCGGTGTTGGCTCTGTGCGGCGTTCTTCTTACCGCCATTGCAATCGGTCTGAACGCCTCAGACGCCGCCCCAGCGAGCCAGGTGGAGCGTCCCGCACAATCCGGATACAACGTAACGATCGCAGGAGCAGGAATTATTGAACCGCGCTCAAGAAATATCCAGATCGGCAGCCATCTGCCGGGTATAGTTGCTAAGGTCTTCGTTGAAGCGGGGGCCACAGTGCGGGCGGGCGATCCACTATTTGCCCTTGATGAGAGAAGCTACAGCGCAGAACGAGAAGTGCGTCGTGCGGCTGAGCGCTTAGCTCGAGCGCAGCTTGCAGAAGCTACCACTTTGTTGGAGATGGCTGAATCAGTCAAAGGGGCCGGAGCCATAAGTCGAGAAGAGAGAGAGAAGCGTCGACACGCTGTTGAGATTTCGCGCGCTCGAGTCTCGCAGGCGGAAGCGGCTTTAGCAGCAATAGACACGGATATCGCTCGCCTAACAGTCACGGCGCCGATTAACGGCACTGTTCTGCAGATGGATGCTGAAGTAGGAGAGGCGGTATCAGCTGAGGCTAAAGGCCACCCGATCATGATAATCGGAGACGTAGAGGAGTTTTTTGTCCGGGTCGATATTGATGAGAATGATGTCTGGCGCTTTTCGCCAGGAGCCGATGCTACGGGTCATCTCAAGGGACGGAGTGCACTCTCTGTTCCTCTGCGATTTGTGAGAACGGAACCCTATATTATTCCCAAGCGGTCCTTAACTGGGTCAACGACCGAGCGGGTTGATACTCGGGTCCTACAGGTGCTCTATGCGTTCAATCCAGGGGCTCTGCACTCCTACGTCGGGCAGCAGATGGATGTGTTTATCCATGTTCCTTGAGTAAAAGAGCCGATGAAGCCTCTCTCAGCTACCAGACAGCCATTAGCTCCGCGCCGCGTCGCTGGCTATCACTTTCTTAAACATCTCCTCGGCAATCACCTTCTGCACCGAGTGTTCAACGATCGGACGGGGGTAGTTCACTGATCGAAACATATCCTCTTCGTGTAGTTCGTGAATTGCCTTGGGGGGAAGGCTTGCAATTTCAGGTACCCAGCGTTTTATGTATATACACTCAGGGTCAAAACGCTTCTGCTGCAGCCACGGATTGAATATTCGAAAGTAAGGCTGCGCATCGCATCCTGTTGAAGCCGCCCACTGCCAACTGCCGTTGTTTACACATGGATCGTAGTCGGTCAGATGTTGCGCAAAGAACTCTTCACCTCGCTGCCACGAGATGTGCAGGTCTTTTACAAGAAATGATGCAACGATCATCCGTACCCGATTGTGCATGAAACCGGTCTGAACCAGCTCGCGCATCCCAGCATCGACGATAGGAAACCCAGTCTTTCCTTCACACCATGTCTCAAAAAGCTTCTCGCTTTTACTCCATGAGAGCTTGTCGTATTGACGATTGAACGCGTGGCCAAACACATGCGGAAAGTGCCACGCGATGTGGGTAAAGAAATCCCTCCAATACACTTCGCGAATAAGGGTGTGGCCAGTACCCAAGGTTTCAGCGATCGTGTGATACACTTCGCGCACTGAGAGTGTTCCAAACTTATTGTGCGGAGCAAGCAGCGTTGTGCCCTGTAATCCGGGGAGATCTCGTTCTTTGTCGTACTCAGTGAGCGTAGCAGCGCGTTTTAAGCGTTTTAATCCCTCAGTCCGTCCACCATGGCTAACTCTCTTGGGAGCAGTCTCAGAAGGGAGGAACTGGCGCGGATCAACGCAGTGAAGCTCTGTCGAGGGGCTGCGAAGCGCAGATAGTGAGCAGGTATGAGGCTTAGCGACGGCGAGTTTGCTTGCCTTCTTATAAAACGGGGTAAAGACCGTGTACGGCTTACCATCATCTTTTCCAAACACTTGAGGGTCTACCAGGAGCAGATCTGCATGTAGTGAGAACGCTACCCCTTCAGCGCTACAGAGAGCCGAAAGCTTTTCATCCCGAGAGCGTCCATAAGGGGAGTAGTCCTTGTTAACAAAGATAGCATCGATTGAGAGTTTCTTGATTAGCTGACCGAGTGTCTCTAGAGGGTCACCGTGAAGGACAAGCAGCTTTCCGCCCTTTGCTTCAATATCGGCTGAGAGCTGCTCGAGGCTTTCAATCATAAACGCTAAGCCATTTGCAGAGCGGTAGCGGTGCGGTTTCACTTGCGCATCGTTAAATATGAAGCAGGTGTACACCTCCTCTGAGGATGATAGTGCGGCGTTTAATGCAGTGTTATCCTGGATTCGAAGGTCACGACGGAAGATGTGAAGAGAACGTTTGTATTGCTTCATGTAGCCTATATGGTTTCAAGTGAATTAAGAATTGTAGCTGCCTGTGTGGTAATATCGGCTCTCTCCTCTTCGCTCATGGCCGCAAGCGTGCGGTATACCATACCGATGCGCGGATTCTTCTCAAGTTTTTCGCGGTTACGGAGCAAAAAATCCCAATAGAGGCTGTTGAACGGACAGGCGTCTTTGCCGATGCGCTGCTTGAACTTATACGCACACCCAGAGCAGTAGTTTGACATCTTGTTAATGTAATTTGCGCTAGCGCCGTACGGCTTGGTGCCAACGATTCCTCCGTCAGCAAACTGACTCATTCCGCGCGTGTTCGGAAGTTGTACCCATTCGATTGCATCGGCGTAGATCCCAAGGTACCAGGCGTCAACTTCGTCTGGATCAAGTCCCGCAAGGAGAGCGAAGTTTCCGGTTATCATCAGACGTTGAATGTGGTGCGCGTAGCTCTCTTCCAGTGATTGCTTTACGGCGTGGTGCACACAGTTCATCTTCGTGTCGGCGTCCCAGAAGAAGTGTGGCAGGGGACGCTTTGCGTTAAAGAAATTTAGCTCCTTGTAGCGCGGCATGTGTGCCCAGTACACACCGCGAATAAACTCTCGCCATCCCGCTATCTGGCGAATAAAGCCTTCAATCTGGTGGATGGCTATCTCTTCTGGTCTTGCTCTCCATTCGGCAATGGCCCGCGCGATGACCTCTTTTGGAGATATGAGCTTCACATTCAACGCAAATGAGAGTCGTGAGTGATAGAGAAAACGATGGTCGGTGTGCATCGCATCTTGATACGAGCCAAAGTGTGGCAGGAGCGTGGAGCAGAAATACTCGAGAGTTTTAAGGCCTTCATCGCGCGTAAGCGGCCAGGTGAGAGAATTGTTAGGAATGGAGCCGATGGTTTGAACACCAGATCGCTCAAGCAGGGATGTGATACTAGCCGCATCGCGCGGGAAGTTCAGCGGAGGTGGTGGTGTTATAGAGGCCGGGAGCTTGCTTCTGTTCTCTGAATCAAAGTTCCACTTGCCGCCAATTGGCTCACCATCCTCAAGAAAGATGTTGTGGCGCCTCCGTACCTCTCGATAGAAGGTCTCCATCACATACCGCTTGTGACCGTGATACACAGACTTGAAAAAAGCTTCGTCAGTCAGAAAGTGCTCTGATGAGAAGCTCTGGTAAGGTACGTCAATCCTTGAGCAGAGCTGAGAGAGGATCTCTTTCACGCGAAATTCATCAGGGTTCTGATATTCAAAGCGCGAAAACTTTTTGGTTGAGAGGAGCTGCGCAATGTTGTTGTCGAGTGAATGAAGGTTAGAGGGGTCATCAAGGGTTATGTAGATGACCGAGTAGCCTTGCTCAACAAGCATATCCTTGAAGCTTCGCATCGCTAGGAAGAACGCTGCTACCTTCTGGATGTGGTGAGTGACGTAGGAGGCTTCATCTTTGACCTCCATCATCAGATACGTTGCGCTGCTTTTCGGTTCACTGAACCAATGGTGCTGAATGTTGAGTTGGTCGCCTAAGATGAGGCGCAGGGTGGTCTTCATTTCTCTATCACCTCGGTAGCCCGCGCTTTCTGCATCCGTTGCTGCAGTACACAACAGCCTCCCAGCACCTCTCCCACTTCTTTCTCCAGGAAAACGGGCGGTCGCACACAGGGCAAATCTTCGTTGGAAGGTGTTCTTTAAAACCGCGCAAAGTAGGCCGTGCTTTTTTCATTAAACTAAGATACTAAATGAGAGAGGCATGAATTTTATACAATATTATAGATTGCCCTGTATACTATATCCGTCGATTTGGTGGTCCACATCATGGTTCTAGAAGGCGGAAGGAAGCCACTCCTTGAGTTATCCCCCTTGGGCCTCTACTGCCCGCAGGCGGATGTGTACCTAGACCCGTGGAAACCGGTTAAGCGTGCACTCATTACCCATGCACATGCTGACCACGCTCGACCCGGCAGTCAACACTACCTCACTCACCACACATCAGTTCCGCTGCTGCATGCGCGGCTGGGGACTGCGGCGCACCAAGTGGAGGGTGTCGATTATGGCGAGGTGCGTACCATCAATGGCGTCCGGTTCTCGTTCTATCCGGCCGGACACGTCCCTGGTTCAGCACAGATACTGGTTGAGTATAGCGGAGAGCGTTGGGTGTTTAGCGGTGACTACAAGGTTGAGCATGACAACGTCAGTACCCCGTTTGAGCCTGTACCGTGTAACACCTTTATCTCTGAGTGCACCTTTGGGCTACCCATTTTTAAATGGCAACCGCAACAAGAGGTGCTCAATGAGATAGAGGAGTGGTGGAGGGGAAATAGCGAGCGTGGAATAAATTCGGTCTTGAGTGCGTACTCGCTCGGAAAAGCACAAAGGATCATTTGCAACCTAAGCGCAGCAGTTGCTCCGATCGCTCTTCACGGCGCGGTATGGAATATGACAAAGACCCTCTCACTTCCCATGGATCGTTACGAGCGCATTGAGGAGGGAAAGCGGTACAGAGGGGCGCTTATTATTGTGCCACCGGCGGTGCTCGGAACAAAGTGGTTGCAACGATTTGCTCCGCACGAAGTAGCGACCGCGTCCGGCTGGATGGCGATAAAAGGCATCAAACGTCGCCGCGGAGTAGACCGAGGTTTTGTGCTTTCAGACCACGCTGATTTTGCGGGGCTTACCGCGGCGATTAAGGCTACGGGTGCCGAGAGAGTGCTCCTCACGCACGGCTATACCGAGGAATTCAGCAAGTGGATCTCCTCACAAGGTCCTCAGGCAACCTCCCTTTCAACCGCATTTGGTGATGATGAAACTCCTGAACTTGAGGAGCCGCTCGTGCCATGAGCTTTGCAGCGCTGTATCACTCGTTGGCGGCAACTAGCAGTACAAAAGCCAAAGTCGAGCTATTGGTAAAATATCTCGCTGCGGTGCCTGAGAACGAATTCGGATGGGCAGTCTTTTTACTTCGCGGGGGGACCCTTCGACGTACTATCTCAGGGAAGGTGCTTCGTGAGTGGGCAGCAGAATGTAGTGGAGTACCGCTCTGGTTGGTGGAGGAGAGTTACAACGTCGTAGGCGATCTAGCAGAAACGTGCGCGCTCTTGGTGGCACGGGATGTCGCACCCAGCAACGTATCACTTGTCGATTGGATAGCAGTATGCGAAGAGGTTCGAGCGGCAGAGCTTGCTCAGAAGCGGGAGCTAGTCACCGCAGCGTGGCTGCGGCTATCGCAAGATGAGGCGATAGTTTTCAACAAACTCCTTACCGGTGGGCTACGTATCGGGGTTTCTCACGGTTTGGTTGCCCGAGCTCTCGCAGAGATCGTTGGAAGTGAACCTGGTGTCATCGCGCACCGACTCCTGGGAAGTAAGAGCCCTTGTGACATCACGCGTAGCGCTCTCTCTGAGGATGTCAACCGCGCTGATTCGCTTGTCTCGTATCCGTTCTTTTTAGCTCATCCGTTTGAAGAGTCCTTACTACAAAGTGGAGATGTCGCTGAATGGGGTGTTGAGTGGAAGTGGGACGGGATACGCGCGCACCTTGTAAAGCGGGCAGGGCGCCTTGCAATCTGGTCGCGCGGTGAGGAGATCGTAACTGAGCAGTTCCCCGAGTTTCAGCAACTCGCTTCAATCGTAGAGGATGGGACCGTTCTTGATGGTGAGGTGGTGGCGTGGTCAGGAGAGATACCAGGATCGTTTGGAGAATTGCAGAAGCGGCTCAACCGAAAAAAAGTATCAGCAGCAACACTTAAGTCTTCGCCGGTGCGTTTTATTGCCTACGATGTACTTGAGCAGCGTTTGGAAGATATCCGAGCGCAGCCATATCAGGAGCGTCGACGGATACTTGAAGCGATGGTTAAAAAGATACAAACCGCAACAGACCTTGTACGGCTCTCTCCTGTTATGCTGTGTAACTCATGGCAAGAGGTCATGGAGTGGAAATCAAAAGGTAAAGAACACAACGCAGAAGGGGTAATGGTGAAGCGCTTGCAGGCGCCATACGGGGTCGGGAGAACGAAAGGAGAGTGGTGGAAGTGGAAAGTGGATCCGCTATCAGTTGATGCCGTGCTCATCTATGCTCAACGGGGTCACGGTCGTCGCGCCAACCTCTTTACTGATTTCACCTTTGCGGTGTGGAGTGAGGGCCAGCTTGTGCCTTTTGCAAAGGCTTATTCGGGTCTCACTGACAGTGAGCTGCGAGAAGTAGATAAAATAATCAAAGACACAGTCGTTGAGTCTTTCGGTCCTGTGCGCGCAGTGCGCCCGTCGCTCGTTTTTGAATTAGCCTTTGATAGTATTCAACCATCAAAGCGGCACAAGTCGGGGGTCGCTGTAAGGTTTCCGCGCATTAAGCGGTGGCGGCGGGATAAAAAAATTGCTGAGGCTGATACTCTTTTAAGTGTGCGCGCACTTGCTGGGGGGTAAAAAGTAGGCCGTAGGCTTATAGGCGGGTGTATCTCCGACTCGATTGAGCCTTTGGCGAAGCAGAACATCAATGCGTGCGGGGACGTTTACTCTTACGCACTGCCTTTTTGTTTTGTCTCTTAGTACGAGCCACTAGAGGAAACTGCTCCGGCGAGTTAATAGACTCAAGATGCAAGTCCACATCGAGGGCGGGCCACCTTAGATGCCCAGCCCTTGGGCTCTCCACATTCAGGACGTCTTCTACTGCCGCCCCTTTAAACCAAGGGAACTTTTTGTGGTCGAGGAAATACTCGTGTCCACTTACGAGCACCCACACACCGAAAGGTGAAATAGTAGCTACCTCACACCCCAAAAAAATCTTTCCAAGCTTTCCGGAACTTTTCACGTTGACGCTCCACAATCTTTTGAATTCGTCGAAGTTCAAGGGGTTTTAGTCCTCCTGAATCGGCCAAGGCGACCACGGGTTCAAGCCAAAATTTCGCCTCGCCATTTGATGATATCACATGTATGTGCGGCCGAGTCACCTGGTGAAGCAAATCCTCGTATTTCAAAGGTCCTAGCTATCAATCAGACGGAGGCTCCCAAGAAGAAAGATCCGGTCTGCTGGGACGTACACGAAGCCAGTCTAGGAGATCCGGCCGTCGGATGAGTTTAGCGATGGCGCTGCGGAGTTTGCCAGGAAGTCGCGCTTTAGAGAAAAGAAGGTGCGAGAGGCCCTGACAAAGATTCCTTGCCACGTCTCTGTCCTGCGCTTCGGTGTCAGAGTGGAACTGGTACGTAGCCCCTTCAAGCAGCGTCTCAACTCGTACCAAGGCAACTTTTGCGAGTAGGGGCAGCTTCGAGGGGTCCGCATAGAGGCCAAGGCCACCGAGTTCGGGGTCGTTGCTGCAGTCTAGATACTGCATCGCTGAGGCGAGTATCTGCTCGGCATTTAGGTACTTTCTTTCTCGGCGAGCTTCAGCAGCGTCCGCAAGGAGCTCGTTAATATCGTTCTTGACTACGTCAGGGTCTTTCCGATTGTCCTTAGCTAGCTTGAGGCCTGCTTGTGTTTCGGTTATCCGCGCGATTAGTTCTCGATCGACCTCAAAAAATACGTATCCCTCTTTACCATGTGCGGAATGAGCAGCCTGGATTAAGGGTAGCCATTGTTCAGCAATGTCCCATCGCTTGCGCTCGTTCACCAGCCTAAGGAAGTGAGCAGCATACGGCAACAGGGCTCCCAGCGAAACTACTATGTTCTCCGTGTTACCTTGTGCAGCGGCTTGGAAAGCTGTTTGATACGCCGTAATTTTTGTGTTGGCATTGCCGTCCTCGACAGCGCAAGCATTGTTTAGGTAACAGATTGCACGCGCGAATGTCCAGTTGTCCCCCTTATTCTTGGCCCATTTCAAAACTTCGAAACCAAGGTCCAAGCAGGCACGAGGAGCCATTATGTCGCTTAGTTCAGCAACAGGTAGGGCGTAAGAGCCCGGCAACTGGCCCAATTGTACGACGTTCCGAGTTCGCTGTGCGAACCCCTCCTGGGTTTCCGCTGTTGCAGCGAGAAGGGCTTCACCGGCAGCTTTGCCCTCATGGCTACGTTCAGGTAGTAGCGAGCAAAATTTCACAAACCGTGGGGTGCGCCACCTCTCAAATCCCGCAAGTGGCTCAGGCTTATTGCTAAGAGAGGGCATAGATCAACTGCAAAAACATCAGGTTTCAGAAAACACCCCAACTCTAGTATTCTGAATTCGGTTCATAGTAAACAAGGAGGGTCATAGTGTGGAAAACTATCCTTCTTTGGTTACTTGTAGCGACTAATTGCTACTGGTTATATCCTTAGAGGAGAAACCACGCGCACAGGTCTTCAAGTTGTGGCGGTAATAAAAGATGTTGCAGATAAGTAATTTAGAGAAACAGTACGGGGAACAAGTTCTTTTTGATAGCGCCACCTTTACGGTTGCGCCCGGTGAAAGGGTTGCGCTGTTTGGGAGGAACGGCTCTGGTAAATCAACGCTCCTTAAGATTATAGCCGGGGATGAAAGCGCCGACTCGGGAGATATCAGTACCCCTCGCGGCTACAAGATAGGGTATCTGAAGCAGCACCTTTCATTCTCAAAACCAACTGTACTTGAGGAGGTGTGTCAGGCGTTAACGGGTGATCCAATTTGTGAGCAGTACAAGGCTGAGATCGTTCTTACAGGACTTGGTTTCTCAGAGGCAGAGTACGAGCTTGCTCCGACAGCCCTCTCGGGAGGCTTCCAAATCCGGATAAATCTCGCCAAGCTCATTCTTTCTGAACCGAATCTGCTGCTACTCGATGAGCCCACCAACTACCTTGATATCGTTTCGCTGCGGTGGCTTGAGCGGTATCTGCAGGAGTGGCCAGGAGAGATGATCGTAATCTCTCACGATAGGTATTTCTGCGATCAAGTAAGCACTCACAGCGCACTGCTGTATCGCTGTGGCGTCAGGAAAATCGAGGGTGATTCTGCCAAGCTCTTTGAGCGCATATCCGAGGATGAAGCGTTGCACGAGCGCACACGACTTAATCGCGAGAAAGAGATTAAGCGTATGGAGAGCTTCATAAACCGCTTCAAAGCGCAGGCTAGTAAGGCTACTTTGGTACAGTCACGGGTAAAGGCTCTGGCGCGGATGGGAACGCTTGAAGAGCTTTCAAGCGAGGCGAACCTGGAGTTCTCATTCGTGTACTCCAACTTTCCCGGGCGTTTTCCGCTTGAAGTTAAATCGCTCTCTTTCGGATATGAGGGGATGACGAAAAAGTTGGTTGATGACCTCTCTATCACGATAAAAAAAGATGATCGTATTGGAATTATCGGTAAGAACGGTCGAGGAAAATCAACGTTGCTAAAGCTTATTGCCGGAGAGAATAAGCCCCAGAATGGTGAGATAGTAGCGAGCCCAAACACTGCGATCTCTTTCTTTGCCCAGACAAATACTAACCGACTACAACTCTCCTCAAGCATTGAATCGGAAGTGGCAAGCGCTAATCCATCGCTCGGTAGGACGGCTGTGCGCGCTATCTGCGGATGTATGATGTTTGAAGGAGATGATGCGCTTAAGAAGATCTCGGTGCTGTCAGGAGGAGAGCGGAGCCGCGTGCTACTTGGTAAGATAGTAGCTACCCCGAGTAATGTTTTGCTACTCGATGAGCCGACAAACCACTTGGATATTGAGTCTGTGTCGGCACTCACAGAAGCCCTTGAGGAGTTTGAGGGTGCTGTTCTTATGGTTACCCATAGTGAGGAGATGCTACGGCGGCTCGCTAAGCGGCTCATTATATTCCAAGGCGAAAGACCTTTCGTATACGAAGGGAGCTATGACGAGTTTCTGCAAGATGTCGGGTGGGAAGAGGAGTTTGATGCCTTTGCGCCTTCAAAGAGTAAGAAGCAGAAGCGGGGCGATAAGTCCAAAGGGTCAAAGCAAGAGCGAGCGGCCCTCGTTCAAGAGCGCTCAAGAGTGATCACGCCAGCGAAGGAGAAAGTTGCAACGCTTGAGAAGTCCGTTGCAACCCTCGAGCAGAGCGTAACTGAGGCGCAACGTGAGCTGGCGCAAGCCTCAGAGCGCGGAGAGTCTGAGCGGATTCGCAGTGTCAGCCAGGCTCTCGCTACGTCAGAGAAGCAGTTGGCAGCGAGACTCGCTGAGTGGGAAGCTGCACAGGCGCAGCTTGAACAGTTGGAGAAGCAGTATGGTGTGCTGGTTGAGGAGGGGTAGTAGCGCACACTGCTAGAAAATCGATCGCGTTTCCAACCATGGACCTACTGGGATTCTCTCATTAGCAAGCGCGCGCCGGATTCGAAGATTGTTGCTTGAGTGGTAATAAGCAGAAGAGCTCTTCCGTGTAGTAGTTACTCACGGCCTCAGAGGCTATTTGTGCCGAGCTGCTAAAGTAATTTGTTCCGCACTTAAGATTAGAAGACTACGGGAGTGTTAACCATATGGTCTCATTGTGTTTTTTAATTCTGCGGCTCTTTGGCTTGACTAGTTGGCTCTTTCTATTGCAAACTACTGTGAAACTTTAACAGCATTTGGAGTTATATGAACAAATCTTCTCTGCTCGCTAAAATAACTCTTACCGCTGCATGCGCTTCTGTGCTGACGATGGGGATGCCGGCTCTAGCAACTGCGGCACCCTTATCTGACAACGATTACCTTTCGTTTAATGCATCCATTCGCAATCGCGCTAAAGGAGAGAAGCGCTTCAAGCGTGTCATGCAGATCGTCTACGGCAGCCAGGGCCTCTTAAAGGATTATTTTGGTAGCCGTGGTCCTACACCAAAGCAGGTAATCTCTCTAAGAAGCCCAAAAGGTTCGATCGCGTTTCGTGGTACTGGTAATCAAAATATTGCTTCGCTTTTTCTCAACCAGAACGCGCGGGTTGGTAGTGATACACTCAAGATGGTAGTCGATAATGCGCGCTGCCAGTTGAGGAACGCGCGGCCCGAGCCATGTCAGGCTGAGATTCGAGTGATCAAGGGCAAGACTGGGATCTCAGATCGCATCGTAGCCAGCGGAAGCAATGGCGCCGAATATGATTCGGGCGCTAAAGATGTCAGCAGCGGGTGGCTCGTGCTTCTTGAGAGTGCCTCTAAATAAGATTTGTCTCAGTGACCGCGTGCCTGACTCACGACCTTGGTGGGGACAATCGCTATAACGAGTTGTTCTCCGCGATCAACTCCTCTCTTTATCGTCGCCTTAGTTCTCTCGCCTATAATAAATCAGCACCCCGCATACGCCGAGGCCGGCAATAACTGGTCAACTGATATTACTTAGCAATAAAATGTAGCGCTACGCCTTTGCGGGCCGCAAAAATACCTCCCTCCTCACAAAAACCAAATTATTTTTAACCCTTCCCCCTCCCCAACCGCTCGCAATCACAACCCCCAACATGCACCCACACACAGCATAAATCCGATTTGTCACCTCGAATTTATGCCAAAAACTCGAGGTGCAACCTTGATATCTCCAAAACTCTAAAATGTACTTGGCAATTAACTCCCTTTCCCCGGAGCCCCCAACTATCCCCCCTTGTAAAGTTCACACTTGTATACTTTGCACTTTTGGCCTAAACTGCAAAGTATAGCACCTTCTACTTTGCACTAAGCTATAATTAAATGATCTCAACAAGTTACACAGCTGAAGACCTGGTTTTGAAGCAAAGAAGTGAGTTTTTAGGGTTCAAAAAGCTCCCCTATGTAGAAAGGGCGCGCGAGTCTGATTTGCGACGGCATGCAGAAAGTCCACTTATAAAAGTGGTTATGGGGCCACGTCGTGCTGGAAAATCAAGACTGATACAGAAAGTTCTTGAAGAAAGACAGGTTGCCTACATTAATTTTGAAGACGAGCATATTCAAAGGCTCTCTGGAGAGAGCCTGATCGCCGCTGTCGAAACCGTGTATCCAAATGCCACACATTGGTACCTCGATGAGGTACAGGATTTTCCTCATTGGGAAAATCTTATTAACAAACTACACCGTAGAAGATTCAATCTTTTTGTTACTGGATCAAATGCAAATCTGTTGAGCACCGAGCTTGCAACCGCACTCACCGGAAGACATGTTCCCATAGAGCTCCTTCCATTTTCGTATGCTGAGTTTTGCCAAGCAACAAACTCAGAGTCTTCCTGGGAAAGCTTTCAAACATATCTTACCTTTGGCGGATTTCCCGAAGTTGTCATCGGATCTGCCTCTGATAAAAATTCCTACCTCTCAGCACTTTTTGACGCAGTTGTACTCAAGGATCTGATTAAAAGAAAAAAGATAAGAACTCCAAGCTATCTTACTAATTGCACATCGCTCTTGATCGATAACATTACTGCACGTCTTAGCGCTCGCTCAGTAAGTAGAGCACTTCATGGATCACCAAGTGCTGTAACAGTTGAAAAGTATTTTGGCATGTTGTGTGAGGCATACCTGATCGAACAGCTTTCATCCTTTAGTGCAAAGCCGAAAGAACGAATACGCAGTGAGCGTAAACCATACGCAATCGATACAGGACTGATCACGGCGAAGGCTCAGGGAGTATTTCCACTTCTTGGCAAACAGCTAGAAAATGCAATCTATTTGGAACTCCGCCGTCGTGGCCATACTCCTCAGCATTCTCTATACTTCTATCGTTCCGCTGACGGCAAGGAAGTCGATTTTTTATTACGAAACGGGCATAAGACTATCGAACTATTACAGGTATGCCTTGATCTGATATCGATAGAAACAAGAGAACGTGAAATACATGCTCTTAAGATTGCGCAAAAAGAACATCCCGAAGCAAAGCTAACAATTGTTACAGCTCAGGAGTCGGGGACAATTACGCTGGAAAATGGATCAAAAGTAACGCTCGTACCAGCGTGGCAGTTTTGTGGGTAGGGACTTTTTAGCGGCAAGCTTGATAGTCGCTGGCTCCCCCGTAGGGTTTCAAGGAACCCAGGCGAGCAGGGGACGGATAGCTCATATCCCTACTTCGTAATAGTGAAGTGATCCTCAACCTGCCCAGTTATGCCGTACAGTGAAACGCTAAGCGTTGAGTCGTTAGCTTCAAGAAGTAGCGAGCCGAGGCGGTAGTGAGATTCAACCATCGCGGGATGGTTAAGGGGACACTCCTCAACAAATCCAGCGTTGCCGGCAACTACGTAGACAGTTCCCGAGTCCGGCTTACTTCTTTGTTTCTGATACGCCGCTCCCTCACGAGGATTTCCTAAGCCAGCTTGCTTGATGTACTGCGGACCAAACGAGGATGAGACTCCATAGAATCCATCTATAAGCGCTGTCCGTTCGTAATTATGACTGTGACCGCTTAAGACGAGATCTACTCCAGCCAGTTCGATAATCGGGTTAACGTTTTCTCTCATCCACAACATGTTTGTGCCCTCTTTGGCGACATCGTCCGAATCATGCGTGCCCTTGGTGTGTGGTGGATGGTGCCAGGTAACAACAGTCCAGGTTCTCTTATTCGCCGCAAGGTCTCGCTTCAGCCACTCAAGCATCGCTGTACGAAAGGGAGCATCGTCAATCTCTGAGTTTAATACGATAAAATGCGTGTTTGAGAAATTAAACGAGTAGTAGCGTTCGGTTCCGGACGCAATGCCACCCGCTTCACCCCGCTCGGGAAGGGTAAAGACGTGGTAGTACGCTTTATCGGTATTGTCGTGATTTCCCTGAGTAGGCCACATCACAAGGGACCGGATGGTAGATTTGTAGAAATCAAAAACCCCGCGTTGATATTCGATGTCGGTACCTTTGTAGTAGGTGTTGTCACCCAGCAAAAGCATAAGATCGAGTGAATCAGCAGGTACGACTTTCAAGAAAGAATCTCGTACGGCAGCCTGACCTGGGTCTTCACCCTTCTCCAGCTTTCCGGAAATTCCAGGGTCACCAAGCACCCAGGCACGCAGCGGAGTTTTTTCATCAGCGGGGTAGGTTGAAAAGGGGTAAGCTGTCGCGGTGCTAGTAGCGCCTTCTACAGAGTAGTAGTAGCGGCTTTTTGGCGAGAGTCCCATCAGCGTGACTTCGTGCTCAGTCGTGAGGGGTCTCGATCCGCTACTTTGAGTAAGTGCTTTTGGCGATGAACCGTAGTGTACTGTTGATGCGGTCGCAGTATCAGTGCGCCAGCGAATCGTTACCCCGGTTGATGTTCCAACCTGAAGGTAGGGCCCCCGGATAACTGTTTGAGCAACGAGTGGCGATAGCGGGACTGTTGAGACGAAAAACGTGATTAGAGCGGATGTAAGTCGTTGCATGGTGAGTCTCATGAGGTGGGTCTAGTCCTTGATGCCTCAGCTTGCTGTGAGACACAAGGGTCTTTTGGGTAGAACATTCTTAAAACTAAAACATCGGCTCCCAAAGCGAACTCTCAGAAGGCGACGGATGAGCAGTACCTTGGGCAGGGATGCCTTTTCGCAGTAATGCCCACGCACCATCGTCAAAGGTGATGCTCCAATCGGGAGAGGGGAGACCTCTATCGTGGAGGTATCGTGAGGGGGTGAGGATATGCGTTGGGGCTATCTTTTCCAGGTACTGCTTACCTGTCGGTGTGCCATAAAGCAGCGCCTCAGAAACCTCTCTCGTAGTAGACTCAGGATACACCTCTTCGTAGCGCCCATCTAGCGAGATTAGGAAACGAGGATAGAGCCTCCACAGAGCAAAGCTTCCGTTGTTAAAATCTACTAATAATCTGCCGCTTTCACCGCTAGCAGCGAGATGCTTTATGGCTCCGGTTGGGTATCCCGATAGATCTAGTGAGAAGGGGTTTCGGTTTAACGAGGTACGTACGAGGTCTAACGGCAGCAACGCCAGCAGTGTGGTACATACTACCGTCAAAGCTCTCCGTGCCGTTATGGCTCTCTCTGGAGTGGCGGCTGCAATCGTTTTCACGATAGTAGAAACGGCACTCGGCCCATATACAGCAGCACACAGCATAAAGAATCCAAGTAGTCGGGTGTGTCTGAATCCACAGTAGGCTGAGAAGGATAGCAGAGTGAGCGCAGTAAGATCGCGTTTAGCATTTCGGTGAAGAAATCCGGCGAGCATTACGAGTGCAAAGAAGAGGGTAGCTAAGAACTGGTCAGGGTAATTAATGAGAGGTGCCCATTCAGAGATCGTGGCGCGTCCCATGCCGAGCGCCCCAAAGAGGAACGAGGAGAAAACGTTTGGTTCGTAGGGTGTAAAAAAAAGAGCCATTCCGCATAGAGTGGTTATCAGCAGAGGTTCAACAAACGACTTACGAGTTAGAGCTTGTGTTGCTGTGAAGATGCCAAGAGAAACCATCCCTAGCGCCCATCCTCCATGAAGATTGATCCACGGAATCGAGATAAGAGGCATGGCCCAGAGGTAGCGAGAACAGCTTCGAATCTGAAAATGAGCGCTGGCAAATAGGAGGTAGCTAAGAAAGAGGTAGGTGAAAGCCTGACACCGTAGGGTTGAGCCCCACAGGTATGATGCGTGTAAGAAGCACAGCGCAACCCAGACCGTGCGTCCAGGAGAGTAGGGATTAAGTATTTTGGAGGCACTCAGAACAAAGAGAGCAGAGAGAGTTGCAAAGATTATTTTAAAAGCGATTAAACCAGCATCTCCCCAGTTTTGTACCACCCACAGGAAGAGTACCCCTGAAAGCCACTCGTGATCTATCCACTGTGGAAGCTTCTCGGTAAACGCGAAAGGATCGAGAAGCGGAACTGTGCCACTTGTTTGCACGAGTCGACCCATCGCAAGACGAGCAAAGAGGTCTGGGTCGGCCGGAGAGTGGGGCAGAAGTCGCCAGACGAGGAGTAACATCACTGAGGCGAAGCTTAACCAACTTCGCTCGGCAACGAGAGCAATCCGGTCGCACAACTTTTCAAATGACTCAAGCATCGGGCCTATCCTGAACTACCTCACGGTCGCAAGAAAGCCCCAATCACAGGCCCACTGTTTCCCTACTTTGATGAGGGAAGCATCACTCGGAATGTGCTACCTTTCGAAGAGCCGTCGCTTTGCACCGAGATCTTAGACCTGGTAAGCCCGAGGTGCCCCTTCTGAATGCGAGACACATCAAGGAGATCGTTAACCAGGCGCACCACGTGCATACGTTTGCGCTCCATCATGGTGATGGCCTTGCTCGCCTGAGGAGCGTGAGGGGCAAGCCCAACTCACGATATTGGCGATTGTTCTTCTCAATTGAAACTGTTGCAGTATCGTGCACAGAACGCTAACGGCAGTTTGGTATGGCGAGAGCTCACTTGCATTTTTGCCAATCGCGCTGTCTGAGGGAATGCCCAGTAATCTGTAGGCAACATCATTGAGGAAGGTGCAGATTCCGCTAGAGTCAACGACCGCTAAAACGATACCAAGCGCGCTACATAGTGCATCTAACAAGTAAGCCTCTGAAGAAGTCTGCAGAAGCTAGTTTTTAGGGGTGTGTTGCGGGCCTTTCATCCTTATTTTCTAACGACTGGTCGCCTGTTTGCTGGTTGCGGCTCAGTTGCTGGTGGCAAGAAGACTTCTTCTTGGTGGTGCTCATCAGTTGCCGAATCCATCGCCAGCGAGAGGTGTAAGAGTCCACGAACAACGCGTTCAAGTTCACGAGGGGCTACGGGCTTAGCAAGCACAAGTATTGCGCCGGCACGCTGAATTTCCGAGAAGTGTGTCACTGCTCCTGGAACCAGTGCAACTATGTGCAGGGCCGGGAAAAACCTCCTGATGGATCGAATAAGAGCTGTGTGCTGGGGAGATGACTTGGCGATATCGAGCACTAGCGCTCGCAGCGAGGGGTTCTCTTTTACTATAGAGCGCACGGACTCATCGTCGAGCGTGCAGCTTCGAGTGGATATGCCGGCATCCGAGAGGAGCGCGGCATGTGTGTGGCTTACGCTGTTGGAAGATGCTGCGTAGAGTGCTGCTGGGGAGTGAGTGGATTTGCGGGATCTGATGAGCAGTTTGGGAGCAGCAGGCTGTGTTGGTGCGTTCTCAAGTAGTGGAGTGGAGATCTCACGTGCTCGCTCGCTAAGCTCCTTAACGCTTGTAGCTAGAGCTTGAGCCATGTGCTTTACAAGGGGGGTGTCGCCGGTTTGTCTTTTTATGATGGCAGCATACCCTAGCGATTCCTGACTCAGATTCAAGAGTTCTTGCGCGTGTAGTGCCGAAGCCTCGAGTTGCTTTAATCGCGATTTCAAATAGTTGTTTTCGTCGCGCAATCGTTGTTCTTCATCGATAGCTACTACGTAAAGGAGAAATCCCTCTGGGTTGCCTTGGGGAGATAGAGTGCGAATGATCGCGCGGTATCCCGCCCACTCAAGAGTTGAGTGCTGATCTGGTGCAGAGAGTGCTGAGTCAAAACATGTTGAAACAAATTTTTTTGAGTGCTCGCTCTGGAATCGTTTGAGAAATGACTGCCCTGGAACAATTGGTTCACCGGTCCAGTCGTCGCGGCCGAAAGAGAGCGAGTTTGGAGGTGCAGAACTGGTGGCTGTGCGGATTGATAGGTCGAGGTCAAGCGTCATCCCGTGGATGCCCATCAGGGTCAAGTTCTCTCCAAGGGTTACCGCTGTGACTCCCATACCTTGTAATAATGGGAGAATATCGGTGATATCGACCACGATTCCGGTGAGGCTCGCGTTATCTGTTCTAAAAATTGCTCTGCAGTGCAGGAAGCGCAGCGAGCCTGAGTCTGGGCGAATCCAGCGATAGGTTGCAATGAAAGGTAGCTTTTCGGCCAGGGAGCGCTCTAGGAGGTTTTCGATAGCGAAGCGATCGTCGTGATGTATGCGCGCTCGTAAGATGGCACCGTGGGCGGCAACGGCCTGTTCGCTTAAACCGAGCACCTCGTTCGTATTTCCCGAAGTCCAAAGTATCTGTCCGCTCTCAGCGTTAAGGGAAAAATAGAGTGCTCCAGGAAGGTTCTGAATAACAGAAGGAGAGAGGGCTGCTTGGGGCCCACTTTCAGCGAGGAGATGACAATTGTGATCCGCGGCTGCTCCGCTCATCACTCGGGCCTCTAAACAGACGGTTCGGAGCGTGCAGGGCGTACAAGCACCCTCCCGACCTTCTGTTACCGACAGGGGGAAGTTTACATGGCAGGTAATCATGGTAGAAGAGGAAAAGTGAAAATTCGTCTCGGCAGGGTATAGAAAGTTTAAATCGCAGAGAGTATCGCCATGAGTAGTCAAACCAGCCAGTCGCGCCCCCTTCGTATAGCTCTTATGGGAACTAGGGGTATACCGGCTCGATATGGGGGATTTGAGACTTTTGCCGAGCAGATCTCCAAGCGCTTAGTTCAGAGAAATCACCGCGTCACGGTGTATGGACGATGTCGGATTGCAGAGGGTTGGGGGGCGCGGGAGTCGATATCTGGTGTCGAGCGCCGAGTAACGCCAACTATATTTCATAAGTATCTTGAGACCCCGCTGCATGCTTTCACTTCGTTCATCGATGCTATTTTTCATTCATACGATGTCATCCTGGTTTGTAATGCCGCAAATAGTCCGTTCGCGCCGCTTCTCAAGATTAGAGGCACTCCGCTTCTAATAAACGTAGATGGAATCGAACGTAATCGCGCGAAGTGGAACAGCTTCGGAAAGCTCTGGTATCTTCTCGGCGAAAGGGTATCGGTGTGGTTAGCGAATCGGCTGATATCAGACGCTAACGTCATCGCTGATTACTATCGAGAAACGTACGGCTGCGAGTCTACGGTGATCCCGTATGGGGTTCATCCGACTTTTCGGCCTGCAGGGGCGACCCTTGCTCAGTTTGGTCTCTCGCCTCGTGAATACATTCTCTATGTGAGTCGGCTTGAGCCCGAGAATAATGCTCTCGGGGTGATTGAGGCTTACAAGAAGTCAAACGCGGAGATTCCACTCGTTATCGTTGGTGATGCGCCGTATGCTGACGAGTACAAGGCGCAACTCCGAGCGGCCGCAAATGATAGGGTGATTTTTACGGGCTTTCAATTTGGAGAGGCATATGAAGAGTTTCAGAGCAATTGTGGGCTCTATATCCAAGCCACCGAGGTTGGAGGAACTCACCCCGCACTGATCGAGTCGATGTCTTATGGAAACTGCGTTATTGCAAATGGAACACCTGAGAATCGCGAAGTAGTTGCGGATGCGGGTGTAGTGTTTGCGAAAAACAATTTTGAGGAGCTTGCAGAGCACATCTCTCGCCTGTGGAGCGATCCTAAAAAGCTCGGTGCTTTCGGGGAAAAAGCTAAGGCACGCGTGTTGGCTGCGTATTCTTGGGACGCCGTTGTTGCTACATATGAAAGGCTTTTTCTCGAGTTGACGAGTGGTAACGGGGTGCCTGTAGAGCAGGTGCCGTCTCAGCTGACGACCGTTGATTAGTTCCGGGTCTTTCCCTCAAGGGCTCCCAGACGCTGCGATAAATCGGTGTGTAGTTTGGAGACACGCTCGTGCAGTTGTGCTATCTCAAGCTCAGCTTTTAAGTTCACTTCATATTCAATTTCGTTTCGTCGTCTTTCGCGCGAGGCCTGTAAGTTTTGTGATAACAGCACGATGATGCTCAAAAATATTGCTTCAAGTGATACTGACATCGTTAGAAAGCCGAAGGGGTAAGGGTCAAACGCATTTGCACCGGGTAGCATCTCAAGATTGTACACTATCCATCCGACGAAGATGCCGGCGTTTAAGAGCAGAAATGCCATGCTGCCGCTAAAATCGGCTATCCAGGTGGCAAGGCGCTGGATTGGTGAGATGTGGTGCTCAAGCTCCTCGTTTAAATTTCGCGACACTCGCCCTTGAAGCAGTTGATCCGTCTCTCGCAAGCGACGCGCCATTATTGCTAGTAGATCGAGTGCTGCGGAGGGATTTGATTTAAGAAAGCTTACAAGATCATCTCGATGTAGCTCTAGTAGCGTTGCCTTCTCAAGAGCCACTGCGGTTGCTGATCGTGGGCCGAGGTCGAAGAGCGAGGTTTCGCCGAACAGCTCGGTGGGGCCAACCTCGGCAAGTAGTATTTTGTCGCCGGTATAGTCGCGGGTGGATAGCTCAAGTTTTCCCGATAGTACGACGTAGAGGGAGTCTCCTGCGTCTCCTTCAGAGAATACAGCCTGTCCAGTCTCGTACGAGGTTGTTTTAAATGAAGCAGCAAGCGCATTCATTTCTTTCTCGTCTAGGAGAGAGAAGAGTTTAACGGTCTTTAAAAATTCGATTGTGTCGAGCATAGAGTTCCTGTGTAGGGTAGGTAGTATCTCACCGGGATTCAATAGTAATTTTAACTCATCAAAGTTAGCAAAGCGCACCGTCCTCAACTATCATTTTTCAGGAGCGCTACTACTACCAAAAGATTTTCCGGAAAGAGAACGGTTGCTGATGTTCTTCATGGCGGAGGGTGTTGCAAATCATCCCCTCTTTGATAGACTTTGGGGAGCCAAGCAATTCCTTTTGCCCGAGATTTAATGATTTCAGCCGAGCCCCATCATCGCATGTCAGCCCTTGAGGCGTGGTTTTTTGCGCTCGTTATTTTCTTTTCGCTACTGTCGCTCTCTGCAATAGCGCTTTTGAGCGTTAGTGCCTTTACGCCTCTGGCAGTTCTGTTGGCTGCCTTGGTAGCGTTTGCGCTTTCCGTGATCTTTTTTCGTCGTTGTTCAGCTGTGCGAGGGTTTAGTCGATCTGAGTGGGGATTGGTTGGCTTGGTGATAATCGCCTTTCTTCTGCGAAGTAATGTCGCGATGGTAGTTTATGGTGGGCAAGATCCCGGGGTATACACAAACGTCTCTAGCTACTTCGCTGAGCATGGGTCTTGGATAATCAAAGATAAGCTTCTTGACGAATTTGAAGGGCGCAGTGATTTGCGTGAGTATTATGTTGCTAAGTCGCTGCGTCGAGTAGTTCAAAGTGGTGAGGGACACTGGTTTGGTCACATGCTTCCAGGGGTCTATCTCAAGGACCTCAACAAGAACGAATGGGTGTCGCAATTCTACCATGTGAACACGGTGTGGTTAGCTATCGGTCAGTGGGTATTTGGGCAGGAGTGGAAGGGGCTCACTTTGGCTCTGCTGTCATCGTTGACGCTTATAGCTGCCTACCTTATTACGTTGAGGGTATCCTTGTCTCCATTGGCGGGATTGGCCGCAGCTTTTTTACTGGCGACGAATGCCGCGCATTCTTACATCGGAACTTCCCCAGTTTCTGAAGCGGTTGCAGGTTTTTTCTTTCTCTCCGCGGTTTCGATGCTGGTCTATCGCTGGCAAATCTCCGCGATTCTTCCCCTTGCCGCTCTTTTCTTTACTCGTATAACTGGATTTCTCACGGCCCCGTTGATTCTTGGTTCACTCGCCTGGATAGTTCTAAAGCGAAGGGATGTGCGAGCAGTTTGGTCAGGTTTAGGGGTTCTTGGAACGTACGGTTTAAGTGTGATGTGGGGGCTTACGTTTTCTCGCCCTTATTCAAGTGATATTTATCGCGGTAAACTTGGAATTGCCCCGACGTGGCTTCAGCACACCTCTCTGCTCTTTGTAGTGCTAGGTGTGGCATGGTTGGTTGGATGTTGGCTGGTGTTGAGATATCGAGACCGCTGGAAGCCTCTATGTAAATACATTCTTCGCTATCGCACCTACGTAGTTGGGGCGCTTGTTCTCCTCGTTCTTGGGGTAATAATTTGGCGTGGGTATCTTCTGGGTTTTACAGATTACTATGCGGCGAATCGTTGGCTTGGCTTGCGGTGGCATATCGCAGGTCTTGGTACCGAGTCGCTTAAATTTCTCACCATCTACAGTCTCGCTTTGATGCTTTCACCGCTGGGTTTGGTGAGTTTCTTGATAGGTTTGGTTTACGTCGGAAGGCTTGCCGCACTGAGATCGGTGATAGGGCCGGTAGCTATCTGCTCTCTGGGCTTCTTGGCGGCGCTCACGTGCAAACAGCTAACAACGCCGTACCTATACTATTTCGGAAGGTACCTAGTGAGCGAATTGCTGCCTCTCGCGATTGTGTGTGCGTCGGTAGCGATCTATGTGCTGACAAGTCGAATGTATCGATATAGAAAGAGCGCCATTCTTCTATTCTGTATGTGCATTTTCGCACTTGGTTATCAACCCTTAGCGGCCCGTCTGAAATTAAGAGAGGGGCAACAGTTTTTTGAAGCGATGTCCTGTATCGATCAAGCGACTCCTGGGCGTAGTTTGTTGTTGATCGATAAAAAAGATTTTCCAGAGGTTCCGGTTGTTACTGCACTCAGGTTCTCTTTCGACAAGCCCACATTCGCAATAACAGAGAGAGACTTCGCGGACCCTCAGAAGTTAAGAGATCTGATTGGCTATTTTAGCTCAAAGGGCTACACGGTTCATCTATTAAGTTCCGGCGATGCCTGGAAGTCCAGAGAGGGGTTTAATAAGATTTTTCGTATATCTGCCATCATGAGAAAAATTAGCGGCAAAGCCGAGGCACCAACCAAAGTTCGCACACTTTCTCACCCTATACGATTGTACTCCATGAAGAAGCCTGAAACATTGCCTAAGATCTGCGAGAAAGTGCAGGGTTACTCATGACCAAGAAAATTCTCTTCGTTCTTGATGAACTCTTTCCCGTTCGGGGTGCTCCTCAGGTTCGAATTCAGAATCTGCTCGAAGCTCTTTCTGATTGGGATAGAGCTGCCGTGGGCGGCTTATTGGCAGATGGCCCAGCCCCAGAGGGGTACACCCTGATAAATAGACCGCCAGAGAGCAAACCGGTTTCTTTTCTTGGTTTCCTGGTGCGTCTGGGCAAGCGGGCTAAGCAACTGGCCAGAAAATTCAAGCCGAATGTTGTTGTGCTATCGGTGCCTAAATACGAGATGTTGATTTTCGCGCCAGCTCTTAGTCGGTTGTCCCCTGTCTTGGTGCTGGACTTTCGCGATTCTCTCGCGTTTCTTGATTATGGCGCCTACCTTGCCCACTTCTTACCCAAGCCTCTGGCAAGGATGCTAGGTTCTCTGATCTTGCGAGCAAACAGTTTTCTTCAGGCCCGTGCCATTCGTTCGGCTACTGTTATAACCGTGGCAAATGCAGGGATTAAACGTTCCCTATCGCACCCTCATGTAGTTGTTGTGCCAAATGGCGTTGACACAGAGCTTTTTGTTCCTTCCGGCAAGAAATGGTTCGATGGCCAGCGTCCGCTAAGGCTCGTATATCTGGGAAACTTTGCGGAGAAGGACCTCTTTGAATGGCTAACTGCTTTCAAAGGTGCGGAGAATGTAGAGATTCACCTTATTGGAAATGGCCGGAATCGCGAGAAGGTTGCTGAGCAGCTGGATGGAATATCTGTGGTTTTTCACGGGGCAGTTGCCCACGAGGAGCTTCCTAGTCTCTTGGCTCAGATGGATCTCGGCTTCATTTTCAGAAAAGCCGGTGTCGATGAATCGATACCGGTTTGTCTGTTCGAATACACATCGATGAATATTCCGTCCATGTGCAACCACACCGGTATCATGGCGCAATTTGTTGAGGAGCACGGTATAGGTTATGTGGTGAAGGATGAAAGTAATTTTCGAAACGCGGTCAACCGTATTCTGGCCGATCCGTCTGAGTTGAAGCGGTTTGAGAATCTGCATGAGGTGGCTGAAAGGGAGTTCTCGCTGCGGGCGAGCCGGAAGAAATTTCGTGCGTGTATGGAGTTGGCATGCCCGTAAACCCGCCGCTTCGCTGCTCTTAATTAATTGCTCCGATGCACCAGTGTTTTTTTTGGTGCTTTGGTGTTGGTGTTTGGTGTTTGGTGTTGGTGTGGTGTTGTTTGGTGCTCCAATGCACCAGTGTTGGGTGTGCTATGGTCGATAGATAGGTTGGCAGGTTAGGGCCGTTTCTAGTTGGTGGGTGGCTGTGTTCGTCTGCTTTATTGTGCGCTCCCGTCGAGCTTTGGGGCGCTTTTCAGCAGCGCCAGGGGATGCCTATGCATGATTTCAGTCGCCTGAGCGCATGCGATCTTATTGAGAGGTGCGGGGCTCTCTTCTTTTTTGTCTCTTTTTCGCCTCGTTGGGCATTCTTAGCAATCTGTCACAAATTCGGTCCCTGATTTATTTGAGCGCCGATGCGAGTGCGCGCAGGGGTGGCCTAAACATTCCCGGAGGCCATAATCGGTTTACTCCTTTTAGCGCGTCGTGATAACAGATGCGCGCCATGCAGCATAGCTGCTGTATTTTAGCTATATAAGCGATGCGTTGAGCTTTGTCAGAGCAGATAACAAAGACTCTCCGTCTTGTGCGCCTACCGGTTGGTGTGTGTTGGCGTAGGATGTTTTGCACCCTGAGCACTCGCTCACCAAGGACTGACTTATTGTTCAGCAATCTCTTTTTCCGAGCATCTTCCTCCATTTCCTCGATTAGGCTCAGTATCTTCTGGTTGGTGGTGGCTATTTCATTTGGGTAGGAGATGCCAAAGCACTGCATCCAAGCGTTTGGATGGAGCTCGAGGTTGTGTGGTCTTCCCAGGGGGGCCAGTTGGGCCGTAAAATCCATATCTGCGTGTTTTTTTAGAGAGAGAGCTGGGAGAAGCGGTATCTTTGAGAAGGGTATCCAGAGAGTTTTGATAGTTGATGATGTGGTTAGGGTATTCTTTTCTGGGGTCCTGGTAAGTGCTTGGAAGACATCCCAAGAAGAACACCCTGGATACTGGGAGATTGAGTCAACGAGGTCAGCTCTAGAGGGGTTTGCGTATAGGTACGCAGTTTGCTGGATAGCTGCCGGAAGGTCTAAAACTTGTGCCACAACCGGTCTCCGCTCCCAAAGTCGTAGGTGAGGAAGACCTAGTAGGGATTTAAGAGAGTCAGTGATTTTCTTTTGAACCTCGGCGTAGAAATTTTTGGCTTGGTCTGAGTCTTTGAAGATAGCCAGGATATGAGCGTGGTTACCCATCCATATGAAGTGGCAGAGGACCACTTTTTGGTCTCGCTGGGCGCGGGCCATGATCCCAAGAAGGAGAAGTTTCATATAACTGGTGGCCACAAACGGTAGCCCCTCTATTGTACGGAAACAGAGAGCATAGAGTTTGTTTGAAACGAAGTAGCGAGGTCTGTATCCCATAATCCAAATCCGCAAATCAAAATAAGAAGGCAGGTGAGGGCGGCTAATCTCAGAACGGAATGACCCGTTAGCCACGCAGGTCTTGCCCTCTGGACCACTCTCAAAAGCTCAGAATGCTCCGGGAACCTTGGGGGGTTGCAGGGGGCATGTCCTATAGCTTTCTTAAATCGCAAATTGGAAAGAAGAGTTGCGTGCGATGAGGAAGGTGTGAGTAGCCTGCAGAAGGAGAAGGTTTTAGGTTGAAAGGTTTCAGGCTGAAAGTGGAGGGGTTGTTGAATGGTACCAGGGTGTTAAGGCGCTGAGGTTTAAGTAAGTTAAAGTATGACTGAGGTGCGTTGGAGGATTTGGGAGGCCGGGGGGTGGGGGCCCTGTACTGGGGCAGGTGCTGCCCTTCGTTTAGCTACCCGCTTGTGGTAGAGTTACTGTCGACGAGTGACCAATCTGTTTTTTGAGGGGGGTATGCGAGGCATATCAGTCGTAATTCCAGTCTACAATGAAGAAGAGAACGTCGGCGAAGGGTTTCGCGAGGTTTCAGGTGTTCTGCAATCTATGAACATGCCCTACGAGATCGTCTACGTAGATGATGGGTCTCGCGATGCTACGGTCAATCGCCTCCTTGAGGCTGCAGGCAATGACCCTCATCTTAGATTGATACAGCTCCGACGGAATTTCGGGCAGACAGCTGCAATGTCGGCGGGTTTCGATAACTCGCGGTATGATATCGTGATTGCTCTCGATGGAGATCTCCAAAACGATCCGAAGGAGATACCGGCTATGGTTGCCAAGCTCGACGAGGGGTATGATCTTGTCGCCGGCTGGCGAAAGCACCGGCAGGACAAGTTCCTAAGCCGCCGACTCCCAAGCATGATCGCAAACCGATTGATTTCGTACTGCACCAACGTGTCTCTGCACGACTACGGCTGCACCCTTAAGGCTATGACGGGCGAGGTCGCGCGTGGCTTGCGCCTATACGGCGAGATGCATCGGTTTATACCAGCTTTGGCAAATGAAATGGGTGCCCGCATCGTAGAGATACCAGTCAATCACCGTGAGCGTAAGTTTGGTAAATCGAAGTACGGAATCTCGAGAACCATTCGGGTAGTTCTGGATCTCATAACAGTGAAATTTTTGCTCGGCTATTCAAAGCGCCCAATCCACCTCTTTGGGGTTGTTGGTGCTGCGTCGTCGGTTGTTGGGGCTCTAGTGCTCGCCGTGCTTACGTATCAACGCATGTTTCATAGTGTCCCTATGGGGAATCGTCCGCTGCTCTCACTGGGAGTTATGATGGTTATCATTGGTCTTCAATTTCTCGTTTTTGGTTTGCTCGCTGAAGTGCTCGCGCGTACGTACTATGAGTCGCAGAACAAGAAGACATATGTAGTGCGACGCATCTTTACCGGGCTCGAACCCGATAGTGGAGCGCCGTGGAAGCTTCAAGCTATCAAGTAGTGCCACCGAGGGGCGTGACCGGACGCTCGCCGAAAGTTCTTATCGATGGTCGCAAGATCGGTGATGGCGGCATAGGTGTATACATAGAGAATGTAGTAGCTGGGCTGCTTGAGGTTCAAGGAGTTGAGCTTACTGTTGTTGCTAAGCCAGGGGTGGTTTCCGACCTGACCAGCACTCAAGGAATATCGTGGATTTTCGATGATTCGCGACCCTATTCTGCTGATGAATTGTTTTTTCTTCCCAAGCGCTTGGGGCTTAGTCGTTTTGACCTATTTCATACGCCGCACTACATGCTGCCGTATCGACTTCCTATCCCCGCAATAGTTACTATCCACGATCTTATTCACATCACGCATCCACAGAAGTTCTACTATCCGACAGTGGCGAGACTCTTGATCTCTTCGGCACTTCGCAGAGCGCAAGCTATAGTTGCAGTAAGCGAAGCTACTCGCCGGCAGGTCATTGAAACTTTCGGTATTGCTGAGAACAAGATTACCTTCATTCCGAATGCAGTTGCTCGATTTGCAGTGAGGTCGGCTGCTCAGATAGCACCCCGTAATCCGTTGACCGATTCATATCTCCTGGCCGTTATTTCAACCCCGAAGCCCCACAAGGGGATGCAGGACCTTTTGCGGGCCTATCACCAGTTTAGGACACAGGGTGAGTGGCAGAGCGTGGTGGCAACACCTCCGCGATTAGTGATAGCGGGGTTCGGCTCGAATGCATGCGTGGATTCCGACGCTGTTGTAGAGGGTGTCGAAGTTGCTGGGCCTGTTCCGGCTGAGCTGCTTGGGCGTCTTTACCGAAATGCATCGCTTCTCGTTGTCCCCTCCCATGCGGAGGGATTTTGCCTTCCGGCTCTTGAGGCTCAGGCTGTTGGTACTCCAGTTGTGTGCCGGCCCGTGCCGGCGATTCGGGAGCTGGTGTCTCATCGAGACACCGTTGCCTCTGATTTTTCAGTTGATGCGCTGGCGAGAGCAATCGCTACAGGCTTCAAGAAAAGTGCGCAGAGCCCGCGTGTATGTGATGCGCAGGTTCTCGAACGGTATTCGTGTAAAGCGATAGCCCAGCAGCTGCTCAGCGTTTACCAGGGTGCGATGCATACGGAGGTAATTGGATGACCAAAGTTGCCATCGTACACGACTGGTTGACCGGCTTGCGCGGTGGCGAGCGGTGCCTAGAGGCTTTTCTTCAGATCTATCCCCAGGCTGATATCTTCACGTTGGTTCACGTTCCTGGCTCAACTACTCCTGAGATCGATGCGCGGGTAAAGCAGGTGTCGTTTTTGCGTTCTATACCGGGCATTGCTAGGGTGTATCGGGCGTTCCTCTGGTTGTATCCAGCAGCAGTATCTTCGCTTCGTTTGGAGGGATATGACCTCGTTATCTCGCTTAGTCATGCGGCGGCAAAAAATGTCACCGTTCCTAAGGGAGTGCCTCACATATGCTATTGCTTCACTCCGATGCGATATATTTGGGATCAGGCGCGCTCGTATTTTCGCGGCATCGCTTTTTATGCTGCGCAGCCAATTCTTCAGGTTTTGCGGTGGTGGGATGCAAGGGGTTCGTCCCGCGTTACCCACTTTGTTGCAATCAGTAGTTTTGTTTCGGCGCGCATACGTAAATTCTACGGACGAGAGTCGGTTGTAATTCCACCGCCCGTTAGAATGCGCACGGATCTTGATCTGTCATTGAATGTTACGCAGCAATCCCTGTTTGCTGATGTGAACGAGCCCTTCTTTCTCTGCGCAGGAGCTCTCGTGCCGTATAAGCGTATCGATGTTGCTATACGTGCTTTTAATGAGCTTCAACTGCCGCTGTGGGTGGTTGGTGGTGGACCAGAGCTGGAGCGATTGCGTCAGTTGGCAGGCCCTACCATTCGGTTTCTCGGCAGGGTGGAGGATGCGGTGTTGTGGGAGTGTTATCGCCGGTGTCGAGCGCTTATTTTCCCAGGCATTGAGGACTTCGGTATCGTTCCAGTTGAATGTCTTTCCTCAGGGCGGCCGGTGATAGGGATTGATGCAGGCGGAGTAGGCGAATCTGTGCTCGGATATCGACCGTGGAGTGGGAAGTCGCTTGTACCTCAGCGCGCAAGCGGTGTATTCATACCTAAGAGCGCCTGTGGGGACCCTGCTGCTCTTGCTCAAGCCGTTAAGTACTTCTGTGAGGTCGAAAGTGCTTTCGACCCGATGGTGGCTAAAAATCGTGCTGCTTGTTTTAGCTATCGAACGTTCTTCGGCGCGTGGGCATCATTTGCTCGTCACGTCGGCATCAACGGCGGGCTAAGCGCAGAGTTAGCTGGGGACGTAGCTCAATCGAGCTTAGACGTGCATACTGAGAGAAAGACGGGACTATGCTGAAGCAGAAGCGTCAATTGTTTGAATACCTCTTTACCGTGGCTGATCTAGTCATGGTTACCGTAGCGTGGATAATCTCCTATTGGCTACGCTTCATGACCGATTTCGTCCCGGTAGAAAAGGGCGTTCCCGAATTTATTCACTACGTCTCGATGTTGGTGTTTATCTGGATCATCTGGGCCTTCGTGTTCCGGCGCATGGGTCTGTATCGACCAATGCGCGGAGCGCGGCGTGGGCGAGAGTTCTGGATGCTTGTAAACTCGAATGCGCTCTCTATAGTAGTTCTTATCTCTATCACCTACCTCTTCCGCGAGAAGAGCGTGCAGTTCTCACGTCTGGTGTTCGTTTATTTCTGGGCGCTGTCGACCATTCTTACGGTAAGTCAACGCTCTTTCCTGCGGTTTCTACTGCGCGAGCTCCGGCGCAAAGGGTACAATTTGCGCTATATGTTGATAGTGGGAACCGGAAGAGTCGCATCGGATATCGTAAGTCGCGTGAGGTTGCATCAAGAGCTTGGTATTCAACTTGTCGGGTGTTTGTCCAGAGATGGCGAGCGCGGGTGGGGGCCCGGAGGCGTTCCTATTGTCGGCCGTTTTTCAGAGCTAGGAAAATTTATCAATCGCACAGATATTGATCAGATCATTGTAGCGCTTCCTCTTGAGGACCACCAACTGTTGCCGGATCTTATGGCTCAACTCAAGGATTCCTTGGTTGATATCAAGATCATTCCTGACCTGTATCAGTTTACCAGTATTGGAGGGGCGATTGAGGAGTTTGAGGGTCTCCCAGTTATCTCGCTCCAAGAGTGTCCGTTAGACGGAATTAATTTAATTACTAAGCGTGTTGTTGATCTCATTTTGGCTGCAGTGCTGCTCGTTCTCTTCTTGCCGCTTATGGCGCTGATCGCCGCCATTGTTAAGCTGACGTCTCGGGGGCCAGTCCTGTTCAAGCAAGAGCGAGTTAGCTTCGACGGGTCAAAGTTCTCAATCGTCAAGTTTCGTACGATGTATACAGATGCGGAGGCTCAGGGGCCTGGCTGGACTAAGCCCGGTGATGACCGCGTCACGCCATTCGGACGGTTTCTTCGAGGTACTAGCCTAGACGAGCTCCCTCAACTCTTGAACGTTTTAAGGGGTGACATGTCTATCGTGGGTCCACGGCCGGAGCGACCGGTGTTTATCGAGGAGTTTAGGCGTCGAGTACCGCGTTACATGCTCCGCCATAAGGTGCCAGCTGGTATTACGGGATGGGCACAGGTTCACGGCTGGCGGGGGGATACCTCGATTGATAAGCGCATCGAGTACGACCTCTATTATATCGAAAATTGGTCGCTGTTGCTCGACCTGAAGATACTGTGCTTAACGCTGGTCAATGGGTTTAAAAACCGCAACGCGTATTAAACTCGTCCTTTCCAGAATCAGGCCGCTGGGGTAAAACCGGGTAAGTAGAGGGCTCAGAAAGTATATGGCTTTAATCCGCAGCGCGCTGACGTTTTTGATGATTGTAGGATTTGCTGGGGCGGTCGTGTTAGTTGCTGCTCGCGATATGCGACGCACTCTAGGGAGACACTCTGATGAGCAGAAGACCCATGCGCAGGAGCTCGTGCGAACGCTTCGCGGCGACGCGCTCCTTCAAAAAGGTGAGGGGCGTTATCTCCATCCACAATCACTGCCTCAACGAACTGCAGGTAGCGTTTTACCTTCGACAGATAAGCAGAGGATGAAGGGGCTTCTTAAAAAACTTCTTGGATTTGCGGCTGATTCTTCAGACGAAGAAATTCATAGTAAATAGGTCACATATCCATTATGACAAAGAGAGTTAGGATAGGCCTCCTGGTAATGATGTGTGCACTTGTCGTAACGACCATGCCCGGTTGTGTGTTGGTTCCCTTTATTCAGGCATTTAAAGAGGCTGGCGCAACTGAAGGAGATCGGCAGGCGCTGCTTGCAGAGGAGCTTAGGAAGTTTTCAGATGGTCTGCAGTGGGGTAATAAGACCCAGGCGCTAAGCGTTGTGTCGGATGAGGCTCGTGAAGAGATAGCTTCTCAGTTGCGAGCGCTTGGTGATGGTGACAAAGTCGTCGACGCAAAAGTTGATGATATCCATTGGGGAGAGGGAGCCTTTAGCGCCAAAGCGTTGCTGAAGGTGAGGTATTATACTGTTCCGTTTTACGTTGTTAAAACGAGGATCGAAGAGCAGCACTGGGAGTTTTCGGCCGGCGCAGGATGGCGCTTGCAGAGCCGAGTGGTTGATTCGGAGTCTCTCAAGCAGTAGGTCATGATAACAGTGAATCGGACAGCGCTTGCCATATACGGATTTCTTGTTTGTCTTGTACTGGTTGCGTTGGTCGGATGCTCGCCCACGGTTGTCGCTGTGCCGATCGGGGATGAGCCGCTTGATAGTGCTAGCGGTGCCCGGCCCGAAGTTACTCCTTTTGTTCTTGATATTGTTGATGAGTCGAACGACGGCCAAAGATTGGTTATTAAGGGGCGAGTAAGTTCAAAGGAGAGATGGTCGGCTGAAGAGGTAGTGCTTAGATTAACAGCGCTCGATGATAACGGCAGCCAGCGAACTCTCCGTAATACCTTGAGCGAGCTTCTTCCTGACCTCAAGGTGTTGGAGCCAGATCGACCTGCTGATTTTACGGTGGCGCTGGCGTCTCCGGGATTATCGAATTATCAGCTCGAGGTGTTGTGGGGCGCAGAGGCCAGGGGCTCCTTGTCGACAACGACTGCTCCCGCTAGTAGTCAGCCGATCGCGACAGCTCCGCCCACCGGTCAGGGGCTTGTTTTGCGCGGATTGGAGGTTCATAGACTGCCCGATCCAAGTTGCGCCTCACCAGATGAATGTAGGGTCAAGTTCACGATAACAGGGGAGTTTTTTAATGCAGGTAGGGCCACTATTTCAGGGGTATCCCTCCTAGCTGGATTTTCGGACGCAGATAAACTTGATTTGCAAGATCAAATTCTTGAGAATGAGCGCAGAGTTGAGATCCAGAATATGAAGTTGGCATCTGGGGGGACTAAGCCGTTTAGGATGGCGCTCGAGACGAGCGTCACGCCGGCTTTGCAGATGGCTCCCCGGCCTGTCATCCGAATAGTCTCTGTGAGAACCGAATAGCGGTTTGCTCGAACAGAGTCAGCGCCACGTGAGGAGGCGCTCTAAGGGATCGAAGAGAGAAGTATAATGTCCCAGAACATAGGCGAGCAATTAGATCCCTGCCGGGAAGATAAAAAGGGTGTCTACATCCGTACGTACGGTTGTCAGATGAATGAGTACGATACCCAAAAGCTTTATAAGATCCTGGAGCAGGATTATGTCGCGGTAGATGCTCCCGAGAAGGCTGATCTGGTTCTGATTAATACATGCAGTGTTCGCGATAAGCCTGAGCAGAAGCTTTACAGTGTTTTGGGGGAGATTAAAGAGATCAAACAGAACAAGCCCGAGATGCTCGTAGGAGTGTGCGGTTGTGTTGCTCAACAGGAAGGAGAAAAAATAGTAAAGCGCGGAGCGATTGTTGATTTCGTCTTCGGCACCCACAACCTATCGCTCGTCCCCTCGCTGATACAACTTCGCAAAAAAGGCGCTCCTCCGCAGATAGCTGTGAATTACCGAGAGGAGTGGGAGGAGCTACCGCTTGGGTTTGCCGATATTGATCCAGGTCGTAATGGGCAGAAACAGCACGTCACTGCTTTTATCTCCATTAGTCGCGGCTGCAACAAGAACTGCACCTATTGCATCGTTCCTACAACTCGTGGGCCAGAGGTTTCGCGTGCTATGAGTGAGATCGAAACTGAGGTGAAGATAGCGGTTCACCGTGGAAGTAAAGAGATCGTCCTTCTTGGGCAAACGGTGAATTCCTACGGTCTTGATCTCACCCCGCGAGTTTCATTTGTGAAGCTCTTAGAGCGCATAGCAGCAATTTCTGGCGTAGAGCGTATTCGGTTTACTAGTCCGCATCCGCAAGAGATTCGCAAGGATTTTATCGAATTCGTATCGACGTGTCCGAAGATGGCGCAGCATGTCCATATGCCGCTTCAGTCAGGTAGTGACCGGATTCTGAGCCTGATGAATAGAAACTACCGTCGCTCTAAGTATCTCAATATCATCCAGGCGCTTAAATCTCGTGTGCCAGATATAGCCGTTACAACAGATATAATCGTTGGCTTTCCAGGAGAAACGGAGGAGGATTTTCAGCAGACCCTTGAGATGATGGATTTGGTTCAGTTCGATCAGAGCTACTCGTATGCATTTTCAGCCCGCCCCGGAACAGCAGCCGCGTCAATGCAGGAGTTTCTCACGCAGGAGGAAAAACTTGAACGTCTTCAGGTGTTGTTAAAGCACCAAGAGCAGATCATGGCTAAACGCCTTGCGGGGTGGGTAGGGCGTGAGGTTGAAGTGCTCGTTGATGGTCGAAACCGACACGACGAAACGTGTTTTCAGGGGCGAATCTCGCAGAACTTTATCTTCAATTTTACAGAACCGCTTGATCAGCCTGGTATCGCCTTGGGCAGCCTGGTGCGTGCGAAAGTGCTTGGCCATAAGCGATATACCCTTTTTGGGGCTTTGGCAGGATAATACCGGCCTTTTTCTCAGCATAGACGTACCAATTTGCGGCATGATAGCATGAGGAAGCGCATATTCGGTTAGGCAAGGTTGCTATGGGAAATGAGACGGCAGTTGAGATGTTTGTAGGAGGTTTGGTTCTCGATCCGAGTACCCAGGCGCCTATAGTTGTATTAAAGGATGCCACCGGCGATATCACTCTTCCGATCTGGATCGGTATAGCTGAGGCAACCTCGATTGCTAGCGCTATAAAGCAGGTCGCAATGCCGCGTCCGTTAACGCATGACCTCTTTTACGACCTTCTCCTGGAGCTCGGAGTGACGGTGCAACGGGTGGTAATAACGGAGTTGAAGGATTCTACTTACTATTCGGAGCTCGTTCTCGGGCAGGGAGATAGAGTCTTCCTACTCGATTCACGGCCGAGTGATGCAATCGCGATGGCTCTTAGAGCGCACGCTCCGATTTATGTGACTCATCAGGTTCTCAACCAGGCAAAAATAGCCTTTGCTGGTAACCCACCGCCGTCAGTGCCTGGAGCGGCCTCTCCGGAGGCAGCACAAGCCAGTCCCGGCGAGGAAGAGGGCGGCGAGGAGCAGGCTCAAACAGAGGACTCTTCCCAAGACTTTAAGGGTATCGATAAGGATAAGTGGCAGGAGATCCTTGATCAACTTGATGCTGAAGATTTCAAATACAAGATGTAAGGGTTCTCTAGGCACCTTGAACGGTATGCACTGTGCCGCACTCATACCTGTACAATCTTGCCGGGCTCTGTTAGGAAGGTGGGGTCTGATAAGTTGGAGCCTTTAGATTGTGACTAACGTGGTGATTCCTGAATCCAAGAACGTGCCGGCAGAGCAACCTGCGAAGGCGAGCCGGAATATCTTTGAAGACCCCGCTATAGCTGCTGCTGCGCAAAATGACCCATTCGCAAGGTTTGTCGTAAAGCACGGAAAGACCATTCTCTTCTCTCTGATTGCGTTGGCGCTTGGTATGGTAGCGGTAAACCGTTTCACCGTAACGCAACAAAATAGAAAAGCTCAGATTACGCAGGAGGTACGGGCGATTCAAAAAGAGTATGAAGCGCTCGGCGTGAAGCTTGATGAGCTGGCATCCCTAAAGGCCGAGAGTTCGCCGGCAGCTGATCAAGCGGAAAAGATAAAAGGGCTTGAAGGTGACGTTAATCAGATTAAAGAGAAAGCGACCCTTAAACTTACTGCGCTTGAGACCTCTGGCTCATTCCCTGACATCGTGCGTTTGTATCGTGGTTTGATCGCAGCCCGTACCGGTGAACTGGATAGAGCTAAAGATGCCCTTACTGCTGGATCCTGGGAGCAGTATCCGCAGGCTTCAGCGGAGCGTTTGGTGGCAGAGCTAGCGAGTCTTGCTTTGGCAAAATCGTTGGCTGACTCTGACGCTCACAGGCCTGTAGCGCAGCAAGCGTTGGTTGCGCTTGCAGAGCGGGGAACCGTTGCTGCCGCGCAGGCTGTGTTAGCACTGCGCACCTTAGCTCGCACTGATGAGGAGCGCGGGGATGTTGATAAACTCTCTGAGGCTGTACAGAAGAGACTTCCTTCTCAACGCAAGTTTCTTAGTAATGTGAGTGAAGGTTAGGAGCCCTGAGCCAGAGAGTATGCCTTATAAACTCATACTCTTTCTCTCCCTAGTAAATATCCTAAACTTTTTTGATCGGTATATCGTTCAGGCGGTAGAGCCCCTGTTAAAGGTAGATCTTGCGCTCACGAATCAGCAGTCGGGTTCGTTGGGTGCAGCTTTTGTTGTTGGATACTGCATATTTTCGCCCCTATTTGGTTTCCTCGGTGCGCGGGTCGATCGAAGGCTCCTGATGCTTGTTGGGCTTGTAGCATGGAGCCTCTGCACAGCGCTCACCGGACTTGCCACCGGATTTCTCTCATTCTTTTGTGCTAGGGCTTTGGTCGGCATTGGAGAAGCAAGCTTTGGGGCTATCGCGCCCGCGTACCTCAAAGGGAGAATACCTGACACTATTAAATTGAACACAGCACTCTCGCTTTTTTACGTTGCTATTCCGGTTGGTTCAGCTCTTGGCTACGTAGCAGGCGGTGAAATCGCGAGCCGGTTTGGTTGGCAGATGCTCTTTTTTTTGGCGTGTGTACCGGGGATATTGTTGGCGGCGGGGTTCTATTTCATAGCGCCAGAGCAGCGGGAGCCTCCGTTGTATACCCATGGCGTAGCTGACACTCGTTTTTTCTCGGGTGTCGCTGAAATTTTTCGTTCGCGAGTGCTGTTACTCACGATACTTGGTTATGTGTTTAACACATTCGCTCTCAACGGGGTGGCGATGTTTGTTGTAAGACACGTCTCATCGTTGGGCCTCGATGGAGCGAGCGCCCCGACCTATTTCGGAGCAATTCTAGCGTTGACGGGGTTTGTTGGTGCGCTGGGTGGCGGCGCTTTGGCGTCGCGTTTAGCTGCACGAGCCCAGACCCCCGCCTACGGTTTGTTGCTGTTTGTGGCGGCCACTACCCTTGTGGGGACGCCCTTTCTTGGACTCGCCTTCTGTGGTTCGACCCCAATGGCATTCTTTGCAATGTGTTTTGTGGCGCAGTTAGCACTCTTTGCTGGTGTTGCACCTCTCAACACCGTCCTGGTCTCCTGCGCTCCAAAAGGCTTGGAGGCGCTGACACAGGGAGTTACAATATTTCTTATACAGCTCTTTGGAGCAGCGCTGGCTCCGGTTGTGATTGGAGGTATGGCGGATAAGCTCATACATCATGGCGTGGTCGATAATGCGATGGCGTACGCGCTCCAGATTACGACGGTTGCTATGGCGTTATCAGGTTTTGTATGGTGGCGAGCAGCCATCTGTGAAAGGCGGAGCACAAGGGGGTCATGAGCCAATCTGCTATTCCACAGAACGTCACGATTCGTGAGGTCGGTCCGCGAGAGGGTTTTCAAGCTCTTTCATCGGTGTATCCTACAGAAAAAAAAGTCGAGCTCATCTCGCAACTAGCCCAGAGCGGCCTTAAGCATATTGAAGTCACTTCGATGGTCCGCGGCGATAAGGTACCGCAGATGGCGGATGCTGAGCACTTGATTGCAACGTTGCCCAACGTTGCTGGGATCGAGTACACCGCCCTGTATCTTAACACGAAGGGGTTTGCTCGTGCTGAAGCAACTAAGCGGCTTTCAAATATAGGGTGGCTCTACACTTCTCCGAGCGAATCCTTTTTGCGGTCCAACAACAATACAACTATCGCGCAGTCGCTCAGTTCCATAGATGAGTGGGTCGCTTGCTTTCAAGCAGCTGGAAAATCGGTGTGGGGTTTGATGGTATCCACAGCGTTCGGGTGTGAGTTTGAAGGCGCGATACCTTGTGGCACGGTGGCAGCTCTTATTGAACGATTTTTGGAGCGTGCTACTGCGGTAGGACAGCCGGTCCATGAGGTGTGCTTGGCTGACACGGTTGGGCGTGCGAACCCTAGAGCCGTGCGAGAGCTCGTCGCGTTGGTCTCTTCTATGGGTGTTGTGGTTTCCTTGCACCTTCACGATACGTGGGGGTTGGGTTTATGCAATGCCTACGCCGGCCTTGAGGCTGGAGTGGCTGTTTTTGAGACGTCAGTTGGTGGTCTTGGAGGGTGTCCATTCACCCCGGGCTCAGCAGGTAATGTGGCTACAGAGGATCTGGTTCATCTGTGTGACTCGCTGGGTGTGGTAACTGGCCTAGATGTCAACACATTGTGTGGTGCGGCAGAGTTTGCAGAGGCGCTGATTGGGCAGCCCCTTCCAGGTCATGTATACAAAACGAGGCGACAGAAAAGGGTAATCGAATAAATTTCTCTGGTTGAAAACTTCTTTGATGGTGATTAACCTTACCCTAATGGAAAGCTTCTACGTACCATACACCGGCAAGAAACCGGCAGCTGTTAGTATAAATGGACACAGGCTGGTTATCTTGACCCACGAGAAGGATACTCTTGAAGAGGACCTCGACCTCTTAGGTGCAGACCGTGTGAAATCGATCAAGGTAGGTACTGCTGATGTCGACCAAGAAGAGTTTCTTGGAAAGATAGCGCGTCAAGTAGATGGTGGGGTTGTTATCGCTCCATCCGGTATCGGTTTGCGGGATGTAATCAAAAATCTAGAGACAGAGCTTCCGTGGCTTCAGTAGGGCTCTTGCGGCGTTTTGCCCCCGACCTGCCCCGCTTCCTTGTGCTATGGCTGATAGTTGTTAGTGCGCTCTCTTTGTTAAGTGGATGCGATATCGGAACAAAGCGGCGTCCCCCGGGGTTGTTTACCTTAGGGTCAGTTAAGACCCTCCAGAATTCACCTTTGACGGTATTTCCAGAGCTTAAGATAGCGGTGCGCTACGATGCTGGTGGATTCTCAGCGATGAGTACTGCGTGTACATACGATCTCTCTCCTTTAGTTCGGTCTGGGGTGGGCGAGAAGGAATATTGGCGCTCCATGTACACGACGAGTGAATATAAACTCGATGGTACCGTTCGTAGGGGTCCCGCGCGTTCAAACCTGCCTTACTACGAGCTTAGGCTAGCGCCAGGTCAGTATGGTGGGATGGCTGATACACTTTTTGTTATGGTTGGGGTAGAGCGGGCGCGGGAGTGGCGCTTGGCTGTTCCTTAACACCTTCTTCTGGTTGTTCGGTGAGTGGAAGCGCTACCACCGGGAACTGCTGATACCAAAGCCAAGCATTCTCTATGGATCCAAGGTTCTCTCGACTCTTGGTAGATCGGAACTCCACAAAGAGATCGCGGGGAGAGCCGTCCGAGTTTGGCATGAAGAGCAGAACTTCATCTTTATCAGCGGATAGGGAAGCTTTCGTCAGTTCATCCGCTACGGGGGTATTGCTCTTTGTTCGTACAGAAAAGCCTGCAGGCTTAAATCCCCGGAAGAGGTAGGTAGGGTCTGAGACCTCAAGAGTTGCTTTCACCTTGTAATCGTAGAGCTCTACATTTTTTACATGGATAGAGACTGCTGGAGGCATTCGCTGTTCCCGCGCGAGGGATGCAAAGAGCACCAATAGGGATAGTGCAAGTAGCTTAATTCCTGTAGCCGGGCTAAGCAGTGTCGCAATTTGCGATTTCCCCCGCGCTTCCAGTGTCTTTAAGCGATCGGTGCGGTAGGGTACTAAACCCGCTGTGCGCCAGTCATACTCTTCGATGAATACAACTGCGAACGCGAGCGCTGTGTAGGTGCTTAAGAGCCAAAACACAGCCTCTACCGAGGCAGCGCATGCATTGATCCAAAGCGAGCGACCGTCAGGTTGTAGTGCTACCACTGCAACGGTTGCCAGCGCTGTAATTCCCAGCGGCCCAAGCAGGGAACGTAGCGCAGCTTGAGGTTGTCGCCGCGTAATAAGAATCGCTGACTGCGCGCTGTTTTTTATCGTCTTGCCGAGCAGCGCGGTCATGGCGAAGAAGAAGTAGTAGCGTAGACTCCAAAAGATACCTACACCCACTGAGGTTATAAGCGCCACCTGGATCCCGTTGTTGCCAACGAACTCAGCTAGTACTCGAGGGAGCGAAAGGGTGCACCATATTCCAAAACCCCAGAGAATAATCCGTCGCGCCGTGGTGATTCGAGCGTAGTTCGATCGACCATGGCTCTCAAAGCGCGCACTCCATCGCAACGCAATAAGCGATATGACTACAAGCTGGAGTACTCGGTCAGCTATGAGCAGCGCAAGTACGGCAGAGAACCTGTCCAGGGGCACCAACGTGCTGGCGATGGTGGTAAGACTTAAAAGAGCTAAGAAGGGAACCAGAATTAGGATGTCTGCGCGAAGCATTCCGGCCGCTATACGGAATGGATCTAGCTGTTGAGGCGGTGATGTTGTGGTAGAATCTGTTGTCATGGCAGAAAGATAGCGCAGTTCGCTGGGCAAGCAAGGGGTTTTGCCTAGTTTTCCTCAGGACTTGCGGGTAGATGGCCGATACCTAAGACAAATGAACTCAATCTTCCTTCTCGGCTCTGATGACGCACAGCTCTCTGCGCTCCTGCAGAAGCTTGGCTACTCCGTGATTAAACCAACATCGTCTGAGTTCCTGGCTGAGGTTGTAGCCGCTGGGAGCGATATCATCTTGATAGACGGCCGTGTCGTTCCCGATGCGGCGGAAGTGTGCACCTTTCTAAGGTCGCAAAGGGAAACTCGAGAGGTTCCGATAATTCGGATCGCCGTTTCATCAGACGAAGATGCTTCAGAAGGTGATTCTCTTAGTACGCTCGGTGGAATTCAGGATGTGGCAGCTCCGTATTCAGTCGGTCGATTAGTTGGCACTATAGCGACCACCTTGCG
This sequence comes from Bdellovibrionota bacterium, assembly GCA_044360195.1. Taxonomy (GTDB): domain Bacteria; phylum Bdellovibrionota_C; class UBA2361; order UBA2361; family OMII01; genus OMII01. Next base: position 24,373 of record JBIKKT010000005.1, on the reverse strand, counting down.
GTTACGTAAGTTGGCCGGTGCAGATGAATCCACTGCGACTTTGGCAGAAATCAATCTCGCTCTCCGGGATCATAATGAACGGTTTCGGCGTGAGCTCGAACAAGCTCGCGCTATTCAGCAAGGCCTACTGCCAGAAACTTTACCTCGAGATGACCGCTTTGATCTTGCGGCCTCGTACAACCCTTTAGAGCAGGTTGGTGGCGATTGGTATTTCGCTTCTCAGGAGGCAGACGGCGCACTTACGCTTTGTATCGCTGACGTTTCAGGACATGGCCTCTCGGCAGCCTTTATCAGTAGTATGACTAAGCTCGCTACGGTTGCTGCCCACGACCATGATGTGGCGAAGCAGGTGGAAAAAACGACTGCACTCCTTGGCCCACAGCTCCCCTCTGCTACATTCGTTACGATGGGCTTGTGTCGATATTTTCCCGAGAGTGGTGAGCTTCAATGGTGTCGAGCTGGTCACCCGCCCGCACTGCTCGTGCGCCGTTCGGGAGAGTGCAAACTGGTAACAGGTGAGGGGTTTCCGATCGGTTTTGTGGATCAGGCAAGCTATGAAGTGCAGCGGGAGCATCTTGAGCTAGGGGATGTGGTGCTGCTTGTGACCGATGGGGTTACGGAGGTCCAAAATCGAGCGATGCAGGTCTTTGGTACCGACCGCCTCGTTGAGGTGCTTCGCAGGAGTGGTCCGGATGCCGGTGCAGCGCAGCTTGTAACAGACGTAGTGGATGCGATTGACACCTTTCGAGAGGGGCGTATGCTGAAGGACGATGTTACCCTCGTGCTTCTCAAACGGCTTGCATAGCGGTATCGTACCTCAACTATGGTACACCTTCACCCCGCGTTGAGTGGAATGCCGTTCGCGTTCTGCCTCTTGCTTAGTATACTTGAGTTCGCTCGCTTATTACCCGCGTGGCGTGGGGCTGCTGAGGCGGCTCGTAAGCCAGTTGTGATTGCGTGTTTTCTTAGTGCGGTAGCGGCTTTTGCAAGCGGCTATCACGCTAGTAGCTTTTTGAGTGATCTATCTCCAGGGGTGGAAGATGCGCTTGGCTCGCATCATGCCTGGGGGCGCATGGCGCTCATCAGCGCTGTTGTAGTGTGTGCCCTCTTTTGGATAGCGAAGGTAGCACTGCACGGACGTCAACTCTTTATAGCTTTATACTACGCTGCCCTATCATCGCTTGTGGTCTTAACGGTATGGACTGGTTTTTTAGGAGGGGAGCTCGTGTTTACTCACAATATCTCCGCTACCCTCGTTCCCGCGGCTTCCCTGCACCCGGAGCCCACAGGTACTCGCTAACACCAATTGCTTTAGAGGCAAAACGGCTCATCACAAATAGTAGGTCGCTCAGTCGATTGAGGTAACGAACTACGTGCTCTGATACCTCCTCTGCCTCCCGCAGAGAAAGCACTGAACGTTCTGCTCGTCGACATACGGCCCGAGCAAGATGAAGTTGGGCATTGAGGTCGCATCCACCCGGTAGTACGAACGATGTGAGGGGCGGCAGATCGGCGTTAAGCTCATCTATCCACTCCTCAATTCTGGTTGACTGCTCAGGGCGAGCTATGATCGCTCCAGGCCACGATTGCCCGGGGGCGGTAGCGAGTTCAGACCCAATATCAAAAAGCTCGTTTTGAATGAGCGTTAACTTCTCTGTGATTGCAGTTATCGCGAGTCGTGATGAGGTGGTAGCACACACGCCGATGTGGCAGTTTAATTCATCTACTTCGCCGTAAGCACACACTCGCGGCGCGGTTTTAGCGATTCGTGATCCACCTACCAGACCCGTTGTTCCGTCGTCACCAGTTCGAGTATAGATACGATTGAGAGTAACCATGAACGATCCTTTTTATTCGAGATTAAGAGCCTTTTCGATGTCGTCGATTTTATCAGGGGAGCTAGAGGTAGAGGCATGCTCATTTGCCTCGGCTGCTGAGCGTGGGTCGTCGCTTGTTGTTCCGCCTTGAGTTGCGCCCCCTGACTCGTCAACAAGGATCTCGCTCTCCGTATGTGGCTTTGAAGTCAGGATATGGCAGCCAGCATATGGTGCTAGAAGAACTACGCATAGGGCAGCCAAGGCGTACAGAAGGTAGGGATAGGTCTTTGTTTGTGCCAAGAAACCTCACATAATCAAACAACCTTATGAGCTTTAGCTATTACCGGGTAGGAGGCAAGTCGATATTGCGATGGATAGTGCTTTGTAAGTGCTTTTCTGCGATTGGTATAGTTAAAACAACTACTTATCAGTCTTATTGAACGAGGCTTGCCCGCTAATCTCCCGCAGGCAGCGCGGATGTCTAACCACGCAAAGGTCGTTTTAAGGCTTTATCCCCCACATTTCATTAAATCAAAAGGGTACGAGTATTTAGTACGCCCATGCATCTGCCGACTCTCCATTCAGGCACTTTATGAGGGGTGTCTACCTAGCGTAGTCGGGAAGTTGTACCACCAAGTAGACAGAGACGTGTCGAGTGTGTCGCACATGCATGTTGATGAACAACAGAGGCAAGAGGGGATGAATTCGGAGCACGAAGACGCCACCATTCCAGCTGCCATAACCGATACGGGTTGCGAAAGAGATCTCAATGAAGATCGCTACGCTGTCATTGAATGTGCTCTGGGCGTCGCCTGGATCCTGTGTGACGGGATGGGGGGCGCGACTGGCGGAGAGCTTGCGGCTCAGTTGGTAATAGATGCCGTAAAGCGAGACCTGTCAAAGCAGCAAGCAATGCCTCCGGAGGTGGCTCTGCGTAACGCACTGATAGAAGCTAATCGCGTGATAGTTCTGCGGCGACAAAACCAAGCATTTGCATCTATGGGGACCACCGCTGTTGCGTTGCTCTTTAGTGGCTCAGAGGTTGCGGTAGCCAATGTCGGAGATTCTAGAGCTTATCTTATTCGAGATGGAGCAATTCAGCAGCTTACGGTTGATCATACCCTCGTGCAGCAACTCGTTGAGCGTGGAGAGATTGGGCCAGAGGAAGCGTTGGCGCATCCCGATGCACATATCCTGACCCGCTGCATCGGTGCTGAACCTGGTCTTGAAGTTGACGTTCGAAAGCTATGGGTATGGGGCACAAAGCCAGGAGATGTGAATGATAGAGTGCTCCTCTGCTCTGACGGTCTCTACAGTTTGGTGGCTGAAATGGAGATCTCGCAGATCGTGTGCACGCATTCGCCGCAGTCGGCGTGTGTCAAGTTGGTTGAGCTCGCTAAAGCCCGCGGAGGGTACGACAATATCACAGTCTCTATCATTCCGTTGGCCGGTCAGCTACGAGTAGCGCCTCCCCCAGCGGCGCAAAAGACTCGCAAGCCTGCCGTTAAACGCGCACCAGGGTCTGTCGTTGCAAAACCGCCAAAAGTACGAGCTGAAAGTGTGGGGCGCGGTCTAGGAAAGCACCTGGTTCTCTCTTTGGTGGTGGCCGGATTTGTCGCAGTGGTAACTACAGCAGGGTTTCTCGCAAAGCATTTTTTTTAAGGGGCATGGGGACGTATGACGGAAGATGAAAAGAGGATAGGACAGGGAGCAGCGAAAGCAGAGAGTGCGGTTGTTGGCGATACAACCACCCGAGCTCGCAATCGCACGGTGATGATGACCTCTGAGTTAACCGGACAGGTTCGTGCTCGGCTTGGCGGTGAGTTTCAACGGCCTACTCCCGAACGTTCTGGGGGTTTTGTGCACGAATCTTCTGGTGATGATGAAGGATGGACGAGCCCTGAGTTTGATGCATCATCTGTGACTTCAACGGATCTTTCAGCTGAGAGTGCAGGTGAGGAGCACTACGAGGTATCACCACCGCTTGAAACGCGCCGTGAAGTCCCGAATCCTAAACCCGCGCCTTATCAGGAGGAGGAAAGATTGAAGTATGAACCAGCTCCTCGACTACGCCCCTCGATGCCTGAGCGTGAATCGACCCCTGAAACCTCCAGGGCTGTTGAGCAGTCAGTGAGTCCAGCTGCTGATGATAATGATGGTTATGTCTATCTCAAACAGGACCATGCTGAGTCGGAGGTAGAAGCCTCACAGGATCATAGTTCAGGGCCTGCTCGAATTTTGCGTCCTAAGCCACTGCCTCGGTTGGCTCCATTGCACTCGCAAGAAGAACAGCCTCAGCCTGCGCCTCAACGACAGCGACCGACGCGCGAGTTTAAGCCGATGTCACAGGAGGAGTATTTGGAGACCTTTGTGGTTCCAACCGAGCCCGAACAGATCGAGGAGGTTGATAGAAGAGACTCAATTGCGTGGACTTCAGATTCAACCTTAGTTGGCTTTTTGCTCTCCTACGATAACAACCCAAAAGGGGATTACGTTGAGCTAAGAACCGGGAGACTGATGGTAACGTGTGAGTTCGATGCCAGCGGTAACTGTCTCGTAGTAGCTCATCCCTCGGTCTCTCCAATGCATGCGATTATGCGGGTTGGAAGTGGTGGCACCATTCAAGTGCTCGACCAGCTCTCTGAGAACGGCACCAAGATTCGTCATGCCGGATCGAACGAGGAGGAATTTCTTTCCGGAGAGAAGGGTACGCTTAGTCATGGAGATATCGTCTCCTTTGGCGAGCGCTCCTTCTATGTATGTTTAATAAAGCCACCTACTGAGTAAGAGCGCCACGGTAGCATAGGTAACCAGTAATCATGACTGACGAGCACCTCATAAGTCTTCAACCCGGCACCGTAATAGGCGGTAAGTACGAGGTCGTGAAGTGCCTTGGCTCGGGCAGTATGGGTCTGGTGTACGCGTGTCGCAATCGCGAGCTGATGGGCCAGATGGTGGCAGTTAAGGTGCTATTCCCTGAGGTTGCTGCCGATAAGGTTGCTTCTGCTCGTTTCCGAAACGAAGTCTTGGCGTCCTACGAAGTTTCCCATCCTAACGTAGTCCGGGCATACGACCTCCTCAGAGACGGAGACCTGGTTGCATATGCTATGGAGTTTGTTGGCGGCGGCGATCTGGCAGAGCGACTAAGTGGCTCAGAACGAATCCCTCTCTCAGAGATAGTGCGATTGATGAGTCAGATAGCAGCCGGTTTGCAAGCGATTCACGAAGCCGGAATTGTGCACCGAGACATGAAGCCGGAAAATGTTCTGCTGACGAAAGACGGGAACGTCAAGATAGCTGATTTCGGAATTGCCCGGAATCGTCACGGTCCAAAGTTGACAGAACACGGCGGTGTAGTTGGAACAGTCGAATACGTTGCACCGGAGTATATGTTGAAGTCCCAGGTGGACTGGCGAGCGGATATATATGCTCTGGGAATTCTGGCCTATGAGATGATCAGTGGCGAAGCTCCATTTAGGGGAGAGAGCGTTTACGCGACGATGACCAAGCGCCTTAAGACTGATCCGGATCCGCCGAGCACCTACCGTCCTGAGTGCCCAAAGGAGCTAGACGAGTGCGTTCTTAAGCTTATGGCACGCGACCCGGAGCATCGCTACCAATCCGGTCTTGAAATAGTTGAAGAGCTGCAGAAAATAGCTTCCAAGTATGGCTACAAGCTTGGGGCGGCACCGACTTCGGCGGTCGGAGTTGCTGAGAAATTTGTCGGCCCATCCATGGCCGATTCGTCTCAAGAAGCCTCTCAGGGAAAGGGACAGGACGCTAAGTCCATAGGTCTGACAAAATCGATGGCCAAACGGGAGCGCGAGCCCACGTTGAGCGCGTCTGCTCCGTCTTCCAACCCCAGTCTCAACTCTATCGATGGCTTGAATGCTATGTCGGAGTCGCAGGATAGAGGAAATCGAACAGCGGTTCTTAGTTCTGGTTTTGTTGACTTCGCTGAGGAAGAAGAGCAAGAAGTAGACGATCGGGGCGGACTGGTCGACGGAGGCGGCTACCCTGTTGCGACCGGATTCTCAAGGTCGGACAGTGCGGTTTCGTCTCGCAGGGAAAATCTAGTCATGGAGGACTGGGAAGGCGAGACGGTTGTTCCTAGCCCAGGGCGAGAGTCTGTGCGTATGCGAACGCTCTCGAAGAGATATCTCGAGAAAGACCGTGAACGATTGGAGTTTAGTGATGTTGTTGCGCTCTGTGTGGCAGCGATGGTGGGGATAGCGTGCGGTGTGTTTTTCTTGCGAATGGTCGCGCCATCGCTGCTGGCAAATATTAGTTTTTAGGGAGTAGGGGATGAAACTTCTTATTGTCGACAGTAGTGCCGAAGCTCAGGCCTTCTGCGCCAAGCGTATCGATTCATTCGGACGCAGCGATATGGAAGTGCTTGACCTTAAGGTAAAGCTCGTTAACGACGTGGATTATGCTGAACGGGTTTCTGAAGCTGATGTGGTTGTTCTAGGCTCTGGGCTTGTCGATAAGGGGGCGAGTATTGCTCGGCAAACACACATGATTGCGCCTTGGGTGCAGATCATCATGTTTGTCACCGACAGCGCCTACGGTGGCGGGGCGTTCCGCGCAGCGCACCAGGCTGGAGTGCGGAAGGTTTTTCCTGATAGCGCTAGTCCCCTTGATTTTCTCCAGGAGCTGGTTGCGATTCATTCCGATTTTCGAAAGGAGGGGCGCACTCACGAGGGCAAGGTTGTACTAGTTGCGCACGCCAAGGGAGGTGTGGGTGCGACTTCAATCACTGCTGCTTTAGGTGAGTTGTGTAGCGTTTTTAATCGTCGCACCATGTTGTGGGATCTGGATGTTGAGACGCGCGACCTTAGTCGCTCTCTTACTGTAAATGGAGAGGAAGCTCGAGTTGTTAGTTCATGGGTGAATGGAAGTCGAGATATATCTCGCGAGTCTCTTCGTGATGCGCTGATTCCGATTAGTAGTGACGTCTCAGTTCTCATGCCGCCTGATCGATTCGCCGAGTCTATGGATCTGGTGTGTCATGCAGATGGTATGGGCATAGCTCAGCGTGTAGTCGATATCGCGCGAGTTTTGTTTGATGTTGTTCTCATCGATAGTGGCGGCAGGATGGGGCCGGCGGTTGGAGGGCTTGTTCGCAGCGCTGATGTGGTTCTACTCGTCATTGATGATACGGTATTGGGGCTCACCGCAGTGGATCTCTACCTCTCTTTCATTAAATCGCTGATTGGCTCAACCGATAAGCTCTGCTTTCTCGTAAATCCGTATTCCGGAGCCTTTGCAAGTGTTGATCAGATAGCCGCTGACCTAGAACCCGCACACCAGCTAGGGGATGCGCCGTGGAGATTGCCATCGATTCCAAATGACCCCAAAGCGGCTGTGTGGCCAGGAAGTGGGCGCACACTTTACAGTATGGGGCAAAAGGGAACTCGCAACGCCCTTGAACAGATTGCCAAAGGTTTGGGGATATTGCAGGTGGCACCTTCCGATAAGAGCACTGCTGTTGGAAGTGGGGTCGAGGGGTCTGTTGGCTTATTTAGAAAGCTGTTTGGTAAGAGGTAGCTTTTTTTGGGGCTCTTTTGGTCGGGTGTGATTTACCCCTCCTGTATAAAGCATCTGAGAACAAAAAATATACACTTGCATCTAACTTTGACCTGGTATCATATTGCGCTGTGTCACTGACTCGTCTGTTTAGTGTTTAATTATCCAGACGCTGCGTCTTTTGTGGCGCGGTAGTAGCGCCTGTGCGATACGCCGGTTTATTTCAGGAGAATGAAGATAATGAAATCCATTGAGAAAAAGTCTGAGCGAGGAGCTTCGCTCGTGGAATACGCTTTGTTGGTGGCTCTAATTGCTGTTGTCGCAATTGCGGCTGTTCGTATCCTCGGACAAAGCGTGTCGTCGCAGTTCAGTACGGTTAATGCCCAGATTGGTGGGTAATCCGCAGTAGTTGTTTTTTATATCCGCGACCTTACTTAGGTCGCGGATATAATACCCAGGCATAGTTCTGGAGATAAATGCATACGTCGTAACGCCCGGACTAAAGTAGTGTGAAAAGCAATTTAGAGTCTGGCTCGTCCTCCATCATTCTTTTAGGGGGTCTCCTCCTCCTCTCGGCATCAATAGTCGCCGGCTACTTTTATTACACACTAGTCATTAATCAGACCACTGAGCAACCTAAAGTCGCTGCACCGGTGTCCCCAGGTTTAGCAGAGGTGCTAGTTACTGTTCGCGAGATAGAGGCCGGTTCTGTTCTGGATGTCAGTATGTTTCGCAGGGAAAGCATGCCTGAGGCACAACTGGTACCCAATCCGATATATACCTTTGATGAGATAAAAGGGGCATACGCAGCCTCATATGTTGCCGCTCGTCAGCCGCTTTCAGGCGACTTTGTAACTTTCAAGCCACCGGTTAACCAGATTCAAGCCAACATATCTGAGGGGTATAGAGCGGTATCTTTTGCAGTTGATGCGACAACCAGTGTGGAAGGCTGGGCTCGTGCGGGTGCTAAAGTTGATGTTTTGCTGGCATCAGCCCTAAACAACAGGCCTGCAATTACCGTCATCATTCAAAATGCAAAGGTTCTCTCCGCTGGGCGCAGTACGAGTTCTGACGTGTTGGGCCCCCCAGCCTCAACAGTGACCATCATGGTAACTACCGAAGAATCCGCCAAACTTCAGCTAGCCTCAAGTTCAGGCGCCCTTAGCTTGGCCCTGAGGGGTGATGATGACCCCGTAGAGACTTCAGATAATCGTACGGTAACGATTGAGTCCGTATTGGGTGTTTTGCCTGTTCAAACACCTCAGGCCATACCTTCAGAGGGTACCGTAAAGGTCGATGGGAAGAGCTTTGTTATTATAAACGGGAAGTTGGTACCCGAGTCCAAGTTAACCGACAAGTAAGTCGGAATCTGCCTGGGAGTAATCCCAGCTGTCATAACCTCGTTTTGGACGCATTCTACTAATCCTACGCGCATATTTAGCCGACAACAACACTGGGTGCTTTTACTCAAGTAGGCGCACGTTGCTGCAAGGGGATTATGGCGGGTTCTGGGAAGGATGATAAGGATGGACTGATTGGCATGTTCTCGACGCGCTCGAGCCATGCTCGAGGTGCCGTGGAAAAGTCTGAAAAGGCGCAAAGTGAGGAAGCTTCAAAAACGCTGCCGAACTCTCCCCAGTCATCACCCCCATTAGTGAAGCAGGCGCCGCGAGCTCCTGGGGGAGCTACCGATGGTGGGGCCGCACCTCGCAGCAAAAGCACTTCAACAGCGCTGCAAGAAAACATCTCACCTGTGGCTGCTACAGTTATGCGGGAGACTCGACGAGAGTTAGGCGGCGATTTCACTTTGCAGCAACAGATGACTAATCAGGCAAAGACTGAAGCGGTCATAGCGCAAGCGATAGATAGGGTTCTCAAGAAGCGTGGCGAAGTGCTCGACGACATCGAGCGTGCTCACATTATCATTCACCTGCAGAAAGATCTGATGGGGTGGGGTGTGCTTCAACCCCTTGTTGATAACAAAGAGGTGACTGATATCCATGTCTACGACTATCAGACCGTAGTGCTACAGCGCGGCAAGGTCAGTGAGACAACAGGGTTGTCGTGGCCTAATCACCAATCCTACGTGACTTTCATCGACCGACTATTAATGCGACTCGGCAAATCACTTACAACTCAACAGCACACCGTTGATGCTTCTTTCCCTAACGGCATACGTCTCTGTGCAGTGCATGAGAGTGTGTGTGGGCAACGGGGCCCGCTTCTATGTATCCGTGTGCCGCGCATGGCGGAGGTCAGTCTTGAGAACATAGTTACTTTTCAGGTCGCACCACCTCTGATTGTAAACTACTTGGCGTGTCTGATACGCAGCGGCCTCGCCACGATGATGGTGGCTGGCGAGACCGGAACCGGCAAGACTACCTTGATTAAGTGCTTGGCGACACAGTTTGGAGAGAGCGAGTCCATAGTGGCTGTAGAGGACACGCCAGAACTTAATTTTCAGCACCCCTACTTTCGTTCTCTCGTATCAAGATCGCCAAATGCAGAGGGTGTGGGAGAGGTAACGTTACAAGAGCATATTAAGACAACGCTTCGAATGACGCCGACGCGAGTCATTCTAGGAGAGATGCGAACTCCCTTTGCAGCGGAAGCATTTCTGGAGAGCGCACAAACGGGGCATGTTGGAATGTCAACGGTGCATGCGAGAAATGCACGTGAAACACTCGTTCGACTCGAGAGCTTACTGGGCCGGGCCCAAAAATCCGTGGCAATCGATATCATAAGACAACAGATAGCCCTCGCAGTGGACTGTGTGGTGTGGTTGATACGAGAGAAATCAACCGGAAAGCCGCGCATAGCTGAAATCATAGAGGTAGGGCACTTCGTTGAAGGGATAATACAGGTGCGTCCGATGTTTACCCTCATTAAGCAGGGTGTGCGACCGACGTGGCGTATTGACTCGTGGGCAAGTAATTTTGATGAGCAGCTAAAAGCGGACGGCATCCATCTCGGAGATTCTCCGCCAGAGATTTCATTTGGTATGGGTGGCCCGAGTAAGCCCCCTGGTGGAGGTGGCGGAAGGCCATAGACTATGTCGCCCCAGGCTTTTCTCTTTATTGTGTTGATATTCTTCTTAATGCTGGGTGGGGCCCTTCTTGTGTTGGGCTTGCCTCAGCGGAGGAGAGCAGGAGCAGATCGTGCGCTTAATAATATGCGCAGCGTGTCAGCCAGTAAACGACCCAGCGATATGCAAACGGGAGACGTAAGTCGGGAGGCATTGCGTCGGTCGGTTTCGGAGGAGGAGGCTATTCAGACAGTCAGCGACACGAAGCTGACTTTAAGAAAACGACTCAAATATGCTCAGTTAGCTCACGTTCCGCCGTACGCTTTTGCGCTAGCACAAGTTGTGGTTAGTATAGTGGCGTTCCTTATCACAAGGCTCTTTTTTGACACGCCTTTGCAGATCATATCGCTGACTAGCGGTGTTTTGTTCGTAAACTGGCTGCTCAATCTTTTGGTGGAGCGACGTTTTAAGGCTTTCGATCGCGACTATCCCCAGTTCCTCCTCTCGCTTGTTGGTCTTCTAAAGACGGGAATGAACCCTGTGCAAGCCCTAGACGCAGCGGGGCAGGCTTTGGAACCCGATGCCTTGGTCCGGCTTGAAGTTGAATTGATGCTCGAGCGACTAAAATTGGGTGTTCCCGAGGAGCGTTCGATAGGCTCATTTGGCGAAGATGTATATCACCCAGAGATAGAGCTTTTCGTGCAAGCGTTGATCCTCAGTCGCAGGTTGGGAGGTAATCTTTCAGAGACACTCGAGCGACTCGCAAAGCAGGTTCGCAAGCGTCAATATTTTCGTCAGTCCGCGCAGGCAGCAGTAGGACTCCAGCGCGGTTCGATCTGGTTCATCTTGGGTGTGCTTGCCACCCTTGAGGGGTATCTCTATCTGCAATGGCCCGAGTGTATCACCTTAACGTGGACCCATCCGCTTGGTCGAAAAGTCGGTCAAGCAGGGCTGATCGGAATACTGCTTGGATTGTGGTGGGTACGACAAGTCACAAAGCTAAAGGTTTAACGGAACCATGGAACTTTCTCTCATAATACCGATCGTCGCGGGACTCATTTTTGTGGGGAGTCTGGGGTCGCTCGTATACGCCACCCGTTCTCGTCGTTCAGCGTCGTACCGAAATTTGATGGTGAATGTGCGCCAACCGAGCGAGAATTCAAAACTGCGCAGCATGGTCGCTGAGGATGACACCGGAGAGGCGCTTGAGCAGGTTTCGGTTCAGCTTAAGAAGAAGATGGCTAAGAAGCCGCCAGTAACGCTCCAAGACCGAATGTTTCGAGCGGGGATATTCACCGAGCAGCAGAAGAAGGACTATGCCCGCTTACGAACCCTGTGTCCGATGATAGCCATAGCTATCGGTTTGGGGATAGGCCTCTTTGTGGGTGGCCCAGATATTATCTTTCTCTGCGCCGTTGCGGGCGGGGTCTTGGGGCTCTATGTACCGCTGACGATTCTTGACCGTCGTGAAAAAGCTCGTTCTGAGGAGATTCTGTTCTACCTTCCTCTCGTTATTGAGCAGATATCGATCGGAGTGAGTAGCTCTCTCGATGTGGGCCCGTGCGTTCAACGTATAGTTCAGATGGCTGACGAGCGCGACAGCCACAATCCAGTAACAGAGCTTCTGCGTTTCGCAAGCTACTACGTGAAGTCGGGCGCGAGCTTCGAAGAATCATTGGCAGAAATCGGGAGATTGTCGGGACACAATGATCTCAAGCACACCTTTATGGCGTTGTGTCAGGTGGCTAAGTTCGGAGGAGAGATATCGAGACAACTGCAGGAGCTGGCTGACTCAGTCGGTGCTTTACGTGAGGCTAGAGTAGAGGAGAAGATAAAGAAGCTCGAATTATCGGCAACGGTGCCGGTGGCCTTAGTTTTTTTCGGCTATTTGGTAATTCTCTTAGTTGGATTTGGACTTCAGATTATCACGGTATTTTAGTGCAGCAGCCAAAGGAAGCTAATGAATAGGTCCTTCAAATACGCCGACCTAGTTCTGATGGGTTTTGTGGTGGCAATAGCCGCCATGCTGATAGTGCCGCTCCCCACGCAGCTTCTCGATGTCTTGCTCGTATTCAACATCTCATTCTCTATCTTGCTTCTACTGGTAGGTCTCTATGTCTCTCACTCAAGCGCGCTGTATACATTCCCTATCGTTCTTCTGCTTAGTACGCTTTTTCGATTGGGTTTAAATGTCGCGTCATCGCGACTGATTCTAAGCCAGGGAGATGCCGGTCGAGTGATTGAGGCCTTTGGAACCTTCCTGATCCGAGGAGAGGTGGTGGTGGGCGTAATCATCTTCACCATCGTTACCATCGTCAATTTTATCGTGATTTCAAAAGGAGCAGCGCGTGTTTCTGAGGTCGCGGCTCGATTTGCGCTCGATTCGCTCCCAGGAAAGCAGGTGGCGATCGATAACGACGCCCGCGCCGGTGTCATCTCAAGCGAAGAGGCTCGTAGAAAGAGAGACGAGCTACGCCGAGAGTCGCAGCTCTACGGCTCCATGGACGGTGCGATGCGATTCGTGCAGGGTGATGCCATAGCGGGATTTTTCATCATCGTCGCCAATATAGTAGGCGGTATCTCAATGGGCCTGCTTGGCGGTTTGTCATTCAACGATGCTGTGCAGACGTACACCATGCTGACAGTCGGTGATGGGCTAGTCACTCAGATCCCAAGCTTGCTTACATCGATCTGTGCTGGAATCATAGTGACGCGAGTGTCAGCAGGCGACAGCTCCAGCTTGGGAATGGATCTTCATTCTCAGCTCTTTGCTCAGCCCGTTGTTCTTGTGGTGACCTCGACTATACTCGTGATCTTTGCGTTGATCCCAGGAGTGCCGGCGGTGCCGTTTCTGGTGGTGGCGGGGCTCGCGTTTGCGGCAGCAATGCTCCTGGTTCGCAACAGGAGGCGTGCTCCAGTGGGTTCGCTTGGCAACGATGAGGGGGGCGGTGCTGTAGGGGTGATGTCCGGGGAAGGTCGACACCTTGATAGTAACGGAGGCGATTCCGTACTTACTATTGCCCTCGATCATACTGTGCTGTACCGCACTTTTAGGGCCAATTCACAGCTGTTCACGGAGGTGTGGAAATCGTTCAGAGAATCATTCTTTCAAGATGTTGGTATTCAGCTTCCTGATCTGCATGTGGTCCCGGGGCCCCTGTTGCCTCCATGCGGGTATAGCGTGGTGGTTTCGGGTGTTGAGACGCTCTCCGGTGTTGTTCCTCAAGATGCGGTTCTGGTTGAGATGTCGAGCCTGCAAGCTCCACTGGTTGGTCTCTCGGTCCTGCGCGAGGAAGATCACCCTCTTTCGACGCACCGCGTCTTTTGGGCTCCCAATACGCCCGTGTTGAAGAAGATGGCAGAGGGAGCTGGAATCAGGACGCTAGATTTTTTTGAATTTATTATCAGTCGTTTGGCGGCGTTTTGTCTCGCTCATCCAGATGAGTTTCTCTCGGTTACCGATGTTCACTCTCAATTACGGCAAGTTGAAAAACGCTTTCCTGGGCTGGTGGCCGAAGGGTTTGGTCGGGAGTTTGTCTCCGTATCCAAGCTGACCGAGGTGCTGCAGGAACTAGCTCGGCAAGGAGTGAGTATCCGTGATTTTCGATCGATGATCGAGGCCGTTGCATCCTATTGCTCCGCTCAGGGCATTACACTCGACAACGATAGTACAGTTGATGTTGATGATGTCGTTCGACATGTGCGTCACGTCCGTCGGCGTCAAATAGTTCAGCGTATCGTTGGTAGAGCAGGCAGTTTTAGAGTTGTATACCTGTCTCAAGAGGTTGAAGAGGTCATTCGAAATGCGGAGTACGAGAATCGTGCGCTGCCTTTGGCTCTTGAACAAGATATGTTTGAGGCGCTTCGGTCTGGGTTGGAGCGTGTAGTTAAGCCAGCGCTTGACCATGGCATAACACCCGTGTGCCTACTGTGCTCGCAGGATATTCGTGTGAAAGTGCTCTCGCTTCTTCGCTCTGCGTCGCGTAGGCTTTTTGTGGCTTCATATGAAGAGCTTGAAGCTGGCATGTCAGTTGAGCAGATCGGTATGTGGCAATTGGAATATAGGTAACCCCCTCGGAGCATAGCACACGCATATGTCTGAAGAACGTGGAGTTCTATTAAGGTTACCGGGTGCGGTCAGTGAATACTTCCTGCTCGAATATCAGTGTGGGCACCTTCCGGGGGCACGCCTCTTTAAAGCATTAGATAGGACTAATCGCGTAAGTGTGGGCCTGTGGGTTACGAGAGAGTCCCTTGCACCGGCTGAAGCCGCAGGGTTCTCCCAGAGGTTAGAGCAATTTCGCGACAAGATTGGTGGCTCAGATATTCGTTCATTCGGAGTCGATGCGCACGGGGTTGGTTTTATTGCACTGTCCAATCTCGATGGAGTGAAGATCACAGCTGAGCCTGCGGATATGAGGGAGCGAGAGCGCCGCTACCTCATGAGCCTTCGAGCTGTGGCACGCATCCATGATGTTGGGCTGGTGATTGGAACGATCTGTAGTGAGTCTTTTTTTATTAATCGAAATGGCACTGTTCGATTTATTGGAGTAGCTCCGACAGTGCGCTCGAGTGGTGAGCTTACGGAATCAGAGCGTAGCGAATACGCGGTGTACCAACAGGGTAGGGTGGATAGTGCTCCTCCAACAGCAGTAGATGACGTGTATGCTTTGCTAGTGCTCGGGTACCGCCTGTTCGCAGGCGTTTACCCATCGGTTGATCAGGGTATTGTTCCTCCTGTTTCTTCCTTTAGCTCCGGGTGTCCAGCGTGGGTCGACGAGCTGATTACGCCTTTGCTTGTAGCTGAGCGCGATGATTTGCCGATTTCAGCGGGTGTTTTATTGGAGCGCCTTAGGGTTTTTAAAGATCACCAGCTGACAGCACAGCTTGCACCAGTGCTCGTCGAGCAAGAGAAGATGCTGCAGCGTGAGCAGCGTGATGGCTTGACGCAGATCAAGCTCTCTTCGGTTCTAGGGGAAGAACGTGATCCCCGAGTGTCAAAGTCGGTCTGGATGCGCATGGCTCTACGTTCGCGGCGCACACTCGTGGCTGCCGGAGTGTGCGCACTTGCAGTTCTGTTCATCGGTCGAGCAGTGTTTAATTCGGTTACAGCTCAGGCTAACCGACAGATGGCTCTTGAGGATGTGCCAGAGGATGTGACTCTTGACGTTAGCGTAGGCGCTGGATGGGATGAGCAGAAGGACCAGCTACGTAAGATATTTGCTTCGGAAGATCCGCTAGCTCACGACGTATTACTCCGGAGGTTGCGCGCTGTTACTGAACCTGTGGAGAGAGATTTTATAGTTGAAGGGATCCTCTCACGTTCGCAGCGTATGGGTCTTCCGTTAAGCGCAGAGCAAGTGAACATCTGGAAGCGTAAACTGCAGGGAACTATTCCATCAGGGGTCGTTTTTGAGCGCCTGATGCGTATCATAGACCCCTTGGTTCCAGCCGAGCCCCGCGTTCAGATGCTTTCAGAACTCTATGCAGAGCAGCCAGCTCTAGCCGTGCGGTTAGCGATGGCCGTGGCACTGGACCTCGACTCTAGTGAGCCGTATAGGGCTATCGTCGCCCGAGGTGCCAAAGATAGCGGGAGCATCAAGGGTGGTGAGAAGCGATCGCTTTTTGCTCTTGGGCTTGCGCTGCCTGATCTTGCAAGCACCTTTCTCGATGCTATACGACCCCACGTTAGACGAATTCCTGACGAAGATCTCATTTGGCTTGTGAATCAGCTTTCTATGACAAGTGCGCCGCTCGCCAACGAGATGGTCGGAGTGCTTCTAACGCGTCAAGTAGTTGCTGGCCCGCGGTCTCTTTTTCTGAGAGAACTTGACACCTCAGTCGCTATTCCTGCTCCGGTCAGAATCGCTCTCGTTAACTGTGCTGTGTTAGGGCCGACGCGCAAGGACCTGACTGCTTTTGGGGGATGGAATTCTACCTCAGTAACGCGTGTTCTTTTGCTGGTGGCGTTATCGACAGATGATGCACAGCTAGCCGTAACCGCTTTCGATATCATGGCGGCCAAGCCGTCTACCGATCCCTCGGTGGTATCCATCGTTTCTGCTGTTCGTGCAGCAAGTGAGATTGACAAGGCGCAGGCGGCACGGCTTGTAGCAGCTGTGGTATTAGATGCTAAGTTGTCGGATGATGAGATCTCAAAGGCGGTAGGAGGCATTGATCTGTCTGATCAGTGGAATGGGGTAATCCGTTCCTTGCTGGGGGCGCATGCGGACCGCGTTATCACGGAGCTTCTGCATCATTTCGGGAAAGCGCTCGAATCAGAGTTGCTGTTTGAGATGCTTGAGCGTGGGGGGCCAAAGGTTAAGATTGGAGCGATCGAGGTGTTGGGTCGGTCTGAAGATGTGGGCGTTCGAAAACGTGCCCTCGAGTTGTATCCAGACGAGAAGGATCCAGATGTTATTGCAGCGTATGAGCGACATCTTAAAGATCGCTAAATTGATGAGGTTGTGCCGTTTTGCATGGATGGCCTCTCGTACTCTGATGGCGCTTGCGTTTGTCGCTTGGGTTTTTGTTGGGTGCGCTGTGGTGTCTCCAGGAACTACCGAGCTAGAGGGGAAACCAGTCCCGTGGTCACGACTAATGCTGCTCGATGGTAGTCAGATTCCCCTCACGCCGGATGCGGGAAAGATGCATGTAGTTCTTTTTTGGGCAACGTGGTGCCCACGATCTCGATATGTAGTTGAGGATTATGAGCGTCTCGCTCATCAGTTCGACGGCAAGTCCCACCTTTCATTTTTTGCGGTGAGTATCGATAAGAACGACGATTTTGAAACGTTGAAGGGGCGTATTGACTCGCAGGGGCTTCATTCTATCCAGCACTGTTTCTCAGGTAATGATGTGCAAGACGAAGCGTTTCTTCATTTTAAGGGGCACACAATTCCGTTCGTCGTGGTGATCGATCCGCAGGGTATCGTTCGAGTAGTGACACCGCATGTGGGCGAAGTTGAGGGCTTTTTGAGCGCTCGGGAGTAGTGGATGAGCGTTTAGGTAATGCGGGAGGGGGGACTTGAACCCCCACACCTTTCGGCACCAGATCCTAAATCTGGCGTGTCTGCCATTTCACCACCCCCGCACGGGCTTTTTGAACGAACCTTATAACAACCTGACACGACAAGAAAAAATAACTCGTCTGTGGCTTTATAATACGCACGGGAGCATATATAATCCGCGGGCTCGTTGCAAGGATGGGGTTTGTAAAATGGAATTTCAAGTAGCAATTCAAGATATCGATGAGATCACTAAGCAGCTTTCAGTAACAGTTCCCCAGGAGCGGGTTGCGAAAGAGTATGACAGTTCCCTTAAACAGGTTGCGCGGACTGCGCACATCAAGGGGTTCCGTCCAGGGAAGGTCCCGCGGCAGATGGTGGAAAAGATGATGGGGGATCGCATCCGGTATGATGTGGCCAACAAGCTCATCAACGAGTCGTTGCGACAGGCCTATGAGGAGAACAAGCTTGAGGTCGTTGGTTCTCCAGACGTGGAGCTCAAGGACGTTGAGCCGACCAAGGCGATGGAGTTCTCGGCAAAGGTTTCTCTTTACCCGCAACCGACCATCTCGAATTACAAGAATAGAACAGTATCGGTGGTAAAGCGCGTTGTCGCTGATAAGGATGTTCAGGATGCCGTAGCTCGCATTCGCGACGGTAAAGCAGAATTGAAGCCGCTCGAGGGTCGAGAAGATGCTCAGAAGGGAGATGTGATTGCCCTTTCAGTTTCGGTTTCTACGGATGGCGGTGAGTTCTCTCGCGGCGAGCCGTTCGTTGATGAGCTCGGAAATGGCAAGCTTCCGAAAGAGGTAGAGGACGGTGTGGTCGGCATGACCAAAGAGCAGGAGAAGGAGATCTCGTTCGTAGGTGGCGAGGACCTCTCGAACGCAGAGCTGCGCGGCAAAAGCCTCACCTACAAGGTCACGTTGCATGGAGTCTTCTCTAAAAACCTACCTGAGCTCAATGACGATTTCGTGAAGACCCTTGGTATGGATGTTGAGACAGTTGATGCTCTGACCGTTAAGATTCGTGAGCAGCTGGTTGCGCAAGCAGATGAGGAAGTGAAATCTGAATCTCAGGGAGCTCTCCTTGATCTTCTAGCGAAGGAGCATCCATTCAAAGTTCCCGCAGTCATGGTAGACGATGAAATCCGCGGAATCGTCGCTCGGTATGGCTTCGCAGGCCGAGGTGCAAACCCTGAAGATGTTGATATTACGCCGTTCCGGTCTCAATTCGAAGAGTTTGCAACGAACCGTATCCGGTGCGCGATTATCGTAGACCAGATTGGGTCTCTGGAAGAAGTGAAAGTTGATGAGGCTGATCGAGACGCTATGCTCCAGCGCATCGCGGACCAAAATGGTTCCACTGTTGAGCAGGCTCGCAAGTCTCTTATGGATAAATCTCGCATCATGGGGTTCCTCCTCGAGGTGCGGCGCACAAAGATTTTGGATCACATGATGGCCAACACGACCGTAACCTACACTGACGCACCGGCTACTACTGAATCCTCTGCGGCTGCGTAGTTGGTAAAGTGGTGTAGTTGCTGGGGGCGAGTTGGTAGTTTAGGCTGGCTTAGCCGCATCAATAGTGTATTCTCTGGATAGTGGCTGGGAAGCGAGGGGTAGTTAGTTGCTGCTTTCCAGTAGTCTTCTGAAATCTGTAGTTGATCGTACTACTTGCCTTTGTTACGGTGCGGGTCTGGCACCGGGTAGTAGTGCCGTCTTTAATGGTGGTTTACATGGCTTATATTCCCTACGTTGTCGAGCAAACAGGGCGCGGTGAGCGTTCCTACGACATCTATTCACGACTTCTCAAGGAGCGCATTATCTTTCTTGGTACCGAGGTTAACGACATGGTCGCAAACCTCATTATCGCGCAACTTCTCTTTCTAGAGAGCGAAGATCCAGAGAAGGATATATTTTTATACATCAACAGCCCGGGAGGAGTGGTCACTGCAGGGATGGCTATCTACGATACCATGCAGTACATCCGCCCGGATATCTGCACAGTGTGTGTAGGCCAGGCAGCTAGTATGGGCGCTGTTCTTTTGGCCGGAGGAGCTAAGGGCAAACGCTCGGCGCTTCCGCATTCGCGTATCATGATTCACCAGCCACTCGGTGGTTTTAGTGGACAGGCTTCGGATGTTGAAATCCATGCCAAGGAGATGTTGCGGGTTAAGAAAGAGCTGACGGAGATCTTGTCATTTCATACCGGAAAGCCGTTCAAAGAGGTTGAGGGCGACAGTGATCGCGATAACTTTATGACGTCGATGCAGGCTAAAGAGTATGGCTTGATAGACGACGTGTTTGAGAAGCGTGCTGTAGAAGCAAAAAAAGAGTAGTTCCTACGAGGTGAGGTCGAAGTGACAAAGTCCGGTGATAAAAATCGCAACACGTTGGTGTGCTCCTTTTGTAGTCGTACTCAGGAGGAGGTGCGTAAGCTTATAGCTGGACCGTCAGTGTATATATGCGACGAATGTATCGAGCTGTGTAACGATATTATTCGTGATGAGGTTGATACCGAGGCAGTCGTTCCTACGCAGTCAAAGGTTCCGAAACCTAAGGATATAAAGACTTTTCTCGACCAGTACGTTGTCGGACAAGACTTCGCCAAGCGTGCGTTGTCGGTTGCAGTGCACAACCACTACAAACGGCTAGAGTCAAAGGCTGCCAATAGCGAAGTGGAGATAGCCAAATCGAATATCCTCCTCATGGGACCAACAGGAACAGGAAAGACACTTCTTGCTCAGACTTTAGCTCGAATTCTTCAGGTTCCTTTTACGATTACCGATGCCACCACACTTACGGAGGCAGGATATGTGGGAGAAGATGTTGAGAATATTATCCTCAACCTGCTTCAGAACGCAGATTACGATGTTGAGAAAGCGCAGCGCGGAATCGTCTACATAGACGAGATTGATAAGATCTCTCGTAAAGCCGAAAATCCTTCGATAACTCGCGACGTTTCAGGAGAAGGGGTGCAGCAGGCGCTCTTGAAGATGCTTGAAGGCACGGTGGCGAGTGTTCCGCCAAAGGGAGGCCGAAAGCACCCTCAGCAGGAGTTTCTCCAAGTAGACACGAGAAATATTCTTTTTATCTGTGGAGGGGCTTTTGTAGGTCTTGAGGATATCATCCGTCGACGCGTGGGTGAGAAAAAGCTCGGATTTGGAGCTCGGGATAAGGCCACTAAGAAGCATGTAAAAGACGAAAAGCGCTCGCTTCTGAGTCAGGTTCAGCCCGAGGATCTTCTTAAGTTTGGGTTGATTCCTGAATTTATCGGCCGCTTGCCGATGCTAGCGGTCCTTGATGATCTCGATGAGGCAGCGCTCATGAAGATCCTCGTTGAGCCCAAAAATGCTCTTACAAAGCAGTATAAGAAGCTTTTTGACTTAGAGAACGTTCAGTTGCGCTTTACCGAAGGTGCACTTAGCGCTGTTGCAAAGCAGGCCATCGAGAGAAAGGCTGGAGCCCGTGGTCTTAGGGCCATCCTTGAGTCGCTCATGTTGGATTCGATGTACGAGGTGCCCTCAGATCCGGACATCAAAGAGGTCATTGTGTCCGAGGATACTGTAGTAAAGGGGGAGAAACCCTTGATTGTGTATCAGCACGCTGAGTCCGCTTAGCCTTGTTCTAGTATGCTTTTTAGGTCAGCGTTGGGCTTGGTCTTCGCTTCCTATTGAGCTGCTTTGTGTCAAAAAAATGTCGCTGCTCTGAGCCTAATTTTCCGCACCTATCGATTTTAAAACACAAGTTTCTTTGCGGCTACTGGCGTTCATCGCGGTATTGTAGGCATCGAGTACGCGTAGTCACCAAGAATCAGGGGATCTCTCGACAACCACTTTAGCTCGCTAGGTAGTGCGACGAAGATCCTCTAAGTACTCAGTGTATTATTGTGATTTTCTTGGGGCTCGATTAGCATCTTATAGATAGACGCAGCGTTGTGTGCCGCGTCAGAAAAACTGCACTACGAAATTTGAGGGGCGCGTCTACCTCTCAAGGAACGGCGAAGCAGATGTCCTAGTAGTTACAAAGTGTGGCGGCTGTAGCTCTCTACAAGGTTTGTAGTGAGCGCATCCAAAGCAAAATAGACGGTTACTTGATCACGGTTACGTAGTCTAAATAGACTTTCTTGGTACGAAATGAAATCACCATTACAAAATCCAATTCCGCTCCTTCCCCTTCGTGAACTTGTGGTTTTCCCACAGCAGGTTGTGCCACTCTTCGTCGGGCGCGAAAAGAGCGTTAAAGCAATCGAAGAATCACAGCGTGAGGGTAAGTATATCCTGCTCGCTGCCCAGAAGGATGCTCGTACGAGTAATCCAGGCCCTAAAGATATCTACTCCATCGGAACTCTTGGCGAGGTCGTTCAGCTGATCAGACTCGCCGACGGCCCGATTAAAGTGCTCGTTGAAGGAAAGGCGCGAGCCCGCATCAAGAAATTTGTGCGTGAAGATGACTTCATGCTCGTTGATGTCGAGGAGATAGTCTCGCCAGCGGAGGTCTCCACGGAGCTCAAGGCGCTGATGCGCTCTGTAAATGTCACGTTTGAGAACTACGTGAAGCTTGGTAAGAAGGTTAATCCTGAGATGGTTATGCAGGTTAATGCGATCGAAGATCCTTCGCGTCTCGCTGACCACGTTGTTGTTCAGCTCAACATCAAGCTCGAAGATAAGCAGGAGATTCTTGAGACCATAGATCCTCAAGAGCGTCTTGAGAAGATCCTTGCTCACATGAAGTCTGAGATCGAAATCTTGCAGGTTGAGAAGCGTATTCGAAGTCGCGTTAAGAAGCAGATGGAGAAGACTCAGAAGGAGTACTACCTCAACGAGCAGATGCGCGCGATTCAAAAAGAGCTTGGAGAGAAGGACGACTTCCGAAATGAAATCCAAGAGCTTGAGGATAAGTTTAAAGCTAAAGACATGCCTGATGAGGCGCGAGACAAGACTGAGAAAGAGATTCGGAAGCTCAAGATGATGTCTCCAATGTCTGCTGAAGCAACGGTTGTACGTAACTACGTCGACTGGATGCTGGCTCTTCCTTGGAATGAGTGCTCCAAGGAGGAGATCGATATGGAGAAGGCGCGCGAGATCCTCGATGAAGACCACTACGGTCTTGAGAAGGTCAAAGAGCGTATCCTTGAATACCTTGCCGTGCAAAAGCTGGTTGGCAAGATGCGCGGTCCGATTCTGTGTCTCGTAGGTCCTCCAGGAGTAGGTAAGACGTCGCTCGGCAAGTCGATTGCGAAGTCAACGGGACGCAAATTTGTTCGCGTTGCTCTCGGAGGTGTTCGTGATGAGGCAGAGATTCGTGGTCACAGACGTACGTACATCGGAGCTCTTCCTGGAAAGATAATCCAATCGCTCAAGAAGGCTGGAACCAGTAACCCTGTGTTCCTCCTTGATGAGGTGGATAAGATGTCTACGGATTTCCGAGGCGATCCGTCTTCGGCATTGCTTGAGGTGTTAGACCCTGAGCAGAACGATTCGTTTAACGATCACTACCTCGATTGTGACTACGACTTGAGCAAGGTGATGTTTATCACTACTGCTAACTCGTTGCACACGATCCCTCAGCCGCTGATGGATCGTATGGAGATCATACGACTCTCTGGATACACCGAGCTTGAGAAGGTAGCGATCTGTAAGAAGTATCTTATTGAAAAGCAGCTTCAAGAGAACGGCCTCAAGATGTCGAACGTCATCGTTGACGATGAGGTTTACTCCGAGGTTATCAATCGCCACACGCGTGAAGCGGGTGTTCGTAACCTTGAGCGCATGATCGCAACGCTCGCTCGAAAGGCTGCGATAGAGGTTGTTGAGAAGGGGCCAGAGACTGTGGTTTCAATTACTAAGGCAAACCTGCCTCGTTTCATCGGGCAGCCAAAGTTCCGCTACGGTAAGGGCGAGGAGCTGGATCAGGTGGGATTAACCACCGGTCTTGCATGGACCGATAAGGGTGGTGAGTTGCTCGTTATCGAAACAACTGTATTGCCCGGACGTGGACGTCTGCAGATCACTGGAAAGCTTGGAGACGTGATGCAGGAGTCAGCAAAGGCTGCTCTGAGTTACGTTCGTTCCCGAGCGGCAGTGTTTGGTCTACCACGTTACTTCTATGATAAGGTGGATATTCACGTTCACGTGCCCGAGGGAGCTATTCCAAAGGACGGTCCATCAGCAGGTATTACGATGGCAACATCGATGGTGTCCGCCCTCACTGGTATTCCGATCGACAAGAACGTTGCGATGACGGGAGAGATTACTCTCCGCGGTAACGTACTACCGATCGGTGGTCTCAAGGAGAAGGCTCTGGCAGCGCACCGTGGAGGTATCCGGCGTGTGATGCTTCCAAAGGAGAACGAGAACGACATCGAAGAGATTCCAGCTACAGTTCGTAATGAACTTGAGCTTATCCCGGTTTCGCATATCGATGAGGTCCTTTTTGAGGCCCTTAAGTGCCGCAAGCCACAGGATTTCACGACCCTTCTTGAAAATAAGGCTGTACGAGACGAGCTGCTCTACGCTGAAGAGAAAAAGAAGGGCGACGAGCGTGGCGAGAAGGGCGATGGCTCCGATAAGGCCCCTTCTGCTGGTATCGTAGCCCATTAAAGAAAATCTCGCGCGCCGCTAGGAGTGCTCCCGATAAAGGTGCAATTTCCTAGCGGCGTGTGGTTGACTTTCCCTCGAGGGACCGATACCCTCTCCAGGTCTTAGCACTGACATAGGTGTTAAAGGCAAGCTAGAAAACCTAGCGGGCGCTTAGCTCAGTTGGTAGAGCGTCAGCCTTACAAGCTGAATGTCGTAGGTTCGATCCCTGCAGCGCCCACCATTATTTTCCTCCCCCTGTAATGTTGAGATAGAAGAAACCAAGGACCGCAGCGAAGCGTAGGGCCTTTGGAAGAGCGTCAGCCTTACTAGCTGAATGACGTGGCTTAACAGGCCGCAGCGCAGCGGAGGACTGTAGTAGCCGCGTAACAGAGGGTTGATGCGAGCTGGCGAG
>JBIKKT010000122.1:0-2612 GCA_044360195.1 Bdellovibrionota bacterium | reverse complement strand
CGAACCGACACCGTTTCGTCGTAGTCGGCGATGAACACTCGAAGCTCGTACTGAATTGCGTAAGCCCCGAATTCAAAGGTGCGAGCCTCAGGAGCTGGGGATTGAAGCACGCCAGGGGTCTCAACGGCTGCCGTGAAAAGCATCTCTTTCACGGTATTGGGTGGAGCATCATAGGAGAATCCGCAGCTTACTTTGAAGCCGTGCACGCGAGTAGGGGTAGAGAAATTATGCAGGCGCTCTTTGCCGATGGCGGAGTTTGGAATCGTTATCTCAGTTAGCTCGCGGGTAACGATACGCGTTGACCTCCAGTTTATCTGCTGCACCCGTCCTACCTGGTCTCCGACTTGGATCCAGTCTCCCACAGCTATCGGCCGTTCAAATACCAGGGAAAGTCCGGCAAAGAGGTTGCCGAGCGTATCTTGCAAGGCAAGACCAAGAACTAATGATCCTACTCCAAATGTAGTAAGAAGGGGTGATACATCTTTTTGCCAGATGCCGCTGTAGACAAGAAGGAAGCCAACAACCACGAAAATTAAACGCAGAATATCGACCAAGAGTCGCGGTGTGCGGGAGGTCAGCGACTCGCTCGAGCTTTTCAGAAAAACGATCGCCTTCAGCACTGAGGCGAGAAACCATACGGCTGAAAAACCAAGCGCCGTCGCTGTAGTTTTCATCACAATAGAGCTTTGGTTGTATCCGAAGTTCTCTTTTAGTAGGACCCCAGCGATGATGCAGGGCAAAACTAAGGTGCGAAAGATGCGGAGCGATTCATTAAATCGTTGCTCTATCCGTTTCTCGAGAAGTAGTCCGATTGCCCAGAGCCCAATGAAGGCGGCAAGGGTTGCAGCGAGAGGGATGAGCGGCTGGACGTTCATGACACCATTAGAGTAAGGGAGTTGGCGGGAAGCGTCTAGGGTGATTTCTCCTCCTTCTGCAGCTTCACCCTCTTCTTGGGAAAAAGGAAGTGGGTGCAGGTGCAAGAGGAGGATTATGATTAGGGTGAGGACTGAGATCCCAGTTCATTCTGCCCAAAAAACACCAATACAGTACTGCCGTACTTCTGCTGGCGATATTCGTTTAGTGTCTGTAGTCCAATCTCTTCGTACTCAGAGGGATCGATCTGAACGATTACCTCTCCGTTCGGTTTGAGGAGGTGAGGGCGCTCGGCGATTAGCCTCATCGCTTCAATCCAGATTCCCTTGTATTGAGGTGGTGCTACATAGATCAGGTCAAAGCTGCGAGAGGTGTTTTTAAGATATATAAAGGCATCGGTGTGTCGTATTTCGGCCTGAGATAGCAGACCTGTTGAAGTGAGGTTGTCTTTGATGGTCGCTACTGCCTTAGCGTTTGTATCGAGAAAGACGCAGTGCTGAGCGCCCTGACTTAATGCTTCAATGCCAACCGCTCCTGTGCCTCCGAATAGATCAAGGATTGAGATCCCCTCTAATCGCGGACGCAGGATATCAAATAAAGGCTGCTTAACTCGGTCCAAGATTGGCCGAGTAGAATCTCCCGGAACGGATTTAAGAGATCTCCCTTTGGCTGAACCGCCGATAACTCGCATGAAAAACTGCTTGCGTTACAGCGAACGCTTCATATCCCAGTTTTCGAGGTAATCGCGGATGAAGGCCAAGAACTGCCCACCAAGTGAACCGTCGACTATGCGGTGATCGTACGACAGAGTGAGGTAGCACATCTGCCGGATCGCAATCATGTCATCAATAACAACAGGTCGCTTCTTGATAGCGCCGAGGCACAGAATTGCGACCTGAGGTTGGTTAATAATCGGAGTGCCGATGATCGTTCCAAATACGCCAGGGTTGGTGACAGTGAAGGTTCCGCCAGCAACATCATCCGGAACAAGCTTCTTGTTGCGAGCACGAAGCGCTAGGTCGTTCAGGCCGCGAGCGATACCAACAAAGTTCTTCTCCTCTGCTTTCTTTATTACTGGAACTATGAGGCCAGTATTTCCAAGAGCTACGGCAACCCCGAGATTAACGTGCTTCTTTAGAATAATTTTTTTGCCGTCTACAGAGGCATTAACAAACGGGAAGGCCTCAAGCGCTTTAACAGTAGCTTCGAGGAAGAAGGGGGTGAAGCTTAAGCTAAATCCTTCGCCCTTCTCAAAAGCACCTTTATGCTTTGCTCTCCAATTTGCGATGTTGGTTACATCAACTTCTTGAACTGAATATACGTGTGGACTGGTGTGCTTTGAGCGCACCATGTGGTCTGCGATAGCCTGGCGCATTGCGTCCATAGCAACTACACGAGTTCCATCAGCGTTCCAATCGGCTGAAACCGGTTCCGATGAAGCTGGTCGTGCTGCAGGAGCGCTAGGGGCTGCCTTTGCAGGCGCCGCAGCGGGCTGGGATTTTGATTGAACGTATTGGAGGAAATCCTCTTTGGTAACTCTTCCGCCCTGTCCCGAACCGTTAATAGTATCAAGCTCAGAGAGTGGGATACCGTGCTTCTCGGCTAGTCCCTTTACGAGTGGCGAGTAGAAGCGACCGGATTCCTCTCGGGCTTCCACGACAACCTCTTCTCGAGCTGCTACTGGGGCAGAAGTAGAGACAGCGGTCTTTGCAGCACCGTTAGAGCTGGCAGCCTGAGCT
>JBIKKT010000004.1:0-97996 GCA_044360195.1 Bdellovibrionota bacterium | reverse complement strand
GGTCCCAGTTTCGTGCACCTCTAACTGGGAGCGCGGGCCTTCCGGCCCGCTAGAAGTGCGTTTGCTACACGTACAAGCGAAGCGGAAGCTTCGCGGTCCCAGTTTCGTGCACCTCTCACTGGGAGCGCGGGCCTTCCGGCCCGCTAGATGCACGTTTGCCACCCACACAAGCGAAGCGGAAGCTTCGCGGTCCCAGTTTCGTGCACCTCTCACTGGGAGCGCGGGCCTTCCGGCCCGCTAGAAGTGCGTTTGCTACACGTACAAGCGAAGCGGAAGCTTCGCGGTCCCGGTTTCGTGTGCCTAACTGGGAGCGCGGGCCTTCCGGCCCGCTAGAAGCACGGTTGCCATACACACAAGCGAAGCGGAAGCTTCGCGGTCCCAGTTTCGTGCACCTCTAACTGGGAGCGCGGGCCTTCCGGCCCGCTAGAAGAAGGTCTCGTCTAAAGCATCTGCATGTTTGTTGGAGGTCATTCAATAGTCACTCGCCTGCGAGCTCAATAGAGATAACAGACCACCTTCCCTCTCCAAAACATCTTTAAAAGCGGCATGACCGTCGGACTTGGGGTGAGTTGGGTCGATAAATTCCTTCCGTAATCGTGTCTGTAACTCATCAAAGAACACTTTTTTTACTGCTTCTGGAAGATACGGAGAAGCTCCAACAAACAGCGGAATAGCTTTATGTAAAACCTTCTCCATAAATTTTTGCGGAAAGCCAAGATGCTTCTCGTCAGGAGTGAAGTCAGCTCGAGGGATTAACACGCCACCGAGGTCGGCTGTATTTGCCAAAATATCTGCAAGCTTTACCGTTTGCACTCCAGCAATGAATAGGTCTGAGTAAGGTTTATTAGGATCGGTAAAGTATGCTCTCGGGTTCGCTATTTGATCGTACGTCAACGCCGCACCTCGCTTACTTGAGTTTGCAGCATACGCTGGCACTTCATCCTTCTCGACCTTAGAAAGCATCCGAACTCCTAAAAGCTCATGATACAGGTCCTCACGTTTCTTTTTTATCAGATCGCGAGAAACCGAAGGATCCTTCGCGTCCCGTTCCAACTTGTTTCTTCGATAAGCTCTCTGCAGAGAATAATCGTTGGATTGATCTTCCCGGTAGTCATGTCTCAGGGCAACGTGTAAGAGTCGGATGTCAGTGACTTTAAAGACATCAATTAAAACTTCAGCTACATCTAAAAGATGAGAGTAGTAAGGCTCTCCGTGGTTGCGATATTGCTTGGCATGAGTAAACATTACATCTCGAGCGGTCTTTCTCAGAGCAGCATACTCCTCCTCTCGGTAAGTCACTCCCTTGCACTCAGCTAGGTTCTTAAACTTCTCTAAAACGCCCTCGGTTCTCGCAAACAACCTCTCCTCGATTTCCTTTGGATAAAGGTTGGCCAGATGTTTATCAATTTCACCTAGCACGCTCTGCGCCACTGCTTTCATCAGCGGATGATCCTTTGCTAGCTCTTTGTTCTCCAGCAATGGAAACGGAGCAAAAACAGGTCTTTCAATCCGCCCTATTCCCCTAAACGGCTGCCCTGCTTTCCAGGCTAGATTCGCTAAGAGGCCTGGCGTAGTAATTCCTTCTGCAGACAATTCACTCGCTGTGAGACTCTTGAGAGTTTGCACGGGTGACCATTTGCGCTCACGCCACATGTTGGTTATCAGGCTATCTAGGGCGTAAAAAGGCGCGAGGTTCTGAGCAATCAGTTGCAATTTACGAGAAGGGTCTATGTCAGCCGGTAACATCGGAGTTGTTGCACCCCCTGGCACTTGCTGTTGATATGCATTGTGAACGACCTGCGCTATGGTTTCAGCGAACGCAGGATCCTGCATCAATTTCCCCAAGACTCTAAACTGCACGACTGATGGATACTGATCTGCTGCAAGTGCCTGTGCTGGCGCTTTAGCCGCTTCAGATGGAACTGCTTCTTTGGCAGACACGGTCACTGGCGCTGGAGTAGGAACCGCCGGGCACGAGAGCTCTTCCGACCACACAGTCTCGGGCTCGTTACTGGCTCGTGATAAGCCGTCACCACGACCCGCTGCCCCTGATGCTCCTCCCCCTGACACCCCAGGGTCTTGAACAGCTGTTTTCATTTACGGCTCCTGTAGTAGAGGTCCTTCATTATAGCTTTTATGCTAACATGCCGCGTACGCGTAGCATCGCGCGTTTGTATCGCGTTTTCTCAGGGACCGTGCGCTAATTTCCAAGGTATATTCAATCTGTTGCGTTTCTCCGAGCTGCTATTGATTACGCCTCCCTTAAACCAACGGAAAACAGGACCAGACGATTCTCTGCCAAGAGACTTAACCCCCTTGTACCTAACGTGCAGGGTTTATGTCAGCAGAGCTCTCGTCTTCACCGGTTAAAAAAGCGGCTACTACGCTATTTGAGGGGATGCGCCTGCCAGCGGTAAGTCAGTTGGGTAAGGTAGCTGCGCTTACGGCTGCCCTGAGCCCCTACTACTTAGCGACTCATCGCAACAGAGACAAGACATTAGGAGATTATCCCCTTCCTGAAGCTATACGGGTAAAGGAGACTTCGTTGCCAACCACGCAACGAATGGAAGTAGTTAAGGTTCCGCCATCTGCTCAATTTCCAACAGGATTCCAGACCAACGAAATTCAGGTGCTTGAAACAAAGAACATCGACTTTAAAAAAGACTTCAAGATCGTCACTGAACGTTATACGTACGACAAGCACAGTGATTGGGCTCCCTCGACCTGGATAGGTCACGCGTTCTCGTGCATCACCAAACTGTACTTCATGGATTACAAACTCGGACTTGGTCTTAGTGATAAGGAGGCCAAGGTGGTTCTGGCAATGCTTGAGAATGATTCAAAGCTAAACGGAGCCTACGTTCGGGTAAATCATAATGAAGTCTTTCAGGATGTACGCAGGCTCTTTAAAGATCCCAAGGTGGTTACCAGAAACAACCTTGCCGCGCGTGTATTAGTCGGCCTTCCGTCGACGCTCCTCGGTGAAATGTTCGCGGAACTACGTCGTGGCGACTACTACAACCCGATGACTCAGACTGTAGTGCTTTACAGCGATGTTCGCGGTGTCGCTGCGCATGAGCTTGGTCATCACAAGGATTTTCAGCGCTTTCCGTCCGACTGGTGGTACTCGGCGGCGCGTGCTCTACCTCCGGTAATGATCTACCAAGAGTACCAAGCCTCCGCGCGAGCGAAGGATTCAATTCTTAGCTCAGCCGACCGGTGGCAGTACTACCGCTACCTCCTGCCTGCGTTCCTTACCTACCTTTTCGGCGCATATGCGATCAGTAAGAGGGAGCTTGTTAACATGACCAAGAAGAGTTCCACAGGGGACGAGAATGATGTTACAGCTAGCCATGTAGTGCGGAAATGCGCCGTGGATCACGGTAGCTTCCTCGTAGGCTTAGTCGCTTCTCAGGCCGCTATCGCCGCAGGGGCACATCCTGTACTGGGTGCCGCTGTGATGCTGGGTACATGGCTAGGAGGCAAGGCGGCAGCAGCTAAGATATTAAAACGGATTATGCCATATCCTCACGAGCAGTAGATTACTCATTTTTTGCTGTGTGTAAGCCCAACGAGAAATATTTGTCAGTCGTGACTGACGGGGGTTTTCATGGCGGGCTAAAGCCCGCGGTCCGGGAAGGGGTGCTCTCAAGCGGCGGGTTTGGGGAGAGTGCTGCTTTTAAGGTAGGGGGGTTGGATATCCACGGGCTCTATCAAAAATATTTACTTGCTCCCTCCAACCATTCAGCCCCCAGACACGGAATTGATACGTGAGACCACATGCGCATTCGCGACGAGCGTGAGATTCTAGCGGACCTGGAAGGTCCGCGGTCCAAAAGGTATCTATTGCCCTAACCCCTTAGTAGCTCTCACAGTTTAATGAAAAAGAGCTTTTGAATCCTTTTCCTTGAAACTTGCATCTCTTTCTAGTATAGAAATATACTAGAACACCGATAATACTACACACTACCTAATACTATATGACCTGCACCAGTAACGTGTCTGAAAAAGCCATTCTTCACGATCTCCTTTCGGATGGAAGGGTTTGGTCTGCTACACACGATGAAGCAGGCTTTCCCCCTTCCCCTTCTCATCACCGACTAGAATCTGCTGGGTGTATCCCCTTCAACATCCCCGAAATCGACTCACTCCTTCCCCACGGAGGATTAAAGTGTGGCACAATTCATGAGTTTTTTTACAACGACCCACTCCTTACTTCACGTATTACTTCACGTAGAAAGAGTGCTGCTACAAAGCTCTCACTACCACGCACAATCCCGACTCTTCTGACGCGCAATACGATTGAGAGCTACTACGATTCTCCTGCTAGTGCCTGGGATGCGAACCATTCGCGTGAAAAGATCTTTCCTTTTTTTATCGTATGGATCGGCAAAGGATGTTGGCCCACTCCTTTTGCTCTCCCTAATCACTGCCTTGCCTCGTGCCTCTTTATCGATCCACCCTCAGAGAAGCTGACGCTCTGGACTCTTGAAACAGCTCTTCGCTCCCATGCAGTGAAGCTCGTTATTGCAGATTGCCCAACACTCTCCCTTACGACATCGCGACGACTACTCCTTGCTGCAGAAGCGCATAA
The DNA here is from genome assembly GCA_044360195.1 of Bdellovibrionota bacterium. Classification (GTDB taxonomy): domain Bacteria; phylum Bdellovibrionota_C; class UBA2361; order UBA2361; family OMII01; genus OMII01. The sequence goes on along the minus strand of JBIKKT010000004.1, from coordinate 93,402 downwards.
TACCACAGCACTTCTTTTGCGAGATATTCGCGATATCGCCACACCAAGCAGCGCATCTACGCGTTGGGAGCTTGCTCCTCATGCTGCGCTCAATCAACCTCTTCCGCTGTGGGAATTACGTTTACAAAAGTTAAAGGGTGGGTCACTTGCGACCCGTTCGTGGATTGTGGGTTTAGAGGAGGAAAGTCATGAAAAGGGAGCGTCGCTATCTTTGCGTGTATTTCCCCGAGTGGGCGACAGAAGTAACGAAACGGAAGCTGTGCACATCTCGCAAGACAGCATCTCTCAATACGGCACATAAAGAAGGCCCTGCAAGTCGCACGCAGAGTGTGCTTTTAACAAAAGAAGTCTCGCAGCAACTGGTTGTAATGCGCTGCTGCTCACACGCTTTACAAGCAGGGGTGCGTCACTTAATGCCACTAACACTCGCTGAAGCGCTTTCTCCTGGAGCTTATAGCGAGCCGTTTGATCCCGTACGCGATTGCAGAGCGCTCTATCGATTGGCCGTATGGTTTCTGCAGTACTCTCCTCTCGTTGGGCTGGACTACGAGCTTTTTAGAGCACGCTCACTATCGGTAGCTGCCCTCTTTGCTGTGAGCCACCTACACTACGGAATTATTGCCGATCTCACGGGCACAGAGAAACTACACCGCGACCTACGTGAGTTTAGCACCTTTATTCAAAAAACCTTTGCTCACTCTGCTCGCGTTGCACTCGCACCAACTCTAGGTGCTGCATGGGCACTCTCTCGCTACGGACATTCAAAGTTTCTTCCTCTCACCGTAACCTCACAGTCGCACATTCCGGATGCATTAAGTGACCTTCCTGTACAGGCTCTACGAATCGATAGTAGCTGCATCTCAATGCTTGCTGATGTAGGAATACAAAGTATCGGTGCACTACTACAGCTACCACGACGATCGCTTGCGCAGCGATTTGGCAAGTTCTTACTGTATCGACTCGATCAAGCTCTAGGAACGATTGAAGAGCGCCTTCATACCGTTACCCCACCGCGTCACTTTGAGAGCGCAAAAGTTTTTGAACCACCACTTATCAATAGAGCATCAATCACTCGCGCTATTGAACACCTCTTTAATGCACTCCTTGATAAGCTACAACGCGAGGAGCGTTTAGCAAAAACGTTCTCACTAACGATTAGTGATACAACCGATCAGTCGATCACGAAAGAATTTCCCCTTGCTGCTGCAACGAGCGACTCAAGGCACCTTGCAGCTATTATCACTCCGATTGTTGAAACTATGACGTTCTTTGGTGAAGTGCGTGAAATTAAACTTAAGGCAAAACAGATAGAAGTAGCATATAGCGATCAAATAACTCTCGGTGCTTCACGTGATTCTGCACACTCAACGCGAGAGCGCAAAGAGCTCTTAAACTCATTCAGCGTTCGGCTTGGAAAAGATCGCGTTTCACTTGCAACACTCCACCACTCATACATCCCTGAGCGCTCATTTTCATACACCTCTGCCATAAGCTCGTCGTCGCACGACGCTACCCCTGCCACATCACACACCGTATGCGAACCACTTGTACCCTATAGCATCACAGACCGCCCATCTATCCTGCTTGAGAATCCAGAACTCATATCAACGATTGCGATGCTTCCCGATAAACCGCCCTCATTTATTAACTGGAGAGGAGCTCACCTCAAAATTATCTCTGGCGTCGGACCTGAACGTATCGCGCCTGAGTGGTGGGCCAGCGACCTACAGACCGGCATCTTCTCGGAGCGGGATTACTTTAAAATTCAAGACGATTGCGGTCGATGGCTGTGGGTATACCGCAATCAAGGCACCCATGAATGGTTTTTACACGGCGTCTGGACTTAATAGAAGCAGTGAGTTTTTCTATGTACGCTGAATTACAGACTGCTTCAAACTTCTCGTTTCTACGAGGTGCAAGCCATCCACACGAGCTGATGTGGCGCGCAGCGGAATTGGGATATAAAGCAGTCGCTCTCACCGATTACAATACGCTTTCTGGTATAGTCCGCGCTCATGCGGCTGCTCGCGAAGCTGGTATTCAATGTATAGTTGGATGTCGGCTAGAGGTCGACTTTCAGGGAGAGATCCGCTCAGACGTCAAGCTCTCGCCCTATCAACGGTCCTCACTTCTTGTATACCCAAGAGATAAAAAAAGCTACGGCACCCTGTGCCGGCTCATTACGCACGGGAAACGAGATGTATCAAAGAGCGAATTCTTCCTACCGCTTTCACACTTCCTCCCCGTCCAGAATGAATTCGTAACGATACTCGTCCCCCCTTTCTATCAAACACCACTCCAATCAGTAGGGGGACTGGGATACGATCACTACTCTGTAAACGCACGCCATGCCGTATTTTACGAGCTGTGTAAAATTGTCAAAGATAACTGCACAGACCCACACCTTCTCTCGCTTGCGCTTACCTATAACTACGGTTCACGCAATCGTGAACTTGTTGAGCTTTCACGACAGGTAGCCCGCGCACTATCTATAACTCCCGTTGCTACTAACGATGTGCACTACCACATACCAGAGCGCAAACCCCTTCAAGATGTACTGACCTGTATTCGCGAGCATTGCACGCTGCAGCAGGCTGGCTTTCGTCTCTTTCAAAACAGCGAACGCTTTCTTAAACCTGTCAGTGAGATGGTGCGTCTATTTCGAGAAATTCCGCATGCTATCTCGCGCACCTGTGAAATCGCCGAGATGACCTCTGGATTTTCTCTTTCCTCGCTTACCTACACGTACCCTGAAGAGATCTGCCCCAATCACAAGCGTCCAGAGGAGCACCTACGTGAAGCAGTGATGGCTGGTGCACAGGCTCGCTACCCAAGTGGAATCCCTCCTCGAGTGGTAGAAAACATCGAACAGGAGCTGCGCCTGATTAGGGAGCTTGATTACGAGAAGTACTTTCTTACCTGCTATGACATCGTAAACTTTGCTCGTAGTCGTGGGATCTTGTGTCAGGGACGAGGCGCTGCAGCGAATTCAAGTGTGTGTTTCTGTCTCGGTATCACTTCGGTAGACCCGATGCAGATAGATCTTCTTTTTGCGCGCTTTATAAGCAAAGAACGCCAAGAGCCTCCTGATATCGATATCGATTTTGAACATGAACGCCGAGAAGAGGTGATTCAATATATCTACCAGCGATTCGGTCGAGAGCGCGCTGCTATCGCTGCTGAAGTTGTAACGTACCGCGCCCGCAGCGCTGTACGAGAGGTGGGCAAGGCGCTTGGTCTCTCCCTTGAAGTCGTCGATAAGTTAGCTAAAAGCGTTCACCGCTGGACAGGATGCGCAATTACTTCAGAAACTCTACGAGAGATCGGGCTTAATCCCTTTGATCCTACAGTACAGAACACTGTCGCCCTTTCGCATCAACTGATTGGATTCCCACGCCACCTCTCGCAACACGTGGGAGGCTTTATAATCTCACACGATCCGCTGTGTGAGATCGTGCCGATTATCAATGCTGGGATGGAGAATCGCACCATTATTGAATGGGACAAGAACGACATCGAAGAGCTTGGGATGCTGAAAATAGACGTTCTGGCTCTTGGAATGCTCACCTGCATCCGTAAGGCGCTTGCTTTAATTAACTCGCTTCACGGCACACAGTACGAACTTCATTCCATTCCCGCTGAAGACCCGGCCGTATACGACATGTTGTGTGCTTCAGACAGCGTTGGAGTCTTTCAGGTTGAGTCACGGGCTCAGATGTCGATGCTGCCACGACTCAAACCGCGCTGCTTCTATGATCTGGTGATAGAGGTAGCCATCGTTCGTCCTGGGCCAATTCAAGGGAATATGGTGCACCCCTTTCTGCGCAGACGGGCTGGCTTTGAGAAGCCGTACTTTCCCGACCAGCGCGTTGCAGCCATTCTTGGCAAAACCCTGGGGGTTCCGATATTTCAGGAGCAAGCGATGCGGCTTGCCATAACGCTTGCAAACTTCTCTCCAGGCGAAGCTGAGCAGCTCCGGCGCGCTATGGCAGCATGGAAAACACACGTTGGTGTCATTGAGGCTTTTAAAGAGAAGATCGTGCGTGGGATGAAAGAGAACGGGTACTCAGAAGAGTTTGCCGAAACGTGCCTCAATCAGATAAAGGGCTTTAGCGAATACGGTTTCCCTGAATCTCACGCTGCGTCGTTTGCACTGTTAGTCTACGCTTCAGCCTGGATTAAGTGCCACTATCCGGCCGAATTTGCAGCCTCACTTATAAATAGCCAGCCGATGGGATTTTATGCCCCCTCTCAGATAGTACGCGATGCCGAGGCGCACGGGGTGACAGTAGAACGTATCGATGCAAATAAAAGTGCCTGGAATTGCACAGTAGAGTATTCAGGCGATAGCACACCTCACCTTCAGCTTGGCCTTCGGCTCATCTCAGGTCTGCGGCGTGACCACGCACACGCTTTGGAAAACTCTAGCTCTCAATCTACTTCGATAAGCGATTTGCGAAGCAAGGTGCCAACGCTTATGCCCTCAACTCTTAAGACCCTAGCGCGGGCTGATTCATTTTCGTCTTTTAACCTCTCGCGCCGTAGCGCACAGTGGCAGATTCAAGAACTGCCACAAACTCCCGGTCCGCTGGATGCGCTGTTCACCGCGCGATCTGATACACCTGTTACTCTGCCACAAACGACCTGGCAAAGAGATATGTTTGACGATTATGCAACTACTGGCCTCTCGCTGCGTGCCCATCCAGTACAGTGCGTTCGCACAATCCTTGAGAGTAAGGGAGCAAAAACTACCACCGACCTACTATCTAAAAACGGCATCCCTGTGGGAACCCGAGTAACCACAGGTGGTCTTGCCATAACTCGGCAACGACCAGGAACAGCCAAGGGGGTAGTATTCATCACATTGGAGGACGAATGGGGGTCGCTCAACCTGATTATCCGACCGGCTCTATTTGAGCGTTACAGCACCATTGTCATGTCAGCATCGCTTCTGTGCGTCAAAGGCTCCCTGCAACGGATAGGAGAAGTTATATACATTGAAGTCGATGATATTACCTCGCTTGATACCTTCCTGCGTCATACCAGCACTAACCCGTATTTTTCACGAAGCTCGCTGCGCTCGCCGTGAAAAATGTGCGGAAACAGGCCATCCTTGGCCTGTTTCCATATCGTTTAAACGTTTAATTTAAATTGCCTCTAAATATTCAATATGCTAGTTTATCTTAAACGTTTAAACGATATAAAGACTGCCCCATGGCTACTATGCTACCCCGAGAATCCCGTTGCCTCGAGTATAAGCAAGAAGCCAGCAACCTTAAAAAAATCGCTCAAACAGTCATCGCCTTTGCAAACGGTATCGGCGGTGAATTGATCATAGGGGTCGAAGACAAATCGCGTCGAGTTCTTGGTATCGCCCCTACCCTCCTCGATGAACTTTTAGATCGGATTCCTATTTCGATCGCAGATCAAGTGCGACCGCCAATTTTCCCGCTCGTATACACAAGGATGATAGACGGAGCAGAGGTCCTAGTAGTGCAAGTGTATCCGGGAATGCAAAAACCCTACTATCTCGCCGTTGAAGGGGTATTAAAAGGGGTTTATATCCGCGTTGGCGCTCACACCAGGCGCGCAGAAGGCGGAGAACTTGAGGAGCTGTCGCTCTTCAGCCGTCGCATGACCTATGATGAAGCGCCAGTAGTAGATTGCCCGCTATCAGATTTAGACCTGACCCCCCTTCCGAAGTCTTTGCGTTCAGAGAAAGGACTACTATCCCTGGATGTCATATCGCGCGACCCACACACGGGACACGTCCGCCCGACCAAGGGGGGCATCCTCATGTTGCACTCTGAACCCCAACGATTCATCCCTGAAGCAGAAATCATAGTAAGTCGAATGAGAGGAACTCACGGTCGGGATACTGCAGAAACTCACTTGATTCAAGGAAGCTTGCCGGAACAAGCCGACAGGTGCGCTGAGATTCTCCTCGCGTGGCTATCTCATTCGCCTCAGGTAAGAGGCACTCGATACAAACCAACGGCTTCCACTTTACCGTCGGTAGCTATACGCGAGGCGTTACTAAATGCTCTGTGCCATCGACAGTACAGCATCAGAGGAGCGTGCAAAGTTGCTCTCTATCCCGACCGCCTTGAAATTTTCAGTCCCGGCGTGTTTGCTGGTCCTTTCGTTGTGGAACACCTAGGAGACGGTTCGAGTTATATTCGTAATAAAGTTATTGGCCAACTGGCACGGCGTCTCTTTTTGATTGAGAAACGTGGAACCGGCATCAAGGCGATCTTTGACTCAATGCAGGCTGCTGGATTAAAGCCTCCTGAGTTTGAAGAAGGTGCGAATTGGGTTAGGGTTACCCTACGCACGGAGAAGGCTGATCAAACATCTTCACTGAATAACGCCGATGATATCATTATGGACCTCTTCTTGAGAAAACCCTCAATTAAACGTCCTGATGTTGAAAAAGCATTGAGCGTAAGTCGAGCAACCGCAGTTGCATTCCTCGATGACTTAATCAAGCAGGGGCGCATCAAACGCGTCGGGAGAGGTCCCCAGACCAGATATGAAGTTGTGGGAGTATAAAAACTCCGTCGCATTAAGCATCAGCGGTATGCTCCGTCAACCGAATTGGGAGATATCCAAGAGCCACTCGCCCCCTTGCCTGCCTACTCACCTACCCGCTACTATCAAACAAAAATTTTCACACCATGAAGACCGTTGCCGCCATTGATGTAGGTTCAAACGCCATCCGACTCGCCGTTGGTGCGGTTAGCGCTGAGGGGAAACTCACTGTTATCGGCAACCGACGAGCCTCTGTGCGGCTCGGACAAGACGTATTCCGAACCGGAAGGCTCTCACCTGCAATTCAGACTGAAGGGCTCGAAGCCTTCCTTGCATTTGCACGAACGATTAAAGACCTTAAAGTATCTCGCTACCGTGCCGTTGCAACAAGCGCTCTACGAGACGCAAAAAACGGGGCAGCTTTTATTGAACGAGTCAAGAAAGCTACTGGGCTGCAACTTGAAATAATCTCAGGTGATGAGGAAGCTCGCCTTATCTACCATGCGGTAAAGTCAACCGTTCCCTTATCAACTGGGACCTCACTGCTTATGGATATTGGGGGTGGAAGCGTTGAGATAACCCTCGTCCACAAAGGGGACGTGTATTTCTCTGACAGCGTTAACATGGGTACGGTGCGCATGTTGGAGATGATTCGTGGAAAACGGCTTTCGCCTTTGGTGCTTACCCGTCTTATCCGACAATACGCGCGACGCATTCAACGCCAGGTTAAGCGCGGACTTACGCGAAAAGCAGTCTCTCGCATGATAGGCACAGGCGGAAACCTTGATACTCTCGGAGAGCTGCGCAAGAAGTTACTCAAGAAGAAGGACTCTTCGTTTATCAAGCGAGATGAGCTTTTAAAGCTCTACAACACCATAAGTGCTATGTCCCTTGAAGAGCGCATAGCAAAGCTTGAGCTACGTCCAGATAGAGCTGATGTGATCGTTCCAGCCATGGCGCTTGTTCTCGGTGTAATGGAACAGGCACAGGTAACCACGCTTCTTATCCCGCGAGTCGGTTTACGAGAAGGGATCCTTCTGGACCTAGGCACTCGAGGAGTAAAAAAACTTGCACATGCACCGATCGAAGCGCGCGCTAAGCAGATTCTCTCTGTTGCTCGCGAGATAGGAAGCCGTTTCTCGTTTGATGCAGCTCACGCTGAACATGCGCGCAGACTTGCTCTTCAGCTCTTTGATCTTACCAAGAGCTACCACCGCTGCGATGCAGAGACACGGCTTTTGCTTGAAGTATCTGCACTCCTTCACGATGTAGGCGATTACATCAATAGCAATGACCACCACAAGCACTCAGCATACATCATTCGAGAGAGTCATTTTATTGGATTGGATATTTTCCAGAGGAATATCGTCGCAGCCAGCGTCAGATATCACCGGGGGAGCCTCCCAGAAAGCGATCACCCTGAGTGGAGTGCTCTACGCGAGAAGGACCGTCGTCCTGTCAAGCTCATCGCCGGAATATTACGACTCGTTGAAGAACTCGACCGAGAACATCTTGCCCGAGTATCTCGTCTCGGTTTTAAGCGAAAAGGAAAACGGGCGATTCTGCAGCTTCCCAAAACTAAATCGCTACTCGTAGAGCGCTGGGGGTGCGAGAAAGCCAAAGGACTCCTTGAAAGCGCACTTGATGTTGGCATCGATATTGAGTAGCAGGGATTTATACGACTGCCTACAAGAAGCCGTTCGACTCGCTTTTTGAATTATAGATCAAATCCGCAGCTGCTTTAGGGGGCTCCCTGTTGCAATTGGCGCTACAAGGCAGTGCCAGAGAGGGGGCTCCCCCGCTACAAAGCGATAACTTGAAAGCGAGAGGCTAGTCTAACAATCTGATATTATTGACTAAAAAGTACATTTACAGCAAGAAAGATAGGCCCAGCGAGGCTTTCCTTAAAAGCTTGAAAAAGAAGCATAAACACGCTATTCTTTCTTTTAGCAAAAGAGAAAGAAAACCTATGGCTAGAAACAAGCGCCTAGGAACCTACGTGAAATCCAGCGTTGCGAGCGAAAGCTACCGAGCTTTTGTGCCACCGCCGCTACCGCCAGAGCCACCTCTCAACTTAGTGCCCCTAGCACGGTTACTCGCCAGAGCCTCTAGCGCACTCGGCAGACTGGATGGGGTATCAGACATTCTGCCGGACAGCAGTTTGTTCCTCTATTACTACATTCGCAAAGAGGCCGTGCTATCCTCGCAGATTGAAGGCACGCAATCCTCCCTATCTGACCTGTTACTGTACGAGAGTAATGAAGCTCCATCTGTCCCTGTTGATGACGTGATGGAGGTCTCCTGCTACGTCGCAGCATTTGAGCATGGCTTGCGGCGCCTTCAGAGTGGTTTTCCACTTAGCTTGCGCTTAATTCGTGAGATGCATGAAATCTTACTTTCCAAGGGACGAGGGAGTCATAAGCAGCCTGGTGAATTCCGCACATCTCAAAACTGGATCGGTGGCTCACGTCCTGGTAATGCGCGGTTTGTGCCACCGCCTCCTGATCAACTGGCAGAGTGCCTTAATGAGTTAGAGAAATATCTACACCGCGACGAACGGCCGTATTCATCCCTGATCGACGCAGGCCTCATTCACGTCCAATTTGAAACAATCCATCCGTTCCTTGATGGGAATGGGCGCATCGGTCGCCTCCTGATTACATTCTTCCTCATCGTCACGGGGGAGCTGAAGAAGCCCTGGCTGTACCTAAGCTTGTTTTTTAAAAACAATCATGAGGAATACTACGAACGGTTGAATGCCGTACGCCAGAAAGGAGACTGGGAGGGATGGCTTGATTTTTTTCTGCACGGAGTTGCTGAGACTGCTGATCAGGTCGTGATAACCAGTCAGAAGATCTCCCAACTCTTTGCATCGGATAGGACTAGGATCGCCACCCTTAAACGTGCTGCCATCAGCGCGACTCAGGCTCATGAAGTACTGCGGAAAAAAGCGATGATTTCAGCGATAGATGCCGCCAAGGTACTTGACGTAAGCGTCCCCACCGCTAGAGCTGCCCTTCAAAACCTAAAGAAACTAGGCATTGTGAAAGACCTAAGCGGTAAGGGCAAAGAGCGCCTCTACGTATATACAGAACTCATTGCTCTGCTTGAGCAAGGGGCTACTTCAATTGCCTATTGAACCTGTCATCTTTCGCTTGCGACGTTCTCCATAGCAGGGTCGAAAAAGTGCCTCCATGCAGGCGGTTGGAGTGCTGGCAACTCAGAGCTTCTAGCAGGATGCTTTTGCGGCGAGCTTTAAATTCGGGCGGAGCTGGAAGCTCCGCGGTCCATGAGCGGCAGCAACTGCTACCCCACCTCTTTAACCCCATCATGAAAGCCGAATCTGAGCCTCTCGCGCTCTTTTGATAAACGCATCAACATCTCCTGAGATCCCATCTGATCCCCCTTTATGGACGCTAGGGTCCGCGGAGAGTATGAACCATCAGGGAGCAGCTCCCAGGCACTACCGTAGTCGTGTATCATGGTGGTTAAAACCTCCCAACAGCGCTCTTTAGCTCCTCGGTCGTAGAGCGGGACAGCTATCTCAACCCTGCGATGCAGATTGCGAACCATTAAATCGGCTGATGATATATACATCTCGCCTTCCAACGGATCCTGACAGCCGTTTCTGAAATAAAATATACGCGAGTGCTCAAGAAACCTTCCCACTACGGAGATAACTCTTGGCACGATAGCGCCATTCAGAGTGCCCGGCTTCAGGCAGCAGATTCCACGAATGATGAGATCAACTGACACACCAGCTTCAGCCGCCTGTCGTAGAGCCTTACAACACGCCGCATCTTCAAGGCTATTGGCTTTAATTATGATGTGAGCGGGTAGGCCACGCTTGTGATGTTCTACCTCACGCTCAATCAACGCGAGCAACCGATCTTTAAGTGCCGCCGGAGCGACGAGAAGCCTCTTGTAATCTCGCTTCAAAGACCGCCCGGTGAGAAAATGAAATAAATCAACAAGATCGTCGCAGATATCCTTATTAGCAGTGAAAAGCCCTACATCAGTGTACCCGCGCGCTGTTGTACCATTATAGTTTCCTGACCCGATATGGGCATAACACCTCACAGCGTCAGCTTCCCTCCTCACCACCAAGATAGCTTTGGCATGAGTCTTTAAGCCAACTACTCCGTACACAACGTGAACGCCTGCATCTTCAAGGGTCTGCGCTAATTTGATATTTCGTGCTTCATCAAGGCTTGCCTTAACCTCAATTAAGCACACAACCTGCTTCTCATTCTCTGCTGCTCTTATAAGGAGCGGCACTAACGTACTAGAGTCTCCCGCTCGATAGAGCGTCATCTTTATAGCAAGCACCTTAGGATCACTTGCTGCCGAGGCGAGAAATCGCTCTACGCTTGAAGAGAAGCTCTCATAGGGATGGTGAACGAGGACATCCGAGTTTTTAATAACATTAAAGATATTTGCGTCCTCATCTGCCAATTGAAGTGGCACAATCGGAGTCCACGGTTCGATTTTTAAAGCAGGTACGTTCAACTCGCAGATCTCTTTAAGTAACAAAGAATCCAGAGCCGCAGGTGATTCATAGACATCGCGATCTGTGAGCTCTATCTCCTGCATCAAGAACTTTAAAATAGCGGGGTCTGTATTCGTTCTGTGCTCGAGGCGGATAATCTTTGCAAACTTGCGCTCACGTAGCTCTTCTTCAATCAACTGCACGATGTCATCGGTTTCAAGATCATCGACATCAATCTCTGCGTTGCGCGTCACGCGGAACGGCATAACGCTCTGCACTACCATTCCGGGGAACAATGATTGAATGTTGTGCTCAATTACCTGTGAGACGCTCACCAAACGGAAACACCCCGGATGCTCTCCGGTCTCAAGACGAATAAGCTGGGGGAGCGCGGTTGGGATTTTTACTCGCGCAAACAGCTCTTCATCTCGGTCAGGTTGTTTAACGATTAGTCCCAATGAAACAGAAAGATTGGAGATAAATGGAAATGGGTGACCTGGGTCTACGGCAAGGGGTGTCAGTATGGGGAAAACATTAGAAGAGAAGTATTCCTTCGCCGAAGCCTGCTCCATCTCCGTTAACTGGTTCCAAGAGAGGAGAAAGATCTTATTTGCAGCAAGCTCTGGCAGTATGACCTGCTTATACGTTTCCTCATGCAAACGAACAAGCTCAATAAGAGAGTTACGAATGGTGTCTAATTGCTGGCCAACTGAGATACCCGCACTACTAGCCAATCCCCAGCTCTCAAGGCGCTTTTTGAGCCCTCCTATGCGGTTGCCGTAGAACTCATCAAGGTTAGAGGTAAATATTGAGAGGAACTTTGCCCGCTCAAGGAGCGGCACTTTAGGGTTCTGCGCCTGGGCAAGGACGCGCCGGTTAAACTCTATCCAACTAAGCTCCCTATTAAATAGGTCTCCGGAATGAAGCGAGGGTGTCGGGAAATCGGGCAGAGCCTTCTTTCGCCGTCTCTTCTGTTTAGTGCCGGAGTGCGAGTTTACCATCGCCGCTAGGATAGCGCTAAAATACCGTTTTTGCGACCACCAACTTTTGCCTTATTTCTCTTCTGGACCTAAAAGCGTCGCCCTCATGCACACGATCCGCTATAATTTGAGCAATTATGTCGGTTTCTAGCAGCTCCTCGCCATGACGAATTTTAAAACACAAAGCTCGACTCAACCCTCAAATCAAGGTGTTATCACCCACGACTCCCTTCCAACAGGACGAGCTTTTGCTCAGATTTCGGTTACGTCTGTATCCGTTGTGGCAAAAACTGATTCAGATATCCGCGTTGAGTTTCCCCTAAACGGGTTGAAGCTTCAGTGGGGTGGTGCAAACAGTAAGCTCCTCTTTTTAAGCCACCCAACTAAGCCAGGCTGGAGCATCTTCACCCGCGATCGCTCCTTACTGGCTCAACTTCAAGCAACTGGCGGTCCTCAACTTTCTAAGGAGCTTTCCGTCCTCAAACAATACTCTCGTAGAAACCTGCGACGCTCCATCTATGCCTTGGTATCCATCATTGCGCTGCTAGCGACTACTATTTTGCTGTGGAAACCTTTCGTAGCTACCTGCGCTTATTACATCCCGTTCTCTTGGGAGAAGAAGCTTGGCGAAGCTGTGTTTTTGGGTATCAAACAAGACACCACGATTATTCAGAGCGAGGAGCTAAACAAAGAGTTTAAGAAGCTCCTTGAGCCGCTCACAGCAGCAGTAGGTCCCATAAGCAAGGACCTCGAGTTCTATCTAGCCAAGAGCGACACCATAAACGCATTCGCTCTACCTGGCGGGAAAGTTGTCGTCAACTCAAAGACCATCCTCGAGGCTGGTCGCCTCGAGGAGCTTTTCGGCGTGCTTGCGCACGAGGTCTCTCACGTCACCCAACGCCACACGGCACGCCAGATAATAACTGTGCTTGGAGTGTATACAGCCGTAGATATAGTGCTCGGAAGCGGAGTGGGTACAGTAGCTGCCATATCACAAGGCGCTAGCTACCTCTTGCAACAGGGGTTCTCACGCGACCAGGAGCGTGATGCGGACCGAACAGGGCTTACCTACCTGAACGCTGCCCAGATAGACCCTCACGGCATGATTGAGTTTTTCGAACGAATTCAGAAGGAACACGACAAGAATATTCCCCTTAGCGAGGTAGAAAAAGCGCTCTCATTTCTAAGCACCCACCCTGCTACTGCCGACCGTATTGCGGAGCTAAAGGACCTTATAAAAGCTGCACCAAATCAGACTCATCGCCCCCTCGATTCAAAGTCGTTCGATAGCTTCAAATCAAAGCTTCGAGCCGAATTGGAAAGACGTTGACGCTACGGGTTCCTTTTCTGATACTGCTCCAGAACATTGAGAGGCCACGATATGAAGAGTGAAATAAAAGGCAACCAAGCATTTCGCTACCTTGAAGTGGAGCTCGCTCCGGGAGAGATGATTCAAACAGAATCCGGGGCAATGGCAACTATGGACGCAGCACTTGATGTTACAGCTCGCCTTAATGGCGGCTTCTTTAAGGGTCTCGCGCGTAAATTCCTCGGAAGCGAATCTCTCTTTATTAACGAATTTACCAACAACTCTTCATCCCCAAAAACTCTCACTCTTACAACTCAGTGCCCAGGCGATCTGTGCGCTATTGAGCTCAATAATCAATCGATTAATTTAGAAGCTGGTGCCTACATCTGCTCAACTCCTGGTGTAACGCTTGGATTACGTTACGCCGGTCTTACCTCTTTTATCGGACGCGAAGGACTCTTTAAACTTGTGGCGTCCGGTACTGGTACGGTGTGGTTTGCAAGTTTCGGCGCATTCATCAAACGCGAACTTCAGGGTGAGTATATCGTAGACTCAGGTCACCTTGTTGCATACGAACCTACAATCCGCCTGAAGACGCAGCTTTCTAATGGCATAATCGGAAGCTTCTTAAGTGGTGAAGGTTTAGTGATGCGCCTTGAAGGAACGGGCTCGTTTTGGATGCAAACCCGCAGTCTAGGTGGCCTAGCGTCGTGGGTTAATCCGCGCTTTTAAATTTTTGCTGGGGGATTGAAAGAATGCAGGTTGATATCGTACACGGCCCGGGGAACTCTGCTGCAAAAGTTCTTCTCCAACCTGGAGAGAGCTGCGTTTCTGAAGGTGGCGCAATGATTGCGATGCGCGGCAACTTTAGTATCGAGACCAAGACCGCTGCAAAACAGCGCAGCATTATGTCAGGTATTAAACGCCTGGTGGGTGGTGAGTCGTTCTTTCAGAACTACTACACCCTTACCGACTCCGCTGAGGGAGAGATCTTCTTTGCTACTACTCTCCCTGGAGACATGCTCACACTCGATCTATCTGGTGGCGTCGGAATCATCGCGCAGGGCGGCTCTTTTGTCGTGCGATCAAGCGAAGTACTACTCGACACAACGTGGCAGGGGGTAAAATCGATGTTCTCTGGGGAAGGCCTCTTTTGGCTCCGCCTTCATGGTGGTGGAAAGGTAGTCTTAAGCTCATTTGGCGCGATATATCCGATAGATGTAAACGGGGAGTACATCGTAGACACGGGCCATATCGTAGCGTTTGAAGAGACACTCAATTTCTCAATTTCTAAAGCAGGTAAAAGTTGGCTCTCCTCGTTCCTTGGTGGCGAGGGATTTGTGTGCAAGTTCACAGGTCAGGGAAGAGTCTGGTGCCAATCCCACAATCCGCCCGCTTTCGGGAAGCTTCTTACTCCAATGCTTAGAGCACGCTAAGAGAGGGACATAACGTATGCAACAAGCACAATCAACTGAAATACCTAATTCTGAGTTTCACTACCGCATCGAAGCCAGGCCCGATTTTGCACTTCTTACAGTCTCACTCCCTGCCGGAAAGACCCTTAAAGTTGAAGCTTCTGCGATGGCTTCCATGGACTCAAACCTGCGCATGAAGACCAGGATGAAGGGTGGACTCTCCCGACTCTTCACGGGTGAATCACTTTTTATCAACGAATTTACAGCAGAGGGTGGCGCAGGAGAGATCTCTATCGCCCCTGGCTCACCGGGCGATATAGAACATATTAACCTTCGCAATGAAACAGTCTACCTACAGAACAGCGCGTATCTTGCCTCCTCTCCGCAGATAGAGCTTGAAACAAAGTGGCAGGGAGTTAAGAAGGGATTCTTTTCAGGCGAGTCGTTCTTTTTGATAAAGGCTTCAGGAACTGGCGACCTGTGGTTTAACACTTACGGGGCAATGATTGAGCTTCCCGAGGGTAACAGCTCAGTGACGGTTGATACCGGACACATTGTTGCTTTTACCGAAGGGCTTACTTACGAAGTAGGGCGCTTAGGCGGATATAAATCTCTCTTTCTCTCTGGAGAGGGTTTTGTTTGTCGCTTCAGTGGTAAGGGACGAATCTGGATACAAACTCGCAAAGCAGAACCACTTGTGCGGTGGCTACATTGGTATAGGCCTGTTAAGAGTAAGGATTAAGGAAGGGTGGGAGCTGGTAGTCTCGTGTTAAGAAAACATTTTTAAAAACCAGCTCACAACCGTGTTACCGATGGATTGTAACCTTTGATTCAATCAACTGGCCATTATCCCACCAATTAGCGGCATCAAGGAGAACCGCAACAAGGATACAACCTGCAGCTGTCCAATAGGTCGCATTGGTCATCGCCTTGGTGTAAACCGAAAATGTGAGTAGCGATACTTGCTCCTGAAGTGACACCAAGAGATCAGGGCCCACTAGCATGCCCACAGCAAGAACCGCTAGGTTCCCGCTCTTGCGCTCCCCAAGGAGCAGTAAGATCACCGCCCACATCACGAGCGCGCCGAACCATACCACACGGAGCGGTATGTTTTCCCACTGAATGCCTCGGCTGAGGTAATGACCGTTACCATCGATGAGATAGAACAGCCCTACCGATATGAGAGAGCCTATGAAGGCCCCTGTTGTAACGAACTCTTTTGTTTTCATTTGTTTATGTTTGAGTTTTAACCTGCAAAACTGATTTCAAAACTACCAACTACCCATATGAAATTGTAAGAGAACACTCTGTGCTGTGCTTTGATACACACACGGAGGTCCACACTAGATTATCTCAAAAATGGGGCTCTAAGATATCCCCCCCCTCCCAGGGAGCCTAGAGAGCCCCTATGCCCATACATTTATTAAGACCGCTGGGAACCCCCCGTCCATGGGGGTTTCCCAGCTCGCTCCAAGCTTTACAGTGTGAGCCACTTTCCCAATCAAATCAGCCGACTGTCGACTAAAACGACTAAAAACCGCAGCAGCTGGAGGTTAATCCTAATCCCTTTCGTGCTACCCTACAGCGATGGCTCCTCCCCTACTCTCCCTCTTCTGCAATCACCACAAAATCCCGCTCGCGCAGCCTAAACGGGAGCTACTTGCACAGGTGTTAAAGAGCTTCTCAGCCATCCCGTACGAAAATCTCTCTAAAATTATCCGGGCTAACGAGGAGCTCTCATCGCACCTTTTTCAAACACCTGAGGAGGTGCTCATCGGTCACTTTACTACTGGCTCAGGGGGAACGTGCTTTCCTCTAACTGAGACTCTTACCCACCTCATTCAAGAGATAGGATTTGAAGCTGCTCCTATTCTCGCCGATAGACGGTACGGCGCTGACACCCACTGCGCTGTGCTCGCACTGATTGATGGAGTGCAGCACCTTATCGACCCTGGCTATTTGATCTTCTCGCCCGTTGCTATTCCACATCAGGGGGCGGTAACCGTTAATACTCCGTTCTCTACTGTGCGCCTCACCCGTATCCCTGCGCCGTCAGATTATATTGAACTTGCAACTGTGGAGGATGACGGCCGCACCCGTTATCGACTGACCTACAAAACTACTCCGGTCGATGAGGCAGATTTTAAAGCTGCGTGGCGGCGCTCCTTTGAGTGGGAGATGATGACCTATCCAGTTATCTCGTCTATTAGTGGGGAGTCTCAGATATACATTCAAAAAAGCTCTTTAACCGTGCGTTCAAAGGAGGGATCTACTCGAATCAACCTGACTCAAGACGCACTTATACAAGAGGTATCAACACGCTTATCTATTGATCCCGTTGTTGTGCGGCGCGCGTTGGGATATCTGTCTAAATAGTGAGTGCAATGCCTCGATGACACACGCTCCCCCAGTAAAACTTTTTATTGCGATCCTTAGCTCTCAAGATGCGTCTTTAGAGCAAGCTCTTGAGATGCTCGCAGAGGTCTTTGGCTCCGTGGACTTTGTTGGCTCTAGGCACCCCTTTGACGTCACTGATTACTATGAAGAAGAAATGGGGGCGAATCTAACGCGCCGAATAGTTGCTTTTTCAGGGCCCCACTGTGCTGACGTCCTCGTTGGGGGAAAGCTTGCCTGTATTGAGCTTGAGAAAGGGCTTTCTACCGAAGGGAAACGCACGGTAAATCTAGATGTCGGCTACCTTGACCATAACAAGATAGTGCTTGCTAGTACTAAGGAAGCGGGACAAAAGATCTTCATCGATAGCGGCATATACGCTGACCTTGTCGCTCGATACGCACGCGGTAAATACAACCCGTTTGAGTGGACGTTCCCTGACTTTAAGGATGGTCGATACGATGAAGAGTTTGCTACGGTACGGAAGCTACTTCTGTCTCAAGTAAGGTGAAGCGATGGCGAGTAATTCAAACCTAATCGGCATAGTCTCTGATACCCACGAGGATGTGCGCATGATTGTGCGCGCCGTAAAGATATTTAACACCCGCGCTCCTGCTCTTGTCATTCACTGCGGGGATATCATCTCTCCCCCGGTACTAGAGCGATTCTCTGGGCTCCCTATGAAGCTTGTCTTTGGAAACAACGATGGTGAACGTTCGGGGCTAAAGAAGAAGTGCGGCGAACTTGGGTTTGACGAAATTCAAGACTCCCTAACCTTTGAGTTTGCAGGCAAGAGATTCTTTGTAAACCACGGCACCAGCAGCCGCCTAATTGAAGAGGCAGCTGATAGCCAGCAGTTTGATTATGTGCTTCACGGGCACACCCACGTTCAACGCAATGAACAGCGTGGTAGAACCCGTATCATTAACCCTGGCGCGCTCTTTGCTGCGGAGCCCCTTTCAATCGCTTTTCTTGAGCCGGATACAGGAGCGGTGGAGTTTGTTGAGGTGGAGTAGCTGGCTATTTTACTCCTAATCATCATCTTAATCCTTGTCCTGCTCAAAGTCCTGCTTCTGCACCAATCTCCTAATTCTCCTCGAATCGGATTGTGAGTACCGATAGGGTTAGAACCCCCTCAGGCAATACTGTCGCTCAGTTTACTGGCTGATGAGGAGAAAACTGGTGCAGGTGCAGGTGCAGGATAAGGATAAGGATAAGGAGGAGAAGAAGAAGGAACACTAGGGGGGCACGTAACCTGCCCTCGCCTTATGCCACTAAAAACAACGCCGAGGGCAAGGGCAAGATACCCTCGACGCTTGCTTTAGTGATGACCACCACCCTGATGGCTAGCTGGCGCTGACGGAATCAGGTCTGGGCGGTGATTATCCAAAAACACCCCACCAATCATGATTGCCAACAAGATAAACGGGATAAGGATGTAGGTCCAAAGGATCTTGTTTTCGTACTTTCCGTGCATGAAAACAAGAACGACCAAGGTTGCCTTAACAGAAGCGATAAGCATAGCACCGGCGATGTTCCAGTCCCCCATATCGACCTGAGCTGCCAGCACAGTGACAACCGTCAGTACAAGTAGGGCTAAGAGTATCTTGAGAAAAGTTGCCTCAGGAATGATATGCCCGTGCTCTTCTCCGTGTGAGTGTGAATCGGTGTGTGAGTGTCCCATATGTAAAATTCCTTAAAAACTACTCTCTGGCGTTATCCAACTAGGTAGAGGAGAGGAAAGAGATAGATCCAGATAAGGTCAACCAAGTGCCAGTACAGCGCACTCAACTCAACCGGCGTGTAATACTTACCAGAGAAACGGTTCTTCCTGGCTGGCAAGATGCCGTAGTACACCATGATCGCCATTCCAATAATGACGTGCAACGCGTGTAATCCCGACATGCAGAAGTAGAGACCGAGGAAGTTCTTGTACTCGTAAAAATTCTCGTTCCAGATGAACGGGAACATACCGTGATGAGCTTTGCTTGAGTACTCGTAGGCCTTCACCACTAGGAAGATAAGACCACAGATGAAGCTGATACCGAAGTTGCGTATAACTCCAGCATTGTCCCCCTTCTGCGCTTTAGTAACGGCTACAGCTGCTGTGTAACTCGAGAACAGGAGCACTGCAGTATTAAAAGCTCCTGCCCTTAGGTCGAGCGCCTTACTCGCTTCATGGAACTCACCCAAGTGGTAGTACCGCATGATAGCGAAGCTACAGAACATCACCGCAAATAGCAGAATTTCGGTCGCCAGGAACAGCCACATACCAAGCTTTGCAGCCCCGTAGGCTGTATTGGTATCCATATGATGGATAATTGGCGGCTCGCCTGGTGGTACGTTGTGGTCCACTATTGCTGTATTACTCATAACTTCCCTGTTCAATAAACAAACCTATCTTTACTACCTACTTAGCTAACCACTCTACCTACGCATGCTTTGGTGAGTGAGTTCCGTAGTTATACGGATCCTCTGTTACCACTGGAATCTCATCAAAGTTCTCATGCACCGGAGGTGACGCGGTCTGCCACTCAAGGCTCTTTGAGTTGTATGGATTTCGAGGCGCTTTGGTCTTACCCCAGATCGCCGTACCCAGTAGGTTCAAGAGAGCAAAAGCATAGCCAGCACCGTTCAGATACGCTCCGATGGTGGAGATCGTATGTAGGGTCTGATAGTTTGCCGGATAGTCGTAGTAACGACGCGGCATTCCATCCATTCCTAAGATAAACTGAGGAATAAATGTCAGGTTAAATCCAAAGAAGAGGAACGCAAACGCAACCTGCGAGACGGTCTCGTTGTACATCTTACCCGACATCTTAGGGAACCACATGTGAAGCGCTGCTATCAAACCGATTACAGCTCCGCCCTGAATGGTATAGTGGAAGTGCGCTACCACGAAGTATGTGTCGTGGTAGTAAACGTCAACTCCAAGCATTGCAAGGTAGATACCCGTTGTTCCTGCAACCATGAAGAGGAACACAAACGCCATGGCGTACAGCATCGGGGTCTTGAAAGATATCGATCCCTTGTACATGGTGCTCACCCAGTTAAACACCTTGATAGCCGTTGGGACGGCAACCGCAAAGGTTATAATCGAGAACACCTTCGCAGAGAAGTCTGTGATACCCGCAACAAACATGTGGTGTGCCCACACGATAAAGCCTACAGCAGCGATAGCCATTGAGGAGAGCACCACCGCCTTGTAGCCGAAAAGGGGCTTACGCGAGAAGACAGGGATAATCTCTCCAACAACACCAAACGCTGGCAGCACCATGATGTATACCACCGGATGCGAGTAGAACCAGAAGAGGTGCTCAAGGAGAACTGGATCACCACCCTTTGTAGGGTCAAAGATTCCAGCGCCGAAAGACCGCTCAGCGATAATGAGGAGCAGGGTCATTCCAACCACTGGAGTCGCAACCGTCTGAATTATAGCAGTTGCGTAGGATGCCCAGATAAACACCGGGAGACGCATCCAAGTCATTCCTGGAGCGCGAAGTTGATGAATTGTAACGATGAAGTTAAGACCCGTAAGAATTGAGGAAAATCCCAAAACGAACGCGGCCAGCACCATCAAGCTCACTGAAGAGCTGGTAGTTGTGCTGTAGGGCGCGTAGAAGGTCCAACCGGTATCAACGGGATTTAACATCGCAATACCGCCGATGGCAGCCCCCACTACGTACACGTAGTAGCTAAACAGATTGAGCCGCGGGAACGCTACGTCCTTTGCACCAATCATAAGCGGGATAAGGAAGTTTCCTATCGTTGCAGGAATTCCTGGCACAACGAAAAGGAAGATCATAAACACACCGTGCATCGTGAAGAGGATGTTGTAGGTGTGTGGGTCTTTAATGATAGTCGGCCCCGCAAACGCGAGCTCGGTCCTCATCACAAGAGCAGCAAGGCCGCCTAAGATAAAGAACACCATGATGGTGTAGAGATACAAGAAGCAGATACGCTTATGGTCGGTTGAAGTTAACCATGACCAAAGGCCTCGCTTCCAGTTGAGGTAGTTTAACTCCTCGGTTCCGTGTCCTGTGTGCGCGTGAGCTGACATAACCTCTATTACCTCTCTTATCTCAAAACTTTCTACTTAAGCGTCTTCAAGTACTCGATGATATCGTTGAGATTATCATCGGTTAATTTCCCTTCGTACATCGCAGGCATGACCGGCGCGTAACCAGCAACGGTCTTAGCTTGCGGCTTCCAGATAGATTCCTTGATGTATGCTTCGTCTACTGTAACTTCAGTGCCGTCGCTCAACTTCTCCTTACGTCCCCAGAGACCCTTAAAGCTCGGTCCAACCATCGGAGAACCGTCGAGGCTGTGGCAGGTTGCACAAAGGTTCCCGCCATCCTTAACAAGTGCCTCTCCGCGCTCAGCTGGCGAGCCACCCGCTGCGGCTCCGGCGCTCTTCTTCTTGGAAGAAGCAAGCACTGGAACTGGCTCTACCTTTGTAGTGCCGTCTACGGTCTTCATGAAAGCTATCAGAGCTGTGATGTCATCATCTGAGAGCTGACCCTGGTAGCTAGGCATTCCCATGGCAGGATATCCCTGCACTGTTTTTGCCTGTGGATTTAAGATCGACTCGCGGATGTAGTTTTCATCAGCCTCGTACGATTGCCCGTTTGCAAGCTTACCCTCTTTACCAACGATATTGAGCCAGGTCGGGCCAACTTTTGGCGAGCCGTCTAGGCTGTGACAGGTAACGCACTGCTTACCTTGGTAGAGCTCGCGTCCTCTATCTGCTGGATTAAGAGCTGCCAACTTTCGAGCTTCGCTGTCGTCAGCGAGCCAGCGGTCGAACTCAGCTCGAGGAAGAACCTTCAAGCGAGCTTGCATTCTAGAGTGCTCGTTACCGCAATACTCTGTGCAGAAAACCTGGAAATCGCCTGTTTTGATCGGCTTAAACCACTCATACGAGTAGCGACCAGGTATAACATCCATCTTAGTTCTCATGACTGGAACAAAGAAGGAGTGCAGCACATCCTTAGACGTCATCACTAGCTTAACTGGCTCATCAACTGGAACTACAAGTTCGTTGGTAGTTTGCTTGCCGTTTTTGTATTGAAAATCCCACGCCCACTTGCGCCCTGTGACGTTCACCTCCATAGCACCTTTGGGAGCCGTGCGAATGTCAACGAATGAGTCGTAACCAAGCCATGCGACCCAGATACACACGATCGTCGGAAATACCGTCCAAATAACCTCAAGGGTGCTATTACCCTCGATTGCAGGGGTCTCGTGATCAACGCCGTTGCGCTGACGATAGATGATTGCGAAGTAAAGCATTACACCAACGATCGCCACCGTGCAGATGACCGAGATGATCGTCACAATGTCGTGCGCGAAGTCGACTTTGTGCGCGAATGATGAACCTTGTTCGCCTAGTAATCCCAACATACCTTTACCCGTTACTTACCCTAACCTTTTGAATCAACTTGTACGCCTTTTGTGGCGTTCTTCCTGTATACGAAAAAGTAAAACACCAACGCGAGCCCAACCAGCGTTAAGGCTCCACCCACCCTCAACATACCAATCACTGCCCAAGTATACTTCCCCTGCAGGGGGTCGAATCTAAAGCAGTACAGAAGCAAGTGATCTATCGCTGTTCCGATGACGCCCTTCGAGGCTTCAACAAGAGAGAGCCGCACATCCCACGAAGGAAAAGTTATCCCCGTGAAATACTGCGAGATCTCACCGCCTGGCGTCAATATCATAACAGCAGCTGAATGAGCAAAATCCTTGCCGTCCCTCATGAACTTAAAACCAAGCTCGTCCATTAGACGAGCCGTACTGACTTCATCTCCCACCAGAAATTGTATATCGCTTGCGTGCCGCGCTGCATCACCAGTCAAGCGAGCGTTGAACTTATTCATCACCGCCTTAGCGTCTGCGGGAGTTTCCGTTGGATCAAAGCCAACAACTAAGACGGAAAAATCTTTGGATATCTCAAGCGATATCTCACTCAACAGTGCATATACTCCATCAAGCAGGAGGCCGCACAGGCGCGGGCACTTAAAATAGACCGGCGCGATAAGGATTGGCTTGCCTGGTGAGGAGAAGTCCTTAAGCGCCCCCCGGCGTCCGTTTACGTCGGTAAAGCCAGCTGCAGAGATGTCAACCTGAGCTCCTAGCTGAGTGAAGATTCCAACATCTTTATTGAGCACCTCGCCCGGCTGTTCAATAGCTGCCGCCGGAGCTATAAATCCAGCTAAAACAAATAGTTGAGCACTAAAAATGGTAGCTTGTACTAAGCCTCTTTTGAGCTGCTTTATATGGGCCAATAAGATTGCCATAGGTGACGGGAACAGAATCGAACAAAAGGAGTTAGAATTCAATCACATCGACCTTAATTATTTTTAAAGGAGGCTGCGGAAGAGGTCAAATAGCCCGCACCGGCGGCGACCATTAATCACAACAAACAAAAGTTTGACATACCCAACAAACGTTAGTAACATTTTCGAGTTAGTTGAACAATTTGCGTAAGATTAAAGCACCACAACACTAGTACCTACCGACTGCAAACTTATGGATATCTGGAAGAAGTTCGAAGAGAACAACATCACCCACAGCGCGGCCCACCACCTATGCGCCATTCTTGAGCTGAGAGAGAAACGCGGCTACGCGCGCGTCACTGATGTTGCTAAAGACCTCAACATTACAACCGGAAGTGCCTCAATCAATCTGAAGGCGCTGAAAGCTAAAAACCTTATCCTCGAGGATGAGAATAAATTCCTCTACCTCTCTGAAGAAGGGGAAGTAATAGCTCGCGCTGTGATAACAAGAAAGAATATCCTGCTTGGGTTCCTCACTAAGATACTAAAGGTATCGCCAGAACAAGCAGAGATCGACGCGTGTAAGACAGAGCATCTTATAAGCGCTGAGACCGCGAAGAAACTTGAAGAGTTTATGATGGGCTTTGAGGACCACTCTTCGCAGACTGCGTAATTTCATTTAACAGTTACGTAAAGACTTTAGATTCTCAATCAATATAAACAATCAGGGATTGTATGAAGAAAAAACTCAAAGAAGAGCTCAAAGTTGCGATGAAGGCTCAAGACAGATTACGCCTCGATACAATTCGCGCTGTCCTTTCGGAGATCCAATACGAGGAGATGCAAAAAAGCGTAGACGAGCTATCAGACGCTGAGTGTCTGGCGGTAGCACAACGTGAAGTTAAGAAACGCAACGAGGCGATACAATTTACAGAGCAAGCAGGCCGCGCGGAAGAGAAACAGAAGCTACTCGCAGAGATCGCCATCCTTGAGTTCTTCCTTCCGAAGCAATTAAGCAGTGAAGACTTAGAGAAGATAGTCGTTGGGCTCAAGGATTCAACCCCTGGCGCTTCTATGCCGATTGTCATGAAGCACCTCAAAGAAAACTACGCTGGACAATACGACGGAAAAAGCGCTAGCGAGATCGTAAAGCGCGTTCTCGGTTAACAATTACGTGCCTCACACGTTTCAGCGTAGCTGCACGCTACCACACCCACGCAAGGTTGTTTTTGACTGGCACACTCGGCCCGGGGCCTTTGAACGGCTCAATCCGCCGTGGCGACCGGTCACTGTTGTTTCATCTGCACACTCAATCAAAGACGGCGCGCGAGTAAAAATTAAACTTCCGATAGTTGGCTCAATCGGGATCCCATGGCTGCTGGAACATTCAGGCTTTATTGACCAAGAGCGCTTCTGCGACCAGCAGGTTGCTGGACCCTTCGCCGCATGGAAACACGTGCACTCATTTCATACATCAAGCGCTGACGAGAGCACTCTCACCGATACCATCAACTACACACTCCCATTCCTTGCCCGCCCGCTTGCGCCGCTCTTTACGCGAGAGCTTGAAAGACTATTTACATTCCGTCACTCCGTACTCGCCTCTGATCTGCGTTTACAATCTCGATTCCGAAACAACCCTCGACTCTCTTTTCTAGTGACTGGTGCATCTGGGTTGATAGGAAGAGCTTTATGTAGCTACCTTTCAACAGCAGGGCACAGGGTAATACGTCTTGTGCGACATACACCTCGCAGCGCCGATGAGCGCTTCTGGAATCCGGAATCTGGAGAGATATCCCCTGATGCTTTTGACTCAATTGATGTGGTTGTTCACCTTGCAGGAGAGAATATCGCCGCGCGCCGATGGAGCCCATCGTACAAAAATAAACTGCGAGACAGCCGCGTTCGCACATCAAAACTTCTAGCATCAGCGATAGGGAGTCTTTCTCAAAAGTCAAAAGCATTCATCGCAGCGTCAGGAGTTGGAATATACGGCGATACAGGAGACTCATGCGCTAACGATTCAACGCCTGCAGGAGAAGGCTTCCTCGCTCAGCTTGCTTCTGAATGGGAGGGCTCGTATGCGCATCTTTCCCCCGATGTACGTGTTGCTTCACTCCGATTTGGCACAGTTCTAAGCCCACGTGGTGGAGCGCTACACAAGATGCTCCCAGCGTTTCAATTAGGTGTAGGCGGCCCGCTCGGACGCGGCAACCAATGGATGAGCTGGATATCGCTACAGGATGTGGTGGGTATCATAGAGCACGTTGCTTTCACTGAGACTCTCTCTGGGGGTATCAATGTTACAGCTCCAGCGAGTTGTACTAACCTTGAGTTTACAAAAACATTTGGTCGAGTGCTCCACAGACCCACACTCCTTCCAGCACCCGTCACTGCTCTGCGGCTTGCCCTCGGGGAGATGGCAGATGCGCTCTTACTTGCAAACTGCCGAGTATCCCCTCAGAAACTAATTGCTAGTGGCTACGCTTTTGAATTACCGACCCTTGAAGATGCGCTGCGATTTGAGTGTGGTTGTGGGTTTAGAGCGATGAAAGTTTAGGGCATCAGCGAGAGCTAATGCCCCCCTGAGCATTACCCTACTTTCGATTCAAGAAAAACCCGTGCCTCACGCAACGTATCATCAGCGATAACTAAGTCCTCGGGGACGTGCGTGTAATGGAAGCCCAAGCGCTTCTCGTTCGCCGCCCGCACTATTTTCCAAGTATCTCTATCTCCCCGTGAAGTACCAATACTGCGTTTTGCGTCATGGCCGATCCCCTACTAGGCCTGGCTCAAGCGTTATAGCATTGTCTGGGTTAGTTAACATTTGTAGTATCGCTAGCTACGCGGGTAGCTAACTGGTCCTTTCTCATGCGGTACAATTTAAAGAGCGACTCATATGCCTTTCTCTAGTGGAGTTTTTGATCACCAGATACGAGAGTATCTGACCCGATGGCCGTTCAAGAAGTTTCTTGATATCGGTGCAGGGAGTGGTAAATACGGGAGGTTTGTTCGCGAGCTTGTTCCCGATGCGCGCATTGCTGCGATAGAAGTATGGGCGGACTACATAAAGACTTTTAATCTTAGTAGCGTATATCATGAGATCATATCCGAAGATGTTCGCACCTTTTGGAGAGCGCGTCCTGACTTTCACACCGATGTCGTCTTTATAGGTGATTGCATTGAGCACCTGAGCAAATCCGAAGGGACCGATCTCATTCATTATTTAATGTATCGGTGTAAAAAGCTCATCGTTATTTTCCCAGAGAAGTATATTCAGTATTCGCATGAGGGAAATCCCTACGAGGCGCACATATCGGTTTGGACACATCACGACTTCATCCAATTTAAGCACGAATTTTCCCAGAGGGATTGCATGCGGCTTGTTGTCATTGATGGCTACCTTTCGGATCCTGAGGCCTGTGGAATTAAGGTTCAAAGGTAATTTTTAGCAGGCTTGTAATAATGGTCGGTGTTGAAATTGAGCAGCAACCCAACTTGTTTTCTTGCTAGTTTCAGATAAGTGAGCAGTTGCGCCTTATAAACTGCCACCAAGTGAACCTTCACTTTATTGCAAGCCGATGAGGCAGGTCACAAAACCTCCTGCCAGCGATTCAGCACCTACCTTCGTGGGAGATTCAGAGATGTTTTCAATAAGGCGCGAAGTCTTCATTTCTCAACTAGTCGTATGTGTTGTCAAAGAGAATTCAGAGCGGTACCTTGCTAAGTCTGCAACATCAGGTTCTGTAAGGGAATCAACCATGACCCATAAAGCAGCATTAGTGATTGGCACTTCACGAGGCGATGGAAATACCTGGAAAATGTTACAAGCGGCGAACAAGAACCGCTTGGGCTTCAGTTGCACACGCGTTCCCGAAGACTTAGTTATCGCTGATGATGCGTTGCAGAAGGCGCGAGAGTTTCTTGAATCGAAAGTGGGGTAGGTGCTGCGAGAGATATTACCCCTCGCTATTTGGTTAAATTCTGTTCACCACAAACCCAACACGACGCTCAAATCGCAGCACATCTTCAAGGGTCGGCAATTCAAAAGCGAAGCCACTATCAATGAGTTATTGTGGGCAAGCACCATGCTTTCCTTGAGAGGCAGATGATGTTTTGGAGCTTGGCGATCTCTTGATCTCTTTCTACTACAAGCTGAATCAATTTCATGGTTCAAAGAAGTGCGAAACCTCGCTGACTTCTCCTAATGTCAACGCTCAACTAAAACTATGCCTTCTCGGCGGCAGCCGCCTTTGGATCGCCTCTTGATGTTTTCGATGCATCTCTTTTTTCTCAGTGAGGTTCTCGGCTAATCGCATTCGCAGTCGCATGCTCCGGATTCCTTCTTTCTTAAAACGCTGAAAGATAGGATCAGGCGTAGGTTGTAACATAAACATTTCAACCAACGCCTGTAAGAAAGCCTCCTGCGCCTCAGGCTCAAAAGACTTCACCGTATTACTCATACGCTCTACTCGTGCGCGTGCTTTGGAGGCGTCACACCCCATCATAGTGAGGCGTGAATACACATCGATGAGTCGTACAAAGTCTTTGACGATAAAATCTAGCGAAAGCATCTGCCGAGCCGCTGCTCGTTGAAGCTTAATTTTAGCGGCTAACTTGGTCACATCTACGAGCTGGTCTATAGAGAATGGCTCAAAGAGAAAGCCATCCGTGCCAGCCAGAAGCCCTTCTGCGATACTCTTATTTCGGTCCTCGTTGCCAGCAAACAACATCACGTAGGCAGCGTCTCTCCCACACTTCAAACTTTTTCCATCACTTATGAGCTTACTGAGCTGCTCGCGGGGAAATTCGTATGAGAGGAAAACGACATCAAACTTCGTGGCTGCGCAATCAAGTCGTAGACGCGCATCTTCAAGATTATTTACCTGGACCGCTTCGCCAAAGGCCTGCACAGTAGACACGGCATGCCGCAGCCTCATGCGAGAGTCTATGTCATTATCCACAAGAAGCAGGGTTAACTGTTCTTCTTCCATTAAGGTAGCAAGCCCAAACCGAACAAAACGAGGATAGACGTGCGAGATACTTCGCCCCACCGAGCCTCACAGTTTCTCCTGTCGGAGGGATCCTGGGCGGACATTATGAAAGGGAACTTTTATCTACTACTTTCTCTCAATGGCGGTAACGGCCTATAAAATTCAGATACTTACGCGGCACGATGTGATATTCTTATTCTTACAGCCACGGTATCCCCCTGGGTCTGTAACTTCACGCGCTTACCCGCAATTACTAAAGCCGTGCCATCGCCAGAAAGGCTGCCTGGATAGCGCTCTGCCAGGACCTTTCTATACGCCACGATAAACTCCTGAGCTTCCGCTACTGATTCCCACTTCGTTATCCACAAAACTTCACGCGGAGCAGCTTCTCCCTCAAATATCACAACGCGGTCCCCTAACCATCCCTGCGCGGCCCCCTTGCAACTATCGCCGACCAAGGGGCTTGCGCACAAAGTCGCTTGAATAATGAACTCGCCTAGTGTGTCGGAATAGACAACCCTTGCGCTGCGATACTCAGGCACAAACTCGTCTATCGACGGTATCGAGGCCTTTTGGGCAGTTTGATCGAGGTACACTTCAGGATGAAGAATCTCTCGCGTGCTCTGTGGCGGGGCTTTAAACGAATCATCTATTTCTTGATACCCCATGCCTTTACGTAAGAGAGTGTGACTAAATTGCACTCCTTCTGTATAGGGAAAGAGAAGTATCCTTCGAAGTGTTTCCGGAATTACATTCGGGTCATCCCTTTCGCCCGAAGACACTACGCCCTGCTGCTGTTGCACAAGGTCATCCACGGTTGCTTCTTCGAGTAGTGACTTCTTACCGCTTTGTGCCCGTGCGTGATCTGTCATCACCAGCATTGCATCCCCCTCAACGAGCGCTGCATATGCAAGCAACATATCGCCGTTCTCCTGTTTAGGGTCGAGCATCTTTTCCAAGTCGTAATGTTGGTCTTGAAGCGCGTGCGTCAGCTCGTGGACTGCCACCTCAGATTGAAGCCCCTCTGGTATCCAGTCTGCCATAACAAAGTGCTTCTTCTCGGGGTCGTAGTATCCCCCGATCTGGCTTGCGTAGAGATCTACGATCCCCTTCTCATAATCATACAGGTCCGGAATGACGCCGATGGCCTTATAGACTATCTCCTCTCGTTTTACCTTTTCAGTAGGAAGCTTGGTCTTAATCGTCTCTACGAGGAACTTTTTGATATCATCGCGAGTAGCAATGACGCATGGTACCTGAGACATCTGCTTCAATCCCCGTATAGTAGACACAGCAGACAGCATCTTTTGCGCGCTATCACACGATAGCGGAGCCGCAAAAACAGAGCGGGCCGCAGCTATTGTGAGAACAAACAGGGATACGAGGCGGCATATAGTACGCATAAGACACCCCCACTATAACCGACCAGAACCGATTTAGGCGAGGAGCTTGTAATAACTCCTCAGCTCTTATTGCTGGCAACTGCCTCGACCTGTAGAATCAGGGGCCGATCGTTGGAGACGCCGATGAAATCGCGACAAAACCTCATAATTCGCAAGGCTCGCGAAAACAATCTTAAAGACCTCTCTATTGAGCTTCCGCACGATACGTTCGTTGGCATCACCGGACTTTCAGGTTCAGGGAAGTCATCACTTGCCTTTGACACCATATACGCTGAGGGACAACGTCGCTACATCGAGACTTTTTCTCCCTACACGCGGCAGTTCTTCGATAAAGTAAAGCGCCCCAAAGTTGACCTCATCGACAATGTGCGCCCAGCTATCGCCATCCAGCAGCGCACTCGTATTTTAAACTCGCGCTCAACTGTCGGCTCGATGACCGATATAAACGATTTCTTAAAGATAGTGTGGGCTAATCTCTCCCAGCCCGTGTGTCCGCGCTGCGGTATGGGGCTTACTCGTTGGGATACAACATCACTTGCAGCTACCATGGAAGAGTTCGTATTAACTAGACCAGATTCGACCTTCCTTGCGGGCGTACTTGTTAAAAATTCGAAAGAGTCCCTTCTAAGGCTCCAAACTCTTGGCTACTCGCGTTACTTTAATAGAGACACTGCGGAGCTTCTCGATCTTGAAGAAAAGTCCCCGCCTAAAAAACTAAAAGATATCATTATCGTCGTAGACAGGTTTCGAGCCAGTAACTTTAACGCCGTACGCTTGAGGGAATCCTTCGAGCAATGCTTCTCTCTGGGAGGTGGAACGCTGCACCTCGTTGAAGCTCGGGAGAAGCGCGTAAGACCCCTTGCACGTCTCAGCGCGTACAACGAACCGCGCGAGGTTCATCACGCCTACGAGGTGTATATCTTCAAGACCTCCTATCAATGTGGCGACGGAGAGGTGTCTGTAGAGCGCCCACGACCGGCACTCTTTTCGTACAACCATCCGATCGGTGCATGTTCTGAATGTAACGGATTTGGGAAAATCCTCGTTATAGACCCCCACAAGTGTATCCCTGACCACGGAAAGTCAATCGAGCAGAATGCGATTGAATGTTGGAAGGGAAATGCCGCAAAAGGAGAGTTTCGCTCGCTTCTAGCCTTCTGCCGCGAGCACGGAATCCGAACTGACGTTCCCTGGTCAAAGATAGATCCTGAACATCAATCGGAGATATTTAATCACAAGTCACGTAAGTTTGTCGGGATAAATCCGTGGTTTAAATATCTTGAGGGGAAGAAGTACAAGATGCATGTGCGCGTTTTCCTTGCGCGCTACCGTGGCCAAATAGAGTGCCCAACGTGCCGAGGAACGCGGCTTAAGGGAGATGCTCTAGCGTATCGCATCACAGGCAGGACGATAGCTGAGATCTCAACCATGCCCCTGTGTGAGCTGCTACCGTGGTTCAGCAACCTCCATACAACCGCACAACAAACAAAGAAGCTCGCTCGCGAGTTGAGCGATGTGTTAAAGAATATCGTTTCTCGATTGCGATACCTCCTAGACTTAGGACTTCCGTACCTCTCACTCGATAGGCTCGCGCGAACGCTCTCGGGCGGCGAAACTCAACGCGTTAATTTAGTCTCTGCGGTTGGAAGCAACTTAATCTCGACTCACTTTGTCCTTGATGAGCCGTCTGTGGGCCTTCATGCTCGAGATACTGAAGCCCTCATTCGGGCGCTACATGATCTTACAGACAGGGGAAATTCGCTCACGGTCGTTGAGCACGATCCAGATTGCCTACGTGCAGCAGACTCAATTATCGAACTTGGCCCCGGAGCGGGAGAGACTGGTGGAAATGTCACCTACTGCGGACCGCAAGAAAAGTGGGAGGGGCTTGCAATCACACCTTTTGACGCTCGCGACGAAGCGCCACAATGGAAAAAAGCACTCTCAATAAAGAATGCGCGCAACCGAAATTTAAAGTCTGTCTCCGTTGATATACCTCTCGAATCATTTGTCTGTCTGACAGGTGTGTCTGGAAGCGGCAAAAGCTCGCTTCTTACCGAGGTTATTCAAGCGGGCTACGATCTATATAAGGGAGTGGTGCCCGGTGAAGAAACGGTAGTCGGAGAGATCTCGGGGTTTCAACACGTAAGTCAGGTTCTTCTCGTAGATCAGTCACCACTCTCAAAGACCCCTAGAGCTAATATAGCAACCTACACCAAGATGTGGGACCGCGTGCGAGATCTACTCGCTGCTACAGACGACGCCAAGACTCGCGGACTCTCTAAATCATCCTTCTCTTTCAATGTTGCCGCGGGCCGATGTCCTGTGTGCGAGGGGGCAGGATTCATCAGGGAAGACATGCAATTTTTAAGCGATGTCTATATTCAATGCGAATCGTGCTTAGGAATGCGATTTCAGACACCAGTTCTTGAAGTAAAACTGAACGGCAAGAACGTCTACGAAATCTTATCGATGAGCGTTGACGCATGTGGCGCCTTTTTTGAGAAAGACCTCTTAATTGGAAGCGTCTGTCGTATACTAACTCAACTAGGGCTGGGGCATATTACGATCGGACATTCGCTGAGCGATCTCTCAGGTGGCGAAGCACAAAGACTTAAACTTGTTCCCCACATCCTAGAAGGTTCGCGCAACCGCTCGCTTTTCTTGTTTGATGAGCCAACCACCGGCCTTCACGTGCGTGATATCGAGCGGCTACTCACCCTGTTTGAGTATCTCGTTTCACAGGGACACTCTATTCTCTGTATCGAACACAACCTAAGGCTCATAGCGGCCGCGGATTGGATCATTGACCTTGGTCCCGAGGGCGGGATGTTTGGAGGAGAGATAATTAAAACTGGCACTCCGGCTGACTTTGTGAAAGATGCTTCAGGGTTAAACGGCCATACAAGCTTAACAGCACAGTACCTCGGCGAGTTTATCCAAGAGTACGGCTCTTCCAAGAAGCACTCACGCGCAAAAGTCGCGTCGAAAAAGAGTGTGCGAAAAAAGCGACGCCCTGTCGACGATATCCGCATCACCGGGGCACGTGAGCACAACCTGAAAAACATCTCCCTCTCAGTGCCACTTAACACACTCATCACGCTGACAGGCGTATCAGGCTCGGGTAAATCTACAATCGCCAAAGATATACTCTACGCTGAAGGCCAGCGACGGTACCTTGATTGCCTTTCACCCTATGCGCGGCAATTTATTAAAGAGTTAAAGAAACCCGCTATCGATGACATTAGCAACGTGCAGCCCACAATCTGCGTCTATCAACACACCTTTCAGCCATCTGCCCTCTCAACAGTATCTACGATGAGCGAGGTGTATAACTTTCTAAGACTCCTCTACGCCAAAATTGGGATGCAGTTTTGTCCCGATCATCCCGAACAGTCGATCTCTCCGCTCTCAGCAGAGCAGATAGCACAACATATCAAAGAGAGCGCTTCAGGCTCAGTTCGACTCCTTGCTCCCGTTATCACCATGAAGAAGGGGCACCATAGAAACGTATTTCAGCGAGCACTTGAGTCTGAGATTTCAGAAGTTCGTGTCGATGGCGTAGTAGCATCTCCCTCGAAATTTGTAGAGGAGGGGCTTCACAAGACCAAGGTGCATTCAATCGAGTTTGTCACAGCGCGTTTTAACGTAAGCAACCTCCCAGTCGATCTCATTACCGAAGGTGTCGTGCAAGCACTTGGCATCGGTGGCGGCACGGTAGTAGTCCTATCAAACGAGGAAGAGCGAGTCTTTAGCTCAGAACGGACCTGCCAGGTATGTCATCGCGGGTTCTTTAAACCAGACCCAGAGGACCTCTCGTTTAATTCACGCCGCGGACGATGTGCGAAGTGTGATGGATACGGGATTGTTCGCGGCAAGGTGTGTCCCGAATGTAACGGAACACGCATCAATGAAGTCGGGCGGAATATCCGATTGTTTGATAAGAACATTCACGAGCTCACAACCCTGAGTGCGCCAGCTTTGAAGCAAACCCTGACACGGCTCGTCCGTGATAAAGCATCACGTGAAATAGCTGAGCCAATTGTACGGGAACTTGACGGAAAGCTTGCCACATTGATCGATCTAGGCCTTGAGCATTTGGCTCTTAACCGCGAGTGTGCAACCCTTTCAAATGGTGAGCTTCAGCGCCTGCGTCTTGGAACTGCCATAGGATCACCACTTACCGGCGTGACCTACATATTTGACGAGCCGAGCGCAGGGCTACACCCAGCTGATAACAAGCGCCTCCTCGGTAAGCTTGTCGCGCTAAAGGAGCGCGGAAACACAGTTATTCAGATAGAGCATGAAATCGACAATATTCTTGCTGCAGAGCACATCATCGATGTTGGACCTGGCGCAGGAACCCTTGGCGGTGAAATTGTCTACCAAGGCAACGTCACTGGTGCATATAGGCAGGCTAAACGCTCTGCTACTGCGCGCGCACTCTGCACACCACTAAACATCCGGCACGATAACAGCACACTCAGTGAGCGGATTAGCATCACTGGGGCTTGCAAAAACAACCTCAAAAAAATCGATCTCTCAATCCCTCTTAAAGGACTGATAACCGTTGCGGGAGTGTCAGGTTCTGGCAAAAGCTCCCTCGTCCATGGCGTCCTGGGTGATGCATTAATTACCGGACTAGCCGCGAAAAAAGCGCACAAGGGGGCATATGGCACAGTTGAAAGCTCGTGCGATATCGAGCGAACTCTCCTTGTAGACCAACAACCCATCGGAAAAACGTCTCGCTCTACGCCGGCCTCCTACTTAGGCATTTGGGATGAGATCCGTAAGGTTTTTGCCGGAACTCTTGAAGCTAAATCGCGCGGCTGGGGTCCAAGCTTCTTCTCATACAATACTGGTAAGGGCCGGTGCCCGACATGCAAAGGCAACGGGGAGCTAACCCTAGAGATGAGCTTTCTTGCCGAAGCTAAGGTTCAGTGCGAGAGCTGCATGGGATCGCGCTTTACGCTAGAGGCTGACTCGGTGAAGTACCGAGAGCTCTGTGTGAGCAAGGCCCTCCAACTTACGTTTGAAGAAGCGCGAACGTTTTTCATTAACCACCGTAAGGTTCACCAAGTATGCAAGCTTGCGTGCGACTTGGGCCTTGGATACCTTACGCTCGGGCAATCCTCGTCAACTTTATCAGGCGGCGAGAGTCAGAGGGTAAAGCTCGTCTCTGAACTCCACCTCTCTCGGAAAGGGCACACGCTCTATATCCTCGATGAGCCAACAACTGGACTCCACCGAGCTGACGTTGAGCTACTACTCAAAGGGCTCCATGCACTAACCGCTCAGGGACACTCGGTGCTTGTCATCGAACATGACGCAGACACTATAACCCAGTCGGACTGGGTTATAGAGCTTGGACCAGGCGCAGGTGCGGATGGCGGTACCGTCATATTCCAGGGAGCTCCCCACCTCCTACCCGAAGCCAAAACCCCTTGGGGAGCAGCCCTCACTGAGCGAGTTGCGCTTCATGAATCGTTTGCGCGAGATCAGGCTGCCTAGCCTTTATCCGGATTTAGCCTAGTCCAGCATTGAACGAATCTGCTATCCCTGATACTCCTAGGGTTGATGCGCAGCTATCTATTCCTTCCTTCGCTACTTCTTCTTGTCGTGCTCTGGCTTATGCCAACGACCGACGATACAGCGGCAGAACAGGCTCCGACTGAAACATTGGCGGAGAGCCAAAATCAGCTCATAAAGTTTACGGATGAGGGAACACCGTCCAACGAACTACGCATGAAAAAGGACGACCGCATCGTGTTCTTCCTTAACGACACTACCGATTCTCTTCTTACTCTTGAGGTATCTTTCGGCAGTCTCACCACGCACTGCTCGTCAGAAAACTTAAGGATAGGAGACAATGGACTTGTTGCTTCAACTATCCCGATAGTACCGAAGGACTTCGCCAGTACGTGCTTTCACGATGCAGGCACCTATCCTTATACTGTGTTCGGTCTCAAGAAATATCCTCAGGGCTTAAAGGGAACTATTATTATCGAGTGACAGCACATTTTTAACTTGTGGTGACAAGAGCATGAACATACCCCCCTCCCTTCTTGGACGCACTCTTGTCACGCTCACACTCTTTGCCTCCTCTGCCTGCGGCCCACGGCTTGTTTCTCAAATTCCTCAAGGCGGCTCTACGCCCCAGACACTCGCAGTGCTACCGGCTGATTACTCAGTGGATATACCTCGGGGACGAGTTGACTTAGTTCACAGCGCCCTCGCTCAAGAGCTGCGTAATCAAAAGTTTCTGGTAGTCGAAGATTCCGTCGTTCAAAGCCTCTGCTCATCTCCCACATGCCCGGAGCGAGACAACATCTCCAAGCAACTACTCGTCGATGGATTCGTCACGCTACACCTCTCGTCATTTTCAAAAAACAACTTCATAGCTGGCTACTATAATCAACTAGCGGGTGATATTACCGTAACAAACTCTTCAGGCGCTGAACTTATAAAGGTATCTCACACCGAGAGCGATAGCGGAGGGGTACTACTTGAATCTGGGCAGGTAATTCAGGGGATAATCTCTCAAGTGAAAAACAGTGGAGATAATGTTTTTGAATCGCTTGCCGAAAAGTTCGCCAAAAGTGTTGTCGAGACCCTTCCACGCGGACAAACAACCGCGCGTACCATGAAATCTGAAGGAGCTGAAGTTACGCTCCTCTCTACGCAATCTGAGTGGAGATCCCCTAACTCCCTCTCCGTATGCGCTAAGGGGACGCCTCATTCGTTTGCTTTCCTGCAAACTGCTGGGGTGCTCTCTCCTCTTCGCGAGTCTTCTCCAGGAGAGTACTGCGGGCTTTTCTCAACCATAGCATTATCATCTCAGCAACAACGAAACTTCATCGAGCTGCGCAGCGCCTTCGGTAGCTCAGTGCGGCGTGACATTACTCTACCAGTAACTCCACCATGCTCCCTCACGAATCGACTCTCCTACTCTCCCACAGGCAGCTTCGGTCGTGTGAGCATCTCCTGTGCGTCAGTTGGAAAGGACACATCAGTACTCAACTCAGGCTGCACGGATGCAATTTCTCAGTGCTCTGCCGAGAAACTATTAGTCTATGCTTCGCGCTCTCCTAGCGGTGCCTTTTCGAAAGTAACCGAGATAAGCTCTTCATCTGCTGCACTCCCACCAATAGCCGAGAACGAAGTTGCCGTTGTTGCTGTCACGAAGGGCGGGATTTATTCTCAACCCTCACCGATTAAACGCTAGAGAGACTCCTCATGAAAAACACAACTTTTTCAGCTTACCTCGTGGCGCTGTGCTTCCTTCTGCTCGCTGGATGTGCTGGTACCTACAAACGGGATGTTCAGTTTAACCCTTCAGAGCCGCTACGCATCGCTGTTTTGCCGTTCGCACAGGTTGATGACTCTGGGGCGCTTGTCCAAGCTGAGGAGGATCTCTTAATTGATAGCGTGAACCCCCTCTCTGCAAAGTTAAAGCAGACCCCTGCACAATTCATGCAGTCGCTAGTCCAAAACGAGCTGCGCAAGGCGTCCCTCGATGTGGTGGTCCCAGCTATCGTGGACGCGGACCTCGTGCACGGTGGATACGGTGTGCCTGATACCAAGCCAGTTATCCTCGATTTTGCGGAGATCTTTGCCGCTGACCCGGCCGAGCTGTGCTCAAAGATATTAACGTGTGATGCCGTGCTCTACGGAAAGGTTACCGAGTGGGACCGCAGCTATTACGGAGTTGAGGCCGTTGCAACAGTAGGTCTAGAGCTGAAGCTAGTTTCTGCAAAGACAAAAAAGGTTCTCTTCTCAACTGAGAGCGTTGACTCAGACAGTCGCGGGTTGACCAAGGGACCAACTGGTTTTTCAAATATAGTGCTTGAACCCCTCAAAGGGTTAGACAACGAAATAATAACAACACTTGCCAGAGAGATAGTTGAAGAGACCCTTGAACCACTTCAACGAGAGAGCAGGCCAGAGTTTTTAAACAACCCAGCCCCGTTCATCATCTCCTCGGCGCATGACGCATCAACGGGTGTCATCCCTCGAAATGGACGACTCACAGTTGTAGCATTTGGCAGCCCCGCTGCTACGGCAAGCTTTTCAATCGGCTCAAAGATAAGAGACGTCCCGCTGGCCGAACGTGCGCCCGGACATTACGTGGGTGAATTTATCCCTCTTCCGAGCGATTCCTTTCAGAGTGAGTACGTTGTAGTGGCTCTTAAGGACGGCGTTGGTCGGACTTCAACTCAACGGTTGGCTAAGACGCCGGTTTCTCTTCCGTTCTGAGTGAATTGCTTCCCCTCTTTTTTGGACCGCGAAGGTTTATGGTTAGACGGGCTCACCACATGGGCTTCGCCAAAAAATCACAAGTGCCCACCATACTTTTCTGGCGGACCTGGAAGGTCCGCGGTCCGTGATGGCTTCGCCAAAAGATCACAGGTGGCCACCATACATTCCTGGCGGACCTGGAAGGTCCAAGAAAGCAACTAGCCAAACCAACGACTCCCCTGCAATAACTATGGATGATGCAGCACCACGTTATGTGCCTTACTACAGCCAAAGGTAAAAAGCCTTCTGCGAGAGGCGTCTTACGCTTTCTACGAATCACGGCAATCGGGGTTTTTCTAGCTCCAGCTCTGCTTGCCTGCGCCCCAGCAACCGTATCGTATGACGAGAATCAGTCTGGCCTTGCTTTTACTCTGGGCGAAGAGTTCGTAACTGCTTCAGGAGACGGAGCCCGCCTGGCCGACTTTAACGGACGAATTGTGCTCCTGCACTTCCTGTCACCTCAGTGTCAGCTATGCGAGAAAGAGGCTCCGTCACTCAGAAGATTACACGATTCGTTTAAGGATTCCTCTTTTTCTGTCGTCGGCGTTGCCGTTAAAGGCACCGATCCATTTTCGGTTCACTCATTTGCTTTAAAGAATAAACTTAGCTTCCCAATCCTCATGGATACTGAAGGTGCGTTAGCCGAGTTCTTCTCAATCTCAGAGATACCATCTTCATTGTTTCTTAACCGCGACGGAGTTCCCCTTCAGCTTGAAGACCCTGCATCTGGTGAGCCAACTTCAATAATCACAGGCCCGCGTGAGTGGGATACAGAGGGGCCAGTTGAGATGGTGGCTTCGATAGTTGAGGGGATGTAGTTCTTAAAAGATTCTGGCGGAGCTGGAAGCTCCGCGGTCCATAGGAAGCCGCTTCGTTAAGATCCAAGTCCTGCTATCGTAACTATTAGGCACAGGCACAACATTGCTGCTGCTGGAAAGGCTCTACGCACTTCATCCCCTGCCTTCCAGTGCATCATCACCGGAAACAACATCAGGGCCCCTAAAGAGCCACCCGCTAAAGACTTCAGCGCAGGGTCTTTGAGGGCAATAAGGAGACATGTTGCACAAGAAAGCTTTAAAAAACCAACGAGCACGACCATCCATTTCGGCAGCCCGTAAACGGCGAACTCTTCAGCCATCGTCGTCGCAAGACCACCGCGCCATGCACTTGGCTTATTCAATCGAAGGATCCACACGTTGTAGATACCGAAAGCGATAAGAACCTGACAGATTAGTATTGCCACGTGGTTGCTCATGCGGCTAGCTCCTTATCTTTCGCGAAATCCCTTCAGCTATGGCGTCAAGAAACTTCTCTGTCGTCACGTAGTGCTCACGCTTAAGTGCGTCACCGTGGATACAGAGAGCGAGATCTTTCGTCATAGTTCCGGATTCAACGGTATCAACACACACTTTTTCAAGTGCGTCCGAGAAGCCGATTAGATCCTGATTGTTGTCGAACTGTCCACGGAACCTAAGACCCACCGTCCATGCAAAGATAGAGGCGATAGGATTGGTTGAAGTCTCTTTGCCCTGCTGATGCATGCGGTAGTGACGAGTAACGGTACCGTGGGCAGCTTCGGTTTCAATGGTTTTCCCGTCCTCTGTCATTAGGACTGAGGTCATAAGACCAAGGGAGCCAAAACCTTGGGCAACCGAATCAGATTGCACATCCCCATCGTAGTTCTTGCACGCCCACACGAATCCACCACTAGACTTCATGCAGTAAGCAACCATATCGTCGATTAATCTGTGCTGATATTCGATCCCTGCTGCTTCAAATTTACCCCTAAACTCTGCCTCGTAAACCTCTTGAAATATATCTTTAAACCGTCCGTCATAGGCTTTAAGGATCGTGTTCTTAGTTGAAAGATACGTTGGGAGCTTCTTTGACAACCCGTAATTTAAACAGCTTCGAGCAAAGCTCTTGATTGAATCATCGAGGTTATACATTCCCATGGCAATGCCACTACTTGGGAAATCAAAAACCTCATACTCCGTCGGCTCGCCACCGTCTGCGGGCTGAAAGCGCATTGTGAGCTTCCCTTTTCCAGGAACCTTAAAGTCCGTTGCGCGATACTGGTCGCCAAAGGCATGACGGCCGACAACTATCGATTGGGTCCATCCAGGAACAAGACGCGGGATGTTTTTGCAGATAATCGGCTCACGAAAAACTGTTCCACCAATTA
Organism: Bdellovibrionota bacterium; assembly: GCA_044360195.1. GTDB lineage: Bacteria > Bdellovibrionota_C > UBA2361 > UBA2361 > OMII01 > OMII01. Next base: position 53,123 of record JBIKKT010000004.1, on the reverse strand, counting down.
TGTTTCGTATAGTGCCATTGGGTGATTTCCACATCTTCTTGAGGCTAAATTCCTTAACACGCGCCTCATCCGGTGTAATGGTGGCGCACTTTATTCCAACGCCATAAGTCTTTATCGCTTCGGCTGAATCGATCGTAACTTGATCATTAGTAGCGTCACGATTTTGAATTGAGAGATCGTAATACTTAAGATCAACGTCAAGAAAGGGCAGGATGAGTTTTTCACGGATAATCTGCCAAATGATGCGGGTCATCTCGTCACCATCCAACTCAACAACCGGATTTGCCACTTTAATTTTTGCTGCCATAATAAACCTCGTAAAAGTAGCTCTATGAATAGCAAGGACGGGGGAAGGACAAAAGAGATAGTTACTCCAAGTCACTATTTTACCCCTGCCCGCCCCGTGTTACCGTTCTCACACTATGGAAAAGATATGTTGCATCGTTTTAGCCGCCGGCATGGGGAAGAGAATGGGGGGCGAGCTCCCTAAGGCTATAGTTAAAACCCGAGAGAGAGCCTTAATCGACCATGTTCTGCTTGCGCTAGAGCCACTCAAGCCTGAGAAAACTATCGTAGTTTCGGGATATAAAAAGGACCTTTTACAGTCGCACCTCGCATCATCTCCGGAAGCGAAAGGACACAGAGTAGAATTCGCTTTTCAGGCAGAGCAGCTAGGAACTGGGCATGCTGTTCAGTGCGCCCTTCCCGCCCTGGCAGGCTTCACAGGGACCGTTATTATTACCTATGCCGACCAACCCCTGTTTACTGCCGAAACTCTTCAGCACCTAGTTAGCTACCACACCTTCAAAAAAGCTACCCTTTCGATGGTCACCTTCTGCTGTTCGGCTCGAAACAGCTACGGGCGCATAGTTCGGGATAGAACTTCAGGAGCTATCATACGCATCCGTGAGGCTAAAGACTGCAACCCCGAAGAGCTTTTGATTCAGGAGGTAAACTCTGGTGTATACGCTGTTGATTCAAGCTTCCTCACCCCTGCAGTGACGGGACTAAAAAATGATAACGCTCAGAAGGAGTTCTACCTTACAGATATCGTTGAGAAAGCGACCCACGAAGGACAAACTGTGGCTGCTTTCCCCATATCAGACCCTCACGAAGCGGCTGGGGTCAATAACTCCTCAGATCTGCACTTGGTAAACAGAATCCTCGCTGAGCGACATATCGGTAGACTGACTGAGGCGGGGGTTCTGATCGATGATGCCAAGTCGTGTTGGATCGACCCCACAGTCACCATCGCGCCAGGAGTTCGGGTTGGTCCAAATGTCCAGCTAATTGGAAACACCTCGATTGCAGCGGGAACAACTATAGAGGGGGCTACTCTTATTAAGGACTCCACTGTCGCAGAGCGCGTTTCAATAAAGCTTGGCTGCCGCATAGAAGGCGCAACTATTGGTGCTCAATCGTCTGTTGGTCCATTCGCACACCTAAGGCCAGGGACTTCGCTTGCCGCAGAGGTAAAGATTGGCAACTTTGTTGAGACAAAGAATGCTATCCTTGCAGAAGGAGCAAAGGCTTCTCACCTTACCTACCTGGGTGACTGTACAGTCGGCAAAGAGACCAACATCGGCGCTGGCACTATCACCTGTAATTATGATGGCTACAAAAAATCTTGCACAACGATCGGAGAAGGCGTCTTTATTGGCAGCAATTCGGCACTCGTTGCGCCTGTAACTATCGGAGATAACGCTCTGATTGCCGCGGGTTCGGTTATAACTCGCGATGTCCGGCCAGAAGCGCTTGCAATGGGACGCGCGAAGCAAGAGAACAAAGAGGGCTGGGCTGGTCGGCGGAAGAAAGTCTTGGAGCAGCGATAGATATTTCTAAAAAGACCGCCTCCTTCTATATGGCGAGGCGAACGCCTGCGATGAGCGCTACATTAGTATGAACAGCGTAGAGACCCGTGGCGCTGTATGTCCAATCACCGCTATTGATACGACTATACAGAACTTAAGGAAAAATTCCTTGGCTTTTGTGACCTGCCAGCACTACCTGGTAGGAATGGTACCCCAAAAGCTGGAGATCCGTGCGAAGCGGTGTCATCGCTGCTAGGTTAAGGTTTAGGCCGTGAACAAATAAAAAAGCACCTAGCGCTTTCTGGCGACTAGAAGAGAGAATTATCGGAAGCTCCAGTGAGGGCTTTCGCTCGTTCGACTGCGTTACAGAGCAACAACCAGAGAGAACAACGGCTATCCCTCCAATTCCACACACAAGAAGAGCAAGGCGCTCCTTCAGCAGAGACAGCACGCCTCTCAAAGATCTCACTCGATAGCCTCTGCGCCACAGCTCATCACGTCATCTGCCGAAGCAACACCAAAATCCCCCTCTCGATAGCGCTTAAGATATATCGCGATAAGCGACATCGCAGTCGGAGTCATTCCGGGTATACGCATCGCTTGGCCAATCGTAGCTGGCTTATGTTTCTTTAATTTCTCACGCGCTTCAGCTCGGATCTGCGTTATTAACTCATACGGAAAATCAGTCGGAATCGCCTCTGACTCAATCTTCTTTAACTTTCGAACCTCTTCTTCTTGTCTGTCGAGGTACCCGCTAAATTTTGTTTCGATTTCAAGAGCTGCTCGAAGGTCTGACGAGAGCTCGACCCCCTCATACTTCGCGTGGCTCAAAACATCATCGATAGTGAGCTGTGGTCGCTTAAGGAGCTGCTCAAGGGTTGCGCTATCTTTAAGCTCTGCGGTTCCCTTTGACACAAGCCACTCGTTAGTAGCTACTACTGGCTTAACACGAGTGCTTTTTAACCATGCAAGAACATCCGTATAGACTGCGTTTCGCTGTTCAAAGAGATCCTGCTGTTCTCGCGTTAAAAGGCCAACCTTAGCTGCCAACGGACAAAGGCGCGTTGTCGCATTATCTTCGCGTAGAATGAGTCGATACTCTGCGCGCGAGGTAAACATACGGTACGGCTCGTCTACGCCACAGGCTGTGAGGTCATCGGTCATAACGCCGATGTAGGCTTGTCCCCGCGTTAATACAAGCGGCTCGCGCTCTAATATCTTTAGTGCTGCATTCGCCCCGGCCATAAGACCTTGAGCGGCAGCTTCTTCGTAGCCACTTGTGCCGTTAATTTGCCCCGCTAGATACAACCCGCTTAGCCCCTTGGTCTCATACGTCAATCCAATCTCACGCGGGTCTACGAAGTCGTATTCAACAGCATACCCTGGAGCTAAAAACTCTACTCGCTCCAGTCCCTTAATCTTTCTGATAAACTGCTCTTGAACGTCAAACGGCAGAGAGGTCGATATGCCGTTCGGATAAACGATATCTGAGGTAAATCCTTCGGGTTCAAGAAAGACTGTATGTTGAGTCTTATCTTTAAAGCGAAAGACCTTATCCTCAATCGATGGACAGTACCGCGGGCCACCTGAAGTGATCTGTCCATTGAACATCGGGCTGCGCTCTTTGTTAGCGCGGATGATATCGTGGATCTCTTCGTTTGTGTGCGTCTGCCAGCATGAGATCTGCGGTCTATCGATAGAACGAGTGGTGAAAGAAAAAGGTTGCGGCGGAGTATCTCCAGGCTGCTCAAAGAGCACTGAAAAATCTATCGTTGAACGCCTAAGTCGTGCTGGAGTTCCGGTCTTTAATCTTCCTAGAGTAAAACCGAGCGCTCGTAAGGAATCACTGAGCGAGTTGGATGCGACATCACCGAGCCGGCCGCCCGATGTTTGCGTATCACCCGTATGCATCAAGCCACGCAAGAACGTGCCTGTTGTTACAACTACTGCTTGAGCCTCAAGCTCTGTGCCATCACGCAGCACAACTCCGGTCACGCGATTATTCTTTGCGCGTATCTCTGCTGCTTCGCCCTCGACAATAGTCAGGTTAGGTACACCCTTTAAGTACTCCTGGATCCAGCTCTTGTAGAGCTCTCTATCTGCTTGAGCGCGTGAAGCGCGTGCGGCAGCTCCCTTACTTGCATTTAATATTCTAAACTGAATTCCTGTTGCATCGGTCGCTCGGCCCATAAGGCCACCCAAGGCATCAAGCTCTTTGACTAGGTGCCCCTTACCAACTCCGCCGATTGCAGGGTTACACGACATCTGTCCAATCCCCTCTTTACGAAGAGATATAAGAGCCACTGGAACCCCTAGGCGTGCTGCGGCGTAGGCTGCCTCGATACCGGCATGCCCACCTCCAATCACCACCACGGGAAATTTTTTTACAAAATCCATGTACCCTCGTTCTAAACCCGTAAGTCCCCCATTCTACGGGCAATTGCCCCCTTTCTCAACGAAACTACCCCTGTTTTAGCCTCATTTTAGTGGGCCCTAGATTTGTTTAGCGGTCCAAAACGGGCATAGAGTGCATCTCTATCCTGTGAAAACACCCATCGTTGTTAGAAAACACACAACAATTTTGGGAAGTTAACGAATAGCTTATTGATGTTTATGGCTTCTCTTACTTCTACAAAGCGCAAGGCCTCACTTTTTTGCGACGGCCTGCTCGTGTTCACCATGTCTGCTGTAGCTTCGGCTACCGTGGGCTCGTTGGCTATGGTGTACCTGAGCGATGAATCGTTGGCTGATATGCAGGCCGACGTATTATTCGACCAAGACCCATTGGACTCAGTGCGTGCTTCCCTTGGGTTGCCTGCAATGACGACTCCGGTAGGAGTTCCCATTGAGCCGGATCCGTATATTGAAAGCCAGGTTGAGTTTGTTTCAGATATCATCCGCTCTCACGTCTCGCACCATATAGATGTTGATGCTCTCTCAAATTTAATAATCAACGAGTGCCTCCGTCAGAACTACGATCCGATCCTTGTCGCTGCAGTTATTCGGGCTGAAAGTATGTTTCGTCACCAAGCGGTGTCAGGCGCAGGCGCGCGCGGATTAATGCAGATCATGCCAGCTACCGGGAGATACCTCTCGCAATCTGAAAATGTCCCATGGAACGGAATCAAAACGTTACACGATCCAGAGACAAACCTCCGCCTCGGCATTGCATACCTTCGACAATTAGAGGAGCGCTTCAAAGGAAACCGCGAACGCGCATTGATTGCTTACAACTGGGGCCCAGGTAATGTAGAGGATGCCCTACGTACTCGCAGATCTCCCCCGCGTGTAAGCCTTGCCTATGCTCGCGGCATTATGACTGCTCATCGCACATGGAGACAAACCTTCATGGAGTTTGCGCAAGCTGACACTGGAATGCAGGCCAATATCGGATAACGCGATTGCTCTCAGCAGCCTGTTAATTTTCTAAAGAAGATTACTGTAAGCTGTATCGACCACGACCCACGGCAACGAGGAAGCCGTCGCGACAGAGTGCCTCAATCGCTTCTTCAATTCGTTCCTTTTCGAAAGACAGATCACGGCATAAGTCCGACACTCTACGTGCACCTTTCTGCGTTAGTAGTTTTAAAACTGCAGCGCGTACCTGACGCCGCGAACCAATGAAAGCTGATTGCTGCGTGTAGTGCTTACTACGTCGATTCACTCCTTTGCGAGCTTTCTTCAACTCTACCCCCGCATCCATCAGGGCGTAGAACCACGTGCGTGGCTCTTTAAGATCCATTGTCTCTTCGACAACTTTAAGGATCTCTTTATCCGAGACCGAATCCTGGCCACTAAAGAACGCATAGAGATAGAGATCTCGAATATTGGTCTCAATCATGACGTGAGGCTGATTGGTAGAGAATGTAAGTACAGCTGCTGCTGTGTAAGCACCAAAACCAGGAAGTGCCTTAAGCGCTGATAGGTCGTGCGGTAGCTTTCCTTTAAAATCCGAGACGATAATTTTCGCGGCGCGATGAAGATTAAGTGCTCGTCGATAGTATCCAAGCCCCTGCCAACTACTTAGGACTTCTGTCGTGCTGGCTGCTGCTAGGCCGCGCCACGACGGGAATCGCTTGATGAACGCGGCGTACTTCTCAAGCACTCGCTCGGTCTGAGTCTGTTGCAGCATCACTTCGCTGACTGCGATGCGGTAGCTATTTAAGGTTTTTCTCCAAGGAAAAACTCTACCGCTACTGCCGTAGAAATCCCTAATAATTCTCTCGAATTGGCCGACTGAGATACGCCCCCGCCTTGCTAACTCAGCATCAATTTTTTCGACCAGAAAACTCATGGTTTTAAGGATAAAGACGATAGACAGCTTACGGTAGCACGCGCGCTAAATGTGCGTCCATAAACGGGTGCTACCCCCTGGGGGAGTTTTATCATGAATCATCGCCATTTGTTCATCCGCTTGTGTGCAGGTGTGGTACTCGCAGCATCCCTACTCTCTTGCACTAAATCCCAAAGCGGTGATGACTCACCATCGGGTGGCTCAGGGTCTACGCCAACCGGTCCTGGCACAACCCAGTGCGGCGTCGTGGTAAATGGCGCTTTGAAAAATCCCGTAAAACTAAAGGATGGAGAGGAGATCCTCGTGCAGGGGGCTTCCGGTGCAAACCTCGTAATCGCTGCATTCAAAAAAACCCCCAACCAGCCGTTCTTAATCAAACTTCACGGAGTTGGCGCTGCACGAAATGCTCGAAAACAGAAGCTAGCTATACAAACTATTACCTCGCTTGGTGCTAAGGGAGCCTTCTTTTTTAAACCTTTTGTAATGTGTGACACCTACCTTGGCTCAGAAACAGTTGCTGTTGGAGCACTTCTTACCCCTGATGGAGTAAGCATAGGCGAGCAGGTGCTTGAAAAGGGATACGCACTTCCCGAGAGTAGTGATGTATGTAGTGGGTTTCTCTTAAAGTCGTGCTACGACGCACTCGCTGAAAGTAACGCCACGATGGGCGGGGTAGGATGCAATTTCTTGTGGAAGCCCGTTGCAGATAAAGATGGCAATCTCGTCATCCACGCAGCGCCTTGCAACACACGAATTGTTGTAAACGGCCAAGAGCTTAAAGATGCAGGCTCAGGAAATGGGCGCTGCTCAACAGGACGCGGCAATAAACCAGGCTGCGCTTACGGCCAGGCAACAGTTCAGGTCTTTGACCGTGATTCGGGGCTGCCGTATGAATTTGCTGATGGAAGCACTAAGCTTGTAGTAAACGGGTGCAACAGAGTGGAGCCGCCGTGCGCAGAGTAGCGCTCCCTCTGTTTGCCCCAACAAACACGGTGCTCGCTGTTTTATGGTAATTGTCACACTTCCTTGGGCACGGTCAAAAAGACCTGCACTATGTGAAGTATGCAATTAGCTCATTCCACAATCGCCAGCGACACACAGGTACTTAAACCACCTGCTAGACCTACTGCCGCTATCGATACAACTAGTGTCTTCGGCGCCTTGCGAGAAGGTCTTGCTACATCAAAGGAGAAGGTGATTGGCTCCTTTAACGATCTAAAAGGGCGCGTTGGAATATTTGGTGGCACTTTTGATCCGCCGCATGAGGGGCATATGCTTCTTGCTCAAGAGATGATGCGCCTACACAAGCTTGATTCAGTGGTGTTCATTCCGGCCAAACAAAACCCCTTGAAGCCCTCTGGTCCAGTTGCTTCCGATGACCAGCGTGTGACCCTAACCGCGCTTGCAGTACGCGACTTCCCAGGAATGTTTGTCTCGGATATCCAACACCGACTCCCCTCTCCGTCCTACACAATCGATATGATTAGAGCGATTCAGGCTGAGAACGAGGAGCGTGCACAATTCTTTACTCTCTGTGCAGCGGATATCGTTGAGAACCTCCACAAATGGAAAGAGGTAACGTCACTAAACCGGCTCGCACCGTTTCTTATCGGCACTCGCCCGGGGGCAACAGTTTCTGACGCTTCACTCGCGAAGCTAGATCCTGAGGTGGCTCGGCAGGTTAAACACGGGCTTACTGAGATTCACGCAACGAAGGCCTCTTCTACGGCCCTGCGCGCAGCGCTGCAACAGAGCGCTCCCGCGCGGGAGCTCCAAGCGCTAGGTCTGGATGCTTTAGTTGAGCGGTACATTAGAGAGCACGGTATATATGGTCCAGCGTAAAGGGGTATTAGCAAGTCAAGCGCTCCCCTCTTTCCACTTCGTTAAAATCAAGCGGAGCTGCAAGATTCGTCGTTCATAACTGCGGCCATCGTAAATCATCAAATGGAGGAGAGCAAAAGTAAAAGGAATAGAGTAGAATCTCCCCTCGTGAACGACCTATCATTCCTCTACCAAGACACAGAGATCTTTGCTGTCTACAAACCAGCGGGGCTGCACTCAGTACGGCTGCCAGACGGTGCAGGAGGATCATCGCTTGCTGACATGTTGATTAGTCGCTATCCAAAGCTCTCGTCAGTTGCAAAGAGCGAGGGTGATGCAGGTTTAATAAGCCGCCTCGACCGAGATACCAGTGGCGTAATCGTTGGCGCATTCTCACAAGAGCTGTGGGAGCAGCTCTATCAGATGCTTCTTACAGGAAAGATGAAGAAGAGTTACGTCGCGCTGGTACACGGTCGTCTTAGCGAAGAGAGATCGTTTAGCTCATACATAGGCTCACCAAATCGTGGCGCCCGTAAAGTTAAAGTATATGAACAGCGGCCTGCTAAGAGCGCTCGCGCTCTTCCCGGGACAACGCACTTTTTACCCCTGTCAGTCGATACCTCTTTGAATGTATCACTTGTCACCGTACTCGCCGCTCCCGCGCGAAGACATCAGGTGCGCGCACACGCAGCATACATTGGACATCCACTCGTTGGTGACTCTCTCTACGGCTCAACAGAGAGCGTTGAGCGCTTTGTAACAACACCGCGCTCGTTTTTCTTGCACTCAAGGCAGGTGACCTTCACCCATCCACGTAGTGGCGAGCAGATAACTATTGAAAGCCCGCTTATGAAGGAGCTGGTGTGGGGTGCCTGATTAATGATTTTACCAACAAAATTTGCAGAGAACAGAGCTACTGTGTAGATAACTCAGCCCCTATGCCAAAAAGTCTTCAGGCGCAAAGTAGTCACGCTCATCTTGAAAGCGGTTCGGCCGGAAGACGAGCTGCGCTAAAGAGGGAATAATGAGAGCGAGCGCTCCCGGAAGCTTCAGCAAATCGGGCAGGTGAACTTTGAATACAGACGCAGCACCACTCCGGCTGCACATCAGCAAGCGCGATAAGCCGAGCAGGTAGCAGAGCCTCTAAGATTCTGGCGGACCTGGAAGGTCCGCGCTCCCAAGAAATGATGCAGCACCTCATGCCTGGCAACACAGCCAAAAGACTTAACGCAATAAAAACAACATTTTACCGAGGTGTGCTTATGCGTTCGCATAACTCTTCTGGAAAAAGCGACATTACTTGATATAAAAACATTAAATTTATGCGAAAGCATAAATTAATAGCCCTATCTTTGAATTCTGGGTATTCTAAGGAGTAGTTTTATGCGATCGCACCTATGAAAACTACCCTTCAAGAGATTGGCGAAATTATTAGAAAAGAGAGAGTGAAGTTAAAGCTCACCCAGCTAGAGCTTGCAGATTTTTCTGGCTGCGGCCTTACCTTCATCAATCAGCTAGAAAGAGGAAAAACAACTGTGCGCCTCGATAAAGTACTACAAGTCCTTAAAGCTTTGGGAATATCTGTAGCACTTTCAAAGGGGAAAAATTCGGTTCTTATCAAGGCTCCCTAATCGATGGACCCGCGTTTTGTAGAGAGCATATACGTACTTAAAGATAACGAACGTATCGGAACGCTTACTCGTACCGCAGAGGGTGCACTGTTTAGATATGATGTGGCATCTACAAGAGCTGTCTCGTATACCATGCCACTGAGTAGAAATTCGTATGAAAGCAGGGGCGTAAATCTGCACCCCTTTTTTGCGGGCCTGCTCCCTGAGGGACTGCGCCTACACGCCCTGCAAGCTTCGGTGAAAACGTCTAAAGACGATCTCTTCTCTCTTCTCATAGCGAGTGGTCCAGATACTATCGGCGATATATCTCTCAGTTCGCTCAAGGACAAACCCAATCAACATCAGGTGGAGGCACTTGGTCTCGACGAGATTAGCTTTGAAGAGCTATTTCAGAAAAAAGTGCTCCTGTCAGGCCCCAAAGACAACCTTGCGATTGCAGGAGTGCAGCCAAAGATATCCGCAGCGATGATTTCATTCCCCCTACGAGTAGCAAAGAAAAACAAATCTTATATCGTTAAGCTTGAACCAAAAGATTTTCCTCAGATTATCCAAAATGAGGCCTTCTTTATGTCGTTAGCGAAGAATTGCGGTATACAGACTCCGCACGTTCAGACTGTGACTGACAAAGAAGGGAAGAAAGCGCTTCTAATTGAGAGGTTCGACCGCTTCTACGATGTTTCAAAAAAGGTGCTGCGTAAAATTCACCAAGAAGACGCCTGTCAGTTCCTTAGTCGCTACCCAGCTGACAAATATCGACTGACACTTTCTGAAATATGCGAGGGAATTTCTCAATTTGGGTCTACTCCGTTGCTTGATATTGCGAAACTACTGAAAGTAACCGCTTTCTCATACATGATAGGAAATGGCGATCTTCATGGGAAAAACATAAGTCTGTACGAAGACCCCGAAACTGGCTACTGCACGGTGAGTCCCGCTTATGACCTTCTCTCTACGTTAGTGTATGGTGATAGCTCGATGGCACTTTCTGTAGAGGGACGGAATGACAACATTAAGCTGAGAGATTTTATTAATTTGGGGGAGCGTTTTGGAGTTCTTGCAAAGATAACTACTAAAATGCTGAGCATCCTTGTGAATAGAGTTGAATCGAGCATTCCAAAGCTTACAAGTATTGGATTATCAGAGAAGAAAAGGATTCATCTCGAAAAAACAATGATGAAAAGGATTAAGCACCTATCAGCTTAGAGTTGAGTCTGGCGGCGCCTGTAGAATTCTGGCGGACCTGGAAGGTCCGCGCTCCAAAAATGTTTTAGATCGCGGACTGCACTGCTTGGATAACTGCCTCCCTGATGTTAGACCGCCGCCAGGTGCTCTTCTCTTGTGGCGCGCCGGTGCTCGATAGAGGTATGGCTAGAAATGTGCCGCCGTGCTCGTGCACGATATCAACAGCTTTAAGATCTCCTGCTTTATCTCTGAGGTACACCCGCTCAGCAATTGAGTTTCCTTTTACGTGGGACTCTTTATGAGCAGGATCTAAGTAGAGCAGCTTCTCTGCCTCATCAGCGCACGCGGCATTAAAGGTGCGCTCAACGTAGCCGATATCAATCCCTGTTTCCTGAAAGTCTTTATTTGCGAGGATCCATGCGTGAAACGGAATTGTTGTAGGCACGCCGTGCACTGAATACCCTTTAAGGAACTGAAAGAGATTAAACAATGCGTGCGCGCGGGTGTCGCCGAAGGCTATCACCTTACTAAGGAGTGAATCGTAAAAAGGTGGTACAGCGTCCCCCTCGCTGTATCCAAAATCCTCACGGATCCCGAGCGCTGTTGCCGCTGGGTCACCATCTTTTACTCTTCCCTTCCACGAGTGAACCGTTCCGATTGCAGGTCTAAAGTTCTCACGCACATCTTCTGCATTTATGCGTAGTTCGATTGCGTGACCTTTTGTAATTACCTGCTCCTGCGTTACAGGAAGCTTCTCACCGCGGGCAACTCTTAATTGAAGCTGCACAAGGTCTACTCCAGTGATTGCTTCGGTGACTGGGTGCTCAACTTGAATACGGGTGTTTATCTCAAGGAAATAATACTCTCTGCCCTTTACTAGAAACTCTGCTGTGCCAGCGTTGTAATACCCTACGCTACGAGCTGCTGTGACAGCTGCATTGTGAACAGCTTCGCGGATATCTGGGTCCAGAAAGGGCGCGGGGGCTTCTTCTACTAACTTTTGGTGCCGGCGTTGAGCGGAGCAATCACGCGTTCCAAAGTGGATAACATTTCCGTGCATATCCCCAAAGAGCTGCACCTCAACGTGCCTTGGCGCTTCAACGAACTTCTCACAGTACACCTCTGGGCTTCCAAAGTTCTTAAGTGCCTCGGCTCGAGCGCGCTTAAGAGCCTCGGGCATCTCTCCTGCAGAGTGCACGATACGCATCCCACGCCCGCCCCCTCCGGCTGCGGCTTTAATAATTACCGGAAAGTCTATCGAAACGGCGGCTGCTGTAATCTCTTCATCTGTTACTGCCCCCTCACTCCCTCGGGTAATCGGAACCCCGGCTGCTGAAACCGTCTTTCGAGCTGCTGTCTTAACACCAAGTGCCCGGATGCTTGCCGGTGAGGGGCCAATAAAGATTAGCCCAGAAGCCCCAACTAGCTCTGCGAAATCGGCATCCTCAGAGAGAAAGCCGTACCCCGGGTGAATCCCCTGACACCCCGTGGCCTTGGCAGCTTCGATTATCTTTTCGCGGTTAAGGTATGAATCCCTGGCTGTTTGGCCCCCTATTCGGTAGGTCTCCCCTGCCTCACGCGCTGCACAGGAGCGTATATCTTCATCTGAAACCGCTAAAACAGAGGCGATACCTAGGCCATCGCAGGCTCTCTTAATCCGCCTGGCTATTTCGCCTCTATTTGCAATAAGCACTTTATTTAGTTCTTGAAGCGGTGCCATAATCGAACCCGTTTAACGTTCTTTGTATAGATGTCTCTCGTTTCTATGACTAATCCTACAGCACAACCCAAACACCACAAGGTAATCATTTTAGGCTCAGGTCCAGCGGGCTTAACAGCGGCGATCTACACCGCTCGTGCCAACCTTGCTCCCGCTATTATCCACGGGCCGCTAGCAGGCGGGCAACTGACAACTACAACCGACGTAGAGAACTTCCCTGGGTTCCCTGAGGGGATAATGGGGCCTGAATTGATGACGCTCATGGAGCAACAGGCTGTTAAGTTTGGCGCTCAAGTCACTGTTGATACCATCATGACAGCAGACCTCTCCAAACGCCCCTTTAGCCTAAAGGGGCAATCGGGGTCCTACACCTGCGATACCCTTATCATCTCAACTGGCGCAGCACCAAAATACATCGGCGCTCAAAACGAGCGCGAGTTGCTCGGGTACGGTGTTTCAACGTGCGCTACGTGTGATGGAGCATTTTTCCGTAACAAAGTAATGGTGGTAGTTGGAGGAGGAGATTCAGCGTGTGAGGAGGCTTCGTTCCTTACTCGCTTTGCTAGCAAGGTCTACCTGATTCACCGCCGCGACCAACTGCGTGCATCAAAGATTATGCAAGAGCGCGTCTTGAGCAATTCTAAAATAGAGATGGTGTGGAACAAGCACGTACTCTCGGTTCAAGGAAACAAGCAAGATGGCGTTACAGGGCTTGTTCTTGAAGATACTAAAACGAAAGAGCAATCAACACTTGCCACAGACGCACTCTTTGTTGCTATCGGACACACCCCAAATTCGAAAATCTTTGACGGGCAGCTTGGGATGGATGAAAACGGTTACCTGTTGCACAAACCAAATTCAAGCGAGACCGATGTAGCAGGGGTGTACGTGTGCGGTGACGTGCAAGACCACGTCTTCCGTCAAGCGATTACAGCCGCTGGTTCTGGATGTATGGCTGCGATTGAAGCTGAAAGGTGGCTTGAGGCGCAGCATAAGTAGCGCTCATAGCGACCTATGACTGAAGATTGCTCTACTTCGCTTTTAACTCTCTCTCCCGAGCAGCAAGCTGCTTCAGAGCGAGTTGCTGCCGCACGACGCTTTGCTACTCAGTACAAACCACGCGAAATCCTAGGCTATCTGGTACACAACGAGTTCTTTACTCCCCAGAAGTCCTTTACCTGCGCCGACATCCGCGCATGGCGCGAGAAGCTCACTCATTACGGCACCTTTGCTATTTCAAGCGATCTGGTAACGGGGCTCATGCAGACATCAGACACCATCAACGCAGATATGCGGCGTCAATGGTTTACTGACTCTGTCATGGTAAGCCAGATGCAACGAGTGCTTGATCCTGCAAGCTGCCTCAAAGCTACTATCGTGACAGCAGCGGCCCTGTGTACGAAAGAAGTGTGCGATGCGGTTGAGCACACCGAGAGAGACCCAGCGTGGTATCGAGACGGGGGACTTATGAATGGGGTGTATCACATCTACCTGCCCCAATCAGTTCGCGTTGATGAGGCAGGGCTCCCCGTTGTTGACGACATACGCGCTGACTCAGAGTGGTTCAATCAGAAGCGGCTTGAATCGCAAGCACTAGCGTTGATGCACATCGTTGATACACTCCTTGAGGGCACAAAAGATCACCCCGCTGCGTGGGGATTATCAGTTGAAAAGATGTTCGCCAAAGAGGGAGAGCTACTGCTTACTGCGGCGATTAACATGGCGCGATATCTTATAGCTGCGAACTCATCACCAAAAGATAATTCCCCTGATTTTAAGACCCCAAGTGCAAGCAGCTGGGAAGAGATTCCTCTACCTGACGGTGTGACATCCGATGCCGCTTTTACGGTGCTTGGACTTGAGCGATTGCGTGGCCTCTTATATTCTCCAACCTCTAATGAAAAAATTCTAAAGATCCGAAGCCATCTGTCAAAGAACAGAGATCTCCTTCCCGCTCCTCCCGAAGAAGAAAAGCTCTCAACGTGGATATCTGCGTGCAGAGACTTTGTTGCGGCACGCGTCGTATCACCGCTTGAACGTGGCGAGTCTCCGATTCAGAATCCAATACGCCCATATGATACATCTCTCACACTTTTAGCAGCATCCTCCTATACCTTCTTCCCTGAGGATCCCGTACGCGATGCTAACTTCCGATACGGCATCGTTAAAAGCTGTATTGCTGAACTACTCGGCGCTAACGGAATGCGCCGCTACAACGAATACGTTCTTGATGGACACAAACTCCATGATAGCTACCTTAATATCCTCTACCATATGCCTGCCATTGAACGCGCAGTGGTATTACAGCGTTCAGGCACAACGCGTGACTTTGGTTCAACCGATGCAAGCTCTGTTGAGCTTTTAACCGAGCGCCAATTGCTCTCAGAGCCGGATAGTGCCGCCCAATGGACTATCGGCCTAAGCGCCTCTCTGCAGGCGCTTGCCAAAGCAAAACTTTCCCTCATAAACGCAGGTGCCAAAGAGACGCCTCTCTTCGCCTCTATCGAAGAAACCCTTGTCGATATAATCAACCGCAACATAGCAGCTATCCCAGGGAAGCTCTCAGACGAGGTGCCGCTTCGAGCCGACGGGACTCCCCTTCCGCTCTACCAAGTAATGGAAGCATTTGAGGCTATCATTGACCTAAACGGAGAGCGCAAGTTCATCCCCGGTGCTCACACCCTCCCGTGGAGCACAGCGCAGCTATTTGATGGACTGTGCTTGGCGGAAGAAGCTGCAGCGGCGGCGCAGTAAGCGTTCCGTGGATTAGCACTTCTAGCCATACTGAGCTTCAGCTTCTCCTTGATCTTGATCCTAAAATGGCGTACAAATATAGATCATGATCGCAAGAAAGCTAAACCCCATAAAAAACTGGAGTTTTTTTCTTTTTGGCGCTCGTGGTACCGGTAAAACCACTCTTCTAGAGCGGTGTTTTGATCCTTCAGAAGTCGTCAACATAAACCTTCTGGAGCCCAAGGTTTTCGCAAGCCTGCAGGCTGACCCTTCGTTATTAACGCCCATGATCGCCAAGGGAGTAGCAGCAAAGCAGCTAATCATCATTGACGAAATCCAGAAGGTCCCAGCGTTACTAGACATTGTCCACTTAACTATTGAACGCGATAAGGCTCGATTCGCTCTCACTGGCTCTAGCGCGCGCAAGCTCCACCGGGGCGCTGCCAATATGCTGGCGGGTCGCGCCTATGTCTTAAAACTGTATCCATTTCTGGCCGAAGAGCTGGCCGGAGCCTTTAATCTCCAAGATGCCCTAGAGTGGGGCCTACTTCCCACCATCTGGAATACCTCAGACTCAGTTGAGCGCTCATTGTATCTACAATCGTACGCAGAAACTTACTTAAAGGAAGAAATTGTAGTCGAGCAGATCATAAGGAACCTACCGCCCTTTAGAAGATTTCTGAATGTAGCCTCTCAGATGTCTGGCAAAATAGTGAATTACTCTAAAATTGCGGCCGATTGCCAAACCGATCCGTCAAACGTTCGCAACTACTATCAAATCCTCGAAGAAACCTTGATTGGATTCTTTCTTGAACCCTTCCATAGGTCGATTAGAAAACGACAGAGTCAAAGTCCTAAATTTTACTTCATAGATTCCGGCATAGCGCGTGCCTTGGCTGGCCACCTTGATCTACCGCTGCGACCACAGACGTCTCTGTGCGGCGATGTCTTTGAAGCGTTCATAATTAATCAGATTCGTACACACTTGGAATACTCCTTAAAGCAATACCAGCTTTCATTTCTTCGGACTAAGGATGGGGCTGAGATTGATCTAATCGTGGAACGCTCGGGAAAGCCAACATTCCTGATCGAGATAAAATCTAGCCCTACAGTCCGCGAAGAGGAGCTGAGAAATCTGAAGGCATTATCAAATGATATGCCGGGGAGTACAGCGATCTGCCTGCACACCGGCGCATCTACCCTCTCCTTTGGACACATAGAGTGTCTGCCGTGGCAGGACGGGATTAGGCGGATCATTGACGGTAATTGAATGCTCGCGTCTGTCAGGCAATGTAAGTGTATGAAGAGATACTTGACCTCAGCCGTCAAGAATAACCTTCCAACCAACCATCATACACTGCTATAACACCGAAATGTTTTCGCCTCACAGATGGCTCCTCGCGGCCCTACTAACACTTCTTACCGGCTGCGCCGTAAGCCAGCGCATGGAGAGCCCGCCATCAACTTTTATTGAGGACGCTCCCCTCCAAGAGCACTTAGAGAACATGCCCTTTGACCATTCTTGGATAGTTCCAAATAGCATCGAGAGAAACTATGAATCGGTCCTTATAATGCCTGTACGATTCGACTTACTACCTAAAGGAGCGTGGAAGCGAAGTAGTAGCATCTATCTTGACTCCGAAGAGGCCTATCTTCACGAGGCTAAAGTCCTTGCTGGATACTTTACCAAACAGCTACTGGAAGAACTTAGCAAAGTCCCCAATCCACGCTTTAAGATAGTTTCTACTCCGACTCCATCGACGATTATCGTATCAGTTGCTCTGACCGAAATTGAGTTTTCTCACCCAGTCACACGAGCAGCGGCACTTGCTGCACCCGTTCCAGGCGTTGATATGGCGTTAAACACCGTTACCGATCCACACGCATCATTCTCGGCACGTTTTACCGATTCTAAAACAGGGGAGCTTATCGCAAGTGCTGCAGACAAGCGCTTTCCTCCGATACGAATCATTGATCTTAATAAGCTAACGATTACTAGCTCCACGCGAGAGATCGTTAAACAGTGGTCTAGAGAGCTCGCCGACGCGATTCAAAAAGACCGCTTTTCAAAGATAGAAAAGAGTTGGCGTTTTTCCTTGCTTCCTTGGTGAGGAGCGGTAATAAAAGCCCTGCATAACATCGCAGCTATCGCTTAAGGGTCACCTCATGACTAAAGTCAGCACCACCCCCGTCCGCCTCTTCGTTACAGCGACCTTCTCACTTGCCCTTACCCTGATGCTCAGCGCACAAAGCGTTCTTGCTGCCCCTGCGCCACGTGCTGCGAAACGCCCCAAAGTTGGGCTCGTCCTCGCCGGAGGTGGCGCACTCGGAATGGCTCACGTTGGTGTTCTTAAAGTTCTCGAAGCCAATCGAATCCCGGTCCACATAATCACTGGAACATCGATGGGCTCTATCGTTGGTGCTGGCTATGCATCAGGCGCAACAGTTTCCGAGATGGAGCAGCTTCTCTCAGAAACAGATTGGGATGCCCTCTTTGATGAAACCTTTAAACGACCGAATGTAGAATATCGTGACAAGTCGGGTCGCTTGAATCAGATCTTTGGTGGTGCCAAGATCGGCATTAGGGGTGGCGACATCGCGCAGTTTACTGGGGTCGTAGGTGGTCAGCGAGTGTTGCCACTACTGCAACGGCTCTACTATCGAACGCCTGGAGAAGTTGATTTCAACTCACTTCCAATACCTTACCGCGCAATCGCTGCTGACATCGAAACTGGGCAGCCTGTTGTTATCACTCACGGAGACCTCGCGCGCGCAGCCCGAGCAAGTATGGCTGTTCCTGGATTTTTTACACCAGTGGAAATTGAAGGGAAAACAGTCGTTGATGGCGGTATCGCCAACAATCTTCCGGTCGATATTGCCCTTGAGATGGGGGCGGATAGATTAATCGTCGTAGATCTCTTAGCGGATTTAAAAACCAAGGAGCAACTTGGTGGCCTATTGGGAATCTCGGGGCAGATTATCTCCCTTCTTCTTGAGCAGAATTCGCGCCTACAACGAAAGCTGATGCGCCCAGGAGACTTACTCCTCGTGCCTGACCTTAAGGGCTACAGCGCAACAGACTTTGAGAAAGCTAGCGACATATTCGCTAAAGGTGAGGCAGTTGCGCTGGAAAACCTTGAATCCCTAAAAGCTTTTACTGTCTCTGAAGAGGAATACAGTGAGTATCAGCAAAGCCGCGCTACATCTTTTGATAAACCGGTGGTGATCACTGCTCTTCGCATTGACTCAGAAATAGAGGCACTAAAACCACGACTTGAACGCACTCTTGCTTCTCAAGTCAATGCACCACTTGATACTAAAGCAATTGAAGAGTCGATCGATTCGATCTATCGACACGGAGAACTCTCATCACTTTCTTACTCTGTTGAAAAATCAGGCGACGGAGCAAACACGGCCGACCTTGTCGTGAGCGCAAAGAAAGCAACCTGGTACGATCAATACGCACAAGTTGGACTTTCGCTGCAGGATAACTTCCAAGGTGAAAATGCATACCAGCTAGCCTTTGGTGGCCGTCTAAACGAGCTCAACTCGGCAGGAGCATTCCTTGACGGCCGCTTTGAGATCGGATGGCGACCACTCCTTGAGCTGGATTTTTATCAACCGCTCTATCAGGGCAGCTCCTACTTTATTAATCCCATAGTGACCTACGATCGCTATCAGATACCGATTCGTCTGAATGGAGAGAGTATCGCTCAATATCAACGCGAGCGGATCATCGGTGGCCTTGGCTTTGGAAGAAAGCTTGGAGTTTCAGGCGAGATTCAGACCGGTGTTAGACGCGGCTCGGCTGACCTTTCGCGTGAGATCGGGGCTTCAACCCTGCCGGAGTACAGCTACGAAGTTGGCAACTACTTTGGTGCTCTTGTAATCGATTCACGAGATACCGTTGATTTTCCACAAACTGGTGTCTCCATGTATCTTGAGGGCGCACGGAACACAAAGGTTTTGGGCTCAACTGATGAGTTCACCCAACTTACGGGAGGAGCAACTAAACCCCTCAACTTTGGTGCAAACACGGTCCTTATCTCCTCTGACTTTGGAACAAGCTTTGAGACTATTCCCCCTGAACGCGTCTACGTTCTTGGCGGTTTATTCGATATCTCGGGATATCAGCCGGGTGGTGTAACCGCTTCTGATTTCTTTATCGGCCGGCTTGGTTACTACCGCGAGCTTGCGTCCTTAGGCGGAGCCTTTGCTAAACTTAACCTCTTTGGTGGTGTCTCAGTTGAGTACGCGTCACTGAGGAGCGATATCGCTGTGATCAACGATAACACGGACGTTATAGGAACATCGCTCTTTGTCGGAGCAGACACACCGATTGTGCCGGTCTACATAGCAGCCGGTGGAAACAACGACGATGAGTTTTCGTTCTACTTAAACCTCGGGCGGATATTTAGGGCCAGGCGATAAAGCCCGCGGTAACTCGCGCTATCACCGTGAAAGAGGTCAGAGTATCCGCGCTTATGCCCCAAAACAAAAACGCCGTCTGGCGACAGCGCTTGAGAAATCACGAACTGAGCTATTCCTGACAGAGGCTTTAAACTTAGGAAGGTACCAAAAGATTCCTCACCGCGTAGCGATGATGAGCCTTTGGATGGACACCTACTTAGCCGAGCTCTTAGCGCTCTTTCTGTGCTGCTTATTGCGCTTCAGGGTCTTCTTTGCATCTCGTGCGATGCGTCGGTTCCAGGTTTTCTTAGTTGGCGATGCCATATAACAACTCCTAATCCTCGCTTGTAAGGCCGGCAAGGGTACCGAAGATACCCTGCCAGGTCAACCGCGCCACCTAACTTACTGTTAGATATCGAGATTTCTAATCTTTAGCGCATTCTCCTCGATAAACTTCCTGCGCGGCTCTACTTCATCGCCCATCAAAACGGTGAATATTTGGTCGGCATCGATAGCGTCGTCAACCGTAACCTGCAGCAGGATACGGTTCTGTGGATCCATCGTGGTCTCCCAGAGCTGCTCTGGGTTCATCTCGCCTAGTCCCTTGTAACGGGTAATAGAGAGCCCCTTGCGACCACGCTCGTCGACCCAGTCTGCCACGGCCTCAACGGTTTCAACCTTCTCAAGCTCTTTTGATTCACCGGTTGCTGTGAGCGTAAACGGCCCCTCACCAAGCTGTTCATGTGCATCTGCGTACACAGTTCTAATCTCTGATATCTTTTCTGAGATCCAGAGCCTACGCGTTACGGTTGTCTCGTAGCTTACACCTCGGCGACGAGTTGTAATTTTAAGAGCAACCTCTCCATCGTGGTCATCAACAACTTCAACTTTCGGCTCAAGTGGGATGCGACCTTTAAGAGCAGTCGCTATCTGCGACACCATCCCGCTTAGCTGCTCTCGCTTCCATACCGTTTCGCTAAACGCGATCTTGCTCTCGGATAATCCAACGATAACTCGGGAATCGATGCGCTCCATCTGAAGCTCATCAAGGGAGCCACGCACATCTCGCAATCTAACCAAAAGGGCCTTAACACTATCAGCAGAAGATGATTTACCTGACTTAGCTTCAATCGTTACACCTTCAACACCACCTCCGACTATCACCTCAGTAAACTCTTTCTCATTCTTGAGGTAGCGCTCTGTCTTGCCCTTCTTGAGTTTGTAGAGCGGAGGTTGTGCGATGTAGAGGTATCCGCGCTGAATGACCTCATTCATCTGCCGATAGAAGAACGTTAAGAGCAGAGTGCGGATATGACTTCCGTCTACATCGGCATCTGTCATGATAACGATCTTGTGGTAACGAAGCTTTTCGATATCAAAATCACCATGCCCAATACCTGTACCAAGTGCCGTTATGAGCACTCGAATTTCTTCAAACGAGAGCATCTTATCAAAGCGGGCCTTCTCTACGTTTAGGATCTTACCCTTGAGGGGAAGTATCGCTTGATTCTTCTTGTCTCGTCCCTGCTTAGCAGAACCGCCTGCGGACTCTCCCTCGACCAAGAAGACTTCAGCTTCCTCCGGGTTCTCGTTCTGACAATCCGCAAGTTTTCCGGGGAGCGCAGCGCTATCGAGCGCACCCTTACGGCGCACAAGCTCACGAGCTTTTCGCGCCGCCTCTCGAGCGCGAGCAGCTTCAAGAGATTTGTTAACAATCGCCTTAGCGATAGCTGGATTTTCCTCAAAAAACCGCGCCAACTGCTCACCCGCAGCCTGTTCAACTAAGCCCTTTACCTCGCTATTGCCAAGCTTAGATTTTGTCTGTCCTTCAAATTGGGGCTCCGGGATCTTAACGCTGATAACAGCAACAAGCCCTTCGCGAGTGTCATCTCCTTGGATACCTTCGCTAAAGCCTTTAAGGAGGTCGTTCTTGTTGGCGTAGTTGTTGAGAGTTCTTGTGAGCGCCGCCTTAAATCCGATCAGGTGCGTTCCACCTTCTGGAGTGTTGATGTTGTTAGCGTAGGTGTAGATGCTCTCTGTGTACTCGGTGTTGTACTGCATCGCACACTCTATTCCAATGCCATCTTTCTCCACCGAGATGAAGATTGGCTCTGGAAAAATTGGGGTCTTTGATTTGTTAATGTGGCTTACAAAGCTCTTAATTCCACCTTCATAGAAGAACTCTTGCTCTTTGTCCGTTCGCTCATCAACAAGGGTAATTCTTAAACCAGCATTAAGGAACGCCAACTCACGAACGCGATGCGCAACGGTGTCGTAGGTGAACCCTTTCTGCTCAGAGAAAATAGTGTGATCGGGGTAGAAGGTAACTTTTGTTCCCGTCCCCTCTGCTTCGCCTATAACCTTGAGGGGCTCAACGGGATCTCCGCGACGGAACTCCATGTAGTGCAGCTTTCCGTTTTGCTTCACTTCGGCCTTGAGCCACTCCGAGAGTGCGTTTACGACAGAGACTCCAACGCCGTGGAGTCCACCTGAAACCTTGTACGCTTCCTTTTCAAACTTTCCTCCAGCGTGCAGCTTAGTCATAACGACCTGCACACCACTGACACCCTCTGTTGGGTGAATAGAGGTTGGAATTCCTCGACCGTTATCTTCAACGGAAACAGAACCGTTGGTGTGGAGAGTTACCCTTATGGCAGTGCAGTACCCCGCAAGCGCCTCATCGACGGAATTATCAATTACTTCCCAAATAAGATGGTGATAGCCCCTGAAGAACGTATCACCGATGTACATGGCAGGACGTTTTCGAACGGCCTCAAGCCCTTCAAGGATCTTTATTTGACCAGCGTCGTAGACCAGGCCGGTTGATTCAGTATTTGACGCAGTAGTCATTAAACATCTCCAAAGACGATAACCTTAGCAGTTTAGGATAGTTAGATAGCTTTGGTAAATACTAAACCAGCATTATCGAAGGTCATAAAATGGGGTTTTTCATGCAACCTTCCCCAGACGCCAGGGAAAAGACCTTCCAACACCCACCTGTGGATAACTAAAAACTATACAACATGCTGGTTTTACATGCTTTTTAAAGCTTATCCACAGCCTTATCAACATACTTTTCCACAACTGTGGAAAACCTCCCGCCGCGTCGCGAACACCGATGAGCCCCTACCCGAAAAACACACCTCTACCTAGCTAACAAAAGGCGCCAGATCTTTTCGGTAGATGGCGATGGGTTATTTATCCGAGAATTCGACGCCTCATCCTTTGGGAACTAGTCTTGGCACGGATTAAGTCACCGAGACCTGATGACCTGCTTGCTTTGCGCTTTGATGAAAAATACCATGGTAATTTGATTCGCAGGTCGGAGCACGCAGATATGCAAGATATTAAACGCGCCCTCGATTGGATAATCCCATTACTAAAGAAAAAGGGAATCTCATTTCAGATCACGGGCGGATTCGCTGCATACCTATACGGTGCAACACGGCAGGTAAATGACATCGACATCGATCTTCCCACTTCGAACCTTGATAGCTTACTTCCCGAGGTTGAGTCATACATCACCTCCCCTCCTCAGAGACACAGCGACACAACCTGGGATTTGTATGTGTGCACGTTGAACTACCACGGGCAGCTCATCGACCTTACCGGAGCCTCTGACGCATTCATTCACAATAAGGACACCGGCCGCTGGGATGCTCTTGAGATGAACTTTGGTCTCGTAGTGTGGCGTGACGCGCTCGGTCATTCATTGCCGGTTCAAAATCCCAATGATCTGATCGCTTACAAGCTTAAGATAAAGTACGACGAAGAGAAGCACTTAGAAGACGTGGTCGCAGTACGCCAATTCCTTATAGGCAACTCTGGTTGACTACATCTTTTGGCTCATCGCTGAAATGAGTGAGTAGTAAGGGGCGTAGAATTCACCTCCCTGCGAACCGCGCTATCGCACTAGCTTGGGTTTGAATTGCGACAGGCGAATCCGATTGGGACAACCTGTTGGCGTGCTTTTGCTGGAGTATTTTTGTCTCGCTTGGAGGTAACGATCTTGAGCTAGCATATCGGTTGCACCTCGCCATTTCGTATCTAGCAATTCTTGGAGGATTGATTCTTTTACCAAGAAGCTTCCTGAGCATTTCTATCCTAAGTACTTTGCATTTGAGGATCCAGTGAAGCCATGGTACTGATCGAAAGTTTATTGGTTTTATAGGGACCCACTTTATGAATCAACCTGCTACCCCAACAATTCGTCCTGGTGCGGTTCATTTAACTGCATTAGTTGTACCTCACTCTACACCAACGGCCATCCAGCCTACTGAGCACGCCCCTACAGCGGAACCTACTAAGCCCGAGGAGTCTCATTCACCGTCTGGCACAAACTCGGTGTTTTCGAGATTAACCATGGGAACCTTCGATCCTGAATTTGGAGCCTTCGTCTCAACCAAGTAAGTTTCAAAATCTTTTTCAACCGCCCGACTTGGGAGGCGGTCAGAGCGTGGGCCGCTTATGTGCCCACGCTCTAAAGTAGCTCTGGATGCAGTTGCTTCACAACCGTATGCGCTAGGCTGCTCGCAAGATCCGTTCCTGAGCGGCTAATTCCTCCGCCCTTGAAAGCTCTGCAGCTAAAGTAACCATCTGCTCCCGATCGCACAGCGCCCGTTCCGAGAAGATTACTATTCTAGCTAGCGGCATGAACTTCTGATTAAATGACAGAATCACTGGCCCTGGTCTCTTCCTCTCTGGATTAGTCCTCAGAATCATTCGACGCAGAAGGGACACGCCGGCCTGGTCACATCCAAACATCTCCGTGAGCCACAACGGTTGCTTTGAGATTGCGTAATCGAGGCTCGCTGCCAACGAGCCGGCGGACCCCGATATAAAGGGCTCTTGGATTTTACTCACTGCACGAACAGCGAGAAGTGATAACCCCTTCACCGCCGATGTCCACTGAAACGATCCAGCGCCCCCATATGCACCAGCACTCTTTCCCCTAACGCTTCGACGAAGATCGTTCGTTATACCATCACAGAATTCAACCTCGGCCAGTTGTCCCGCTTCGAAATACAAATTCAGTTCTCTCATATACTTTCCTCCTTCCTCACTTTCGTGCAGAAAAGCGCCGTTCTTTTGAACCCACTTCGCGCGACTCTGCTTCTTTGGCCCTTGCTTTGCTCGAATTGTTTCTTTCTGGGCTTTTTTTGAGGGGTTTGAGTCCCTTTAGCCCGGCTTGTCGCTGATTCGGGCTTTGCTTGGGACTCCTGAACTCTTTCGAGTATTAGGAGATGATGCCCGACCACCCCACAGCGACAAATAGATCGGTGCGCTTGAAGGGGCGACCGCTATTACGTAGGTGAGTTTGTGCGAGTTTCATGATTACGACAGGCTGTCAGAAAACAGATACTCTTTCAATTAAAATCTAGGTGATGGATTCAGAAACTGGGTAATTTGTCTCTACCTAAAGCATTCCACCAAGAACCGGCTGCAGCCGATTCGATCACGCGGGAATGCACCTCTCGCAGCCTCTGTACTTCCATGAGCTCCCTGCGCAGCGCCTCTAGAGCAAGCCTCGGCCATGCGTCGGGCAGTGAGGGGTAGGACTGAAACCGAGAGGTCTTTGGAGCCGTTAGAAACTTTTTGAACTCGGGATCTTGCCCAGCGGCGCGCAAGAAATCGATGAAGCGTTGCTTCGAAGCAGCTGGAAGTAGCACCTCTCTGTGGTCATTGCTCGCAACCATAACGGTAGCAACAGTATTGGTTGCATCTCGAATCGCCTCTTTCGTAATCCGCTGACAACCTTTGATGCTGTCATACAGATCTGCTGCTTCCTGCAACCATTTCTCGGCAGGCGGTGCGTACTCTCCACTTGGGTTTTCAACTAACGGCAGATCGCGCCAAAGATTCCTTAGTTCATTTTTGTGCCTTTGCTCTGAGTCGATACGTTCGAGGCTAACGTGGCCCAGGTTGCTACTACCGCGGTTACCTCGTTGAACTGCACCACTAGCTTGCGAAGAGCGGTTAGCTGGGCCACGAGAGGCGAGTTTCAAAACGAGAGGTATGGAGACTGTTAAAGCGGCAACAGCAATTTGAGCACCACAATTTAACCAAACATCGCCCCATCCGGATTGATAAGACTTTGTCTTAAT
Source organism: Bdellovibrionota bacterium (assembly GCA_044360195.1). GTDB lineage: Bacteria > Bdellovibrionota_C > UBA2361 > UBA2361 > OMII01 > OMII01. The sequence continues at coordinate 27,417 of JBIKKT010000004.1, read as the reverse complement.
TGGGTCGTCGAAAGCAGGCAGGTTAGGCAATGAGCTGCCAAATGTTTGCGGTCTGGCAACCAGCTTGGAGGGCGCTGTCTTAGGTAACTCTGGCATAATTAGTTCTGAGATTTAAAGGACACCATTTTACTTCTCAGATGGTATCACCCAACCTCAAGACTAGTCCAAACCCAGAACTCTTGCCGACAATTTCCGACTGTTTAGGGCGGCAATAACCCGTGTATATCTGATTGCCATTTTTCATACCCGTCCCAACGCACTGTGCAGGTTCTTGTTATCGCACCCACGCATTAACTCGCGATGCAGATTCACAAGGGCCAATCTAATACAGGCCTTGCGGCGATGGAGGGTTTAGGCCCTAGGACAGTAGCCCCCTTCAGCAAAAAAGTAGTCTGTTCCGAGGAGCGCCCTCTACTGAACACTACTCCCCTTCAGCTCCTCGATACTCGCTACCTTGAGCGCTTGCTCGTGGCTTGCTTCAAGGATCACCGGAGGTGCAACGCCGGCGTCGTAGGCCTCCTTCCAGCGGGAGACGCAGAGGCACCATCTGTCACCACTCTTAAGGCCGGGGAAGTTGAAGTGTGACGCAGCAGTTGAGAGGTCATTTCCGCGGCTCTTAGTAAAGGCGAGAAACTCCTCGGTCATCACCGCGCACACGGTATGGCTACCGAGATCGCGCGTCCCGGTCTCACACAACCCATCGCGATAGAATCCGGTCATCGGGGCGCATCCGCACCGTTCTAGGGGTTTGCCGAGTACGTTCTTGCTCTGAGATTTTTGGTTAGTGTTCATCCTGCTCTCCTCACTTGGGCGCTCACACTGCTGACCCGTCGCATGAGGCGCTAAGGCACACGTGGTAATCATCACTGCGATGATCTGCGTTGCGAATAGTACCACCGACACTCGCTCTCGCATATTCACCCCAACACCAGTTATCTCAAGGCACCGCCTGGGAGCTCAAAAAAACCGCTCCGTTTTTCGCCTTAACTCGCAGCTGTAAAGCTCACATAGCTGATAGCCGCTGACAGTATTAATAAAACCATTGAGGGTATTCGTCGGAATCCAGCGGTATCTGCGCGAATATGCACAACCTGGGCGCAGGCCATAAGAGCAACGATCCCAAGGGATCCGATGATTGGAAGGTATCTATCTTGCTGTCCAAACAACAACATAGCTGCGAAGGTGAGTTTTAAAATACCGGTCAGATCCCGTAACCAGGCCGGAATTCCATACTCCTTAAACTCAGTAACGATATTTTCGTAGCGTACAACCCACACAAAGAAGATTGAGGTCGCTACAAGAATCTTTATGGCTAAAAGCATGGTACTCCTGTGGAGTCTAGGGGTTGCGCGGAGTGCTATCGAACAATAGTCTACTCAACAAAAGCCTAACCTTCCACCTTGCGGATGACAATCAGGTATCTTAGGCTTCACTGGTCGGATAGCTGGTGACGTAGCTCCAGACTATATACAGCCGTGGTGCCGAATCCACAGGCGTAGCATGCAACCTATGCCAACTATCGACCTGCCGACCTTAGCTCTGATAACCTCGTTTTTCATCTTTGGCACCCGTTGTCTCTTCGCGCAGGCGATGGTTCGAGAGTTCGACAGATGGCACGTTCCGAGCCTTCGTCATATCACCGGCATATTGGAGATCTTGGGGGCACTGGGCCTCGTTGTGGGGCAGTGGCTTCCGTGGGTGGGGCTCGTGTCCGCCGCAGGGTTGTCGTTACTTGTGACGTGTGGACTAGCTATCCGGATGCGTGTCAGAGACAGCTTCCTACAAACGCTACCTGCGGTAGTCTATATAATCGCTTCCGTTTTTGTCCTATTTCAGTTTAAGCAATCTCTGTAAGGACATTGCGCCTCTAGACTCTTTTATTATTCAACAGCGGGAAGGAGATCTCTGGACCCTTGAAACCCTGATGTCGAGATTTCGATCCTACGATTCAACCCTCACTTGATTCATCTCGGTAGAACCATCATCGATCCGCTACTACAGTTCAGCTACTTACAAAAAAGCGATCGATCTTTTTATCAATTGGTAGCTCCGCGCTTCATTTTACTTTTTACGACGCCACCTCAATAACTCCCTTACAGACTCGCAACACCTGCAGCATCTTATTATCTGCAAGCTGCGGCGGTGGGCTTCCAGTGCCTGTAACAATTATTTGCCGAGGCCGCTGTAGTAACGCAGTGAAGAGTTTCTCACTCCGTACCGCATCAAGTTCAGAATCAACATCATCGAGCAACACTACTGGACTCTCCCCCAGTAAATCCTCCAGGAGATCTATAACTCCTAACTTCATCGAGAGCACAACCGAGCGGGTCTGCCCTTGAGAGGCGTAGGCACGGCTATCAACCCCTTCGAGTGAAATGCTTACATCATCTCGATGCACCCCGGCTAGGGTTGAGCGCATCGCTATCTCGCGCTGTGAAACGCTCTCTAGCTTTTCAGCTATAGCCTCATAAGACACTTCTCCCTCAGGCGTAAGGAAGTCGCTTTCAAGTTGTAGCTTGAGAGCACCATCTGTTGGGGCGTAAAGACTATGAAACGCTGCCGCATTTTTATTAAGTTGTTCTATAAAGTTACGTCTGTTATCAACAATTTTTCCACCGTATTCTTTGAGCAATTCATTCCACGGTAAAAGTTGTTGATAACTTACGTTACTACCTTTAAGTAAAACACTTTTACTAGCTAGGGCGCGTTGGTACGCCATCAATACTTTGAGATAACCCGGGTTCAGGTCGACCATGTGCCGGTCTAAAAACTTCCTCCTGCCCGCTGGCGGCCCTTTAACCAAGGCTAGGTCTGCTGGAGAGAATGCCACTACCCGCAGCCGCCCAACGAGCTCAGAGACAGACTCAAGCGGTGTATCGTTCACCAGAGCCTTTCGTTCACCTCCGGTATAGATCAATCCCAAGTTTTCCGTGCCATCCTTATGGGTGACCGATCCAAAGATTGAGCACTCCTTCTCTCCCCACACGGCGAGCTCATTGGAGGAATTTGTTCTAAAGGATCGCGAGCCTGAGAGAAGGTATATCGCTTCAACGAAATTGGTCTTTCCGTTTCCATTTGGCCCAGTAACAAATACTGGACCATCAGAAACATCAACGCTTTGATCTGCGAGGTTTCTAAACTTGTAAACCTTAACCGTTGATACGAACAACCTTACTTCTCTCCGTGCAAACTATCTAGAAACACACCCTCTCGCGCATCAGTCAAGACGCAGCGGCATGATGATACCGAAAGATGATTCATCACTTTCAGAGTAGAATTTTCCAGGCCCGGTCTCGCCACCCAGCTCCATAACAAAGGGCTGATTCTCTGTTACGGCTGCCAACACATCAAGCAAGTAACGAGCATTAAAGCCTACAGAGAAATCCTTCCCCTTGTACTGAACCTCCACTTCCTCCTGCGCTTCACCAACTTCAGGCGATGAGCTTGAGATGCGTACGAGGCTGTTAAAGAAATCAAGTCTCACACCTTTGTTTTTGTCAGAAACAACGAGTGATACACGCTTAAGAGCCTGCGTGAGCTGAGAACTCAACACAGCGATCTTAGTGCCGGCTGCTTTTGGAAGAACTTGCTCATAGTTTGGAAATTCACTATCGAGCAATCTAACAACTAACTTCCACGCTTCGTTCTCAAGAACCAGGAATCCCTCGCGAACATCAACACCAACTGAGACGTCACCAGCAGCTTCAAGCGCTTTGCGAACTTCAGTGAGCCCCTTACGTGGCACGATAACGTGATCTGGTGCCTCTCCCTTCTTAGCGCCCTTCTTAACGAGCCCTGTTAACTCAAGGCCTTCAAGTGGTCGACTGATCAGAGCAAGTCTGTGGCCGTCCGTTGCAACCATGCGTATCACGGCACTCTTACCTTCAGAAGCAAGCTCAAGACATACTCCGTTCATGTTATACCGCCCCTCATCGAGGGAAACCGCATAGAGGGTCTTGTTGATCATCTCTATTAACGTAGGAGCAGAGATCTTACTCTTTGTCTCAAGCGAGAGTCCGGGTGGAACTGGATACTCATCAGCACCAACGCCAACGATCTTAATTTTGGAACTGCCAGCGACAACTTCAATCCGATCACGATCTGCTACCCGAACAGTAACGTCACCTTCTGGTAGTTCACGAACTAAGTCGCCAAACATCTTAGCGGAAACGGTTATAGAGCCTGGTTTCTTTACGGTGGCCTTCGCTGTTGCTACAGCCGTAATTTCAAGATCGCTTCCTGTTATCTTACAAAGATTACCTTCGGCGGAAAGAAGAAGGTTGCCCAAGATCGGCATAGTTGATTTCTTTTCAGCGATCGCCATTGTGAGATGGAGAAGCTTAGCGAGCTCATTTTTCGGAATTGTTATCTCCATTGTTTCCTTCCCTATTAATTCTTTATTTTATTTAAATAAAATTAGTGAATAGTAGTTAGTCACCGCAATTTCTGTGTAAAACAGGGGTAACCTGTTTATGTATCAGAGAAAAACCTTCTAATACCCTGTGTATAAAGTGTGACGAAACTTTGTACATATCCACAACCTCGGGAGTTGTTAAAAAAGTACGCGACTTTTTCACCGTCCCCCGTCAAGTTATCCACAGGTTTTACCATGCACGCTGGACCAGCACACATGGAGCCAACATAGTTGAGTCCGCCCCACTGTATACCTCGTGTTTCAGCTAAATTCACACGTTATTTTCAGCTCTAAAAAGCTGTGGATAACCCTGTGGATTAGATTGTAGTAACACGTTGTGCACAGCCTGGTAAAAGCTGTTGGTAAATTGTGTAAGGTGTTGTAATTGTTGTTTTATCAACCAAGCAACTTCTTCTCAATTTCATCAACAAAGCTCTTTACCTGGGCATCTGTGGATAACTTACTTGATACAACCGTAGCAGCGTGGATAACGCTTGAGTGGTCGCGTCCGCCGAAATGTTCACCTATCTCGGGATAGGAGGCGGTAGTGTGCTTGCGACATAGATACATGGCTATGTGGCGGGGGAAGGAAAGGTTCTTGGTTCGTCGCTTCGAGATGATATCAGAAACCTTAATACTGAAGTGCATCGCCACAGCCTTCTTGATGTCATCAACCGAGATGTTTACTACCTTCGGTTGCAAGAGAGGCTTTAGAGCTGATTTGGCCATATCGATGGATATGGCGACGTTTTGAATTGTGCTCACAGCGTGAAGACGAGTCAGAGCGCCCTCAAGCTCTCGAACGTTGGAAGAAATCCTTTCAGCGATGAGGTGACTGACCTCTTCCGGCAGGTGAAACTCTTCGAGCAGGGCCTTTTGTTTCAAAATAGCGACCCGAGTTTCAAAGTCTGGTGCCTGTAGGTCAGCGGTTAATCCCCATGAGAAACGGGTCTGTAGACGCTCTTCAATACCTATAATATCGGTTGGAATTTTATCTGATGTGATAACAATCTGCCGCTTAGCGCTGTAAAGAGCGTTGAATGTGTGGAAGAACTCCTCTTGCGTGCGCTCTTTACCACTAATGAACTGAATGTCGTCGATTAAGAGAACTTCAATTGTGCGCAATCTGCGCTTGAACTCGTCCATCTTTGCATGTCGCAGGGCAAGAATAAGTTCGTTTGTGAATGTCTCAGAGGACATGTAAAGCACGCGAGCATTCGGATTGCGCTGTAATACGGCGTTACCGATTGAGTGCAAGAGGTGGGTCTTACCAAGACCGACACCGCCATAGATAAAAAGCGGGTTGTAGCTCTGGCCTGGCTTCTCGGCTACTCGCATGGCGGCAGCGTGACAGAATTGATTGCTATTGCCGACTACGAAATCTGAGAACGTGTAGCGAGGATTGATGTTGTTAAAAACTTCACCAGAGCTTGAGACGGATTGAGGTGTAGCAGTAGTTGCTGAGACCTCTTTTTGTGGCTCCGGTGAATCAGAATTAGCGGGCCGCGGACGCTTAACAATAAAAGGTGTTGCCGGTCGTCGAAGGGTGTTTTCACCTGTAGTAACCGCACTTTCGCGCGGTATGATAGATAAAAGGAGGTCTGGGGAGCATAGCAACTGGCCTAATCTATCGCGCAACTTGCCAGAGAAGTTAGCTACAACGTAGTTACATATCAGCCGCGATGGTCCCAGCACGGTTATCTGTTCTCGTGAGGATGCCGCTAGGTTTATTTCAAGTGGCTCAAGGTAAGCAGCAACGATGTGCTGATTCGCAGCTGAGCAGACATCCGCCAGAGCAACGGCCCAGCTCTGTTCAAGCGAAGGAGCATTGGTGTTATCAGATAGTTCAGCAGGAGTTGTAGTGTTGAGAGACGGGTATCCTACCGACGCTTCTGCGTCAGATAAGGCCTGGCCAAGATGTTCCGATGCCAGATTTCCGCTCATACCCCCTAAGGTGAAATGCTGCTTTAAAAAAAGCGGACCCAAGTGTGTCGGTGTCAGAGGATTTACGTGAGGAACTTACAGTGAGGTAAGTTGATGACGATCAAGCCAACCGATCAACGACGGAGGAAGCGTTATAATACGGTTAGAAAATTTTACAAGGAGGAAAGGGAAAATTTTTTCATTTTCCCAAAATAGGGAAACTTTAGTACGGAAGCAATTCTAATTTCAAGTAGTTTAAACAAAAAATGTGCGGATAAAATTTAGCCGCGCGTAACCGCCAGAAAAGCTCGGGTGGCCTGAGCAGTAAGTGGGCTATTTGTCGAGTGTAAGCTGTATAAATTAAGGCCGCCTCAAGGGGAGACTTTTTAGGGACTTCCTCGGCGCAAGGATTTGCCTAAATCCCTTAAATCTTATACAAGTAGGCCGGCGTTATCCGATCACTATGGAACATCACTACACCTATCTTAATTCACTCGGAATCACTGACCCCTCTGAGCAGGGTTTGATAACTGCGGTTGCGGCCGGCATAGCTCTTATCGTGTTGGGGTCTGCTAGCGCTAAGGCGCTTTCAAAGAAGCGCGCCCTTTACGGTGTAGAACGCGCGGTTATACCGGATGCGAAGATAACGCTGCCTGGTTTTTTTGATTTCTTTGTAGAGACCTTCGTGTCTTTCCAGGACTCGATTTTAGGTAAAGAAAAGAGGAAGTATCTGCCACTAACGGCAACGGTTTTCCTCTACGTTTTTACTATCAATATCATAGGCCTGATACCTGGGATTCCGGCAGCAACTACAACTGTATGGACTACTGTGCCGGTGGCTCTTCTTATCTTTATCTGTTTTAACTACTACGGAATTAAAGAGCAGGGTCTTGGGCACTACTTGGCTCACTTCGCTGGGCCCGTTTGGTGGTTAGCCTGGTTCATCCTACCTCTTGAGCTCTTCGGAACGGTTCTTAGAATACTTACCCTTAACCTCCGACTTTATTGGAACATCTCAGCTGACCATATGGTGCTCGGCATATTTTCAGAGCTTGTTCCTTTCTTGGTTCCTGTTATCTTCTATGCGCTCGGAACCTTTGTATGTTTCATGCAGGCATTTGTTCCGACAGTGCTGACGATGATATACATTATGCTCGCTACTCAGCATGAAGAGGGCGCGCACCATTAGATCAGGTATCAAGTGGTATTCACGGAGTAGGTTTACAACCGCTTTACTAACAAGGAGATGAAGATGAAAAACCTTATAACATTCGCACAGAAGGCGACCCTCGTAGCAACAGCAGCTCTTTTGCCTGTTGTTAACGCTGTAGCAGAAGAGGCAACAGCAGCAACGACTGGTTCACCGCTAGGGCCAATCGGCGCAGGTCTTGCTATCGGCTTAGCTGTTATCGGCGGCGGAATGGGTCAAGGTAAGGCTGTAGGCGCTATGCTTGAGTCTTTCGGCCGTAACCCATCTGTTGGTGGTAAGTTGCTCGCTCCGATGCTAATCGGTATGGCTCTTATCGAGTCGCTCGTGATTCTTGCTTTCGTAGTTGCTCTTAAGGCTTCGTAATAGCTTACGAATCACTTGGCCGGGTTTATCTGGCCACGGAGGGCTCTGGTGCTTTAAAAGGCGCCAGAGCCTTTTTTATAAATGTGAAGCAAGAACTAAGGTCTCAGGCTCTTGTTAACCTTCATCTGTGCGCTCCGCGTTGTTTAACCAAAACATTCGAAAATTGAAGAAATTGTTTGCTTGCCGAATGAGGTCCCACGGCAGCCGAACACCACTATCTTCGTCACAGCCCCCTTCAAAAATAGTTATGAGCGCGGAAGACGAGATCCGCAAACCCTTCATTCGGCGAGAGACAGCTATCAAATTGAACAAAGTACGAATCACAGACCTTAGTGAGTTGAGCGGGTAAGTTATCTTTAAGATATTGTAATCTTGATGTAGTGCCTGTCGGGCAAAGGTGTCTGCCGTAAACAAAGTCAAATTGCTCTCGCCTATGAGCTTTGATTAAGCAGTCAGAAAGCTCGGTGTAATCAATCATACCTAAGCTTTCCACTCCAAACAGTAGGGCCTCTACCTCGGAGTCAACGCGGGGTCTAATGTAAATACGAGGTGGGTACTTAACTAAGTCGAGGTTGAATCGGGCGCCCTGCTGTTCAAGAAAACTTCTAAATTCACGGTCTACAGATAGACTTTGAGCGACAAAAACATCAGGGATAGGCGCCAGCACGCCAGGTTGTTTAAACCTAGACCCTTCAAGCACCGCCAGAGGTGGTCTGTCATCTCTGTACTGGTAGTGTGAAAGAAGTCCATCGGGCAGCACAAGGAAGATATCAAAGCCTCGGTTGCGGTCTGTCGCAAGAACACTGATGGCATCTGGTAGTGAGCATTTAAGGGCGCGCGCAAGACCAGGTACCCCAAATTCCCGGTCTCTACACCCCCACGTTGTTCCCGCACCGATTTCAAGTAGAGCGATCTTCTCACGGTGTGCAAGAAGAGAGGCAATCAAAGGTATGATTTCATCATCAAGAGGGCGCTTCCACCCTGAAGCCATTATCGGCGTGTTTGGATCAATGGCGCGTGCTTCAAAGAGATTTAGTATCTTCCTGTTAGTATCATCGCGATTTTCAGCCAATGTGCAAGCGACTTGCTGAATGCGAGCGACAGTATCTTGCTCGTCTCGAAGAATCTTTCGATTTAATGGCGCGGTGATGAACATGCTACAATGATTATAAAATCTTTTAAGGCCCTTTCGCTCCGGCAGTTGTCTTGCTCATAGACATAGAGATACCCACCTCAGCATCTTCCGAAACGATGACTACCTTTAGTCCTGATAGCTCTGTGTCTAGCAATGCCTTCCCCCGCTCGCTGCCTCTAATTATCCCTTTAAAAGAGGATTTTTCAGGATACCTGCATTTGAGCACTAAAGCAGCTAGTAGCTGCTCAATTGGAGTAGCCGGAACCCCTTTGAGGGCCGATATGATTCGTCGCTGAGCATCAAAATCTAACTTTACTGTGTAGGGCGCTACTAAAAGCACAGAAAGAGTTCGGCCCGGGGTTAACCCTTTTGGATCAGGAGGGAGAATGTAATCAGAACTGAGCGTTTGGGTAAGTTTTGAGACATCAACAGCCCCATAAAGTGCATTGGGCGCAAGGGTTCTTGCCGTTTTCCATCGATAATAAAAATCAAGGGCATAAACTGCTGCTGCGTCACCTGCCTCAGCTGGAATTGAGGCTTTGATTGAACCGTCCTCTCCGAGACGAGAGGAGTCGATGATTCTCTCTGCTAAGTCTTTATACTGTATTTGCTCAGGGGATAGAGGGGGCTTTTGATTTTTACCGTGCAACGCGAGGATGGAATCACGGGCTGCACGACATGAGAGAGGGATGCCCAGCTCTGCCGGCAACGGATTAAAGCGATACGGCAGCTCAACAGGTTTTCCCCTGGCTACGCGCATATGTTGCTTCGCCGCTCCCAGGTCACAATTAAATAACTCCCATAAGATCCCGGACGCAATGACTTTCCGGTACTCTTATTTATGAACGATAGACCATTTTATGTAGCTTAAAGGGACTATTTCTATGGCGTTGGTTAACGCTACATTCAAAATAGTATGTCTGGAGGTACACCTAGTCAACTTTCACTCAATGACTTACCATAGGAGAACCTATGAATCGAAAAGATAAAATCAAAGCATTCCTCAGCGATGATAGCCAGGTCGAGAAAAATGATTCTTGGAACAAGGACTTCTGGGCAAATGTCTCTGAGGAGCAAAAATTTTCCGCCGCTTGGGACCTGGTCAAGACGGCATGGGAAGTAAAAGGGAGAGATGCTGGTGAACTCAGACTTAAAAGAACTGTTGGGCTGTTTAAACCAGCATAAAGTCAAATATATGATTGTAGGTGGCTATGCGGTGATGAAGTACAGCGAGCCACGCTATACAAAGGATGTTGATTTGTTGGTGGAAGCTAGCAAAGCCAACTCAAAGAGATTGGTGCAGGCGCTGCTAGAGTTTGGTGCTCCTGTTGACAATCTGAGTCCTCATGAGTTTGCACAAGAGGGCACTATGTATTTCATGGGCCTGGCTCCCAATAGAGTGGACATCTTAACAAGAATAAAGGGGGTCAAGTTCCTGCAGGCTTACAAAACCGCGGAATCTGGGACGCTCTTTGGTGTCAAGGTAAAGTTCATTTCGAAAGCTAATCTAGTTAAGGCAAAGCGGGCATCTGGTCGGCCGCAAGATCTACTCGATTTGGAGAAGCTACAGAATTCTTGAACGGTTCCGCCCCCCAGCTACTAGCCCGCGCTATCATCGCCAAACACTACCCCAGCTTCGCTCTCAATCGCTCCATCAATCCAGAAAACTTGTCTTTGCGGATAATGCCTGAGAATTCGTTGCGGTAGTTTGCCACCAAGCCGATGTTCTCAATAACTACATCGTATACTTGCCACTTGCCGTTACTACCGACCATAAGTTTGTAATCGATCGGAAAGGTGTCGCCTTTGCTAATGACAACTGTCTTGACCACAGCTTTAGGAGGATCAACGCTCTCGCTTTCAACTTTCACCATTCCAGGCTTAACGGTTTCGATCTTTGAGAGGTAGGTGCGAGCGAGGAGCTCTGAGAATACCTCGGTAAATTCACTCTGTTCATCTGCCGATATATCGTTCCAGTTAGGTCCGAGAGAGCGGCGAGACATCTCGGCAAAGTTAAATTTTGGGTTGATAAGAGTCCGCAACTTCGTGCGGCGCTCTGTTGAAACAGAAGTCTCTGGGGTGCTAGCGACGGTTTTAATTATCTGATTGATAGTGTCTTCTATCTCAGCCTTTGGCGAACCGGGGTCAGCTACTACGGATACCAGTGGCATCAGCGAACAGATGGCTAACGATGAGAGAACAAAAAAGAGATTCTTAACAGTCATAGTAGCTCCTGTGGTTTAATTACTTTGCCGCCTTAGCATCTGTCTTTGAACTGCCCTCGTCTTTGTCACCCGAGAGGCTGTGTACGACTTTGCTGATAACGTCTTCAATATCGATAACGGATTCAGTGTCTGCTACTGAGATGGTTCCGCCTTCGGTTACGTAGTCATCAGAGCCGCCGCGAGAGATCTTTACGTACCGGTCGCCGATGATACCCTTCGTACGGATAGCGAGCGTATCGTCGTCGCGTAGTTTAAAATCATTTTTAATCTTTAATGTAACTCGTGCCTTGGGGTCATTAAGATTTATCTCTGAGACCTCGCCAACTGGAACACCTGCAAGTTCAACACTTGCTCCGTATTTCAGACCAGAGACGTTATAGAATTCAGCGTACACGGGATACGTTGTTCGAGGCCCAATCTCAACACCAGCAAGCCCCACCGATAGGTACGCTGCCGCAGCAACTCCTGCCATGGTGAAGATTCCAACGAAGAACTCGAGCGAAAACGAGCGCCTCGGAACAGCTATCTGCGCTGGGGCTGAGGCGTTATTGAATTTGGATTGGTCCATCGGTTCTCCCGTTTAGGAATTGCTGCACAGCAGGATCTTTCAACGTGCTTAACTCAGCAGGTGAGCCTTCGGCAATTATCTTGCCTCTAAGGATCATCGCCACTCTGTCCGACACTTGAAAGACCTCAGGGAGCTCATGGCTGATTACCAGCCCAGTGAATCCCCACTGCGTCTTGCAGGCATTAATTAAATCATACACCTCTTGTCCATCAAGAGGATCGAGCCCTGTGTTCGGCTCGTCAACGAGCAGCACCTTTGGCTCGGTAATAAGGGCTCGCGCCATACCGACACGCTTTCGTATGCCGATTGATACCTGTTCTGGAAAATTTGTCAGGTAGCGAGAGAGGCTTAGCTTTTCTGCTATATCGAGAACTCGCAGGTGAATCTTACTTGAGCGTACGCCGCCGCGCTGACGGAGAGGGAAAGCGATGTTGTCGTAGATGGTGAGTGAATCAAAAAGTGCAGCAGATTGAAATAATACGCCAAGCGAGCGCCGGATCTCATTTTTACGAGACTCTGAGCGTGCGCGGGTGATGTTGTCTCCGCCGATATATATCTCGCCTGCATCAGGGGTCATAATTCCCATGATAAGTTTAAGGAGAACTGATTTTCCAACGCCGCTTGGGCCAACAACGGCAGTGGTCTTTCCAGGTTCGATCTCAACATTGATGCCGTCTAGAACGACCTGTGAACCGAAGCGTTTATGGACATTTCGAACTGAGATCACTCTTCGCTACTCCATGAACACGCGGGTGAGGATGCTGGTCAGAAAGTAATCAACGATAAGCACAGCAACAGATGCCGTGACTACTGATTGGGTAGTTGCCTTGTTTACTCCCTGAGCACCGAAGCCGCAGGTGTACCCCTTGTAGCAACTAACCCAGCCGAAGATCAGACCAAAGACGATAGCTTTAATAAAACCTGAGTAGATATCCATCGGCTCAACGGCTGACGTAATTTGAGACATGAACGTTCCGGGGCTAAGCCCTAAAAGTCCAACTGCTACGATGTATCCACCGAGGATACCCACCACGTTAAAGATGCCGCATAGAAGAGGCATTGCGATAAGGCCGGCAGCAACGCGTGGCGCCATAAGATACTTAATGGGGTCAACCGCCATAGAACGCAGTGCATCTATCTGCTCGGTGATGCGCATGATGCCGACTTCAGCGGTAACTGCAGACCCTGCGCGTCCAATTACCATCAGTGCTGTGAGTACAGGACCGAGCTCGCGAATTAGACTAAGCGCCACTGCTGGTCCGGTGTAGGCATTGGCTCCGAATTTTGAGAGGGTGTATTCGCCTTGTACAGCGAGTACTGCGCCTGTAAAGAGGCCGATGAGAGCTATCACTACGGTTGAGTTCACACCGATTTGGAGCACTTGATATAGGTAGAGATACGGGCGGTAGGGAGGTTTAGCGAGCGCTAGTAGTGTTCGGTAGAGGAATATCCACGCTCGCCCCCACCCCTCGGTTCGTTCAAGAACGTAGGTGCCGAGCGCCGTGATGCCAGAGAAGAGAGATTGAGAGGTTGCCATGAGGGGCATTACGGTAATTTTCCTTTAAGAACCCTGTCGCTTGAATCCAAGACCTATTACGTAGAACTCGTTGGATGTGTTCCGAGTCGATTTTAGTTCGGTCCGCACCAGCCTATTAAACATGGGCCGCGCAGTTTTGACAAATGTATCAACTTGCCCACCTTTAAAGAGCTTGACGGCGAAGTTCCCCCCGTTCTTCAAAAATTGTGTAGCAGCCCACAGAGCAAGCTCTGCGCACCCTACTATACCAGCTTGATCGGCTTCTTTGATCCCTGACAGCTTGGGAGACATATCGGACACCACAACATCAAAGTTTGCACCTTGATTTTCTAACAGGGTGTCTAGATCTCGTGCATCACCGGTTATCAGGTGGCAGCGCGGGTCATCTATGGGGTCTATGGCCACTAGATCGATGCCGGTGACAGAGCCCTTTTGCCCAACAAATTCAAGCGCTACCTGTAGCCACCCGCCTGGCCAGGCGCCAACATCGAGCACGGAGTCTCCGGGGCGGATAAGGTTATACCCCTCTTGTATCTCTATGAGCTTGTAGGCTGCTCGGGAGCGGTACCCCTCGTCTTTGGCTTTTTGGTACAGGTGGTCCTTGCGATCGTACTGCGACATGGGGCCAAGAGTAGCAGGAGCAACTATTTCTTGCATCCGTCGAACCTTGTTTGTAGGGGGTAAGCCCCTGATTTCTGTCAGTTGGTGACAGATCTTGTTGGTTTAAATCTATTTGATATAGAAAAAGACTTGAACTGTAGGGGCTTTTTAGTATAGAAAAATTATGAAAACGTTATTCGGAGGCACATTATGGGAAATGAGTTTTTGGTTACGGGGGTCGACTTCACCTGCGCTGCTCTCACCCTCCTCTACATCGGTCGGTTGCTTTTGCAGTCAGTTGCTAGTGGTCAGCCACTCGCTATTGAGTGTGGTGTCTCTAAGGTTTCTCTTAGAAGGCAACACGTCGCTCGCAGAAGTAGGTAAATGCAATCAGGTCGTGATTGAAGACGACCGCTTTTGCAGGTATCTTTCACAGAGTTGTCGAAAGGGAGATCGCCAGTCTCCCTTTTCTATTTTAAGAATCGGATGAAGCAGCGCTTGGTATGAGCAGAGAGCACGAAACAATGCAGCATTTACCACAGCACTCGCTGTCGCTCGGTAACGAGGCGGAGGGAGCATCATCGCAGAACCTCACCTCGGGCCTAAACCAGCCGCAGTCTGAAGCCGTCTTACACCGCGATGGTCCTATCCTTGTGCTAGCTGGAGCAGGGAGCGGCAAGACTCGTGTGTTAACGCACCGAGTGGCGCAACTTGTGCTTCAGCACAACGTCTTTCCAGATCGTATCCTTGCAGTAACCTTTACTAATAAAGCTGCTGGCGAAATGCGGTCGCGACTAAAAAGTCTTCTCGCAGAACAGGCCGATAGGCTCTGGATATCGACCTTTCACTCCTCAGGTTTAAGGATTCTTAGACACTGTGCGACAAAGCTAGGGTACACTAATCAGTTCATCATTTACGACGAACAAGATAGTAAGGGTGTCCTGAAGCAGGTTATCAAAGAGCTCGACATCGACGAAGAGAAGTATCCGCTTGATTCATTCGCGCGAGCTATCGATAAAGCAAAGAACAACTACCTTTTTCCGCACGATCTTGCAAAGCGCTCATTTAATGTTGCAACCGACCTTCAGGCGCAGGTCTATGACCGCTACCAAAAGCTTCTGCTTGAAGCGAATGCGATGGACTTTGGTGATCTGTTGGTTAATACGGTGCGCGTATTTAAGGAATTTCCCGATGTGCTTGAGTACTACCGCCGGAATCTTCACTACATCTTGGTGGATGAGTTTCAAGACACCAACAAGGTCCAGTACATGTTTATCCGGCTTATCAGCGAGCCGCGCCGGAATCTCTTCGTTGTTGGTGATGATGATCAATCAATCTATGGCTTTCGAGGCGCTACGATTAGTAACATCCTAGAGTTTGAAAAAGATTTCCCCAATACAAAAGTTGTAAAGCTTGAGCAGAACTATCGCTCAACTTCAACTATCCTTGATGCAGCGCACGCGGTTATCGAGAAGAACAAAGAGCGAAAAGCTAAGAAGCTCTGGACCTCTGGAGCAGCTGGAGAGCGGATCCGCACATTCATCGGACATGATGAAAATATGGAGGCCGACTTTATTGCGCGTGAAATACAGCGTCTTACACGAGAAGGGCTTAAGTACTCTGATATTGCAATTCTCTATCGTACAAATGCACAAACTCGAGCGCTTGAAGAATCTCTCGTTCGTGAGCGTGTGCCGTATCGTATCTTTGGCGGTTTAAAGTTCTTCGACCGCAAGGAAATTAAAGATATCCTTGGATACCTACGAATCTTGGTAAATCCCTCCGATAATCAGGCCTTTCAGCGGGTAGTGAACACCCCGCCGCGTGGCATCGGTGCGCAGTCACTCCTTGCAATAGCTGAGGAGTCCCGTCGCTCGGCTGTTCCGTTTCTGCACGCTTCGGTGGCAGTTGCTGAAACGAATAAACATGTCCACAAGTTTGTCGCATTGATGGCTGATATCAAGCAGGCGTCAGAGAGCAAGAACTTAGGTGAACTGATAGAGTACATCGTTGAAGTCTCCGAATACGGACCGAAACTCGCCGCAATGAAGGATCCTGCTGCGCAGTCACGCATAGAAAACTTGCAAGAGTTAAGTGCTCTGGGTCGTACGATGGGGCGACCAGGAAGTGACACAACGTCAGCAATTAAAGAGTTTCTCGATAGAATCTCTCTTACATCGAGCGCTGATTTTGCAATCAACGAAACTGGCCCAAGGGATTCAGACGAAATACCGAATACTGTATCGCTTATGACGCTGCACTTAGCCAAGGGGCTTGAGTTCCCGGTGGTGTTTCTTGGAGGGGTTGAGGAAGGCTTGCTCCCTCATTTTCGCTCGATTGATGAGCCAAAAGGAGTCGAAGAAGAGCGCAGACTCTGTTACGTGGGCATTACTCGGGCGATGAAGATACTCTACATGACCCGCGCATACTATCGCGGTATGTTTGCAGCCGGCGGGAGCTCCGGAAGCTCTGGCGGTGCACGCATCGTTAGTCGCTTTGCAAAAGATATCGATCCTGGGCGTATGAATGCAGTTGGAACCGAGCTTTCGCAGGGGGCAACTTTCCTTGAAGGGTATCCTCGATTCTCTTTTGAAGATGAGGATGATGGCGGTAGTGATAGTGAATATGGCGGTGGCTGGAGGAGTCGCAGGCAGTCTCGTAAGATTGAGCGCCCACAGCCGCAGGTTGCTATGTCGCTGGACCGGATTAAGAATCTGCTTGCACCAGCTGATGTTATTTCCAAAGAGAAGCAATCAGAGACTCCTAAGGAGTACTTTGACAAGCCAAGTGCTGCTCTTGAGCAGCTTGAAGAGGGAGTGGCTGTTATTCACCCGTCCTTTGGAAAAGGAGCCGTGCAGTCAGTGATTGGCTCGGGATCAGCAGCGAGTGTGATGATTAAGTTTGATGCCTTTGAAGAGCCTAAGAAGGTGGTGTATCGGTTTGCGAAGCTGGTGTTAGGTTAGTCGGACATGCCGCGTTATTGCGCTTTCTTGCCGGTTGAGTCACCGCAGCTTAGCTTGATTGAGGAGCTGCGCAGAGAGCTTGATCCGTTGGCTCTGTTTGTTCCTGCGCACGTCACTGTAGTTTTTCCGTTTATTTCAACAGAACTTCCGGAGAATGAGATAGTAAAAGTAGTTGTTGATGCCGCGGCTCAGTTTGGGCCGATGGAAACTGCTGCGTTACGATGCTCGTTTGAACCAGATGGTGCCATACAGCTTCTGCTGCTTGATGCAGAGAATGCTGTACAGAAGCTCCATTCAACGATGTACTCAGGTATCCTTAAATCGTTCTTGGATCCGCGCTTTCCGTATCGGCCGCATATGACCATTGGCCGTTACACAACACATTCGCGCTGTGGTTGCGAAGAAGCGGTTGCAAGGCTCACTCTGCCTGTAAAGATACGTTTAAGAAGAGTAGTGCTTGAAGAGATCCTTGATAGTGAGGAGTCGAGACTTATCCGTAATATAGTGGTGAGTGGGGGTTGAGTTCCATCAAGTTGGGGAAACCGCAGGGCTCACCGCGGGCGTTTAAGCTACTTCGAAGCAACTAAATATTCCAGACAAAGACCTCCTTTCCCCCTTCTCGATGTAGCGCTTTCTGCATCTTCTGAAGCTCTATTACGCGCCGAATCTTCTCTTCAAAAGGCAGTGCTATCAACTCGCGTCGCAGTGCAAGCTTCGCGTCAAGAAAGCTTTGCGGGGGGGCTTCACTTACGGAAAGGCTATCTCGCTCTTTATCTTCTTCCACTTCTCCTCCAGACCGAATTTGGTAACTAGCCCATCAAAAACCTGGCGATTAAACAGCTGCGGGAAATTGCCCAGTTCCTCTAAGCGGGCTTTATCCTTCGCCCTGCTGGTTTGGACCATAATCGCCATTAAATACTCTAAGGGCGGTATGCGACAAATCTGGTCGGCAAATGGAACTGCTTTGGCAGCCCGTACTGTCTCCTCCACTAGAGTGTTGTAGGGCACCAGAAATTGGACTGGAATTCCCCCGATCAGGACGTATTCGTTACGGGGGATTGCTCCCTTTGATTCAAGAAATGAGTAAATCGGGGACAAATTTACGAGCGTCCCCGGCCGATCCGTCAGGACGACAAATACGTCCACATCCACTGTTTGGAAGGGTTCGAAATAATGAATAAGTGCAGTAGCGCCGCCTAAGGCATAATCAACGATTAGCCCTGCTCGCTTCATTTGATCTAGTAGTTGCAGGAGCTCGCGCATACCGTCAGTATATCCTTAGTTGCGGTTGGGTGGCTAGTACAGCCTTCAGCCAGTATAAGGCAGTTGC
The DNA here is from genome assembly GCA_044360195.1 of Bdellovibrionota bacterium. GTDB lineage: Bacteria > Bdellovibrionota_C > UBA2361 > UBA2361 > OMII01 > OMII01. Next base: position 9,149 of record JBIKKT010000004.1, on the reverse strand, counting down.
GGGCCTACAAGTCCGTCAGATCTCCTTCCTCTTTTATTTTTACATCTTCATACGGAGCGGTTTTTCGGCGATAGAATTCAAGCGCGATGCAGTTCAGCACACCGATTACTTCGTTATGGTCGGCGTAGCGAAGCTCCTTGCCATACACCTTCTCAAGCAGAAGACTTACGATGTAGTTGATGTGACCGGGCCGTTGCATGCGGTCTTGCGGAATAATGGCAGCGAGAGAGTTTAAGATCTCCTGGTATTGGTGGCGGTCTTTTCGTCCGATGTATGGCATACGATTCTCCCTAGAATGTTTACTTACTCTTTAAAAAAATCTGCGTGCCGCTCAACTTCGGCGCGTGTTGGCATCGCAGGTGATGTACCTTCACGCTGAGTTGAGAGACCCGCAACTACAGTTGCGTACTTTATGGCGCGTTTTATATCGCCATCAAAATGCACTAAGCCTGCTGCAAACCCGCCATTGAAGGCATCGCCCGCGCCGGTGGTATCAACAGGAGTTACACCAGGTAGTGCAGGTATTCTCACGAAATCTTCTTTTTGTATGTATTTACTATTTGGATGTGGAGTGCTGGCCTGGTAGAGGAGTGAGCCGTTTGCTCCAAGGGTAATCAGGGTGGTGCTGCTTGGAAAACGTTTGCAGAGTGCGATGATGGTCTCGTCATCGAGAGCTGTTACATCGATGTGCCTTTCTTCTCCCGTTACGTGCTTGGCCAGGAAGGCCGCTTCGGTCTCATTGGGGGTTATAATATCCGCAAGAGCAAGGAGTTCCGAAGTTAGTCCTGGATTAATAGGTGCTGGGTTTAAAATAGAGATGGCGCCCCTTTTTTGTGCATGTTCAAGAGCAGCTTTGGTTGCCTCAAGGTTGCTCTCTGCTTGAAGTAGAATAACAGAGAGGTTCTCTTGCCGATTCAGCGCAGAGAGAACATGCAAAGGCGAGAGGTCATCGTTTGCGCCCAGGGCAACAACTATTAGGTTCTGAGCCTCTTGGTTTATCACCACAGATGCTGCGCCAGTAGCTGTTGTGGTGCGCTGGAGTTCAACGGGCAGCTTCTCTCTTAAGGCCCATTCAGCGTACCCGTTACCGAATAGGTCTTCTCCAATAGCGCCTATAAAGACGGTTGGAGCATTTTGGCGGTGACACGCAACTGCTTGGTTTGAACCTTTTCCGCCGGGGCCGGTAAAGAAGGTGCCGATTCGAGTTTCTCCTGGAGCAGGGAAAAGGGGAACCTTGAAGGCTAGATCTTGAACAAAGCTTCCTACAACAGCAACGCGCGCCGCGGTCATAGTAGACCCTTGGCGATCTTGCTTGAGAGAATATCGTGAAGCGTCTCTTGCGCGAGAAGGCTTTTGAGCGAAGGCCCCGCAAACTGGCTTATCCAATCGTATACACACTCTCTCTTGTCGGCTGAGAGGGTGCATGGGGCGGCCCGTACTTTATCAAGAGCCACTATCACATCGTGCGCAAGTTGCCTGGTTGACTGGAGCGCTACGTCGGTCGCCGAGAGGCCGTCTTTCTTGGAATGCTTTTGATACATAAGCATTCCATCTAAAACTACAATCTCAGTCCGGGGATAGCCACTCGCCATTAAATTCCACGGGAGCGTCTTAGCATCGCCACCACTTCGAAAATCAGAGCGTAGTATGACAGACGGAATATCCAACATTTTGGCGACCATAAATTCCACTACAGTGCCTGAATCAAGCTCAGGTCCATCAAAGTGAAAGAGTCCAAGGTCGCATGATATTACGTGAAAGAGGTCTTGGTCGCGGATGGCAAGAGCTGTGGTCTCGCGCTGTTCGAGATCTTGAGGAACGATACAACGATATCGTGATTCAGATAGTGTATTAATAGCATCCGCGAGCAGTGCGTTGCCGATAAGATGCTTAAGGCTAAAGAGCTCGCCGGCGAAATAAATAGTGTAAGGCTGAGTCATGGGTCCCTTGTATCCTAGGCCGAAGGGAAAGTGAAGCGCAGAGTTGGGGGCTAGAGGCTTCGAGATCGTTTAAAAATGAATTCCCGCGAGAGAACTTCAAGGAAGAGAAAAAGCAGGGCTAACATAAGGGCACGGGGTGCGTAGTCGTGAGTGTCGGCTGAGGTTTTAAGCCTCCCTTTGAGATCCGATGCGCGTGGGTTTACTTTTCCTTGGGTTTTGGAGGCTAGGTTTTCAAGCAGAGTCAGGTTTGGCTTTTCGTGTGGGGTCTCGCCGAATAACTCACCTGATAGCTCCCAAGCGACGCGGGGCAGAGGTGTTCCGGCAAGGCTAAAGAGTGCTTCATATTTTCCAGCAGTTGGTTGTGAAACGCGCGCTTGGTAGTGTCCGGGAGCAAGAGATTTTAAATCAAGGCTACGAGTGTCTCCGCGAGGAGTTGTGATCTCTCCGGTCACACCCCTGCGACCCTCCCTGCCATAAATCGTAAGGTCGATAACCGCTTCACCGCCTTCAACCCAAGAGCGGACATCGAAGGCTGTTGAGGAATTGGTTTCGGCAACGTGTGGGTGGAGTGACTCAATCAAGTCCGACCAAAATGATTGCAGGGATGACCACTGCAGCCACTTCGATGACCAGCGGCCATTTACATCAGAGGTAAAAGCGAGGGAGCGGCCCTTACCGATAGACATTGAGGCAAGAAGGGGGAACGTTTTATCCTCTTGAGATACCGTTAGCTCGGTATTGGCGTTCTCCCTGCTCAGGGTTTCAACGAAGCCTCGTAGGGATGGAAAAGTATCGAGGGTAGTGCTTTGAACTCCACTTGGGCCGCGTTGCACGGGAAGGTCAGGGTCCTCACGAAGCGTCTTTTCTCCTGAGGCTACTTTCACGTCAGAGATAAAGATACGCGGAAGGTTTCGTGGGTCACTTGTTTGGTAGAAAGATCCCCCACCCTGTTCCGCTACGGTGGCGAGGAATCCGTCATCAACATCCGACCCAAGTAGCACCGTGGACACGGTAACGCCGAGAACGCGCATCTGCCGCACAAGACTTAAGTATTCCGAGTTTGCATCGGGGATCTTGCCGTCGGTTAGAACGATCGTGTGTTTTCTTCCAGCATTTATCCTTTGTAAGCCCCGCCGCGCCTCATCGAGGGCGGGAAAGAGGTTTGTTTTATTAAACGGATAGAGTCGATTCACTTTCTCGCGCGCGGTTGTGCGGGCGAGGGCAACTTGAGTGAGGGGAAGAGCGATAAAGGGGGTCTCGTCGAATCCAACAACACCTATATAGTCGTCATCTTGGAGCGTTTGAATCACCTCGGCGGCGGCAGCTTTGGCAAATTCAAGTCGGTCTTCAGCGGCCATACTTCTGGATTTATCTATAACAAGTTGAACGGCGACGTTAAGGCGTTTCTTCTCTTTGTACGGAGGTACAAGTCGGACAGGAAGTAGCGGCTCAACAACAGAGCCGATGTAGCCGCCGAGACCAAAACTTTTATTCCCACCGATCATAGCGAGGCCACCACCCCCGCGTACGAAATCTGGGAGGGCCTGAAGAATGGGGGGTGGAAGAGATGAGAGGGCAACGTTGTTAAAAAGAACTGTTCGGTAATCCGATAACGGCCGTAGGTTAGGAGAGGCGAAGGGAGCGATAAGCGAGGTGAGTTGGTAGCGCTGGTTCTGGAGGAGCTGCGGAAGAATTCGAGCATCATCCTGCGATCCCGAGAGGAGCAACACTTTATCTCGAGTCTCTCCGGCTAGCCATGTAGAGCGGCTTATGTGATGGGAGCCCGTTTCGTCGCTCCATGAAAACGTTGCAACTACAGGAGATATCCCTTCAACTGCTGGGTCACTTTCAGCGGAGAAGAGCGAATCACCGCCGGCTCGTAGCTCGACGTTTTGTTTAAAGACCTCTCGCTCTCCGTGAGTAATTGAGAGACTGCCCTTACGATTCGCAGAGGCAGAATTTGAGAGTGTAACTTTAATATCTACGCTTGATTGAGCTTTGACAGTAAGCGGGGCATAAAGCTGCGAGATGCTTACATCACTTATATCTGCATTTCCCTTCTCGGTAAGGGGAAAGATTGAAAGACCAGGCGATAGATTGCTCGTCTGAAGAGCCCCTCCCGCGGTCTCATAGCCGTCGGACAGTAGGAGTACAGCAGCGCTTCCGCGTGCCGCTTCAATAGAGAGAGCCGATGCGATGTTAGTCGCTCCAACATCAAGCTTTTGCCACAAACGACGAAGCTCGCCGTAGGAAGTCGTTGAGAGGGCGGTGGCTGCTGTTGCTCCAAATGGGACGAGCCTTAGGGGAATATCAAGCTCACCGCCGAGCTTTTGTGCGCGCGCAAAGAGAGCGTCCCCTTGAGAGGGTGTCATGCTAGCAGAGATGTCGACCAGCACCGGTAACTCATCAGCGGGTCTTTGAGTCGTTGCATGTGGTCCAGCAAGGGCTGCGATTATGCAGAGGGCGGTGGCAGTACGTAGCAGTGCAAGAGCCACAGAGGGTCGCGAATGATTGCGTGAGCGAAGAACGGTTGCTAGCACGAGAGTGACAGCAGGAATAAGTGCTACAAAGAACCACGAAGTGGAGAAGCTAACCATCATGATGCTATCCACCTCTGTTTTCTTACCAAGCGACGCACGAGGTCTAACACCAGCGCCCCTAAGGCCAAGAGGGCAAGCCACGGAGTTAGGTTAGTTGACTCGCTCTCTTTCTTGCTCTTTGGCTCGCTATCAGCCGATGGCAACTCAATCATTGAAACTTGTGTGAGCTCCGACTCTGCCTCAGATGGTAGCTGAACACCGATAAGCCGCGCTTCGTCGCCGCTAAGGAGTTCAATGATTCCAGGTCTGCGTGCATAAACAGAAGCTCTACCATCGAGAATAGAGAGTCGCTCTTCGATTGGAGCAACGTATCGTGCAGCGGTTATGCCTGGTGGAAGTGGGATGATGCCGGCAGGAGCACCGTGCGCAGCGATTCCCGTTTGCTGAGATACCCAGGAGAGCAGGTTAAGGGTCAGGATGCTTAACGTTGGCGTTTTTTTGCCATCAAATGGAAACAGCTCAAACCCAACTATTGCGTATCGCACTCCATCATATTCGCCGGCGCATGCCAACGCTCCGGTCCGTGAAAATAGAAGTGGCGTTGACGATTCCGGACAGGTAATCCGTCGGGCAATCGGCACTTTAAGTAGCGAAGGATTAACATAGGTAAGGACCGGATGACTTGAGTCCCACCGGGTAATTTCAGTGGCTGATGAGATACCTTCAGCTTGTACAGATCCGCCCTGTAACAGTGGCCCTGCAGGTGGGAAGACCGCAAGGGATGCAATCGGAGAGCTTGTTTGGCTCTGTGCAGTGCGGTGGAAGATAGTCGCGGTTGAAGGGGCATCAGCCGCTTTTGAAAAAGAGAGGGTCTTTATCTTAGAGAGTCCAAGCTCTTCCGGAGAAAGTGGGCTTACAACTTTAATTGAACTCGCCTTTAAGTTGTTTGCAATCCAGCTTTCGTTGTCTCCGGCTAGTGCATCAAAGGTGCCAGGTGGCAAGATGAGGGATACCCGGCAATAGGACCACGTCTTACTTCCCACAGGGAGTTGGAGGGTTTGAGACTTCTTAAACTCAAGAGAAAGTGAGGTCGGGGAAAGATCAAATTGTGACGATCCTTGAAAGCATTTTGCTCCAACCGATACGCTAAGCGTATTCCGTATTGATGAGTGGACCGTCGCTGAAATTGCAGACTCTCCGCCTTTCTCTCGTACCGTGAGGTTTGATAGCCATGCATTTGCAGTGTCTGCGGATTCTGAAGGGAGAGTGATAACTCGGGTTCGTTGTGGGGTAGTAACGTCCTGAAACGGATGATCGGTGTAGACCCATACTGAATCAAAATCCCCCTGGAGGAGCAGACTCTCAAGGTGTTTTGAAATTGTATCACCGGAGAGCTCTTGGCTGGTGCCAGTAACAGCAGCAAGTGCTGCTGCTGTAGAGATGCCGCGTGAAGAAATGGAATCAAGGGATGCGTTAGCGGTAAACACCGTAAAACGAGTCGGTGGTAGAGTTTGAGTGATGTCGGCCCGCGCCATCGACTTTATGCGATCAAGACGTGAAGCCCCCGCCCGGTCAAGCGCGCTCATACTAAAGGAATTATCAAGAACAACCGCGATGTGTTTACCGTGTTTATTTAAGACGAGGGTCGCAGCGGCACATGCAAGAAGAGAAAACAGCAGAAGCTCGATCCAAAATTGAAGTGGAGGGACAAAGCGGCGCTTTCCTGGGGTTGCGCGTGGGAGGCTTCTCATAAGAAAGAGTGATGAGACGACTCGTTGCGTTGAGCTCCCGCGCTTTCTGTATATGTATATCAACATTCCAGCAGCTACTGGTGCAGCAGCGAGCATCCACGGCGAGAGAGCTGTCATTGCTGTTGCTCCAAAAGAGATCATACAAAGAGCCCCATCTGCGAAAGGGTTTGGATGGCTGTCTCCTCAGCAGAGCGGGTTGAGGTGCTGGTTGATGCAAACTGTATCTGGTGTGAGAGGCAGTGGTGGCGTAACTCAGAGGTGTGTTTGCTAAGCAGAGTCTTGTACTGCTCCCTGGAGGCTTCATCCAGTGCAAGCGGTATCTCTTCTCCAGTTTCGCTGTCTACTGCTTGTGCTGCTTCCTCGCTTGGATAGGGGTTGGTATCAGAGCTGCCAAGAACTTGCAGCGCATGCACCTCCATATTGCGCGAGGTGAATGCGCTAAGGACTGTGGCAGCTTCTGAAACCGGATAGAGGAAATCGGAGATTACTACACAAATTCCGGGGAAGCGCGTACGAGTGGCTGTAATTCGAGCGGCTTCGGTGAGAGAGGTTGGAGTGACTCTTTGCTCATTAAGGCGGTTGTTTTCCTCAGCGAGGAAGTGTTGCAGAGGTCCAAACGCCCGCCCTCCCCAGAAGGTTGGGCTGTAGCGCCCCCCAAGGACCGCTATATTTACAGGGTCTTGGTGAGATAGAGCAACGTAGGAGATGCAGCTAGCAAGGGTGCACGCGAGCTCCCACTTCTCGCGTAGCGCAGGATGAGTAAGGGATTGTGAGCCATCGATAACGATGAAGAGAGAGACGTTCTCCTCTTCAAGGTAGCGCTTGATATAGAGTTTATCGCTGCGGGCAAAGAGGCCCCAGTCTATCGCGCGAGGGTTATCGCCGATCTCATACTTTCGATATTCAGCAAACTCAACACCGTGCCCGCGTCGTTGCGAGCGATGCACGCCCTGTCTGATACCAAAGAATGAGCGCCTCGTGCGTAACGCAAAAGCATCAAGGATTCTTAGGGTGTCGGCAGATAGTTGCATGACGGAGCGGTTTTAATAGGCGGTGAATGAGTTATTTTGCTTTTCTAACCTCCTCTATTAGGTCGTCCGTAGTGACACCGTCTGCCTCCGCTTGAAAATTTAAAATAAGCCGGTGTCTAAGGGCTGAAGTGATGACCTCTTTGATGTCGTCAAAGGCCAGGTTTATTCGCCCATCAAGGAGAGCTCCAACTTTTGCGGCTAGTACGACTGATTGAGCGCCTCGTGGCCCTGGACCAAAGCGTAGATATTTCTTTACCTTTGGAGTGGCGAACTGAGATGTTGGCGTAAGAGCTGATATCACGCGCACGATGACCTCCTGCATCGGGTCTGAAACCACCACATGTCGTACGAGACGCTGCATCGCTTGGAGGTAGTCAGAGGCGCGCTCCTTGGGAAGCACGGCCTGGATTTCAGGCGTAGCAGTGCCCGTGGTGCGAAGGAGTATCTCCTTTAGTTGTGGTGACGTTGGAGGTGGAACAATAACTTTGATTAAGAAACGGTCGAGCTGCGCTTCAGGGAGTGGGTAAGTTCCTTCCTGCTCGATCGGATTTTGAGTTGCCAGAACAAAGAATGGAGCAGGGAGTGGATAGGTTTGATCGAGTACGGTCACCTGACGCTCTTCCATAGCTTCAAGGAGCGAGGATTGAGTCTTCGGAGTAGCTCGATTTATCTCATCGGCGAGCACGATATTGGCGAACACCGGCCCCTGTTTAAAAACAAATCGCCTTCCGCCGTTACCATCTTCTGTGAGCACTTGGGTTCCGGTGATATCTGAGGGCATTAAGTCGGGGGTAAATTGTACTCGTTTAAATGAGAGACCGAGAGCCTGAGCAATTGTCTTTACGAGCATCGTTTTTCCAAGACCCGGAGCCCCTTCAAGCAGAACGTGTCCGCGGGCGCAGATTGCAGAGAGGGTGCTTCGTACGACACCATCCATTCCCACAATAGCTTTTTTAACTTCCTGTTCGATTGAATCGAAGGACTCGCGGAACTGTGAGACTGCGCTTTCAAGCGCCTCAGTGTCGGGAGTGTTTGTGTCTTTCATAAGCAGGCTCTCTGTTTCTTTCGTGTGCACTTAGGTTGTACTGAAAAAAGTTACTCCAATACATCCTCATACTCTAGTGGAATAGGTTGTTCGCCCTTTGCCTTTGAAGGTTTTGGTTTTGCAAGGGTTAAATCTTCTATAGTAGTTTTTGCTTGAGCGGAATCATCGTTTTTTTCCAGTGAAAACCCCTCTCCCGTAAAACGGGGGTCAAAGGTCTCGTTTGGATCTCGTATCTCGCTCTCTTTAAATCCTTTGTTAGCTCCAAGCCCATCTTGACCTCCCTGCCCTTCCTCACCGTCAGGCATCGGACGGGCGGGAGCGTTCCTGTCGGGTATCGCTGAGTCTCCGCCAGTGCTGTCACTGCCAGAGCGAGGGGGTGAGTCGTTATTGTTTCTCTCTTTAGAGTCTAAGCGGGGTTGTTTGCGCTCATCTTTCTTCTCACTATCGCCACGCTCGGCAGCTGTTTCGTTGGATGAGTTGTCTTGCTTATCGTTTTTGTTTTGGTTGAGTTCTGCAGACCGGTCGCTCGTAGAGCCCCTGCCCTTACCAGCCGCTTGGTCTTTATCCCCGTCGCTCTTTGTCTCACTCCCCTTGTTTTGCTTCTCCCCAGGCTTTTTGCTCTCCGGTGAGTTTGCTTGTTGTGAATTTGCATCCCCCTCCGCTCGGTTTTTTTGTTGCTCGGGAGTATTTCCAGAGGAGTCTTGTTTAGTGTTAGCTTTGCCTTCTTTGCCTTCTTTGCCTTCTTTGCCTTCTTTGCCTTCTTTGCCTTCTTTGCCTTCTTTGCCTTCTTTGCCTTCTTTGCCTTCTTTGCCTTCTTTGCCTTCTTTGCCTTCTTTGCCTTC
>JBIKKT010000126.1:0-2671 GCA_044360195.1 Bdellovibrionota bacterium | reverse complement strand
GCGACGGTGATGTTGCCTGCTGAGGCACTGCCAGAAACGGTGATGAGCGTGCCGCTGTTGGTTGCGGAGGCGGCATCGATGTAGACGTCATCGACGGAAGTCGGAAGCTGGGTATTGCCGGGCGAACTCCAGTTCACTGGGTTGGTCCACAGCCCGTCGTTGCCCTCGCCGTCCCAGCAGATCGTTCCGTACGCGCAACCAGCACCCCCTGCGGGTACGGTCAAGGCATACAAGTTGCCGGAGGGCAGTTCGATGAACCCAACGGGTGGCGCCAGGAAGGTACCAGTGATACCGCCCGAGGTGGTGGACAGCAGGTTGACCGTGCCGCCACTGTTGAAGGTGCCGCTGGTCTGCAATGCGCCGTCCAGGGTGATGCTGCCGGTGGCACTGATCGTGTCGTAGCCGGGGCCCACATCCATCTGCAAGATGGAATCGCTCTTGAGCAGCAAACTGCCTTCCACACCAATCGCGCCCACGACGTTCAGATCCCCCGGCCGGATGGTCCCGTAGTTGGTGAGCACGCCGCCGTCGCCGAGGTTCAACGTGCCGTCACCGCTGAGCAGGCCGTTGTTGGTAAAGGAGACCCCTACATTCACTCCGGCAGGATTGCCCTCGAAGACCAGTTCGATGTGGCCATCGTTGCTCAGCGTGCCCTGTGAGAGGCCAGGCGGTGCCAGATTGGCCCCGTCACGCAGTCTGAGCTTGACCCCTTCTCCAATGCGAAGTGAACTGTTCCAGCCGTAGTGGTCCATGCTCATCGTGCCACCATCGGCCTTGACGAGATCGAACACCGCACTGCCACCGCCCACCATCTGCAGGTTTTGGGTGGACAAAGACCCTCCGGCGGCCCCGTTGAAGTAGAAATCAGCGTTTGCGAGGATGGTGCCGCCGTTGAGCAAGCCCAGGTCGCCCATCACCATGTAGCTGCCGTTGAGTGACAGGGAGCCCGAGGTCTCCGGCGCGAGGGTCACGTTCTGCAGCGTGCCAAAGCTGGACACTACTGGGTAGTTGTTTTCGGAGCTCAGCGTGCCGTTGGCCACGACGCCTTCGTTCAAGAGCGTCAGCCCCGCCGGGCCGAGGTCACCCCCTGGTTGCACCCGCAGTGAGCCGCTACCCCCCAAGTCCAGGCTGCCCCAGATCTCCACGGTCGCATTGCTGTCCCCCACGATGCGCGACGTGCGCACAAGCGACGTGGCCACGATGTCGTTCAGCTGGAACGCGCCGTCCAGGTACAGCGTGCCTGCATTGGTGGCTTGGATCACGCCGGCGTTGGTCCACGCCGTGGGCGGTGGTGGCGTGGAGCTGTAGGTATCCCGGTAGCCTATCCACATCACTCCGCCGTCGGCCACCAGGGTGCCGTTGACGAGGTTCTGCGCCAGGTTGGCGTGCAAACGCACTTCTCCGCCAAGCGCTGCTTCCACGCGGCCGCTGTTTTCGAAGCGGGCGCCCTGCAACCCCAATGTCCCGGTGTTCAAGGCCGCGATAGTGCCCTGGTTGATCAGCGTGGCGGTGGCCGTGCCGGGGTTGATGAAAGCTGATTTGCTGGCAGCTTCCAGCCGCATGCCGGGCCCCAGGGTCAGCGTGCCCGCGCTCCCATAAGGGTAAGCCTCGATGCCGGCAAACCCATAGTCGGTGGTGCTGCCGGACAGCACGATGCGCCCGCTGCCTGCGGCGTCCCAGGTCTGGTTGCCGAGGTAGCCCAGTTGCGAAGACATCGTGCCTGAAGCCTGGACGTTGATACTTCGCTGGTTCAGGATCTTCAGTGCGTGGTCCGCGCCACCCGACTCCACGATGACCAAGCCAGAGGGCGGGATGGTCAGGTCTGTGTCCAGTGTGATGTCCTTGAGTAAGCTGTACACGCCAGGCGCCGCCACCAGCAAAGCGCCTCCTCCACTCAAGGTGCCCGAGCTGACGGCGCCGCCTGCCAGCTCCAACACACCGAGCGACGTGCTCAGATCAAGTGAGCCCCCACCCAGGGCCAGGCTGCCGAGCAACTGCACCGAGCCCAGCGTGCCGCCCTGGCGCATCACGGCGCCAATGTTGGAGGGAGAGAAAACGCCCCCCAGCTCCAGCACACCGCCGTCAACACGCAAGGTGCCGGTGTTGTTCCAGGCGCTGGAGGCGGTGGGATTGAAGTCCCAGTTGGTAAAGCCTAGATCCAGCGTGCCGGTCCCGCCCACGGCCAGCGTGCCGGAGTTGTTGATGTTGTCGGCCCACAGGCGGGTCAGGCCGCCCGCTGCGGTGAGGGTGCCGGCGTTGGTCAGCAGCGGCCCGTCCAGCGTGACGGAGCCCGCCGAGGTCACCTGTAGATGGGCCGAAGGCCCGAGGCTCACCGTGCCTGCTGTGTTGATCTGGCCCGCGCTGACCAGCAGCCCCCCCTGCAGACTGGTGCTGCCGTCGGCCTGCACCGTGCGCCCGGCCAATTCGGCGTTGGTGCCGGAGACGACCAGCGTGCCACCCGAGTTCAGCTCGGTGCGGCCTGGCCCTGCCCAAGTGCCGCCGCTCCAGGCATGGGCCGTACCGCTGTTGAGCAGGTTAAGGGTTCCGCCGCCACCCAGCGTGCCGCCTGACTGCGTGAAGGCGTTGGTGGACAGGCTTCCCGTGACGGTAAGCGCGCCCCCAATCAATTCAAGCGATCCGGCCGCCAGCGGCTGGGCGGCGGTGGTGACGT
>JBIKKT010000041.1:0-32997 GCA_044360195.1 Bdellovibrionota bacterium | reverse complement strand
TTCCGCCAGGCACCTATAAACCTCCACTCTTCACTGTCGCTTTCTGTGGGCCGATTCCGTAGCGCCTACGTTCACACTGAGTATTTTTGAGGGTCGACCAGGGGTCGGTGCGGGGCTGCTTGGCCGCCAAGCTAAAATTTCTTATCCACTGCCGTCTTTACCGTCAAATGCGCCGGAATTCTTTTAGTTGAGCCGCTGTTAGGCTGTCGCCACACCCAAAATTCACCACTAGACTGCCAAAGAGGCGCTATTTTACGCGTCGTCTCTGAGAGAATGCCCACGACCTCGACGGGTTTTCGCGCAGTCTCTGAGAAAATGCGGACGAGTGCGGTGGTATTTCGCGCGGTGTCTGAGAAAATGCAGGAGGTGTCTGAGAAAATGCAGGAGGCAGAAAGGCGGTTAAGGTTGTGCGTCCTTCAGAATCTGCGCCGCCTCACGAGCAAAGTAGGTCAGTATCCCATCCGCTCCCGCTCTGCGAAATGATAGCAGCGACTCCATCATGATACGCGTGCGATGCGTCCAGCCCCTTTCAGCAGCGGCACATAGACTCGCATATTCACCACTAACCTGGTAAGCAAAAGTTGGCACGCCGAAAGCCTCCTTTACGCGATAGACGATGTCCAAGTAGGGCATTCCGGGCTTCACCATGACCATGTCAGCGCCCTCCTCGATGTCCATTGCAACTTCTCTTAATGCTTCATCAGAGTTTGCTGGATCCATTTGGTAGCCTGATTTATCGCGGTATCCAAGCTCTTTGTCACGACCAACGAGGGCTTCTGAGCCCACGGCATCGCGGAACGGGCCGTAAAATGCCGAAGCGTATTTTGCGGCGTACGACAGAATAATCGTATTTGTGTGGCCAGCTTGATCAAGCGCTGATCTCACTGCGCCGATACGTCCATCCATCATATCAGATGGAGCAATTACATCGCATCCTGCCTTAACCTGAATGAGCGCTTGTTGGCACAGCACTTTGATAGTCTCTTCATTGTCCACTCGACCGTTGACTACTACTCCGTCGTGTCCGTGATCAGTGAAGGGATCAAGCGCAACGTCGCATATCAATCCGATCTCAGGTACACGCTCCTTAATCTCGCCGATTGCGCGGCAGATCAGGTTGCCAGGGTTTACCGCCTCAGAGCCTGAGCTGTTCTTTTTGCTCTTATCAATATTAGGAAAGAGGGCGACAGCGGGAATTCCCAGGTCGTATGCCTTTTGTACCTCAGATGCAATTGTACGTAGAGAGTAGCGCGACACGCCTGGCATCGATGTAATTGGCTGCTCTTCTTCGGTTGAGTCATGAACGAACACTGGCCAAATCAAGTTGTCTACCGAGAGGCGAGTCTCGCGCACCAGGCGTTGGCTCCATGGATACTGGCGATTGCGTCTGGGTCGGGCAGTTGGATAGCGTCCAAATACAGAACTCTTTGCAGACATAGTATTTTCCTCGGGAATAATAACTTATTCGTCGGAAACGTTACCTCGACAAAGCCATACGAGGCAACTCGGCTGGCTGGAAAAACCTTAGTTATGAGGGCTTGGATACCGACTTCGAAGTGTTTTTTTCGGCCGAGGGCGCGTGGTTTCGCAATATAGCCTTTATGCCGTGGCTTACCGCCAGTACCGTATCGATATAAGGGTCGCTCTTGTTGTAACGCCACAATACAGCCCTTTTTTCCCGGGTCTTCAGATCATGGCGATACCCAAACGCTGCCAGAAACTTTGCTGTAGACCAGATGGCATCAACGTCGTCAAAGAGTGATACGACGCCATTTCGATCGCCGTCTACACCGAATCGTAGGAAGGTGGTTGGAAGAAATTGAGGCATTCCGAAGGCGCCAGCCGATGATCCTCGAATCTCAAGTACATCAAGATTATTTCTCTTGCTCAGATCGATGAGTGCTGGAATTTCGGGTAGGAACGTTTTTTCAAGGTACTGAGCGCGGCTTTCGAGTTGGCTCTTCTCTACGGATGGCTGCTCAGACCTAACAATGTCTAGGTTCTTCGCTAGGTTCTCTGGCTCGCCCACACTTGCAACGCGCGACAGGCGTTCAATGATTAAGGCATTCCCTGTGTTTTTCCCAAGGTGAGACTCAACTAGAACAATCGCGGTAACCACCTCCCGCGGGACGTGTAACGTCTTCTCTATTCGATCAAACTCCACGCGATGGCGCTTTGCAAATTCTGCTCCTACGGCGAATAGATGCTTGTTTATAAATCCTTTGTACATGCCTGTGGTCTCTTTAGGTGTGAGACGAAAAGGCACGAACGAAAACGGTGGCATGCGCGGGTCATTGTAGATCTTTTCAAGTTCATCAAGCGCGACCCCCATCTGTTTAAGTTTCGCCACAAGGTATCCCCAGCCTTGGTATGGCAGCGCTACAGGCGCAGTCTCTTGGTTGGTGCTGTCTTTTATCGCATCAGAAGGGGCTGGCAGTAGTGAGAGGCTAGAGGTATTAACCGCAACTTCCTCAGCGTGCACTGAACTGAGTATAATTGTTGCGGAGATACACAACGCTGTTAGGATCCGCAGAGTTCTCAACGTACTACCCCCTCGATGTTTGATAGGCGAGTTGGCTAAATGTTGCGGCCGGGCCGAGTGATTTATCTTTAAGCGAAAAGTCAGCTTTTAGCAGGGCATTTAGGTGCTTTTCAATGCGGGCCAGGGGCAGCTTCTGGGCCGCCGGCAGATACTTATTGAAGAGCCACGGGGTAATCCCTAGATCGGTTCGTATCGCTTGTGTCTGAACACCACGATCAAGGAGGGCGCGGATGCGATAAAGCGTCGTAAAAGTCTTAGCTAAGAGCCCAATGAGCATAAACGGACTAGAGCCCTGAGCTAGAAGATTGTGCAGCAGCAGTTCGGTGTTGATACGTTTGCCGAGCGTTAGGCTGTCTGCTAACTCAAAGTCATTAGCCGAGGGACGACTGGGAGTAAGTGAGCGGATTGCTTCAGGCGAGGCTTGAGACCCATCGAGGTAGATCGAGAGCTTCTCAAGGAGACGCGAGATCTCAGCTGGCTCTTCCGAAGCTAGTGAGACGATCAGCTCAACAACTTCATCTGAGGGAGCTGCTACCCCGCTTTGTCGAAGTTCTCGCTCGGTCCAACGACGCAACTCAGCGCCCTTGAGCTGTTCAAAGTCAAGCAGAGTTGCATGTTTCTCTAAAACCTTTTTGAAATTACCGCTGTTCGGAAGACCGTCTCCAATAATAAAAACCTTAATGTGGCTAAGTGACCGTGAAATAAGTTGCGAAAGAGGTTCTAGCTCTTGAGCCTTAGCTAATTGAACATTCTTGATGAGTGCGTACCGTACTGGCTCAAAAAGTGATGGTTCGGATATATCCTGAATAAATGGTGCTATCGATGCTCTTCCCTGCTCGCCGAAACCAAAGGAACTTGCGCGGTAGTCCTTCCCTGCAAAGTGATCTAGGAGATATCGTAGTGCGCGCTCCCTGCGAATCCGGTCGGGTGAAGTTATCACAACCGTCGAGGGACACTCCTTCTCTTCAATAATGCTTTTAAGGCGCGTTGCGGCATCGGACGACTTCATACTGGAATGATAGCCTCGCGCGCAGAGAATGAAAACGGTTATTTCACCAAAAAACGAACGGTGTCACTCTCAATAGTTGCTCCGGAATCAGCTGTTTCCCCAACTACGCGCAATTCGTGATGGCCCGCGTGGAGCTTCCATAGAAAACGCCGGACCTCTCCCGCTGTTTCACCGATTTGCTTGCCATCAATGAGCCAGAATAATCGGCGCAGAGGAACGTTGCTAGAAACCTCAAACGCAAGCGCCTCTTGTTCATCAGGTATGCGCGGGTCTTGAGCGATATGTAGGTTTGGTGTGGGGATCCTGATCTGTAGAGTGCGTTGCTGTTCATCCTGGGTTGCCGATGTCGCAGAGTGGTTCGTCGTATTGTGGTGTCGCGAGCACTCGGTCGAGGGTTCTGTGCCAGGAACAAAGCGCTCCTCAACCCGCAGGCAGCTCGTCTGTGCTTTAAGTCCAGTCAGCGAGCACACTGTTTGTCTGATGAGACGTGAGCTTTCAAAGAGTGGCTTCGCCTCTCTGCTGCGCTCGAGTTCTGCGAAGATACTTCGTAAAACGAGCGCTGGTCCTCTTGACCCGGTGATTTCGTGCATAGAGGTGCGGTTAAGGTTTCCCATCCAGACACCTACAGTAAAGTTCTCTGAGTATCCTACTGCCCATGCATCACGATAATCGGTTGACGTGCCGGTCTTTATCGCTGTTTGAACCGGAAATCGTAGTAGACCACCTGCGCCGAATTCACGCCGGCGCGCGTGAGGGTCGGAGAGGATAGAGCCTATCAGGCTACTTACTTCTGGTGACAGAACGCGGTGAGCGTTCGGCATATTGGCCGCAGGTGGTGGCGTACGTACTGTTACAAGAGGCCGGAAGATTCCGCGATGGGCAAGAGTTGCATACGCTTGGACCAGCTCATAAAGAGTGACCTCGCCGTTTCCAAGGGCGAGTCCCTCGCCGTAGAAATCTGCGGGTTGAGAGAGAGACGAGAAGCCAAGAGTGAGCAGTAGCTGTAGTAGGTCTTGAGTGCCTGTGTAGTGAATCGCCCTGATCGCTGGGATATTAAGCGAATTTCCCAGAGCCTCTCTTAGCGTTACAGGCCCGTAGAAGCTTCGACTGTAGTTGCGGTAGCTGTGAAGTCCTGCACCGACGCCTTCTGCAAGGGGTGAGTCATCGATCATAGTTGCTGCACTCCAGCCCCGACTGAGTGCAAGTGCATATACGAACGGCTTTAGTGTTGAGCCTGGCTGCCGCGGGGTGATGATTGCGTCGATCTGGCTCCCCTCTGAGTCGCTGAATCCCCCCGCGTTAACCCAGGCGATGACCTCGCCGTTTTGGTTGTCAACAACGAGCGCGGCACCATCTGAGACCTGCTGCTCGCGGAGGTCTGCGACGCGGCTATCAAGTATAGATTGAATACGTGCTTGGAGTGGCGAGTTAAGGGTGGTAACGATGCGGCGTGCATCGCTCGTAACATTGGAGTGCACAAAGCGGACGAAGTGATCAGCGCGCACTCCAAGAGATCCTCTGCGAACAGAGAGCTGCTCCTCAGTAACGCGACGGAACTCATCATGGGTTAAGAAAGAGCCCTGATGTAATCTATCCGCCAAAAGAGAGATGCCTTTATTAACACGGGCAATATCTTTATACAGGTCAAGCCTCTCGGGGGCTCGTATCATAACAGCTAGAGCGAGTTGTTCACGAGCGGAGAGTGTTTCAAGATCGCGGTCCCAAAAGTGGCGAGCAGCTTGAGCTATGCCGCGGCGCTTGGCCGCGTAGGGGATCTGATTTAGATAAAATTCGAGGATCTCTCCCTTCGAGAAGCGCTTCTCAAGCCCGGTAGCTTCAAGTCCTTCGATGAACCGAGACCACATAGACCGGGGGCGCTTGTGTAGCATCCCGACTACCTGTTCAGTTATCGTGCTCGCACCACGTACTACGCGACCTGAGCGTACATTTTGTAGGGTGGCGTGCATTCGAGCTCGCCAATCAACACCAGAGTGCTCGTAGAAGCGTTTATCTTCGCTTTCAAGGATTGCGCGTTGTAGCAATGGGGGCACTTCATGTAACGGTCGTTGGTCAGAGAGGTTCCAGCCGTTTGCAAACGTGAGCGATAGGGGCGCTTCATTGCGGTCAAGAACTTGCAGTTTTCTGCCAGCGGAGAAGGGCGGCTCGAGGCGCTCTGGGGATGAATGTATAGATATATATGCAGCGCACGTAAGCGCTATGCAACACGTAGCGGCACCACCAACTAACCAATATAAGACCTTCACGTTGCTGATCACTGTGAGGCTGTTACGCGGAGTCTGTCACCCTTCGAGTCGCCGAAGACATCAGGGGCATACATCTCTTCTGCATGGGCAGGTGGAGTAATGAATTCACCCGGCGCTATCGCTTGGCTCACGTACGAGAGGTGGTAGTTGCCTGCTGGCAGGTACTCCGAAAAGAAGCGAGCAGATGAGTGGCGCAGCTCCTTGTGATAAAAGCTCCAGAAGGTCGAACCGAAGCCTACCCAGTCGCTGTGACTAAACCACAGAGAGCCCTGAGGGCCAGAGAATCCCCCCTGGCTAGCATCCACAGTTGAAGCTGTTTTGAGGTCCCGATTAACTGGCTCTAATCCGCCCGGTATCGGGTCGTTGACCACAACGAAGTATCGAGGGGTGGAGAGTCTAAGGAAGAGGTCGACCTTCACTAACTCCCCTTGGCGAACTTCAATTGGTCCGCCCAGCAACTTCCACTCGTTTCCTCGCATGACGCTGTATTCGCGCGATAGTTCGATGCCGCTATTTATCGCATTGGTCTGTGCCCCCTGCGGAGCATACGTGAGCCGAGTCGAGTAGTAGTAGCGTCCGGAACCAGTAGCCGAGATAGCGACGGCAGATGTTGCACCGCTATCATCAGCGCGTAGAGTTCGACTTACTTCAATTGGCTCGTTGGTGACCTCCTTGAAAGAGACGTTCGCCAGTGATTCCGCTCCGACCGAAACTCCAAGATCAAGGCGAGGCTGTGTCTTTTCATACGTTGCGCTGTATTCAGCGAGCGCGTTCATACAAAACACGTTCTCTTGCGTATTCTCCCAACGATCCTTGCGTTTGCGATCAACCGTGATGGAGCTAACCAATTTGGGAATAATCGGCGCCACCTTCTTTCCTAACGGCGATTTAGGAGCACCTGCTACTCGCAGAAAGGCGCTAAGCACTGCACACTGAGAGCGCATGCTCGAATCGAGAATGAAGTCTGATGTAGCTCCGCTCGATTCGGTAAAGGAGTAGGAAGAGCTAGCCTCAGAACCAGATGAAAGGATGTTGTTGAGCGTATCTGTTGAGGCCTGCCCGTCGGCTTTGAGCGAGAGTAGAGCGTCAAGGTAGTGCGCCTTTCCAAACAGAGTCATCTCCTTAAAGGTTTCACTGTAGCGTAGTAGCTCCTTCGCTTGAATCTTTCCACTGCGAGCTAAGGCAGAAAGCGCAACTGCACGCACACTGGATTTTATCCCCGAGGACACCCAGTCCGCGAAAGCATCATTCCTCATTATTGAACGCAGGTAGTCGTGTAAACGCTGCTCTTCATTCTCTGGGATGGAATAGCCACTGTCTCGCAGCCAGGTCAGGGCTAGGGCAGTGTAGCCACTTAAATAAGGATTTACGTACTCGTCCTGAGGAATGTAGAACGACATGCCTCCATTTGGCGCCTGGTGGGCAGTGATATCCTGAAGTAGCGAAGCCACAACTTTCTCAGCCTCCTGCCACTGAAAGCTCTTTGGTAGGTAGCGTCGAAGTGAGATCGAGTGAGCGGCCATTAAGCCTTTTGAGAGTTTCTGCTCCCAGCAGTCGTACGGATATTCTTTCATGTAGGTGAATGCGCCTTCGAGCCCCCCAAGGATGGACGGCGAGAGCACTACGCCGACTGAGCCAACTCCGGGCTCCAGGTCAGCAGGAAACGACACCGGCTCGCGCACGGGCGCTGCTTGAGCAGAGCCGAACGTTGCCGCAGTTCGAAGTGCTGTGCGCGGAAGTACCTGCACGGTTCCAAGGAGCACATCACCATCTTGTTCATCGTGAGCCTTGGCAACTATCCGTGCCTCTCCGATTGCTGACGCGGTCGTGGTGAGCGATACCGGGTAGCGCTTGAAAGGCGCGGCGTCGATAGTAACAGTGTGCGACGCTTTAGTAACGGATTCACCCTCGGTTGACACGGTGACGTTCAGCTTGCGGTTAGCATCAGAACGATTTGTTACCGTAAATGTTGCCGTAAACTCATCTCCGACTCTAACTTGATTCGGTAAGGCTGAACGCACTTCAGTTTGTTTTGTCACCGCGAAGCTTCCTTCGCCTAACCCCATCAACTCGTCCTTTGATACGGCGACCGCAAATACCTTCCAACCGGTGAGGTTGTCAGGGGCTTCAAATGAGATAGTCGCTTTGCCAGCACTATCGGGTCGCAGGGAGGGATTCCAGTAGCTCACAAACTTTTTAAGCGACCGCATGTCAAGGTTGCTGCCGCCGTCTCCGCCGGGATTGGCGCCCTTCTTCTCGAATTTCTGTCGACCTACAAGCATCTTTATTAAGTTAAAGTTTCGCACATCGAGACCGTCTAGCGAGTAGAACCCCTTGTACGGGTCGAAATACGTTTTGCCCTGCTGGATAAGATCAAACACGCCTTCATCGAGTACCGTTACTGCAAGCTCAACTGGTTTTAGGAGCGTTGTATTGGGCGGGCCTTGTACAGCGATATCTACCGTCACAGTCTCCCGAGGTTTGTAGCTCTTAGCGCGAGGCGTCACGTTAACGGTAAGCTTTTTCGCTGAGTCATCAACTTGGATCTGCGCATATCCTGAACGGAAGGTGGGTTTTCCAAGGTCGACTTGGTTCTCAATCGGCTTAGCGACGCGAGGTGACACAACCGTTGCAGAGAAGAAGAATCCAGGAATGTTCTCTTTGGTGACTTCTACTTCAAACACTTCGGTGCTGGACTTAAGAGTCTTGACCCACGAACGCTGCACCCCTAATCGTTCTGTAGTGATGAGGGCTAGGGCACCTGGGAAGGGATTCTTAATTAAGAAGCGAGCTTTCTCGCCAACTTTGTAGCTGTTTCTCTCAGGCGTTATCTCAAGATTGGTATCCACGTTCGATTCCCACAGCACCGTGTCGCTGCCTGAGGCCCAGCGCTCGATTGTAGTGGAGTGTTTGCGTAGCTTTTCATCGAGGACCTCTGCCACCATGCGATAGGCACCGGTCTTTTCGGGCACGAACCTACATGAAGCGCCTGCTACAGTTGATCTGAGTTCGCACCGCTTGATTTCGTTCCATGTGCTTTCGTAGCGCGTGGTGTATGAGTTTCCAGCGCTTTTTACTCTTGCCGCTTTGGTATCTTTGTATTCAATTTTGATTGCAAAAGGTTGGTCTGCAATTGGCTGCAGTTCGCCATTGAGAATCGCACCATCAACCACAGCCTCTTTTTTGGATATTAGAATCCAATCTCGCTGAGCAAGACCAACGAAGCGGTTCCTGCCACTGTAAGGGGTTTTTGCGGTTGTAGTCACAAATTTCCCGCGGTCATCTCGCACAGCGCTCTCAACGAGGAGCGAGCCGTACACGGTATCGAGAGCAGGTATTGTGAAGGTTGAAGTATGGTTGCCTTTGTTATCGAGTTTCTCTTCTTGCTGATAGAACTGGCGTTCTCCATCGCCTGAATCAAAGGTAAAGTTCGCAAGGCCTGCGACGGTAGGTGTAATCGGGCCGCTTGCAACACTGGCCGTTATGCGTACGGCGGCATCTGAATACGGACCACCCGCGTGTAGTCGAGCTTCTGTGGTGAGAGTAACGGTATCGTCTTGATGGTACTCTTTTTGTCCGAGCTCAGAGCTTGCCTTGAATGAGGCAGGGGTAAAGTCGCTGATGAGGACACGCAGCGGCTGCCATGATTCACGAGAGAATGTGGACGAGAGCACGAAGGCGTACCAACCAACAGCTGCGTCTTTCTTGACTGAGAACTCGCCATTAAAGGAGCCAAACTCAGAGAGCTTAATAGAAGGGACGGTATACACCACTTTGCCGGTGGGATCTCTGACCTCTAGTTTGTACCCATCTCGCGGCGCTGGCACGAAGCCGTTTATATTTTGGTCGCGGACCCAAAGCGCAAACTGAATAGAGTCTCCGACCTTGTAGAGCCCTTGTGCGGTCGTTCCCCAAGCGTGGATGTGTCCGTACGCTGTGCTTGTCCGTGGCCAGATGTTATCGGCGTAGACTTTAAAATCCCAGGAAATTGGAAGCAGTGCATAGTCATTGTCTTTCTGCACGCGCACAAAGAGGCGCGGTTTCGCGTTGTTCCATTGCTCAGAGAGGGTGAGCGAAGGATCCACAACGCGAGTTCCCGGAAGGGTGGCGACTCCGCGGGCGTCAGTTGTAGCGCTCGCAAGTAGTGGTGGAGCAGAGCTAAGCGCAGTCAGGTTATCGACTGAGATAGATACGGTGGCGTCAGAGACCGGTTTGCCAGTGCTCATCGAGGTGACCCATACCAGTGAATTCGCGTGCCCTAGCTTCGCGTGCACGTTGTATGGAGTGACTTGTGAGAAGAACCACTGCGAGCCGTCAGCGGTGTTCGGCGTCGATGAGAGCTTGCCCTGCACAACACCGGAACGTCCACCGAGAAGCTCCCGCACATCAATAGGGAAGGGGTAAGCGATATTGCGCGCGTTGTATGGATAGAGAGTTTTCTTGACCCCCTCTTGGACCCCATCTGTAGTCACCATTTGGTATGAGAGGTTTAGTGCCGATAGGTTGTTTACGATTACTGGTAGCTTTGAATCGGTCTCTTTTTCGAGCACAGACATTGCATTGTCGAGCACTAGCCTTGGATTTCTATTGTCGGTGAGGATGGTGATTGTGCTATCTCGGTCGAGCGAGCGACCGAATTCATCTTTCAGTGATTTTGCTTCTAGGTTGAGGGTATAGGAGGTATTGGCCTTTAGTGCGTGGGGTAGATCAGCGTTGTAACTCTTGCCCCCTTTAGGCGCAGAGTATTCAGAGGTTGCTGCATACGCGTTATCCCAGGGATTAAAATCAGTTCTGCCGCCCCGTAGGTCAGGGACGGACGTGATACCGTGAGGTAGTGATTCAGCGTTAACGGGTGCGGTAAAGATTAACCGAATCCGGCTTAGTGGATCGCAGCGAGGAGTTTTGCTGGCAGCCCATGAAGCTGTCTCGTGAGCCTTGAGGGAAACGCGCTTTCCCTGACGATCCTCGCACTCAACACCAAGAAGGCTGAATTGCGGGAAGGTTGCAAAGGTAAGTAGTGTATCCTTAGCCTCTCCCTCAAGATCCCCCGTATCACCCTTGAGCCCAGGCAGCAGTTTGAGAGTTGCTGTTGAATCGAGGGGCACATTTTCGAGCGGTGTGGCTAGCCACTTTCGACCCTGATACAGCTCAGGGTGTTGAGCAAAAAAATCATCTTCGCTCTCAGGAACAAACGGCTCAACTGCAAGTTCGTATGACCTTCCTGCCGCATCGACCAGCGCCAAATGCTGCTTGAGCGAATCAAGAGGCACTTTGTAATTAGTGTTCAGGTCGAATATCGGCTTCCCCGGACCACCCCATCGTCTGAAGCTTGCGATCGAAACGGTAGGTCGGGGTGTCGTAAAGGAGTACGAGTGCGCGGTTGATAAAATGGCACCGCGCGTTGAGTCAAATTCTTGAGGAATAGAGATAGTGTAGTGAGTAGCGGGTTTAGGAAGATCGGCCTCATTAAGGAAGCAGGCGAGAGCAGACGTGTTAAGCCATCGCCAGCTGCAATTCAGGCGCGGTGTTACATCTATACTGATTTCCTCGATCGTTCGCTCCATACGGCCGAGCGGCACGACGGCGCGGTCGAACTGTAGAACTATCTGATTCGGAATATCCTGTGTTTCACCATCCGGAGTTACTCGAATAAGATTGAATGACTGTGCGGATTGCTTTGGTTCTTCAATTGCGGAGCTGTGCTCTTCAGCTATCGCTGTAGCGATGCAGAGTAGGGGTGAAAGTAGCAGTGTTGTGAGCAGAGAAAGAGCGCTTTTCATAGGTGCGCGAGAGTAGCGCACTTGAGATCTTACTTTCAACGATTAATTGGGAGCTGTGCTTATGCTGCGGTTGGTAAGTGATGGTTATACTGTTTCTTCATCCGCTCAAGCTCAAGACGATTGGCACCGCTCACAAAGAGGGCTGCCCATGTGTTCGGGGCCCAATCTTTCTGATTCCATGCAGAAAAAAAGCCCGTAGGCGGTGTTTCCCTTCCAGTAATGGGTAGAGAGATGCGCGGCGGTTCGAGTAGTGAGTAAATAGGGTTGATGAAGCCATCGAATAGCACCTTGCCGCTGGGATCAGAGATTCGAACGCGGTCTCCTTCATGAAGAGGAACTAGATCGGCGACTGTTGAGGTCCCCTCGGGTTGAAGGCACCACGACGCACTTGGGAAGTCAGGTCTGATAAAGGTTGACGCGGTTCCTGAAAGGGTAACTACCATAGAAGGAAGACCGCTAGCCTCATGCGCCGCCGGCCAACCGCTGTGTGTTCTGTCGACGGGTTTACCAGGATCTTTATCTGGAAACTGTGAATTCATAGAACCATAGCCTCACTGCAAGAGTGTCTCCCTAAAACTAATCAAAATCAAATGAAAAATAATCGGAGCAGGGCTTTTTTAAGTGTCTTAGGATAGGGCTCATTCCTAGAGCGAGCGGCAAAGCGATGCAGCCAAGCCCAGTTTTCAGCTCTGTGCTCCTTCTTTCAAGAAACTAGAGAATAATTCACCGCGAGCACAGCGAGAGCAGCAAGGGTGGTCTGGATAACCCTATTTCTTCAAGTTTATCTCGTTAAGAAACTTTTCCCTCGCAGCTTCCTTCAAAAAGCTGATCTAACTTGGCAGCAACAATAAAATCGTTTTCCGATAGACCTTTTACGGTGTGTGTCCAGAGCTCCACTACGACTTTGCGCCAGAAGATATGAATATCAGGGTGGTGGTCTTCTTGCTCTGCAATCAAGGCGGCAGAGTGAACCCAAGAGACGCCAGCGAGGTAGCTATCAAACTTGAATGTTCTTCTGAGTCTTTGCCCGTCTAGATTCTCCCACAGTGGGACTTGAGCGCCCAAAAGCTGCTGTTCCTCAACCGATAGCGCAGCACTGCCTGGCTTGTAATCGACACACCGTTTTTCAAGGAGATGAGACATGTTTTTCCCTCACTAGGACCACCCTGCAATGGCTTTGCTTTACTTTAGTTTGGTTTTGGTACGAGGAAAATCCCTCCAGTATTCATCTGTGCCTTTTCTGAGGACGTGATCACTAGGGAGTATTTCAAAGGGGGTAAGGGTTGGTTTGGCGCGACACTCTTCGTAGAGCGGTATAAATGGGCGTTTGATGCATTCCTGGAACAGAGCGTCAAAACTATCGATGGTAAAATAGGTCGCTTGGAAGTCATCGATGTAGTAACCGGTGCGAAGCACTCGCTCAAGGTCAAATTGGAGAAAGTTGGCTGACGGGTCGTTCTTCACGTACTTTGCCTCGCCGTAAGAGGACATGATGCCAGCGCCATAGGCCTTAATCCCTCCGCTGTCTTTTATTAATCCAAACTCAATCGTGTACCAATTCAGACGCGCAAGATATTTTACTCCCTTGTGCTCCATCGCTCGAAGTCCAGCGCGACCGTATTCTTGCATGTAGCTTGCGTAGGCTGGATGCGATAGCAGTGGCACGTGCCCAAACACGTCGTGGAATATATCTGGTTCTTCAAGGTAATCGAGTTGCTCAGGTGTGCGTATAAAAGTTCCGGCGGGGAATTGCTTGTTGGCCAACATTGAGAAGAAGGGGCGCGATGCTATTAGGCCTGGCACAGCGAGTACCTCCCAACCCGTCGCTGCACGGAGAAACTTATTCATTCTTTCAAAGTCAGGAAGCTCTGCTGCGCCAAGGTGAAGGCGTTGAATACCCTCGAAGTATTCGTCGCATACAAAACCTTTAAGGGTCTCAATCTGCCGGTTAAAGAGGGTGCCCCACGTTTTGTGGTCAGTTGCGCTATACGCGCCCCAGTTCTGTTCTATGACACACTGGTCAATGCTTTGAGCATCTAAGATTGCGTGCCCTTTGCCCTCGTCCATATCAATTCCTCTGTGAGTGTAGGCCTTGAAAAACTAAGGATAGCTTTATTCTAACACCGAGTGGGGGTGGCTCCTACAAAAACCACATTTTTACAGGCTGCTCGTGGGGTGAGGGGGGCAAAAAGGCTTTGAGCCTCCTTGTTTACACCATCTTTTGTAACCGTGCGATTCAGGCTACGGTCTGGAGTTGAGGCCTTGAGAGGGTGATTATCTCTGAAGCGTAATCTTTAAAAGTACATCAGATAGTAGCATATGGCCAAAAGAAGTCGTGAATGTGGAGCTCTACTGATTGAGTATATGCTGCTCCTTATGCTTGTTGTTGTGGTAGCGATAGTGTGTGTCACTATGCTTGGTCAGGGTGTGTCTCAGCGCTTTAGTAGTTCAGCGGAGGCTTTCCAGTCATAGCCCAGCTTGTGAGCCTTCTACCTGCTCGGCACAACCGCGTAACGACGCCCTTTTACGACGCTGACGCTGTATGTGCCGGAGCGATGTGTGCGTGACCAGCCGAGGCATTGGAAGAGGTCTGCCTTGGAGCCCTTGTTTCCAAAGTTTGATTCAGAGACTCGTCTAAAGTAGTTGCATACGTCCCGCTCTCCCATACGAAATGTGCTGGAGTTCATCGCGAGTGCATCGGCCGCGATGACAGCGATGTGGTCATTGGAGTTGTCAAGGAGTCGAACTATCTGGGAAACAATCTCAATAATCATAAAAGCCTCGCAAATGGAATATATACACATAATCAGCGCCGATTGTGATTTTGCATCATTATTTTTTATGGAAAGTCCTAACAAGCTAATATTACTAATTTAAAAGTTGCTCAAATGTGGGGGTATTTGATATTAATGGTATATTGCACCATTTTACTGGTAGTGGCTTCTGGGTTGTGCGACCTGTTTCTGAATCAGGCGCAAGCTTAGGCGACGAGCTGGTGCACGCCCTCCACGGGTCTGTCTTGCGCCTCGACCTAAGAATTATGGCTCTGCAATTTCTAGCGAGCCGTTCGCCAACAACTTAACAGAGCGGGTGATAGCTGCAGCTCCCGCGGGGCTTAGGTAGTCATGGGCGCGATATGCTCTCGTACCGCAGCGAACTGAAAAGCCGAGCATTTCACCTGAGTAAATTGTAAGTGGTAGCGTTACCGTGCCCGCTGTGTCAGCCTTAGCCGAAAATATTTGGGCTTTAGCTGCTATTGAAATCTCAGCGCCTGGGCACGGCTTACCGCGAGCATCGATGACGGTCAGGGAAGCGGAGAATGTGAGTGCTTCTGCTGAGCGAGCATTTCGACCTAGAGATGTAATCCCTGTTCCGATGGTACCGCCACCGCACGATGTAAGGATAAGGGAGACGCAGGTGAGCGTAATCAAAGAGAAGGTTAAAGTTACTAAACGCACATGTTTCATGATTCAGCCTCCTCGTGCTTCTCCGGCTTTTCAATGCGTGCAAAGCAGGTAAGTACTACTCGACAGCCAGCTTTCTTGCGTAGGTGTGCTTGAAGATCGCCATCGTGCTCCGACAAAAGCGCCCGCGCTCGCTGGTGAAGGGAAGATCCCTCTTTGAGTAGCCAGCTTTGTATCTCGGGGATGGATTCTTCGAAGATGTTGTCGAACTCAGTACGGGCATGCAATTGCGGTACTTCAGGCTCTTCGAGGAGGTTAAACTCAACTGCTGACGAGAGGTCTTCGAGATCTTGCGCGAGGATGTGGTATCCTCGAGCGAGATCCTTCCGTACATCGTGAGCGCCTGCTGCGAGTCGGAGGCCATGGGAGGTTTTCTCTACCAGTCCCACTCTTTGCATCTGGTCTAAGATACTACTTGGATGAACATCACTCGTTACAGAGCGAACGAGCTGATAAAATTCGTTTTCGTCTCCCTCAAAGGTTAGTACACGCGTCTTTCCAGCGGTTGTTTTGAACTGCTTGTCGCTCTCCCAAGCGTTGAGAACTCGGCTAAGAAGATTAACCGGCTCGACCGGCTCTGCCCCCCGGGACAGTATTCTATCTACGTCACGCCGATGAAGACCTGTTGCCACGCTTATTCGACTAGTATTCGGCTTCTTCGAGCCACGTGTTAGTTGCTGTTGAGCTACGGCAACAAAAGCAATCTTTGCCGACTCAATAAATTCCTGAATGCCGAAACCTGACCGTAAGCAGAGACGCACGAGCGGTCTAAGCATCACTAAGAGCGTGGAGTGCAGGGGTGAGCCAGAGTTTGGCATATGTGTAAATATACCATAAACACTATCGGCTGGCAAGAAAAAATCAGCGGGGTCTGGCCACTGAAATGCCCTCAGGGTCGTTAAGAATTTCAACCAAACAGTCGATGGGCTTGGTTGGGTGGATTGTAAAAAAGACATGGGGACAGAAATGAAACGGTATATTCTAAGCTTAGGGCTCGTGTTTTCAACTGGTTGCGCGGCGCTCAAGAATCAATTTGACCCCGGGAACATATCTGCAGGTGACGTGTTATCAGCAGGCACTGACCTCTACAAGGCAGCTACGCTCTCCGATGAGGAGGTAGCGCAGATGGCAAGCGGTGTGGCTAAACACTACGACCAGCACAGTAAGATCGCCCCCCCTGCAAGCCCGTACTCAAAGCGGCTCGCAAAGCTCGTCGCCCAGCATAGGGAGGAGGATGGATTAAAGCTCAACTACAAGGTCTATATAGATCCCGAGATCAACGCCTTCTCGCTGGCTGACGGAACCGTGCGTGTCAATAGTGGTTTGATGGATAAGATGACTGATGATGAGTTGCTCTTCGTGATTGGTCATGAGATCGGGCATGTCAAAAACGGTCACAGTAAGTCCCGTATGCAGAGGGCTTATGCGGCATCTGCTGCAACTAAGGCAGCAGCTTCTGGCTTAGCATCGGGAGCTGGATCTTCGGTAGGAAATGTGGGGGTAGCCATCGGTGGTGAGTTGCTCGCGGACCTTGCTACTGAAGTTGTCAAAGCACAGTTTTCCCAGGGAGATGAAACTGAGTCAGACGAGTATGGGTTGCAGTTCATCAATAAAGGAGGGCGCCCTGCTGAATCTGCAGTACAGGCGCTGCTTAAGTTAGGAGAGGATGATGGTAAGTCAGGAGGGATCGGTGAGGCATTCAATCGATTCACTTCCAGCCACCCTGACCCCCTTGCTCGCGCTGAGCACATCCGTGAGCTGATACCCGGTATGCCAGCGCCAGGTTCCATCATCGCAGTTGCCAAGAGCAACGAGAAAAGTCCCGCCAGTGCTGCAAGTGGGGTAAAGGTTGCAAGCGCTGACACCGCTCACTCAGAGGAAGCTCAGGGCGACGAACCACAGCAAAAAACAGCGCGCGTAGCATATCAAAAAGCCCCGGCGCCGACCCGAGTAGAGCAAGCGTCAGCAGGCTCGTGGGTGATTCAAGTTGGTTCGTTCTCTGATAAGAGTAGGGCTTTGCAGGTGATGGATTCACTGGCACAGCAGTCTTACTCTGCGCGAATTCAAGAGTTCGACCTCCGTGGTGGAGCGATGCACCGGGTTCTTGTTGGGCCTTACGACAGTCGAGCACAGGCGCGCTTACAGCTATCAGAGATGCTGAAGGGCGAGGGCATAAGTCCAGGCGCCTTTGTTCGGCAGGCTCTGGATTAATGTGAGACCCGCCGTCAAAGCGGGTCTTGGCTTTGACAGATAAAATGTTCGTCTAGGAGTTAAGTCGCGCTACAAAACTTTTGGCGACGCCGCTCTGACCTCTGGGGACACTCCGTCCTGGTAGGTTTTGAAGTTGCTGATAAAGAGGTTTGCCAGCTTTGATGCTGCGAGGTCGTAGTCTGATTTATCCTTCCAGGTATTCCTGGGGATGAGCACCTCCGATGGCACCTGTGGGACTGCTGTAACTACCTCGAATCCAAATACTGGGTCGATTTCTGTTGAAGCGGTAGCGAGTTCGCCACTGTGTATGGCATCGATAATGCGGCGCGTGAGGTTCAATTTCATCCTTGACCCAGTACCATAGGCGCCACCAGTCCAGCCGGTGTTTACCAACCACACGTTTGCTTGGTGAGCTTGCATTCGCTCTGCCAGTAGCTCAGCATATTTTGCGGGGTGCCACACGAGGAATGGTCCACCAAAGCACGGAGAGAATGTAGCTGATGGTTCCTTTACGCCGACTTCGGTGCCAGCGACTTTTGCAGTATAGCCACTAATAAAGTGGTACATCGCATGAGCCGGTGAGAGCTTGCTCACGGGTGGTAGAACGCCAAATGCATCACAGGTGAGGAAGATGATATCGGAGGGATGTCCAGCAACGCAGGGGACTTTGGCATTTTTTATAAACTCGATCGGATAAGCACCACGAGTATTTTCGGTTATGGATGAATCGTGGAAGTCAACGGTGCGGTTGTTTTGATCCAGCACTACGTTCTCAAGCACTGCTCCAAAGCGCAGCGCTTGAAAGATGTCAGGCTCGGATTCGGGTGTTAGATCAATCGCTTTGGCGTAACATCCACCTTCGATATTAAATATACCGCTATCTGACCATACATGCTCGTCATCACCGATGAGGAGCCGCTTTGGATCTGCTGAGAGAGTTGTTTTGCCAGTGCCTGATAGTCCAAATAAGATGCTCGACTTGTTGGAGTTTCTATCGGCCGTCGCAGAGCAGTGCATCGACAAGAGTCCGCGCTTCGGCATGAGGTAGTTCATCACCGTGAAGACACCCTTCTTCATCTCCCCTGCGTACTCTGTGCCGAGGATAACAAGTTCTCCACGTTCAAAGTTGAGGTCGATACTTGTCTTCGATGTCATGCCTGGAGTGTGCCGGTTCGCTGGAAAGGCGCCGGCGTTGATGATAACGAAGTCAGGATCGCCAAATGTAGTGAGTTGCTGTTCTGTGGGTCGTATGAGCATCGTATGCATGAACAACGCGTGGTACGGGCGAGAGCAGATAACGCGCACCTTTATCTGCGTGGCTGGATCCCACCCAGCAAAGCCATCGAAGCAGTACACAGCTTCACGAGTATTGAGGTAGTCCACCGCTCGTTCACGGTTGATGTCGTAAATTTGAGGGTCAAGTGCTACGTTTACTGAACCCCACCAGATATCCTTCTCAGATGTCAGGCTCTTAACGATGCGTTTGTCTTTAGGAGAGCGACCGGTCTTTTCGCCCGAGTAAGCCACCAGGGCCCCGCTGCTTGCGATCCTCGTGTCCAGTTCGCGCTTTATAGCCTCTTCGTATAAACGGCAGGGAGCGAGGTTTCTGTGAACTGTCTTAACGGTGATGCCGTGTTTGGAGAGATCGAAGGTAGGCATAAGGCTCCTGCTAAAGACCACTGTTCGATCGTACCACAAAAGAGCATATCGTGCCAAAAACAGCGTGCATCTCTTAGCTATCTAACGTCATTTAGCGAGTTTTTTGCCTTGTTAGGACGGTGCGGGCGCACCTACACTGCTGAGGACGGTGTTCGTTGATTCTGTGATATAGACTATGACCCAGTACAGGACGCAAGGCTCTAAGCCACCGGGATCTTCCCCAGGCACGCTCGCTTATATTGGCCAGGAGCGAACTAATCGTGTGCGCATTACCCGCACCCGTTACGGCGCGTCTTTTGCTGAGGAGCCGCAGGAGATAGCGGTAGAGGACTGTACGCCTGAGGCAAACTCTGAGCAGGTGGTCTGGTATACCGTTGATGGAGTTCATGACGTTGAACTGCTGCAGCGACTAGGAAATTGTTTTGGAATTCATCCTCTGGTTCTTGAGGATATCGCAAATACCTCGCAGCGACCTAAGTTGGAAGAGTTCGATGACTGTATCTTCGTAGCGCTGAAGATGATCGGGTACGAACTATCTCACGACAAATTAAGAACAGAGCACGTTAGTATCATTTTTGGAAAGGGATACGTCCTTGCTTTCTTGGAAGATCCTGGTGATGTGTTCGAACCGGTGCGACAGCGGGTTAGGACAGGCAAGGGACGCATCCGAAAGTTGGGTGCCGATTACTTGGCGTATGCTCTTGTCGACGCCATAGTAGACAATTACTTTGAGGTACTTGAGAAGTTGAGCGAGGGGATAGAGGAGCTTGAGGAGGAAGTAGTTGATGCCCCCACAAGTAGCACCTTGCGCACGATTCACGTGACTAAGCGCCAGCTTATCCTCCTCCGTCGAGCCGTATGGCCTTTGCGCGAAGCCGTTAACGCGCTGGTCCGTGATGAGCTTGAGCTTGTCACAGGAGACACGCGAATATTTCTGAGAGACCTTTACGATCACACTATCCACGTTATCGACACCGTCGAGACGCTGCGCGAAATGGTAGCTGGTATGATGGAGGTGTACCTCTCAAGCGTCAGCAATAAGCTTAACCAAGTGATGAAGGTTCTGACTGTCATTTCGAGCATATTTATCCCCCTGACCTTCATCGTGGGGGTCTACGGCATGAACTTTGATTATATGCCCGAGCTGCGGTTGAGGTGGGGGTATTGGGCCGTGTGGGGCGTGATGCTTGCGGTGGCTGGTGGACTCCTCGCGTTATTTCGGCGCAAGGAGTGGATTTAGCGGAGGAAAGCATCCCGTAAGCCACCTGGAAGCACTATGTTTCCAAGATACTGACTGTGCTTTATGCTGTAGTCATGAGTTCCGATACATCTTCTCTAACCGTACCGCCGCTCTCTCAGCGGGCTCTCAAGACACCAGCCTCGCCGATTAGGCGACTTGCCGGACTCGCCCAAGCGGCCGAGGAACGTGGAACTAAGGTTTATCGACTCAATATCGGCCAGCCCGATCTCCTGTCACCGCCTGAATTTCTTAATGCTGTGGTTGAGGCTCGACAACCGGTAGTGGCGTATGAGGCATCGCAGGGCTCCTCTCATCTGATGCGCTCATGGTGCTCCCACCTGAATCGCGATTATGCAATTGATATAAACGAGCAGCAGATGCTCATCACCATGGGTGCCAGTGAAGCACTTATCTTTGCGTTTATGACATGCTGTGACCCTGGAGATGAGATCCTTATCTTTGATCCAACGTATGCGAACTACATTGGTTTTGCGGCGATCTCAGGGGTGCGTCTGGTTCCGCTGCCGTGTTCTCTTGAAGAGAATTTTCCGCTCCCGACCAAGGAAGAGATCGAGCGTTTTATATCTCCATACACGCGCGCTATCTTGGTCTGTAATCCGAACAATCCAACTGGTGCCGTATGTTCTGATGAGGAGCTGAATAGACTTCTGAGCGTATGTAGAGAGCACAACCTTTTTCTCATCGTTGATGAAACGTATCGTGAGTTTGTGTATGACGGCGCTAAGCCGCGGTGCATATTTGAGTTGGCACCTAGGGATCCTCACATCGTGATGGTGGATAGCCTATCTAAGAGGTTTAGTCTGTGTGGAGCTCGGATTGGTTGTTTGGTAACCTGGAATAGTGAGGTTCGTCAGGCTGCGTTCCACATCGCACAAGCCCGTCTGGCTGCGCCGACAATTGAGCAGCATGCCGCAGCCAAGATGCTCGATAGTATCTCAGGGGCCTATCTTGAAGCGGCGCGGCATGAGTATGAGGCGCGACGTAACGTCGCAGTTCAGGCCGTCCGCTCCATTGATGGAGCGGTTGTTCAGGCACCTGGAGGTGGTTTTTACCTTCTAGCGAAGTTGCCAATCGATGATGCGGATGCTTTTGCGTCATTCTTGTTGAAGGACTTCTCCTTTCAAGGCGAGACCGTGTTTATAGCACCTGCGTCGGGTTTTTATATGCACCGCGAAGCTGGGCGTAGCGCAATTCGAATTGCCTTTGTGCTTGCGCAACGAGATACTGAGCGAGCAATCGGTGTTCTTGCCGAGGGCGTACGGGCCTATAAGTCGCACACTGAGAAAGAGAGGCGATAAGAGCTGGAGAAGGTATGAATAGGATTGTTGCGACTCTGTGTGTGGTTTTGGTGGCGGTGTGTGCAGTTCCCGCCCAGGTGATTAGAGCAGAGGTTGAAGAACCGTACGACCCGATCGAGGGTGTCAATCGAGCAATCTTCTCCTTTAATGATACACTTGATGTGTACGTGCTTGAGCCGGTTGCGCGCAGATACAGAGAGCATACTCCGGACCCTGTAAGGAAGGGGATCGGAAACTTTTTTCTCAACCTTCGATATCCTTCGTACCTTGTGAGCGACATCGTGCAGGGTAAATTTGATCAAGCCTTAGAGCATACGGGGCGTTTCTTGGTGAACTCTACCGTTGGGGTCGTGGGGCTGATCGATGTAGCTAAGGATTGGGGGTTGCCTGACCACGATGAAGACTTCGGTATAGCGCTCGCATACCACGGAGTGCCTTCTGGGCCTTATCTGGTACTTCCGCTGCTTGGGCCCTCATGTGTTCGTGACGGCGTAGGGCGCATAGTCGATGCGTTTCTTGATCCTATCGGCTGGGTCGGTTATTCGAATATATCATCGTCTGCGAAGATTGTAATTGCAGCGACCAGTTTGGGTGTGCGTACGGTCCACACACGCTCAGGGCTCCTCCAAGCGATTGAATCGGCCAAGGAAAGCTCGGTGGATTACTACCTCTTTGCGCAGGGCGCATACTACCAGTACCGGCATGGTGTGTTGACGGATGGTAAGGATGAGGATGGTGACCTCGACTAAAAAATTTTCTGGAGTGCAGTATTGTGAGTGTTGGAATAGCAGGTCGTTACATCGGGCAAAAAAAATGTGAGATGGTGCACGAGCCTTCAGGCTCGTTGCTCATCACAGAGGCACCTAAAGACAATGGTGGCGAGGGAAAAAGCTTCTCGCCAACGGACCTTGTTGCCGCAGCTTACGGTTCATGCGTAGTAACGACGATAGCGATAGTCGCTGAACGTGGTGGTATCGACATTACCGGTATGCATTGGCGTATAGAGAAACACATGCAGCAAGAGCCGCGACGCATCGGAGATTTACCCCTTGAAGTCCATCTTCCTGCGCGTCTCTCAGATGATGAACGCGCAAAGCTTGAGCGGGCCGGTAGGGCCTGTCCCGTCCATAAATCTCTGCACCCTGATGTGAAAGCAGAGATAGTTTTTATCTTTGATGTCTAAGGAAGCGATTTAGCGAATTTGTTAAATCGCTATCTGCTCAATTTCAGACCAGCCTTTTACGGCATCAACTTCCATCTCGATCATGAGTCGCGCATCAACGAGCTTTGCAACTTGTACCATGCTGCTCGCTGGTCGGATCTTCTCAAAGTACTCTCGATGCGCGCGGGCGTAGTCCTCCCACTTTGCGATGTTTGTTACGAACAGTCGCGTTCGCACTACATCAGAGAGTTGAAAACCCTTTGACTGTAGAATGGTCCTCACTGCCGCCAGTACCGCTTTGGTTTGCTCATATGCATCGCCGGCTGCAACAATTTCGCCTTTAGCGGTCATCGCAGTTGTGCCCGATATCCACATATTGTTACCGGCAACAACTGCCCTCGAATACCCTCTCAGGGGCTCCAAGGGTGAGCCGGATAGAATGTTCGTTCGTACGTTATCAGTAGACATATGGAGGACAGTGCCATGATTTAGCTCATGCGTAAAGTATGAGTAGGGCACTTGGCTTTGTTTTTCTCATGGATTTAAGGGGGTTATGACTGGCCAGCTGGTAGGAGTTTTTTGGTGGTCAAGGAAAGACGTTGTAGTGACGATATTGAGGGTGGGAAGCGGTATTAAATACCTCGTTGAAAAATCTCTATCAGCCGAGAGCTGTACTAAACAGACCGGTGAGAAACGGCGATGGATAAGAGGGAAACAGAAACACTATACAGTAAACTGGGAGTCTCTCCCTCGGCGTCAGCCGAAGAGATTCATCGTGCTTACAACCTTTTATCAAAAAGATTTCTCGCCACCGCCGATGATAGTTCAACCGGTACAACAGCGGTAGCCGAGGATGAGGCGCTCTTTCGTGAGTTGACCTCGGCGTACCGAACTCTTGTTGATACGGAAAGTCGCCGGAATTATGACCGTCAGATATCAGGTGAGGTGGATGCTACGCTCGTGGTTCACGACGTGCAGGATCCGCAGCACGAAATGGCCCGTTATCAAGAGGTGGTTCTATCGCCGCACGAACCAACCGAGCAGTGGAAGAAAGAGCGAGAGTATTTCGAGGAACACTTTGAAGAGATCTTGAAGCCTGCTCCGAAAGTTGATCTTATTGATTCCGCCGCTGCTAAAATGACTGCTGAGGCCATGGCAACTTCCGATTCGGCCGTGCAGCCCAGTGAGAGTAGTGTCGCTAGCTCCCAGGATGTAGACGACGTGGACGTTACGGTGAAGTTTGGTACGTTCCCTACCGACCGGGAGTTGTCTTCGTTTCTGCCACCGAAGTGCCCACGTCGACCGATTTCGTTTAGCAAGTCCCTTGACCCGTTTGATCTATTTCTATATCTGGGCCTGCCACTCTTTGGCGTGATAATCCTGCTCGAGTTCTATTTCTTCGTCATGTAGCGCTCTTCGCTGTCCCCGTTTACTAGAGGGGTGGAGTTTTGCGCCGCTTCATTATGGAAAGGCACGATCGAAGGCTTTAATCCAGCTCGTTCTGTTTACTGCGGAGCCGCCCCGAGCGGCGCGAGTGTTAGCGTCAAAAGAAACGACGGGAGAACGACCGTACAGGTAGCCGTCAGAGCATCCGTAGAGCGCGCGCACGAATATTCTTGATCCGGAGGAGCTAGATGAGCGTATGCGGCTTTTGACAGTGCCAGAGAATGAGGTAGAGAGAGAATTAGGTGTGAATCTCTTGATGAGAGTTCCAGTAGAAGCACCTGCCTCGGTTTGGCCCGCGCGAATAGAAATCGAGCACCCTGTTTGAAGTTCGGTGGTCGATGCCGTAATCGTTATCTTGCCTGCTGTGCCCTTCCGTATGCCCAGGGTAACGGGCTGGCCGACTGAGTTACCAACCCCAGCGCTTTTTCCCTGCCTACACTCTCCGTAAAATTGAGAGCGGTGGGAAGATATCTGGCTGACACTGAAAGAAGAAAATGTTGTTGGAAGGGGTTCCGAGAGGCCGGCCAGCATGATGCCTTGACTAGCATGCTCGGCACTAAAAACATGGCCTATCTCGTGGGCAGTAACGACTGGGTTGAAGGCGCGCGACAACTGCTGCACTAAGAGCGCTGCTCCCGATGGGTCTGAGTTGGTACAGCCAAGCCCCAGGTAAGCGAGTCCAATCACATTCTCGTCTATGTCTCTACCCGTAAAGAGAGCATACAGATCGATGAGATCTGCGCCGGTGTTGACGCCATCGTGGAATGTGCTGGAGCGGTTGGTGGAATTCTTCAAGGAGAAGTCATCCAGAAGAGTGGCGGAGTCGGTGGATGTTGTGTAAGTCGCTGTTGGGCCGAACTGTCGTGCTACTTCAAGAGTCATACCTAATTGAGATTCATAGAACACCGCTGCATGGTGAACTATTGATAGAATCCTGTCGTGACAATCAGCATCGCTCAAGCAGCCTAGCGAATCAGAGAAGAGAGGATCAAAATCGGTTGCCAGGTATACGACCTTGTACGACGCTCGAGTGTTTATTGTTGTTGCGCTGGTTGCTGTAGCGCTCTGATGCGAAACGAGGCTGCTTGCAGCGGCCCCTGCTGCACGACAGGTCTTGTTAGATATGAAGGCACTGGGCGTGCGAGTTATCGTTGAGTTGTTCCGGTATGTAATTGGAGTGTCTTGAGCAACAGACCTTACAACAGCGAGGCCGTGTGCGGTTCTCGCGGTTGCTCGGCGATACGGTAGGGAGAATTCTAGAACAGGCACAGAGCCCCTTCGATACAGCACCGCTGTAATCGGTACCCAGAACGGGGCCCTCCTAGCTTCGCTAAGGTGGCGTAATCGAGCTTTACCTCGTAGCAAGATTGGGCGCGAGTTGCTCTGTTCTGAGGATGCAGAAGATCTCTGGATGTTATTCAGCACCTTCGCACGATTGAGGACGACCTGTGCGCCCCCTGAGTAACCAGGAATCCGGATAGTAAAAGGTAGAGAGGGGAGAGTTATCTCGCAACGTGACTGAGCGCAAGCCGGCTCCGAGAGTTCTGCCAACTCGTTGATAAGCTGCCCCATCTTGCCAGAGATGCCGGCGTTGCTCATTCGTGATTGGGCTAAGGCTTGGTGGGGTAGGTAACAGAATAGGAGGGCTACTACGAGAGCGATAATTATCGAACCCTGTGAGCGGTGTCGAGCAATATGAAATCGGAGTCGAAGGCCTTGTCCTGGCATCCTCTGATTATAGATCGTTAAGCTTCTTACGGCTATGTGAAAGCTTTGTTAATACCGCAGGTGCGTTGGCTCGTACTTGCTGCGCACAGCTTTGACCCGAACGGCTGACCCTGCTGGTACTCCATCATCAAAAAGGAGTGACTGCCCAAAGATCCAACCGCGGGCACCGGAATCTGTTACCACGCGATACCACTCGCCGGAACGTCGGTCGATTATCACCTGCGAACCAGCTGGTAGAAGGAAGAGCATTGACTCACTTTTGCTTGGCCCGGTTCGAACAGCTGCTTTTGAAGCTGTGATCGAAGCCCGAGAGGAGGAGTGAGAGCGGATTGTTGGTTCTAACTGCACCTCTTCCTCGCTCTCGTCGAGAGGAACTGTGTGGCTCGAGCGAATGTTGCGTAGAGATTCACGGTCGCTGCCGTATGAGAAATCGTTATGTATCGCTCGAGGACTCTGAGCGCGGCCCTTAACAAGGTCAGACAGCTCCTCTATGCGCTTTTCAGCTGACCGCAGGCCACGACGGGAAGTCTCAAGCTCTCGAGAAAGGATAGTCACTTGACTCTCCGCGATCGAAAGTCGCTGTTCGGCAGATACCTTCGTTGGAGCCTGCTCAACGGGTACTGAATGAGTTGGGCCGCGTTCAGGCGAGAGGGCTTCTGCGCGCTCACTTTCTTCCGCAGATCTGCGGGCGCTCCGAGTTGAATCGACCGTGTATGTGGCGGTGCGAATAGTTGGGGCTCGATTCTCGCTGTCTGAGCTTGGATTGCTCTCGCGCTCTAGCTCGGCCCGCTTAGCCCCCGACTGGGTGTTCTTTGGGGCTGCTGAAGGTGCGCCGTTAATCTTTTGGAGGAGGTTCTCCTCGATGGTTCTAAGTTCCGTTTCGCGCTGTTCGATATTTCTCTCTGAGATATCAGCAGTAGCTGCCGGCAGAGGCCCGCCTAGGGAGAGCGTTGAGAGCTCATCATCTGCTGAGGCGATGCGCGCTGCGAAGAGCTGACTCGACACAAGCGCGAAGCTGATCAAGAGAGCCATAGCGTTCGCGGATGATTTTGCTGTCATTAGCAACTGCTTGGCTGTAAAAGCGGTGTGTAATCCAGGTATCTTCATACGCTCAAAGAAAAAATAAGAGTGAGTCAGTATAATCGCAACCGAGCTATCGTCAAGGTTGCAGCTCAGTAAAACGTGTCAAAAACCGTTGAATTTACGAGCAAAAAACCGGGAAACCTGTGTGGCTGTGAGGGTGAGCAACTTCCACCTCTCCTATGGTAAAGGTGTATCAATTGCTAATCAAATCTGGAGGCTGCCGAGATTTAGGAGGAGAAGAGAGAATAGGGCACAGAAATGTATGTTTCAAATAGTAAGTATCAGAATCAATCGAGTTGTTATAGGAAGGACCTGAGGCTTGTTGCGGAGCTGGTGTGCCCCTATGAAAAATTTCTTCCACGTTGCCCAGGCAGTTATTTTAGACGTTGATGGAACCCTCTTTACTCTAAAGGAGTCGCTCGGCCGGTCTTATTCGGACGTGCTAGCGGGTCTGGGGGTCGGAGTTGATGAGAGAGCACTCGATGTGTCGTGCCGTACAACGTGGCGTACCTTTCAGGATGAGTACCTCAATGTGGCCGGGAATTTCTCCACTTCTCATGAAAGAGAGGAAGCGGTGTGGAAAGAGTTTGTGCGACGCGTTCTTGCGGGGGCTAGTGTTACATGTTCGGTGGAGCTACGTGAAAGGGCAATTAGCGACATTTATAACTTTTTCTCGCGCGGAGTTACCAGAAGAGTTGCTGCAGGAGCAGAGCAGTTTCTGTCTCTCATGAAACAGCGGGGAATACCGATAATTGCCGCGACAAACAACGATAGACGAACTGTGCAGGTGGTGCGAGAGCTTGGACTCTCGTCTCACTTTGAATATCTCTTCGTGAGTGGCGATCTGGCGTGGAAGAAGCCGTCACCGAACTTCTTTCTTGAAATCTCCAAAAGGATCGGGGTTCCGACAGCAGGGCTGCTGCACATTGGGAATAATCGCGAGCTCGATGTGCTGGCCGCGCGCAAGGCAGGGTTGCATGCGATTCAATTTGGGATTGATGCGTCGGGCGAAGAAGATTTTGCAGTGAGAGACTTTGCTGAGCTGATTCAGGTTCTGCTAGGAGGTCGGAGTCAGTGAACGGCAGGCAACTAGTAGTGGGGCGCAAACTGTAAATTCCCGCACTACAAACCTTCCAAAAGATACCCAAGCAAACAGCAATGCGGTGAGTTCTCGGTGGGCCTCTAGACTGGGCCATGGCCGCCTGATAGCGTTCCATCTGCTACATTTTTCTGGGGTAGTGGAGAGGTCATGTGACGGAAGCTTCGAGCGGGCGCTGGAAGCTTCCGTCATGGTGGCGGAGGTTAAACAGGAGGTTAAACATGATGAAACACTTGGCAGGTGCGGCTCTTGAATCTGTGCCTGTCTTGATCGTGATGGCTTTGGGGGCGTTTGCCTGCCGTAGGGCCATGAACCGAATCATCAGCCGCTGTAACTCCGCGCTTCAGCGGGTTGAGTGCGCTGGAATCGGCGGTACGAAAGTCTAGCCGCCGATCTCTTTTCTCTCCACTATTACCAGAAAAGTAGCTCCCTCCAGTAAGTTTCTGATGATGGAGTGAATTGTCTTAACCTTGGCGGATGTTCGCTGGGAGCGGTATCTGATTCTTCCTTAGTCTGAGTTATAGCGTATAGTTCGGCTATGAAACCGTCTCTTGCTGCCGCCTGTACTGGTATCTTGCTAACGCCCACCTCATGCGAGCGTGACGGTGGGACTAAAGCAGTAGTGGATGCGGACACGAATCAACCGCCGGCTCCTTTAGCCACCGATCGACTCGGTGCACTCAGAATGCCATCGGGGGCATCAAAGCCCCAATCATCATTTTCTGGCACATGGGCTGCGATGAAGGAAGTATCGCACGCTCAGAGCGATCTTTTTAAAAAGCAGGGGGTATGGTTGAACGAGAGTGGGCTCAACGATCATATCAATACGATCTTCAAATCAGTAAGTGAGGAGGTCTTAGGGCATTCATACCAACCGAAAGATGATAGGGGACGAGCATTCTTCAGTGAGTTAAACGATGCGGGTTATCACCTCTATATCAGTCAGATGGTAGTGGATGATAAGGTCTACTTGGGCGCAACCCTTTTTTCGCTTGGCGAAGCTAAGGACTCTCCTGAACTCGTAGAGGTGAAGCGTATCTTGGGGATGAACGCTAGTTCGGCAAAAATGCGCGCCTTGCATCCGGTAGCTTTCACGCAACACCACGACCAGCTTTATGGCTCGGTTGGATTTGACGGTAATATCTACGTGAATGTTCCGCTGCTTCTGCATGACGAAAGGGCAGACGAGCGCAGTCTACCGGTGTTTTTTAGGACTCTGTTGGCCAATGAGTTGGGGCATCTCAAGCTCCGTAATGCGGTGGCGTCCGGGCGAACTCGTCAGACGGATAATCAGGTTGAGGAGGCTTATTCTGACTACTGGTCGTTGGTGGTTACTCCACCGCGAGAGATCCTTTACAGCGTCCTCGATGTTTTATCTACAACACCACAGCGCTACGAGCTCTCGAAGCAGTGTGCCATTGCGGGAGTAGGGGAGTTCGGTCGAGCGAATCTGGCGGGGTTTGATCCAGAGATGAAAGGAGATTCATTAGAACGATTGGTTACGTACCTGAATGATACTAGCAACACAACTTCGCTTCCAAAGTTTAAGATCGCGCTTTTGGAGGCGTATAAAGGAATTTTGGTCCGACGCGGCAATATATCGCCGGGTTTATTTGATATTGGTCAGTGATCTTTTAATTATGGAATCTGAGCGGCTAGTTAGCCCCAAGCTCACTAGCCAATTCTCGAAAAGACACCGGACAGCTTCAATATCATTACCTTATTGTTCTGTACCGGGGCTACTTTTCCTGTTGTTCTCCTGTCCGGTCCTGTACCGGGGCTACTTTTTCCTGTCCGGTCCTGTACCGGGGCTACTTTTTCCCCAACTTAGTTAGCAACTCTTGAGCGCTCCTCTCGAATATAAATGCATGTCCAGAAAATCTAAAAAGAAAATGAAATACCACCCTCACGGGAGCGTTCTATTTTGCACGTTTAGCTTGGAGGAAGGGCTGCTGCTTTTGGCAAATCCTCTTTGCGAGGCTATTATTAAGAGCTGCCTTGCGCGCGCTATGGAGCTGCACCCAGTTAAACTATGCCATATCCTGGTAGAGGCTACCCATGTTCATATCATCCTGGTGGTCATAAACCCGGACGATGTCCACGCATTCATGCGATGCTTTAAGACAGAGTCAGCACACATGATTAATCGGCTCCTGGGCCGAAACAAGCGCACCGTATGGTGCGAAAG
Organism: Bdellovibrionota bacterium; assembly: GCA_044360195.1. Classification (GTDB taxonomy): domain Bacteria; phylum Bdellovibrionota_C; class UBA2361; order UBA2361; family OMII01; genus OMII01. The sequence continues at coordinate 2,803 of JBIKKT010000041.1, read as the reverse complement.
TTACGACAGTCCAATCGTACTCACCCCAACTAGAGCGCTCATAGCGATTGCGTACTTATACTCTAATCCTGCCAAGGACAACCTAGAAAGCAGTATCGACAGATACCCGGGGTTCTCCTCCTGGAAGATGTTCCAGTCTGGTAACTTTACTCGTCAATGGAAGCGGTTGCGACGCTTTCACTTCTCTGTAGTGACCAGGGATGCCAACAACCTGAGGGGGTACACCAAGCGTGCAGCAGAAATTCTAGAGCAGGCTAGCGAGATGCAGACCTTTACCCTTGAGCCGAATGCGTGGATGGAGGCGTTTGGCTATCGCTCGCCTGAGGAGCAGCAGAAGATTAATGGCCGGCTAGTTTCCCGTGTTAGACTCCTTGAGGACAGAGCCGAGAAGAAGAGGGTGCGCGAAAAGAAGCGTGTGCTGGGGCGAGAGCGCCTTATGGCTGAGGTGCTTGATACCACTTACCGCCCAAAACGGACAGGGCGGCGCATGTGGTGCCTATCAGAGAAGCGCAGTGTGCGTGTTGAGTTTATCAGATTTTTTAAGTTGCTCATGCAGAAGGCAAGAGAGGTACGGGAGATGTGGGGCTTGGGGGATGTGACAGTGCCGTATCCCCCTGGCTTGTTTCCACCATCGATGCCCAAGCTTGCCAATGTCGTGAAGCACTAGTTTTTCCGCCTACCAGATTTTTGCGTTCTCCGCTTCGCAGGGCATACGTGTATCTAGTGACCCCGATTCGGGGTGTCACACCTTGTTATCTGATGGTTATTTTCGACTGGTGGTGGCTCTACCTTAGCGGGTTTCTCGCTCGCTCCGTACTGTAGCCCCGGTACAGAGACAAAAGTCGCCAAAAATGGCGTGAGACACGCACTCCTGCCTTTCCGTGACAGAGGAAGCGGGTTTTAGAAGTCATCAGGCGCCGGCTCGAAGGAGTCGTAGGAGGGGAGATCATCGATAGCGTGAGAGGTATCGATGAACTTAGGGATTGGAGGAGGCGCTCTAAAGTCAGCGATCCCTTGAGCCTTCATGATGTCCTTTATGGCGTGTTGGTCCTGGATAAAGGCTATGATCCTCATCTGTGCCTTGCACCTGGGACACTCTAGGGGGTCCACCTCATAGATTCGCTTTATGCACGCGGCCCAACTACTCTTGCGGAATTCCCTCTTATAGTCGCTCTCAGTTTCTTCAGCTTGAAGAGGAGCAAGCTTAGCGCGTTCGCCTCTACGCCTACAGGAATACCGTCCGTAAGTAACCGTCCACTGACCGGCGCTATTGCATCTCAAGATGGGATTTAAGTGGTTGATGAGCAAAGAGCTCCTTCCACCGAATTGGCGTCAGGTCAGCGACATCCGCCGCTTTGGTGATAGAGATCCGCTGAAGCACATCAACGAAATAGGTGTAGGGATTGATTCCGTGTATCCGACACGTAACAAGTAGGGACTGTATCTTCCCGACATACTCTGCGCCAACCTCCGTCCAGCAGAAGAGCCAGTTCTTGCGCCCCATCGGAATCGGTCGGAGCGCCCGCTCGAGGTGATTGGTATCAATTGGGACATCCGAGTCTGAGAGATATACAGACAGAGATCCTTTACGCTCAATCGCATACGAAGCCGCTTTCGAGAACGGAGACGACGGCAGAATCGTAAGATCGGTAAGCTCCATGCCAAGCCAATCAAAGAACTCCTCGACAATCGGTAGCGATCGCTCCCGACGAGCACGCAGGATATCCTCAGAGTCACCCTCTCGAACCGATTCCTCAATCTCGTAAAGCACTCTGATGTACTCGAGCGCCTTCTGGCAGCGACGAGGATCTGAAATTTCAGCCTCTATGAATTTCCTGCGGGTATGTGCCCAGCAGGTGGCGTGAGAAACTCCGGTGACCTTGGATGTATAACGGGAATAGACACCGTAGCCATCCGTGACAAGGGTGCCAGCGAACTCTCCTAAGATCTCCTGCGCTTGCGTAAGCGCTCTGGTAGCTCCATACGGGAATGCGACTTCGTCCTTATCCCCGTAGAGGGGCCAGAAGAAGCCTTGGTGGAGTTTGCCCTTACCAGCTTGTCCAGCTTTGATCGGGGTCTCATCCATCGCGAGCACCTTGCTTTGTAGGATTGAGGAGAGCTGCGCGTAGTAGACAGGGGCAAGAAGATCCGCAGCTCTACCCACAAAGTTCGTGAGGGTCTGCCTCGAAATCGTAATCCCACCGGCTGTACGCCTTTGGTGCTGCCGGTAGAGAGGTAAGTGATACTGGAACTTATCGACCAGGATTCCAGCGACAAGGCTTACATCGGCCAAGCTTCTGTCGAACACTCCAGAAGGTGCTGGGTGAGATACAACCTCAGCAGTCTTGAGCTTCACAACAGGACGGACGTACTTTAACACCACATAGGAAGCGGGTCTCTGCGCTAGTCGGTGCGTGACCTTCTCACCGATAACCTCGTAATCTTCTTCTTCCTCGAGATCGCCAGCTTCTTCTGGCTTCAGAGTGATCGTCTTTACGGGAACATCCGAGGAGAACCGAAGACCACTCTCATCCTCGCCAGACTCAAGTTGTTTCTCTGGCTTAACCCGTCGTTGGTACTCTTTAACTGTCTCGGTAACTGTCTCGGTTAGTGCCGGAGGGGTTTCCTCTTCAAGGAGGCTTCCAAGGGTAAGCTGGAGGTGCTTTGAACCACCAGCACAAGACCATACGGGCTTCGGGGTATGGCTAGGGGACCCCTTCCACGACAAAGAGAGTGAACAATTCGTCGCTCGCTACATAGAGCGTTCGCCCCTCTCTCTTGAGAAACTCTCAATACAAGATGA
>JBIKKT010000040.1:0-33879 GCA_044360195.1 Bdellovibrionota bacterium | reverse complement strand
CGCCGATGAATTAGAAACACTATTCGATGACGTATTCAACGTGCTAAGCGCAGCATCGACACTCGCCGATGAATTAGAAACACTATTCGATGACGTATTCAACGTGCTAAGCGCTGCATCGACGCTCGCCGATGAGTTGGAAACACTATTCGATGACGTATTCAAGGTGCTGAGGGCAGCATCGACGCTCGCTGATGAATTAGAAACACTATTCGATGACGTATTCAACGTGCTGAGGGCAGCATCGACGCTCGCCGATGAATTAGAAACACTATTCGATGACGTATTCAGAACATTAAGCGCGACATCAACACTGGATGACGAGTTAGATACACTATTAGACGACGTATTGAGAGTGTTCAACGCCGTATCAAGACTCGATGAGGAGAAAGAGAGCTGGATCGACGAGGTGTTTAGGTTTGTTAGCTGTACATCGACGCTTTGAGAAGAAAGTGAGAGTCCAACCGATGATGTATTAATAACGCCAAGTGCTACATCAACAGACGACGATGAATTTGAAAACAGGTTAGAAGATGCCTGAACGGTTTGGAGTTCATATCTTTTAATGCTTGATTGACTCAGGAGAGCATCTAAGTCACCGGTGTTGAAGCCGGTGTCCCCACCACGCATGGTGTTCCACTCTTGCTCAATGCTCTCAAGAGCATTCGATAATTGGGCTTGTTGATAGCTATCTCCCCGTTGAACTGCAGCCCTCCACGCCTTGGCGTAGTCTTGGGCGCTCGATAGCAATCCCCGCAACTTACCCTCGAGCAGGCCTACCGTTCGAAGACCGGAGATAGCCGCCGCATCGTTGGTTTCGATGGTCTTTGTCTTCTTCTTATCTTTAGGTTGGTCGAGAACGGAATCGGTTTTCGCCTCAGCCCTCGGGAGATTAATCGAAGGCTTTTTGCGCACCTCGCCCTTGCCTCCAAATCCGAAGCGCGAAAGTCCCTTCCCGATGCGAGTCCTAAAGTCTGCCATCTCCGTGAGCTATTTTCGCAACCGTGCGTTGGTGGAAAAATCCACCCTAACGTCATCAGAATCGGTTCATTTTGCAAATGACTTAACAAAACTAGGTCGGTATTTTTGCAATAAAATTAATGTCTTATTACACAATGCTAACAGGGACTTAGGGAAGCGCGACAAAAACCCTCCCTACTGCAAAAGCGGATCTTGGGTCGCTCCTGCTAGAGAGACCCCGCCGATATGGCTGCCTGGGCCCACTCTTTAAGGTACCCCTCAAGCTCTCGAACACAGGATGTGTCGCCGTACGCTAGGTGTATGTTTTCTCTCACTTTTTTGGATATAGCCTTCCGTCTAGCGAGATCTGAGCTTAAAGAGACTGCGAGTTCTATATAGTCAGTCGGATTTGATGCTATTAACTCCTCGCACCGCATCACTCGCAGAATCGCCTCCGTATGTCTCCCACGCATGAATGAGCCGGGGCAGCTGATCACCGGAACACCTTGCGCCAACGTTTCAAGGGACGAATTGCAGCCGGACCACTCAAAGGAATCAAGGCTTAAGTCGCACAGGGAAGCGCAGGTGGCAAATTCATCCCCCTTTAACCCTGACAAAAAAAGCAGGTGTTTTTCGGCGCTCAGGCCCTTGGCCTCAAAAGCCCGCTGTAATCGCTGCTTAAAGACGAGAGCTGTTTCACTGTTGGGTTGTATCGTAATAAACACAAACTGGGAATTTGGGACCCGAGCTGCTATCTCAGGGTATACCCAATCGAATTGAGGAAGCTGTTTATAGATAACCTGACAACACCAATATGCAGTCGACTCCTCTCTTATACCTATCGTAGCCCGGCTCAGAGGCAGTAGCGTACGTTTTGGAGGCTCGTAATTAATCGATAGAAGGGGAAGACGTATCAGCTTTTCGGTATACTCTTTGTCAGCTTGCGGGCCCTCCATCAGATCGCTTGACAGGAAATAATCCATCGTCGGAAGACCTGAAGTCACCGGATGTCCCCATGAGTTGACTTGCACTGGAGCAAGCCTAAAACACGCTACCTTGCGGGTCATCGGATCCATTCCGACTTCCGGGAAGATAAGAACATCAAGTTTATCGGCGCGAATTGTATCGATCCATTCTCGCAGCGAACGCTCCCGTTGCTCGAAGTGGTCAAAGTATGCGGTTGCCTCCTCGGTCTTCGCGTCAATTCGCGATGAGAAGTGGTATCCAAACGTCTCAAATGAATCTCTATCAAGTTCCTTCATCCAGCCCTTAATCGGGATCTTGTAGTTAGAGTGGTCTCTAAAGAAACCAGAAGCTATCCCCAGTCGTATCTTGCGACCCACAAGCGGTGCACGAGGCTCAAGTGGTGGCAGCGGCATAAATCGCTGCATCGCATCATAGCAGATCTCTGCAACCGTTCGCTGAACCGCCACAACGCTCTGCCCCTGGTAGGGAAGGTAAAAGAGGAAATTGAGGTTATCCAGAATATGTTCAAGCACCGGAACCATCCGCTCAGGCATCGTCGGCAACGTCTCTTTAATGATACGAAGCCCCTCAACCACTGCTGCTCGCGCCTGCGCAACATGCTCCGGGGAGGTGTACACAGGCTGAAGCTCGAGAGATACTTTCAGGAAAAAGAGGCTGAGAGACTTGGGATTGTGGGCAAAGAATTCATCTACCGCCTTTTTAGCCGAGACCGTCCTTCCCGCGCTGAGCAGCACACCGAATACTTCTCGCTGAATCGAATAGTCTAGCGGTGACACCTGCAATGCTCGTCGAAACCATTCCTCACTCGCGTCATACTTTTCACATTCCTTTTCAAGCTCTCCGAGAGTCAGATATACCGGAACACGGGCGGGCTCATCCAGATTTCCAAGCGCTTGAAGGCAGAGATCTTTTGCTCGTTCACGCTGATCTATGCTTATCAGAGCCTTTGCTAATCGAGCTAACCACTCACCATCCGCCGAGGCGAGACGTACGCACTGCTGAACCGCCTGAAGCACCTCTGCAACAGCCCGCAGATAGAGGTAACATCGCAGCAACCCCTCATGCGCTGAGACTGACCTCGGAGCACTCGTCGCGCATAGCACATACATCCATGCAGCCTCACGATGCTGACCTAGGCACTCATACACATGAGCCAGTCGCCTATATAGAGCATGTTCCTCCGGCGCAGTCTGAATGGAGCTCTCCAGGGAGGCACAAGCTTCTTCTAGTGCCTGTTGCGAGCTACCTTCGAGCGCTTGATGCCCTTCATCACAGGCAGACTCAGCTACTGGAGCACGCTTAGCTGTAGCAAGAATAATCTGAAATATTTTTTCGTTCGGACAAAGAGAGAGAACCTCGGACGCAATAGCCGCACACGGCGCAACATTCTTCACGAGCAGATGCCGCATGCATACCTCGAGTAGAACTGGAAACCTGCTGCTGAATAAAGCCATTTCTCTTCCGTTCAATTAACCACCGCCGTGCTGACCACGGGAAGCGATGTCATCAATAACAATATGTTTGTGTAGCTCGTCAGAGAAAAATATCTGCGAGCCGTCAAGCTGAGTAATCATATCTCCGAGCAGGACATCGTCCCAGTCGATCTTCATGCCTAGATCTGGGTAGTCATTCTCCACTACGAATGCTCGTCGAGCGAGAAAGCATTGTCCAGCTGGGAAACGAACCTGCTCATCAAAGGGTAATTTCCCTCTCCACCACTTTTTGCGCTCGACACACTCACGATAGGGCTTCTTTTTTCCCGACCATCCACGCCGCGAAGAGAGTTCAAAGAGCCGCCCGGCTGCCTCGAAGGGGTGACTCTTAAGGAGGAACTGTTTTAAGCGAGGGAACCAACCGCCGGTAAAGTACATGTCGTCATCCAACGACAAGAGGTACATCCCGCGTGCCAGACGGAAGGTAAATCGCTGGATGCCAGCTTTATTGAAGTTAATCGGCGCGCGAATGAGAGCTGTAATTCGATCCCGCTTATAGCGGTGGTCTATCTCCTCCATCACTCGCTTCGACACACTGTTGCATCCAACGATGACCTCCATATCATCAGCGAACAGAGACTCACGGAGAATACTATCTAGACACCTGAGGATAAGGTCAGGATGGTCGCCATAGGTACAGATACACGCCGAAAGCAAGGGGCGTACATCCGATGGGGGTCGATCCCTCTCGATTAATCCGTAGCTCAGTTGCAGTGTCCGGGGATCAAAGCACTGACTCGACTTATCATCGATGCCCAGTGATTCTTGAATAGCCGAGTCGAAGAGAGAGCACTCTGACTCAGCGATTGAGGAAGCCGTTGACCCCTCATACGCTCTCAGAAACGAAGTCTTTACAATGATAGCTGAACCGTTAAGCAGTGGAATGCCCTCTGGTAACCCGCTTGCCCTGCTATGTACCTCTCCTGTCAACGGAAGACCAGCTATCCCTGCCGGCTTCATCCTTGCCAAAAAGTCTTCCACGCGTTGCAACCAGTCCTTGCTGAGCACAACGTGTTCATCCATCAGGAGAATATAATGAGAGCGTACATTTGCTACCATCGAGAGGAAAAATCTCTCCTTGCCCACCGAAGCCTTAGTTTCAATGAAGGTAGCCTTACTTCCGCGGTCATGATTGATGCGAGTAAAATGAGCCAGGTCGTAGCTGATTGAATCAATCCCTATGATAGCATCCCACCGCGTACCAAGCCCTGAAGTTGCATGCAGCACTTCAAGTAGAGTGAATGCGCGTTGGGGCGAAACCCCTGAGAGGTATACACACACTGTTAGCTTCTTCTCTGCACCGGTTATGCTCATCGTGAAGACCTAAGTAGTCGTTTTACAACCCCACTCACGCAGTTTATCCAACGCAAGCTCTGCACAATCATCTTTGTTGGAAGATGTATAGTCGATGTGAAAAATGGGCTCTCCCGTTTTGTAAAGACCGCTGTATCTAAGTCCGTATTTAGCGACATTTTGCGAGAGGCAATACTCTGAGATACGTCTTGTCACTCCATCTCGGAAGAAGGGCGTATAACTCTCAAATTCACCAGTAAGCGGCTCCCACAGATCATGGGTCAGTCTCGAAGTAACAACTAACGTATCAACGATACCGATTTTGCGCCCATCACGTTGAAAGTATTTATTGCCAGTTGTATCAATGTAATCATCCAGGTCAAACAGCATCACGAGCCCGACATGACTCTCGGTTAGCCGTTCGCATGGATCTACCAGTTCGTCTCCAATTACGATATCTGCATCTATGTTGATGTTCCAATCATAATCTCGGCCCAACTCATAGATTTGGAGACGTTCGTAATTTACCGGAAACGAGGGAAACTTGCGCTCCGAAATGATCTTGAAGTCAGCACCGACCCGCTCAGCAAAACGACGTATCGTGGGCAGAGTTATGGAACACATCTCAGGTGCGTAGCCAGGAGTCGCTACGACATAGACGCACTTTCGGGGAGCTGCGCACATATTCAGATGAATCCTTAAGCCCTATAAAGTATCTTAGTATATCGATCGTTAAGATGCAGGAAGTTTTGGATTTAGTGCTGAGGGTTTTTGCTGATACGGGCATCTGATGAAGCCCGTCTGATGACAATATATCGCTGTTCTATGGCAACGAAGAAATGCATACATGTAGTGGCAACGCCGGATTATCAGCCGGAGATGTGCTCACTCACCATTCCTAACCTTAAGGCCTACGCCGACAAAATTAAGGCCGACTTCAATCTAATCCAAGATAGGGCCAAGCCCTCATGGCCCGTCGTATGTGAAAAGCAGCGGATCTATGAGATCGGTCGATCCTATGACTGGAACTTCAGTATAGATGCCGACATCCTCATTCATCCATCTACAGCGGATATTACGCTGCGACACCCTCCTACCAAGGTCGGTAATTGGTGGTATTACGATATCGCTAAAGCATTTGATATTTCTCAAGATAAGTACTTTCGTCGGGACGGCAGACATTACGGTATCGTGGAGAGCTTCGTGGTGACTACAAGACACACGCATGACCTCTGGGAGCCGCTCCCCGGAGCTTTTGAGGACTATGCGCCGATGTTTGAAGGAGCTAACTATTGGCGTACCGGCGAATACTGCCTTTCGCGAAACATGGCGAAATATGGACTCGAAATTATGGGGATATTTGATGAGGGTGATGACTTTTTTCACGTAAATACCACCAGCAAAGAAGTTCAACGACCAGAAGAGATAGCTTTTGCCACTCTGCGGAACTGGGGTTTAATGTAAGGAAGTGAACTAAGCACAGGCACGCGTACAATCATCTGACACTATGACCACCTGCATACACTTCATTCACATCCCGGGCTATGAGCTTCCCTTTGAAAGCATCTCCCTACAGATGGTTCGCGACTACGCTAGGCGAATAGGTGCGACACTTAATATCATCTCTCAACGAAAGTTTCCTGACTTTCCAGTAAACTATGAACTGATGCAGATTTTCGAAGCGGGCGCATCCTATGATTGGAATATGCACTTGGGTGCCGGTGTGCTCTTGGGAGAGACTTTACCAGATCCCTCAAGCTACATGAGCCCCGACCATGTGGGGACGACGATTTCCTACGGAGCCCACATGCAGTTTGAGACCGCCGGCAATATATACTTCGAGCGCAACGAAAGAGACCTTGGAATATCTGATAGCATCATCTTAGCGCACAATATTACCCATGATTTGTGGGAGCCACTTGGCGGTCCTTTTAGTCAGTATGCTCGTCTTATTAGAGACGGAGACTACCGCAAGATCGGCAGCTACGCGGTCTCTCACAACTTGGCGAAGTATGGATTAAAGATCTCGGGAATATTTCCGCCTAAACCTCAATTTGACTTCTTAAGCGAGGATAAACTTCAAAATCAGTCGGCCGAGGCGTACATCTCTACGACTGTCAAACGCTGGCGATCAGAGCAGTCGCGATAGCAACCTTGCTACGAGAAACCCTGCCCGACATTAAGAGATCTTCTGTTAACGATAGGCTGAGAACCTACGAACAACTGACATTCTCCAAGCCTTTTTCTTGAAAACGCCAATAGTCCTTTAGCATCGCACCTTCTCCTCCGACCGACCAGCTGGTGGAGATGGGGCTAGATAAGGACACAATGGATGAAAGGCTGCGACCCAAGGGTGACAATCAGGAGCAAACTCTCGCGCGAGACGAAAGTATCTCAATTGCCCCACAGGCAACATTAGCAAGCGTCTCAGTCGATAACTCTCAACCATTTACAATGCGCTGGCAGGTAACTGAATCCCTACAAGCACACTCAGAAGTTCTACTTTCTAGGTTAAAATTTCTGGTAGTCGACGATATACGGGCCACGTGTGACGCTATATTTGAACTCTTAAAAGCTTTTGGGGTCACGTCACGAAATGTTACTCGTTGCACATCGCTTGCCCGAGCAAAGCAGCGAATACAGAGAGAGCCGGCTGATGTAATAATCGGAGACCTCTACCTCGCGGATGGAAGCGGTTTTGACCTCCTCAAGCTTATCCGCTCTACACCTGAGACACATGATGCAATCTTTGTATTAATTACAAGCGCACCTTCTGAGGATATTCTTATCGAAGCCCGAGCATTAAACGTATCGTCGGTACTAGCAAAGCCCATCTCCTTCTACGATCTACAAGAGCATCTCCTGTATTGTCTTCTGACACAGGGCGTAGCTCTCCCACCTCTACACACAAACACTCAGACGGACGCACTCCAAGCACCCCCAGACCAACTGCTCACCAGATTCTCCGCAATCTCTAAAGGACTTACCACCCGCGCAAACTCTGGATTTCGAAAGAAGGGGCTTAAGTGAAGCACAAAAAATTGGGAAGTAGTACTACTTCTATTACCCCACATCCCAGGCCTGCAACCACTCAACTTCAAGGAGCTTGAGGCCAAGCTCTTTGCGTAACCGCTCGTGGAGATCGGGTGCATGCCCTGCTCCATAGAATATGCCAATCCGCTTTTTCCCAGCGGCTATCTCTGAACGAAGCACATCAACAATAGCGGCATTTCGGTCATCAATTAAGGAAACTCCGCTCTCCCCTTCAAGCGCTGAAAGCACGGCCTCTGAAGCAACCAGTCCTTGCGCCATAAATCTCTTTATCTTTGCTCGCTCCGCCTCAGTTGGACCACGGAGGATAACTAAGAGCGGATTGATCCCTTCAAGACCCGAGGCCGTAATACCAGACTCCTCCAGTCGCTTATTAAAGGCTGGATCAAATGAAAGCTTTACTAACTTAAAGATGAGCTTTAGGGGAGTTTCCCCACGCGCACTCATGGCCTCTTGAAGTTTCTGCGGCGAAAGATCGGCATGAACAAAATTTGCAGGACTGTAATCGATGTGATCAAGCTGAAAGGAAAGTCCACATACCTCAGCCATCGTGCGCTGCACAGAGCCAAGTGAGGAATCCTGCCTCTTTGGCCCCTGCTCGATCTTTGCATCTTTGGGGATATCCGCTATGAGTTCAAATAGCACCGCATCATAACTCTTAAAGAGCTCATTCAGTTCCTGATAGTATCGAGTCTCGCCGATATGAACGGCACCGAGGAAGTCGACTGTGAGACTATCGTCGCGTGAGCGTTTGTAGCGCAGGATTGGCACTTCGAGGTGCAGAGCCTTATCCTCGCCCGCAATCCGCATCACCTTCGGAAGCGGGATCTCCTCAAGCTGGGGCGGCGTGCGAGAAGCAAAGAGTGCAATGCTAAGGAGAGTCCCAAGAACGACAAGCACTGCTACTTTTGTGGACACGCCGAGTTTTGCAGTAGCCATACCTATTACCCCTATTCCAGCTCAACATTAGCTCGAGGAACTACTACATCTATTCCATCATCAAGCCTCGCACACAACACACGCGCCATCGCGCCGGTCTCAAGCTGTCTAAGCTCATGCGGCAGCTCGCTAACCGTCCCGCGAGATCCAAAGTAGGGCACGCGGATCAAACGAACTCGAGCACCAATCTCCAATACTTTGGGCGAATCGTGTACGGCATCGTTCGCGCCCGCCGTGGCCCATACGATTACTTCCGGCCGCTGCGCCCCTGCTCGAACCTGAGTGGCACCGTTGATAGAGACCTTACTTCCACTGACTGGCGTTAAAGTTGCGATAATTCGAGTGCTCATTGGTATTGAGCCAAAACCCTCTGTGATTATCAGTGACATGGGGACCGCTTCATCGCCGGTAAGTGCAACACCAAGGTCGTATCCGATGTAGCTTCGCAAGACTGCATCGTCGACTGAGCCGGTAACAAACCCTACTGCACCACGAGATGCTGCCAGACTAAGCGCTTCGTAAGAGGGTGAATGCCCTCCAACGAGCACGGCTCCTTCACACATGGCAGGTATATGAGATTCGGTCACTTTTTCAGCAGGATCGACGGGCAAAACAACGAGTCTGCCGATGCGCTCTCCTCCGACCCCAAAGATCCCCTGCACAAAAGTAGCTGTGGTTTCGATGATAACTGATCGCCCTGCCTCAACCTCAACGACACTCCCTGAGACGTAGGCCGAAAGCTCCAAAGTACGCGGAGCTGCTCGCACACCAACATGGCCCGTTGAAGACGAGATAAACTCGATCCTTCCTGACATCGGGCTCACTACAGTACTTCTACACAATCCCCACAACCCCCGCATCTCGGCAAGGGTCTGCCCCTCGGTTACGTTATCGCCTACAGCTACCTTCGCGCGATTTCCGACATCCTCGGCTGATATGCCGATCGCCTCAGCGACGCGCACGATACGGAGGTCTCCTTCCAATTCAGCACGCGCGACTATCTGATCTCCGCTTACAGTATCACCGACGCGCACCAGCACCTGTCCAGCCAGGGGCAATTCACGGCGCCTACGCAAGACTATCTTTGATGATATCTGTAATCCTGGTGCGAACGCATTTTTAGCCATATCAGCGAATCAGCCCCAGGTTAGTGTATACAGTGCGCTGAAACGAGGTAGGGTCTCTCTGCACGGCAGCGTCGCCAGCTCCGCGCCCATCACACACGATTCCACACTCGCCACACGTTATCCGCCTTTCACATACTGCGCCGGGTCCAGCACCAACATCAACTGCACCGTGAAGAGGAACAACCTTTAGGCTTGCTATACCCGTTGCTGGGGTAACGATCCGGCTCACCGTGTGGCTTGCCACAACTCCCACTCGCGTTCCATCAAGGAATACCTCCGCTAGATCTCCGCTTACTTTCTTGGACGCCTTCCACACGGGAACAATAGAGCATCCAAGATGCACTATGCAGTCGTGCTCAAATATCTCATATGCCGCCTGAGGATGAACCGATGCAAACACCCCTAGATGCGGCATCATGAATATCGAATCCACTGCAAGTTGCGTTACTCCCTGGAGACCGAATCCATCGATCATCATCAAAGCCGCTTGCATTCGGTTAGGAGCATGGCTTAAGACACCTCCTGAACCAATCACCAAATCAAGGCGCATCATATCGACAAGGTCATAACGATTTGACGCCTGCTTAAAAACATCGGCTATGCCTCGCTCGTGGTTCTCTTCCAGCCCAACAGCAAGCGAACGATGATGCATCAGTGAGAGTCGTAATGCCTCCCTGCATACGGCCTGCTCCAACCAAAGATCCTCCTCCGTCTGAGGAATCGAGGTTGGTCTAATCATCTTATTTCGCAAACGGTCACGAACTTCAGCATCGGAGAGAGTAAAAGGTAACCACCGACTTATGTTCGGTGCTCCGGCCTCAACCAGCACATTTGCTACGGAGTAACTCATCCCCAGGTTTGCGCTTACCGTTCTATTAAATATCTGTTTCCCAGTGCGATCTGAGAAAACCGAGAAAACATCAGTGGTCGCACCCCCAATATCGACACACAACACGTTCTGCTTTGTCTGATGGGCATACTTCTCAACTACCACACCGACTGCTGCTGGTGTTGGCATGATCGGTACCGGGGTCCACGCCATAAGTTTTCCGTAGCCAGGGGAATGACTCATAACGTGCGACAGGAAAAACTCGTGTATAGCTTCACGGGCCGGCCCTAAATTCTCGGTATCAAAGGAAGGACGTACATTAGGAACAACGATAACCTGCGCTAATCGAGACAGGATCTTCTCTACCTCCTCGGCTGCCTCAAAATTGCCGGCATAGATAACCGGAAGTTTGAGAGTATCACCAAAGCGTGGCCTTGGAGCGGCAGCTACAAGTGTCTCAGCCATCTCAACGACGTGCGATGTTGCGCCACCGTCTACACCTCCTGTCATCAGAACAATATCTGGCTTTATGTGGCGGATTCGCTCAACCCGCTCGTGGTCCTCGCGCCCATCATCAGCCGATATAGCCTCCATGACGATAGCTCCTGCTCCAAGCGCTGCGCGTTGCGCTGACTCAGTGGTGATTGATTTAACTACGCCGGCAACCAACATCTGCAACCCCCCTCCTGCTGAGCTCGTGGAGAGATAGAGGTCAATGCCTTTGTTTCTATCGTCAGTAGTTTCTTGAAACGGCGACTGCTCATCACCTGAGAGAATTTGACGACTGCTTAATTCCTGAACTTCGCTAAAAGCATGTAAGGCACCCACCGTAACATCAGCAACTGGGGCCTCAACTGTGGTCGGCGCCTCTCCACGAAATGTCTGATGCCACCGATCTTCCTTCTTCTCAAAGAGCAGAGCTTTAGTGGTCGTTGAGCCACAATCTGTGACGAGCACTGTTTTTAATTGCGACGCTTCTGTACGCATCATCACCTGAGACCTACTACGTACCCGACAGCACTAGCCCAGTCGTGAACCAGGAACTGGATGCGCTCAACTAAAAGTGCCAGTCGTGCCATAACGGTTGAGCCGAAAAACGCTCCAAAGCACACCATAAGAAGAGGTCTACCAAGTGGAGCGATCTTACTCTGTACGGAATCACTCTTACCGAAGGTAAAGAGGAAGTAGTTTAACACAAGGAGCAAAATTCCCACAAAGAGGCAGTTATTGAACGACTCAAACCATACAAACTGGCCATCGACCATAACAACGAGCGGTTTAAAGCTGCCTTGCAGCTGCGGGATAGTTTCAGCAAAGAAGCCCTTAATAGAAAGCGCACCGCTCGCTCCGAGCGAGAATCCGATCACCACTTTAACAAGCCACGCGTAACGTTTTGAGTATACACAGTAGTACAGACACCCAAAGGCCATCGGTAGAAGGTAGAGTAGAGTGAGCGACTGATAGGGCTGCGAGAGCGTACCGTCTGGATACACATCGATACCACCTCCCACCATCGGATGTATTATCTCTGGCCACAAAAAATCACGCACCAAGAGCATAGGTCCGATGGCAGCAGCTATACCGATAAAGAGGTGCTCGAAGAAACGATAGAAGGGATTCTCCTTGATAAGAAAGCTAAAGATAGCAAGTGTCGCTACACCACCAAGCAACACAGAGAGCATTGACCACGGTGAAGTACTATCCATTCCTCTTCCTCCTTAGTCGCGCAAAAAGGGGTATCACGTTGCCAAGCACGATGAGTCCTATGAGCACTAGATGTGCAGTACTAAGCGCCGTATTAGTAACCAACAGGTCGCGATTCTCGGTCGCAGGATAGTGCGTTTTAAGGACCTCAGAATACCATGCTGCCCCTGCTATCCCCTCAAGCAACCCGTTAAGCTGTCCAGAATCGAGAAAGATGTAGGCCTCCGGAATCGTTATCGATGTACATCCGTGCACCAACGTTGGTCGATAATCACCCTTTTGAAGAAATTGCACTATCGAATCAAACACTCCAGTGAGTCCCGTTACGTGCCCCACAAGTGCCACTCCCTTTAAGTCACCCACAGATGCAAAACGAGGATAGTGTGTAATAGGCATTCCACTCACATCGCGACCAAGAAACTTTGATATATCTCCCGCACTCGCAAGCGACTGCATAAAGATAGCTCCGCCCGGCCGAAACCCGCCGTTAATCCACGCCTCACCGTATCTCCACGTCTGCCCCGGCATCTCCCGCTCAAGTCGCGTCGCTATCTCAACAGGAATAGTGGTAAGAAACCGCTCCGCCTGCTGATATTGCGAAAGAAGCAATACGGGTATTCGGCGCCGAAACAGGTGCTCGAGTATAACTTCAGCTTGGGGCTTATTTTCTGCGATAGTGTTGGGTCCAAAGTCGAACCACACCAACGCGACTCGCTTCTCCCCGACCTGTACCGTATCCAGCACCTGATACATTCGCTCTGCTGACACGAGACGAGAAGGCTTTTGAGATATCCCTAAGAGTATCGGTAGCGCTACCGCTACGATCATCACCAGGTACAGAATGCGCCTTGATTTCATGGCTATTTCTTCCCCGAAGAAAATGAACGTGATTCGATCGAAAGCCACATGCGAATAGCGAGCATAAGCCCAGCGACTGCTGCTCCCACGCGAATCGCTCTGAAGGCAGCACTGTTTGGAACCTCTAGTAACCATTGACGAACAGCAGGCATGTGCTCGTAGATCTCTCTACCAAACGAAATCTGCCCCAGCATTACAATTATGGCAGCACACATCATCAAGGCTGATTCGAACGTTTGAATACGGAACGCTCGATATGCCGCTGCTGCGATATAGACCCCAAGAAGAGCAAACATCGCTGAGCCAAGGTGATTAAATAACCCGTCAAACAGGACATCATATGTTTTTTGAACTACGGAACTCTCTCGATCGATGCGTCGCAAGACAAAGTACGAGCCAGCGACCTTATTGGCCTCTTGAGCCAAGTGATCAAGCGCTCGCTGTTGGGATTGGCCGAACGAGTCCCACGAGAGAGCAGAGATAGCCTGCACCGACATTGCTATCTCTGCGCGACCATTTCGCAACTCATCACGCAATACGCGGCGCGCATCACTGTTATCACTTGATTGCTCAGCCGCACGTTCTACCTCGCCTACTACCTGTGTAGTGTAAGTCGTAAGCGCTTGGACACGCACGGCAAGAGGCGGAACAGCACGGAGCGCGTCTACTCCCTGCTGATTCAGGTCTTTCTCATCTTTTGCTATGCGTTGAGCAAACTCAGGGATGATCTGAACTCTGCGAACCTCCTTGGTTATCGACATCTCCTGAATCCATTGACCTGCAGACGCAAAAAACATCGCAAACATCCCCACCAGGAGTGCTGCGCTGTTTATCCATCCTCGTCGAGCAAACGCGACTTTTGAGCCATGCGCCACCAAAAGGTTTACGATACCAAGACCAAGGGCCATAACCCCGATGGTAATGAAGCCATTTGATATCTGGCCGTGCGACTCTTCGATACCAACGTGTGAAAGCACTGAGGCTGGAGTGATAAAATATAGAAAGAAATATACCCCTCCGAGGAAGGTCATCAGCCTGATAATTTTCGACCGATACGTTGAGCCTTCGCCTACCACAGCAATCCTCTCCAGATACTCTCAAGTGCAGTCTTTACGCCTTCGAAGTCCACCGTCAGCAGATCGTGCGGCAGCGGTAGCTTCGCGTTTATCCAGATAGAATTGATGGTGGCACACACAACTCCAACTAGAATTAAGAAAATATAGCAAAGCTTGTAACGGTCCTGCGCCGCTAGAGTTGCCACCTGTATCGGTTCGCGACTGAGGTAGGCAGATGCTCCAAAGAGCTCTTCTCCGATCAGTGTGTAGTCGCAGGTGCATATGAAAAACGCCACCTGCTCCGGGCTAACACTCGCTGCTACCTGACGAGCGCCAACTTGTTGGCCAGCTTCAGCAAGCACAAGCGCTTCCGCCGCAAACACACCGAACATAAAGGCAGCTCCCGCTTGTTCACGGTGCACAAGTCCCATGTAGCCAGAGGCGAAAGCAAACTGCTCGCTTGATAAAAACACTATGCTTTGGGGATCAAAAGCGGCCGCGCGGCCTGCATCGCGGTACGCTTCTCGAACTGCATCCTCAACTATCGCCATCGCTTCTGGAGAATACTGAGGAACGCACAGCTTCAACTTATACTGAGCCGATCTCTTTGCCACAGCGTGCAAAACACCCAAGCAAGCAAAGAGAACCGGACCAACATCTGTGAGAGCAGTGGTAAAGACAACCGGTCGTCCTTGTTCCGCACACCGGCCGATCGCATCTTCTACGGCATCGATCCCTGGAATACGTCGGATCTCATGCCGATACCCGCGTATCGTGCGCCGCAGTTCCCGGTAGAGGAGATATCCTGCTACAACAAGAAACACGATAATCCCAGGCGTTGCGTGATCTAACCCTCTCATCTCTACGCACGCCTCGACAACAGATCTACGTTCCGATTATCACGGAGGTCCTCCAGACGCCTGATGAGCACCTCGACGTTGTCAGACGAACTTACGACCTCTCTGATGGAGGGGACGAGACGCTCTCCAACTGCCATACGCAACAAACTGTCCCCTACGCAGAGACATAACTCGCGCATGCAACCGAGGAGGGGCTTGCTAAATTCAAGAAGAAATATAGCCGGAGCAACCAAACCTCGCTGGGCTACCATCTCGACCAGCGGAGAGATAGGGTCTTCGCTATTTGCTTTGCTATTTTCCGACATAGTGAAAACGGTAGTAGAAAACCTAACTAAGGGGAAGCTCGTATTTGACGTGATAGGTAGCTATCGTCTCCCCGATTCCAGCGATTCACGCTCTCTGATAAGAGAGCGTAGCTCATTTTGCAGGAGATCAATATGTTCGTTCTTAGTAGCTTCAATTAATTCCAGCTTAGACGTAAGCTCTCGAGAAGCATGCGACACGCGCTTTAAGGAGTCTGCCTCCGTAGTTTTAAGTGCCACCGATATCGCTTTGAGCTCGGCTACTAGCTCCGCCTCCCGTCTGCGGGCCATGGCTGGCGGCGGTAACTCTCGTAATGCCGTAATACGCGTCTGTATAACCTCAAGCGACTCGGACAACCGCGCAACGTCACTCTTTAGATTCTCCAGGGTATCCTCGGCTGCGGCAAGCGTTTCTACCTTACCGATCGCATCCGTATCTTCTTGCAGCCTCTTAAGAGACTGCTTCTGCTCGCGAACCTGTCCCTCCTTTTGACGCAACTCAACGGATTTCTCCTGTAGCTGCACTCGTAGTGCATCACGAGATAAAGCCGCAGCTCTAACCTCGCCGGTTAGCGACAGATCGGCGACCATAGATCTCACAGTGCCGTTTTTTCCAATAACAAAAAACAGCGCTGCACAATCGGCCACATCTCCAGGCAAAAACACCTGCCCCACTACCTCTACCAATTTCTTTATCTCATTTTCGACCACTATAGCTGGGGCGATCGATACCACATCGCCCAACTGCGCTACTGCAACGTAGGCGCGGTCGGGTTTATCATCGAACTCAATCTCAGCCCGCAGCGTGAAGCGATTGCTTTGAGCACTGCCGGTATGCACGTGGCAGCACAGTGCGATCACACTAGCGAGCACAGCCTGTGCTAGAAAATTACTGCCCCATCTCACGATAAAACTCCTCTTCCTGTTGATACTCAACGAGATCGCCTGCATTCTCCAGCTCACGAATCTTGCGGCGTTCGGCAGCAATCTTATCCTGTAGGGCTTTTACCCGCTCAGCGCGTTCAAGAGACTGTTCAAAACCTGGCGAGGTCTCTGGAGCCAAAAGCCGCAACGTCAACTCGATCCAGCGAGATTCGCGTTCGATACTCTCACGACTCCCCAATACGAGGCTGCCCGCGGGAGAGAGCCGCTCGGCTGTTTCAAGCATTCGCAAACTCTCATCGAGCCGCGCACGCAATCCATCGGCTTGAGCGCGCAGCTCTTGAATTGCGCTTGAGGTACTACCGAGCCGAGATTCAGCTTTCTGCTTTAGAGCATCGTCGGCAAGCACATAGCGTTGAAAAGTATCGATTGAAGCCTGTTGAGAGTCGCTCTTACGTCGCAATAGCTCGAGCTCCTGCTCGGTACGGTCAAGCTCCCGTCTAATTTCGGCCCACGAGAAGAGCTCCGCTCGTAGCTCTGCTGACACCGAGCCAAGGAGAGCGGCCCGCTTCAGGCTCCAGTTCCCCTTTTCGCCGCTCATCACATCGACACAGCTCCCTTCTAAATCATCCACGTCACCATCTCGTCCGGAGCACCGCAAGCGTGAGTCTTCACCCGTAACAAGGAGGGGCGAGCGATTCACTCCGGAAACATCTGTCAGAGGTACCCGTTGCGCAACATAACGAGGGTCACCAACGACAACGGATACCTCACCCTCTCCCTCCTTGCGCTCGATTATCCAAGGCAAAACGCGCCTTCCTTCAGCCAAACGGACGGATCCGAAGTAGAGTCCTGGCGTGAGGGTTGGGAAGCTCTTCTCAAACCCTGTAAAGACAGAATATCCGGCCCATCCAAGAGCAGCGAGGGAGCATATGACAATGAATACAACGAGGCGTTTCATGAGGTAGGGCGTCCGATACTGGTAACGCCGCTACTATACCTCGTTTAAGCTCGCTGGCGAAAGGCGGGTGATAAAGCTCGGCCGACTAGGAAAGCACAGAGCTTCTTTCGTAATCGCTAGCTCTCATTATCCCGCGCCTTAAAAGACTGGTAGGCGTGAACAAACTTTAATGGGCACCCGGTACGTCGTACATCCGTTAGGGCGTCCATCTCTTGATAGACTTTGTCAGCGTTACCAGGAGATAGGTGCACCGCCAGCCGCAGCGCTACAGCAAACCGCTTAATTCGAGCCTCCTGTTGCCGGTACTCAGCCGGCAACCCCGCATTAACAATCGTCCGAAGCGCATCCAAAAAAGGCCCCTCACACCCCTGGGAGCGAAGAATCCCCTTAGCTACTGCCTGCTGGCCCTCGCTATCTCCAAGCATATGCTTGAATTCACTCCAGCAATATGAGTATTTCGCCTCCTCGGTAAACCGCTGACCACTCTTCGTCAACGCCAACGGCTTTTTTAAATCTCCAAGCGCTGCAGCAATCTCCTGCATAGTAGAAGCGAATCTCGCTAAATCCTCTTGTGAAATTTTTTGAGCTTCGGGGATATCAGCTACTGCTGGAGCTCTCAGCTCACCAATTGAATTCTCTGAGCCAGACCTATTTGCTCGATTAAACAACATATCTGTACCCATAAGACCTCGCCTTGTTTTACAGCAACGAAAGCGGTTATGAGGTTTTGTTTAGGGTATGTAGCTTAAGGGAGCGAAAAGGTCGTTGAAAATCGGGCCATATTTACTCTTTTCTGATCTTTATCACCCGAGCCGGACATCCAACCGCGACACCCCAATCGGGCACATCGTCCTTCACTAAAGAGTGCGCCCCGATAATGGCGTGCTTTCCGATCTTAACCCCATCGAGAACAGTCACGCGCGCACCCAACCAACTGTGCTCTCCAATAGTGACCCCCCCCCGAATGTCCATCGGCTGCTCGATCAAAGATTGCCCTTCACCACCGTCTGTATGATTTCCCGGTCCGATATAGCAATAGGCACCGACAAGAACGCTTGCTCCGATTGAAACCTGAGAGTTGGTTGCTACCCGACAGTACGAACCGATGTTACATCCAGCACCAAGCTCAATCTGCCCATGCTTGGCAGCAATGGTGGTCAAGCGACCTATACTTACGCGATCGCGTACTACAATCGATGCGTTTTCCCCGCGCACATCAAGAGAAGCATAGTCATCAATTAAGACCCCATCTCCGAGGGATATCTGACTGGGCACACGGATAACCGCCCCACGACCTATAGCCGGCCGCTTACCACAATCTCTAAACAACCAGGGGTAGACCAGGGCGCGAGCGGCAAATCCAGGCAGCCCGGGCAGATTACCGAGGAGCAGCGTTGCAACTTCGTACCCAAGAAAATGAACAAGCGACGCCTCACCAACTGCTAGAGTCCGGTACGCAGCCAGCCCCGACCTTTTAGTGTCGGTAAACATACGTTGTTGTGGGGTCATCGACGGTGCGGTGTTCATGGTCTGCGGCGAGTTGGTAACGGGTAGTTTATACACCGCATTGTTTTTGAAGCGCTAGCAGGGCGGTGAAAAAAGGTTCTAAAGAGCAACTTTTTCACCCTTCCCCCCAAAACCCTCCCTTGATCACTGGCCTGCAGTGATAGAGAATAGGGGGAGTGCACTAGGACACGAAAAAATATGCAATCTGCTGATCAATCTGGATTTTTTACTACAAAGCTTGAACACGCCATAGCCTGGGCACGAAAGTACTCCCTCTTCTCCTACCCTTTCGTAACGGCGTGCTGCGGCATGGAGTTTATGTCGGTGAACTGCTCTCACTACGACACTGACCGATTCGGAGCTGCGCTTCCACGATTTACCCCACGCCAGTCCGATGTTCTGTGGGTAGTAGGAACAGTAAACCACAAGCTCGCTCCCGTGCTCTTGCGCGTGTATGAGCAGATGGCTGAGCCGAAATGGGTGATCGCTTTCGGAGCGTGCGCATCCTCGGGTGGATTTTACGACAACTACACAACCGTCGCTGGTATCGACAAAATTATTCCCGTAGACATGTACATCCCTGGCTGTCCTCCGCGACCAGAGACTGTCCTTGATGCACTGATGCACCTGCAAAAGGATATTCAGAACTCAAGGCAGCAGCTTATTAATTCTCAAGGTGGACGACAGTACCATCCGGAACTCCCGCCCCTGCTTGGAGAACCAATCGATACCTCGCTTACTCCGAAGGTGTAGGGGGAAGAAGCCTACGAAGCTTCTCTCTCAGCGCTACGGCAGCATTCACCTACCCACTCCACTAACGGGTCGATTTCAACTGGTTTTGAAAAGAATGCCTGCGCTCCTGCCGCTGCCAAACGATACAGGCGCGTTTCATCAGACTCGCCACTCATAATAGCGATGGGGATAGAGTGGTGCGAAGCCCCCAGTCGAGATAGCAATTCCTTACCTCCCCCATCTGGCATATTGATATCACATATAATTGATGCTGGGTGAGCACACTCAAGTTCCTTCATCACATCAGCCAATGAAGAAAAGCTCCGCGTAGATATCCCATATCGAGCGACAACGCGCCCGAGCGATTCACTGTGCTCTTTATCATCATCAACTAACCATACATCGCCACGATTATTGCTATGATTACGATATGAGTCGTGTGCACTCGACTCTTGTAGCTGTAGACGCGGAGGATCTTCTAAGGTCTCATATGCGACCATGGGGAGTGAAAGAGTTACTACACTGCCACCACTATCTCTTGATGACACTACTAGCGACCCGCCCGCAACCTCCAATCGCTTCTTAGCGCTTTTCAGCCCAACTCCCCAGCCAGCACCAGAAGGTTGAAGTTGCTGCGTGCCACTACGCAAAGCGTTCAGAACATTGACCGGAAATCCGCGCCCATTATCGAGCACACGCACCAACAGCTCACTCTGCACCCGTTGCGTTTCAATCCTTACTTCGCTCCCCTGGGAGTGTTTTATGGCGTTACCGATTATATTCGTCAGTGCTCGCTCTAATTCGATTGAGTCAATCGACACCTGCGAGTCGCGTGCAGGGCTAGTAGCAATCAAACGAACTCCGCTTTTTTGTGCAGACGCTTTCCAGCGCTCGACTACCCGCTCTACCACCTGATAGACGCTACTACATGTTGCCGAATGAATTTCCTCAACGCTCCGACCCTTCGGACCGAATCGAGCCACAAGCGATTCGATATAGGCGAGATCGACATCGTCTTCACTCCTTGCAACGTCTTCGTGCTCAGTCAGGGAACGTCTGTACCTAAGTGCACCGAGGGCGGCGCGTATATCGTGCGCACACGAGATTACATCGTGCCGATAAGCCTCGTGCTCTCTCCGCAGAGCCCCTGTCGCAAGCACCATCTCGATAGTGTACGCGCTTGATTCTATCCACTCGCTTACAGCCGAAGATACGCGCTGCAACTTTTCTAGGACTCGCGTCGTTATCACTGAATCGCTTCCAAACCAGAGCTGCACCCGCTCTACCTTCTCCTTCCCCAAACGAGCCGCAAGCTGCACAACTACCGAAGTGCGCGGAGCTGCTGCGGTATATGTTAGCGGCTCAACGGAATGATCTTTCACCACCAGTGCGTTTTTTCTATTCCTACAGCTCTCAGAGAGCCACACCAGCGACTCCTCGGACAGACACACACCGTGCCGTGCCTGACCTACTACGGGACGCCTCTTATCAACTGTCACTAAGGCTGCCACTCCGACTACTTCAGGCGCCACCAACAATAGGATCTCCTGAGCCATGCCAGCCAACAGGCGCTGCAAAGAAGGCGCCCCCGACTCACAACAGTGGGCAAAGCTTCGATTTAAGGCGAGTAGTACCTCTGCCCTCATGCAGCCTCTTGTAGCTCTGAAAGTCTGACAAACTTACGAATCTGCGCGCACAACACGCGCGGATCTTTAGATTTTGAAACGAATGCATCAGCTCCACTTTCAAGCAACCCAACTTCAGCCTCGATATCGTCATCAGAGGTAAGCATAACAACGGGGACTGTCTTAAAGCGTGCATCCGATCTGAGCCGTGCGAGGAACTCCTTTCCGTTCATAACCGGCATGTGCAGGTCGCATACAATTACCCGTGGAATTACGTGCGCGCTCTGACAAAGCCGATCGTATGCCTCGGCGCCATTAGAGGCGAAACTCGGCTCAAACCCTTCGCGCTTAAGCAGCTTCTCCAAGACCCGGCCGAACATTAGGTTGTCGTCAACCACCAGTATCGATGGAGCCGAGGGGGAAGTATTTGCAACAACTTCTTTGAGCGCTACCAATGAAGGCTTGCTCGACGCATCCTGCGGAGCAGGTAGCGCAATTGGTGGCCGCTCATCACTCGCTACAGCTTTTCCCCACGACAAGCGTAGATGTGAGGGCCCTCCAAGCATACGCACCACTGCGGGCCCAACGCGCCCGCTATGAACGATATTTCCCGGCCGTGAACAGAGGAAATTCATTACCTCCGGAGCGGCCCCCGCATGAATCGCTCCAGTGGCTGTTTGTCCACTCGATGAAACGAAGCGGTATTCACCGCCCTGCTGTGAGGCTACAATATCAAGAGCTGATGCTCCATGCGCCTGCGCCTCACTAAAAAGCAGCTCACACACCCGCAGACACAACGCTTCACGCGCGTGACGGTGCTCTTGATGTCGCGTCGCTTCAACGTCACCCAAGAGGCTCTCACATGCATCGAGCGCCTTACTTACCTCTGACCACGACGCGAGAGAAACCTGCTGAGAGCCATCGTAAAGCGCCAGCGCTGAAACCTCCGCGGGATCGATCGCTGCAAAGCCAACCACCTGGTGACCCTCCATAAGTGGAACGGCACCAACATTACGGAGCGCTTGCAACACCTCGGCGGCAGTATCCCCAAAACTCGAGAGATCAGGCACGGGCACCGTCTCTTGCAGCTCAACACCGAGCTGCTCTGCTACCCGCCGCATAAACTCGCGTTCAGAGAGCCCCATCCATGCTGCAGCGAGGACACCCCACTGCCTGCGATCGTTACTTGATGCGATGATATCTCGCAGCACCCGATGCGATGCGACCTGAGATATCCCATGCACCAGTGACGGAACCCCGCGAGAAACTCCGCCTCGGGCACGCTTCCCCGCACGATTCCATAGCTTCAGTATCTTTCTCATAGTGTCACCTCTCTCCTCGGTACCTCTACTGCTGCTCGCGCAACGAGCGCACCATCAAACAACAGCGGCAATCCGTTAAATTCCCCACCAACAGCAACCCCCCACAGCACTACCTCTCCCAAGAACCCTGCCTCACTATCTCCAGCAAGCAGCGGTATCCCCCGCGCGTGCGTAAGTTGCATAGCATGTTCCCTATCAAGGTTAAGGTCCGCACCAAGCTCACCTTCTGTGCGACAACCGGTGGTGTGTTCTTTTGCGACCTCCCCCGAAAAGGGATTAACGCGGTGCACCCAATAGCACGCTTTAGCTGAGACTTTTTTAAGCCGCAAAGCGTTTACAGTAACAGCAGCGACACCTTGTGCGGCAAAGCGGTCAAGCTCGCCCTCGATGCTTCGCGTATCAACCCTGATGCCACTACCAGCGGGGTCAGGAATCCAGCTCATAACCGAGTCAAGCTGTCCCGCTAAAATCGTCTCAGGGATCGGCTGCACTGCACCACTATCGTGAACAAATGCCATAGTAACTAGGGCCGATAGTGCAATCGGTAGAGCGATAGTTGCACCAAGTAAAGCTTCAAGCAGCGCTATCCCTTTTGATTTGCCGGTACTCATAACTACGTTCTCCGTCCTTTTACTGTTGTATCACCGCCCTGCCGATAATCATGCGCGCCAACGCGTGCATAAACTGCGGCTCGTTCAAGTCGTGCTCAGTTACAAAGAGCAGGTGCTGCTCTGAGCCGAATTCACCCTGAAGCTCTCGCTTCTCTTCGCGCGGCTCACTGGAGCCAACGATGGCCATAAGGATGCGCAAGCGCTTTTGTTGACGGACCGCCTCACCGTTGAGTGCTTGGAGAATTTCCTCACCGAAGCCTGATTGATAAAGCTGGTCTCTCAGCACTACCGTTACCGACGGAAGCTCAACTCCTTTAGACAAGACCTTCTCAGTCGTACTATTCACAATTTCATCGAGCAGAAGTGCGCGGGCGAGTTGTTGGGCGGCATGACTATCAAAAGCTTCAAGCTGGGGCTCTACCGAACGAGCTGCTTTAAGCTCTACAGAGATACGCTCTCCAAAGGCCCTAATCACCGCATCAGACGACGGGCTCTGAAGCAACACAAGCGAAGCAGCCTTTGGAGCGCGCATCGAAGCCGACACGTTAAAGGGAAAATCTACCTTCTCACTCCCGAAGAGATCCCGCAGTAGCGACAGAAGCACCCGACCCTGATACTTCCCAATTACCATGAGCTCAAGCGTACCCGCTCCTGTATGCAACCCGACCGAATCAATAGAGGCGTCTAAGCGGCGCGAGCTAATCTGCTGTGCAACTGCTCTCTTTACATCGCTCTCACCACGAAGCCGGGTCAGTCCCATCCGACACTCACTGTCTAGAATCTCCTGCACGATGCGTCGCGAATTAAAGTACTCCGACACCTCTACAACCAGCGAGAGCCCAAGCGCGATGAAGGGCAACACCAGCGCCGCAAACAGAAGTGATGTTGCGCCGCGACTACTCTGATTCATACGCCACCTTCGAGGTAAACGAGCCGAGCTGAATAATAGGTACTGTGAGAAAACAGAGCAGCAACCCAGCGAAGGTTAGAACTAACGGCATTACCGCCTTTACCGGCAGCTTTGCGATCTCCTCTTCAACACTCTCTTGATAGTAGGCTTGCGTGGAATCCCCAAGCTCTCGCAGGGGGCGCACAAGCTCACCCCCCTGCCGGTATGCCAACGCGAGATGAACGCATGCATGCTTGATAACTGGGCACTCTACAGATCCCATCGCTGCCTTGAGGGAATCTTCCAGTCCCAGCCCCGCGTTCATATACGTAGTGACTTTCTGGAAGAGGCGCGATACCGGATCGTGCGCGTCGCGCGCAGCCTCGGTTAGAGCTGGAAGGATATCGAACCCTGCGCCAACGGCCATAACAACTCGCTCCATGACTGTTGGCAGATAAAACTCTAGTTGCCGAACGTACCTCGTCTTTGCGGCTCGTAATCGCTTCTGCCAAAGGAACTCTGCAATCAAAGCTCCGCACAGAGTGGGAGCTGGCTGTAGCCCCGCGGATGCTCCAGATAGTAGAAGCTGAAGAGCTAACGCAACCGCAGCCCCTACCAGCCAGAAAAGCACACGGTTTTTCTGCAGCTCAAGGCGACGGCTTGTTTTACGGTTCTCACTCCCCGGGGCGCTCTCAGATTGTACCGCTTCGGCGATCAGCAGGTCGCGACTAAAGCGGTGGTTCCGCACCATCATTACTACTCCTGCTATGCAGAGCAGTATAAAGAGAGCGCACGCAACTATCACAACCGCTCCTCCCGACCCATTCTGGTCATCCAGAAGACTCCAAGAGCTATCAGCAAGGCTCCGATACTAAGCAGTGTGCGTCCGACTGAGTCAGCAAGCGCGCCCCGTACGGCGGATGCGTTAGTGATAAATTGAATAAGAGCAATCGTCGCGGCACACAGCGCGATTCCAAAGGCTGAGAGTCTGTGCATTGCAAGAGCGGCACCTGTCTTACGTCGAAAGGAGTGTCTTTGCCTAATGACTTTAGTTATGCGGTGCAGGGGCTCAGCTAATGAAGCCCCGTGTCTTCGCGACATAGTAAGGCAGCGCTTAAAGAGGTCTGCCTCGGGCGAGGGCACGCCCAGCATAAAGGCATCAATCGTTTCGTATTCATCGCCCCCGGCTGATAGCGCCTGAGAAAAGCTTACCAACTCGCGCTGCATCTCTGAGCCGACCGGGAAGAAATCTTTAGCACCAGCAACCGCTACAAGCGGGTCGACACCTGCCCTGACCGACGACGCAACAGATGTCAGTAAGGTCGGCAGGTCACGCTCAAGGAGGCTACACCGCTGCCGCTCCTTTCGCCGAGCCGCACTGTGCATTAGCACGAAGAGAACAACCCCCGCCGCTAGCCCATACACCGGGCGCACAACTACTCCAAGTCCTAGGGCTAGACCGGCTACAGAGGCTATCTTCCGCACTCCGAGTTGCGACAACGAACTAAGTGCGCCGAGATGAAATACGCGCACACCCCTTAAACGCTCGTGCGTAGCAGGCGAGTGCTCAACAACATACGGCGAAAGTAGCTGCCGAAAAGTGTTTCTCGCGTACAGGGAAGCGAACATACTTTAGTGCCTCCCCGCGCTCACAGCTGCCTCACGGTAGGAGATCGAGAGCGGCAGCTCTAAAACATCAGGAAGTGCAGACAGCACAAAGCCGCCAGGCTCCGCTTCCAACTTGTCACGAAACGCACTGACTTTGGTTCCGACGTGCCACACAGGTTGACCCTTAGTAACGCGGTACGAGAATATCTCGCGCTGTCTAAGCACTCCGTCTGCAACCGGTCCAAGCTCGCGCACCTCCATAATGCGGCGCGCCTTGGTCATTTTACACACGTCAACAACAACTACCACCTGCACGGCGGTAGCAACCTGAACGCCCAACATCGACTTATCCGCCGAGCGTTGCGCGCGTGAGAGAAAAAGCTCTAAGCGAGTGACTGCGTCGACCACACTTCGTCCGTGAATGGTGGACAGCCCGGGATGTCCCGATGCACACACATCAACGAACGCCTCTGCTGCCTCTGCGTCACGGATCTCACCAAAGATGATGCGGTTCATCGCCATACGCATACCAGCGCGTATACATTGAGCCGGCGAAACTTTTCCTGCCCCCTCAAGGTTCTCTGCACGAGTAGTCATGTAACGTACATGCGGATGATCAAGACGTATTTCAGGGGTATCTTCGATTACCAGCACCGATTCATCGTGCGGGATAGTTCCAGCAAGCGCGCGTGAGAGCGTGGTTTTTCCCGTTCCAACCTCACCCACCACCAAGAGCGTACGTCCAATCTGTACGACTCGCTCCAAGTAAGAAAGGACGGCCTGTGGCGCAAGTCCGCACGAGAGCAAGTCGCGCGTTGCAACCGAACTAAACCGATTTATTCGAATCGTAAGATACGGCCCTTCGTCACAGATCGATGGATGCACGGCATGAATACGCACCAACGAGCCTATCATGCCATCGGCTATCGGCTGCTTGGTTGAGTACGAAGTACCAGCGCGCTGTAGAAGTCGCTCAACAAACGCTTCGTAACTCTTCCGGTCAGCGAAACGACGTTGAGTTCGGATACTGCGACGCCCCTCTTGAACTGCAATTTTAGAGAAGCACGATACGATGATATCAGACACGCGCGGGTCATCGATCAACGGCTGTAATACACCAAACGAGCGTACGTCAGAATCGAGGTGGCTTATGACTTCATCCCGCTCAAAGCTTGAGAGCTGCACACCGAGCCGTGCCGCGGCTTCAACAACCGCTCCCCTAACATCAAATGATTGCGCATCAGCGCTGTTTCCAGCCCCGTCCTCTCGCATGCTCGATATGCGACGCACTTCATCGAGCACGTGTGCTAAAATTGGATTTAGAGAAGAGATACTCTCTGCTTGCATACGCTACCGTGCTCCTCCACTAACAGCTTCAGCAGCGGCCGGTATCCAGGCCCCATCGACAAGCGCAAACTTCTTGCGCTCTGTGCCACTACCGAACCACGCGACCCCTTGAACACGGGACTGATCAATCCCTTTACCACCGCCGTTTAATTCCTGCGCGGAGAAGCGGGTCGAACGCCACCCCTCGCTATCGCGATTACTGCGCAGAACAAACGCTATCTTCCCAAGCGGAACAGCAGTATTGACCGCCAAACACTGCTCCTGCGTAACGAGGATAGTCACCGTATTAGGTATCGGAGCCTTCCCGCTTTCATCGACTGGAGAGAGCGAGCGTTCAGTTGAGATAACCTTGACCTGCTCTGCAACTACTGTCGTGCGATCCTTCTCAACCAGAAGCACATCCACCACCGAGCCGCTACGCGCCCACCCCTCAACGGCTGAGGTTGCATCAACACGCACGGTCATAGCTCGCATCCCCTGAGGGATACGCCCGCTGACAGGATTTGCGATCTCCTCGGGCGCTGCCAGGTTAGTGTCTATCAGTGGAAGTCCCCCGGGTAGCGGTGCCATCACAACCATATCTCGGACGCGAGAGAGATCGCGCACCACCCCTCGTGGGAGTTGATGCTCAGGAAATTTCTGCATGCGTACCGAGATCTCGCGAACAGCAACCCCCGCTGGCACAGGTTTCTCTGGCACAGGAATATCTACTGCGTCGAATTCAGGGACGAACACCCGTGATCGCTCAACTGGATCGGGCACCTTTACACTGCTTGACCCAGCCAGATACGCCAACCCTGCAACTCCCGTTGCGATCGCAACGAGACCAAAGAGCGAGCCGACTGGCAGGTATCTACGAATGTGTGGGGATGAGATGTGAGCTACCACGGGTGACTCCAGGGTTAGTTCTTAGGTCTTTATCTTCAATTAATAGCCGCTTTTGATGTAGCCCAAGTATTCAGGCCTGTGGTGAACTTCTCGAAACTGCCCTTCATGCTTGTCAGCACTACCCCCAATGTCGCCGCCACAACCGCAGCCCCCGCACAATACTCAAGCAAAGTGTACCCATGTTGACGTCGTCCATTAACGCGCTTTACTGATTTAGCTCTAACTGCCTTGCTCTCTGTTTCCATGTACGTTCTCCTTTACGGTTTTTCGTTTCAGTTTTTTCTCGACTACCGTCCAACCAACATCGGCTTGGACACTAGCTTCTCATCTTGTAACGAACCCTCTAAAAACCCACGGATAGGCGAAGTCGCTGCGGGGGAGCGTGCAGACAAGCGCGCCTCTCCACTGTAAACTTGCCGCTCACCATCTCCTCGATACACCCCGTCCTGGACAAGCTTCTCCCTCGGCATTGCTCTCTGGAAACATGCGCGTAGCCACTCACTGGCTGTGCGCACGAATCCAGCAGCTACTGAATCGCTTACTTCAACAAGGGGACGGAGGTGTCGTCGAAGATCGTAATATGCGGTACGGCCAGAGCATGGCCAGCGGGCAGCTTTTGGCGAAAAGGGAAGCGCAATCGTTGCTATCTCTCGCCCTGGAACACACACCACCTCGCGCTTGAGCATCTCAAGCGGCGCAGCGGCGCTACCGGTGTGGTTAATCAGCACGGTAGGTTTTGAATCAAGCGCTAGCGCCCCACTGAGAAGTGCTAGGGCCTGACGGTTCGCGTAGGCGCCGGATGCATCGCGATTCATCACAAAGATGACGTTATCGGCAATGCCTACAAGAGCTTGCTGCGTTACTCTCAGAAGCGCTGAGGCATCGACCACCACTTCATCAAATTGCAACCGCAACGCATCGAGCACTGCGGCGAGCGCGCGACCGGCTTGGGGAGATGCAAATATCGAAGCGTCTGGAGCAACAGGCGGTGGAACACACGACAAAGCTCCTGCTCCTTCGCTCCAAACCGGCCGGATACACTCTGCAAGCGTTTCGGACGTGAGGACACGCTGCTGGTCGATCAAGAGCTTAAGCGGCTCGTTAAGAAACGGTCTCACCTGGAGAAAGCGCGTCACATCTTGTGAAAACGCATCGCAATCAACGATGCAGACCCGCTTTTCTTTCTTCACCAGCCCCTCTGCAACCGCTGCTGCAACGAGAGAGGCGCCAACTCCTCCACGAGCTGAGGTCACAAAGTGCAACCGACCTCTCTTTTTCTCTCCTACCCTACGCTGCAACAGCAAGAGACGCCGAAAAAACTCATCAGATGATGCCGTGTCGAGGAGCACATCGTCGACTCCGAGCCGACCGAGCTGTTCAACCATCCCAAACGAATACGTTGCAGAATCGAGAACACACAGCAGGATTTTGCCAGGCATATGGGGGCGTATCGCTGAAATGCACGCCGCATCGCACGCCAGGATCTCCGGTCCTACGACACATACGTCGAGCGAACCGTGAAATCGTATCTCCTCTGGTGCGAGGAGAGTAATTGATAGTCGCGGAAGCGAGACCCGCTTGTCAGGTCCGCTCCACGCCCACTTCTCTACCAAGGTAGAGAGTTTGCGCCGGCTATCGGCACTCAAGTCAACCAACCCGAGTTCGATCATGCAAAGGCTCCTTGAGACAGTTTGTTTAATTCACGCGCTGTGCTCTACTTTTTTCGCCGAGCACCACGCACATTTTCACAACAGACTCTCAAGGAATCGGACCCTAGCACGAGAAGTTGCGTCTTGTTTCTGAATTCTTTGTGGGATTTGTGACCTATTCTAAAAAGCAGCTAGATGGATTCCGATCTGCACCGATGAAGACAGCGCGAAGGTTAAACATTTGTCTTTTAGAATTTGTCTCAGAGAGCGCGCGGTAGGTGTGAAGCATCACGCGCCGCAGTCAAGTGCAACGGTCCACCCAGAGCCGTCAGGTTAAGCGTTACCTCTTTTGCTACCATGAAGAAACCCTCAGACGTGAGTCGGAGCCACCGGACAGAATCAGCCTAACCCTCTGAATGAATTGCGACATTTAGCATGTATGAGATATGGTAGTTGTCGCGGGATAAGATCCCCAGCGATTATGTAGTTACTACCACCAGCTCATCAACAGATTAGACCCTCGTTATTCGCACTAAACTCGTGAACACTCCCTCTACAACCGAACCACTCACATCCAATGCGACGCTGGTACAGAACCTCTACCTTTTCCGCATTTTATATCACCGCTCTCATCGTCACATTTTTGCCATTCCATATGTCGTGGTTCGTTGGTCAGCTGTCTCCTCTCTTACTGTTCTGCGCGACCGCAACCATTATAGCCTATGAAAAAAGGCAGGATGTTCGTGCTGGCATCTTCACACTTCCGCTACTAAATAAGCCGCACATTGTTTTCATCCTCCTCTTCGCGCTCTTTCTTCATGCGGGCCGAAACCGCAGATTTCGATTTGTTCTAACGAGCTCGGCGTGTTTCCTCGGTTTACTATCCTCGGTATGGGTAGTAAACCCACGGTTGACACATACCTGAATGCTGAAGAGCAAGAGCCCCTTGGCACATCGGGCAAACCGATTGCCCTACCGAGCGAAAAGACTTATTGGCTCTTCACGGAATCGAGTGGGTGGCCGCGAGGATAGAGATAGCATAAGCTTTGTCTTGACCCATAGATCGCGGCAGTTCACGTGAACGTACCCTTGCTCATGCCAATGCCAATACCAATCGAGACTGGAGGATTTTCGCCGACTACGCACGAGTGCTGATCGCCTGTGCCCAAGAGCTACACAAGGCGGAAAAACCAGCTCTCCTTGAGCAGGTATGCAGCGCTGTTTACGCGCTTTGGATGAAACAATCATCCAGTCTGCTTATCGCTCTTTCCGTGGGCATATAGATTAACCACTAGCAGCCAAATTACTCGGCCAGCTTAGCGCGCCGACCGGAGAATAGCTGGTCCCGTGCCCTGCAGTTAGAACCTGGGGCATTCTACGTCAGGGACCGCGGTACACGGTCAGCTTTGGACCGCCAGCTACACATAGGCGCTCATCATAATCGCCAGGAAGAAGCTCGGCTTTCACGGGATCGTTAACGTAGACGTTGGACGTAAACGTAAGCGTGCACGAGCACGTGCACGGAATACGTATGCGTAGACGCTAACGTAGACGTTGGACGTATGCGTAAGCGTGCACAAGAACGTTCACGTCCGGATAATACCGAGTGTTACCCTCTAGATCCACGAAGAGGCAACTTATTGAATAGAGCACTAGTGCGAGTCGGGCAGGGATGGTACCGTTCTAAGACGTCGCTCGCATCGTTTTCCTGCGCGTGCGCTTTGCGAGGCTCGCTCGAATCCTCCGGGCGTGAATAATGACGCACGGATTAGACGGGGCTACGCACCGACTATGACAACAGCTACCTCATCATCGTTCTCAGTCCGTCGCCAGTGGCTATTCGGGCGGTACGCAACCACATACGAGGTCTCGTTGCACAGCGATCTCATATCGCTTTCAAAGGTCATAAACGGCTTTGTTCAGCTCATCCTTCCCATCATCTACAGCCCCTCGACACACTCGCATCCGTCAGACATCAAAGGCCGGGACTCAGCAGAGTGCTTGCTGCCTGAACTACCGCAACCGCTACAGGATGAGGTGCTGCGAGTCGGTGGCCGGATAGCCGGGGGAGATAATATCATCAACTTTGACTGGGAGCCCTTTGATATATCGTGTTCGTCGCACTTCGAGGGCTTCAGTGATAGCGGTGGCATCCTCTACTCGGCTCGCACCAACAGATCCCACACCATTCCCTCATGGCTTCCCCTTCGGCTTATCGGAGCAGCAGCGCCGATACAACCTACTTTTTTTCGATTCGGGTGTGAGCACTTCCGTCCTGTCCGAACCTTTGCGAGCCTTGGTTCTGCGCCTCAAGTCACTGAGTCACTGCTCATTGATTGCAGTGAAAGTGCATGTGCTGTGCGAATAATCATTGAATCTAGAAATCCGGTCTCGCGGGAATTACTGGACTCTACTCCGTGCATCAAACCAAGCACTCACTTACTCGCCTCGATTTACGGCTATGATATCATGAAAGACATTCTGCAGCGCGTATCGTCAGAGGCTGCTTATTGAGAGCTTTAGTTGGTACTATGCACCCTTTGGGATACCAAACTTTTCCACCAGCATCTCCCACACCCGCAAGCTCTGTCCCTCGTACGTTCCATTAGAGAGTCCAGGTAGATCCATATCGAAGAGCCTTTGGGGGATGACAACGGTGACTTCTCTCGATGGAACGCTTTTTTCGACCTGCTTCTCAAGCTGTTCAAAGTAGCTCTCCACGACCGCCGGATTGAAATCGAGGCACTCCTGCATTGACGAGGTGAATGCACTACGAGTTAGCTTGCGCTTTTTGCCGCGCTTGAGATCCTTGGCTACACGGTCTATCTCCCGCAGAGCGAGATCCATCATCGTGTAACTTTCCTGGCATCGCCGGTTAACCTCTCGCTTCTGCACTAGGGGCTGCAGGACTCGCAGCAAAGCAACACTATCCTGCTCCGTCATGTGCCGTGTAATCACCGTGCCAAAGCGCGACCCGGCTAGATCCTCACGCACTTCATTTGCACGCAGGTCGTCTCGGACCTGGACTAGAACAACCGGGCTCTCCTGTTTGAGACGTGATAGATCGAAAATTAAAGAATTAATATCCTCAGAGGTGAACTCGGCTGAGATGAAACACACCTCAAAGTACTGCTCGGCTAGGACCTCTAGCCCCTCTCTAGGGGATCGTACAGAGAGGTAGTCCGAGAAGGCTACGACTGACTCAAGACGCTGCTTGAGCTCGGCTGCTTTCTCAGGTCGCTTATCAACTATTATTCCACGCGTCTCTAAAATCATAGGTGGGATATCGACACGAAGACCATACAACTTAAGGCCAGTTTCTAGACAACCGCTTTTGGTCGCCTTTGGCCGTGTGCTAGACTTAAGGAAGCCTAAAGACTCACAGAGTTACGGACGTATAGAACGGTGGTAAAGCAGCTATAAGCTTTGCCGCGCTTCCCTAAGGGCGTAAAAGGAACTCATTATGATTACCTCATTTGCTCGCCAGCTCTCGATGCGCTCCAACGCCCACAAGCTCACCTTTGCTATGGTGGCGGCCTCAATTGTCCAGGCTTTATCAAGAAATGCGGGCGTCGATCTCTTCTCATTCCGACCTATCTCAACCGTACTCGGCCTTGAAGTGTGGCGCCCTATCACAGCTCTCTTTGTATCAAGCAGCCCGCTTGAGGTTGTCTTTGGGGGGCTAATTATCTACAGCATCGGTGGCGCGCTCGAATCGCAAGTAGGACGGCAACGATTTTTGACTCTGGCTATCGCCATTCCCTTCATTGCCGAGCTGCTGACTCTTCCCATCTTTTTTCTCTTTTCATCTCTTCCAGATCTCCCCTACCCTGGGAGTAGATCCGTCGTTACCTCTGTGTGGATAGCGTTTGGACTTATAGCAGCCCGCTCAGGTCAGATGTTGCAGTTTTGGGGGAATCCCGTTTCGGGACGCTCGTTTGCTCTCCTTGGCCTTGGTTTTGTGCTGCTGTCAGCGGTCTTTGGAGGGTTTATCTTTGTCCTGCCAGAGCTTCTAGCTGCCGGCCTTACCTACGGATACCTTCTTAGGAGGCGAAACTTTGACATCAAGCGCCGGATTGAACTTCTGTACTACAACTGGAAGCTACGACGCCTCAAAGCTAAGAGAGGGTTTCATGTCGTGAGGGGAGTACGAAGCGATGAAGACGATG
The DNA here is from genome assembly GCA_044360195.1 of Bdellovibrionota bacterium. Lineage (GTDB taxonomy): Bacteria > Bdellovibrionota_C > UBA2361 > UBA2361 > OMII01 > OMII01. The sequence continues at coordinate 232 of JBIKKT010000040.1, read as the reverse complement.
ACCCATCCAAGGGTCACATTCATTAAACACTACCCTAGAAATGCCAAAACCCCAAAGATGCTCGCGATCACAACGGTTATCGTAAAACTAAGAAAGATAACCGCCACGGTACCGCGCACATTGACGGTTGGTCTTAAATCGAGCGTGGCGACGAGTGGGCTGAGCAACGACACAAGTCCCACAAATAGAACAAATGCTCCCACCAGCAACAATGACCCAAATCCGCGCTCTG
>JBIKKT010000121.1:0-2892 GCA_044360195.1 Bdellovibrionota bacterium | reverse complement strand
CTTGTGCATCAGCAGAAATCCATACGGTGCATCAGCGCCAGCGCCCAAGAATCGAGGAGAGGAACCGGCGATGTGAGCGACTTTATACGAGAGATCAGATCGGGTCAGCTCAGAGAGAAAGAGGTCCCCCCTTTCTCGGCCCACTCCCAATGCGTAAGGAGCGATTGCGTAATCCTGTGAGGGAAACGTGGCGGGTGTCGTTGAACAACTAGTCAGGATCTCACCATGAATCGGGCTAAGCTTTTCAAAGATATCTCGGCTTGAGCGTTCGAGGATGCAGTTGAGAGCAGTAGTACCAAGCGATAAACCGCGAGCGAGCGAGCGATGATTGTGGTACGGATTGGAGGCGCGCTGTATCATCGAAAATGCGAGGGTGTCATCACGAAGAGCTATAACGGTAGGCTCGGCAGAACATTGAAGCACACGGCCTCCACCGCACGGAACGTCGAGCGTGTGAGATTCACCGAACATCTTGAGAAGTTCCTCGCGTTGAAAATAGAGCGACGCCTCAATTGCAGTCGTGCCCTTCGTTGCAGGAGTAGAGCGCTCGGGTGATATAGGAGGTGGGAGGGCGGTGACTTTAGACACCCTTGTACCTTACAGGTCGCCTTTCCCTTAATCAAACGGCTCCGAATCGTTTGTAAGTTAGGAACTAACTCCCTGGACTGCCTCGGCGAGCTACGACCTGGGGTGCGCTTGATAGAGTGGCGGGAGTCAATCTAGCTCATCTGTGTATTGCAACGCGCGTCAAGCTCAGAACGGCTCAATCCATTTAACACTCTGAATCTTCTCACTCACCCCGAAAGGAGCGATTCCAAACTGGAGAGTAGCTGCGCCGTTTGCCCCCGTAAACACTACTTGCCCCAAAGCTCCAGAGCTTGCATTGATAGAATCAATAGTTAGTGATGCCTGCTCGCCAAGCTTCTGCAGCCTCTGCTTGGCGTCTCGCAGAAACTCTTGCGGCGGATAATCAAGGCGCATAGTTGGGATAAACAGCTCTTCATCACACGAATCTTTTCCCGCAAGGATGTGCTTTGCTAACCGTTCGCCCAGTCGTTGCGCTGTGTCCTGCATTAGTGTGCCTGGAAGGAACGTTTTGCGTGCGATGAAATCGAGGGCTTCTCTACACACTTCATAGGTAGGACAGTAAGTGCCGTTTCCAAAAGCGATAACGCCAAATCCAGTCTCTAGATTTATGCGCATGTGGCTTCCGTAGCCCGGTATCCCTCCAGAGTGGCCTGTGTAGTGCAGTCCATCTATCACTTCGTTGCGTAGCCCGTAACCGTACGAGGGGTAATCTATAGCTGACGTGTTATCTTGAGAGCGAGTGAAGGTAGTTGGAGCCATCCACGAATAGCTGCCCTGCATCTCGCGCCGAGAGCAACTTGTGAGCACCTTTTCGTACATCGGATTGGGGGTGCTATCAGCGCGCAAAAAGTCGAGCCAGATTGCCATGTCATCCAGCGAGGTCCACAGCCCGGCGAAAACCGCTCCGTCGCCGATGGTAGGCACGAACTCTTCAGGCTGCCATGAGACCCCATTCCATCGATATCCACATGCGCATGAAGGAAGCGTCTCTGGGTCTGGATTCCAGAACGTCGAGGTGAGTTTAAGGGGGCGAAGTATTCTATCGGTAATGTAGTCGAGCGCCGAGGTGCCGCTAACCTCAGAGATAACCCTTCCAAGTAAAAAATATGAGAGGTTTGAATACGAGCACCGTCCTTCGCCTTCCTGTGCTCGCAGCAGCGGTTGCGAGAAGAACTGAGTAAACGCGTGGTCTGCTGCTCCCATCTGTCTATCTGCCCACGGGTCATCAACGGGGAGGTCAAGCCTCATCGAGATCAGGTCGTGCAGAGATGCAGATGAGAAGGGCTCGGTAAGAGAAAGTTTGGGCACGACGCTTTGCACCGAAGCCTCTAATGACACAAGGCCCTCGTTGCGGAGTTGAAGGAGCGCAGCGGCTGCAAAGCTCTTCGTCATCGACGCTATCCGGAAGGGGGTTGTCGAAGTGACTGGCTCTGGTGGAGTCAGGGTGCGGTGCCCAAGCGCCCGTGCGTGAATAAGGTGGCCCTTATGAGTGACGCCGTATGTTAACCCTGGCGCTTGATTGCGCGCGAAGAATCTAGCGAAAAGGTTATCAATAAACGAGAAGTCTGTGGGGGAGAGGAGAGTTATGGTCACAGCGTTAGGCTAAGTGAATCAAGCTATGCCAGCAAGGTGGCACGTTGACTAAATCTGAAGCCACGATGTTAGAGGGATTGAATGACCTCGTGGCGCTATGGTTAACCGGATGTCTTTCTGTAACGCTCCAATGACTTGATCCGCTCACGATCTGTAATCAATGTAGCGAATTAGTGCTTATTGAATACATGTGTTACGAAGCTGGGACGCACATCTCACTCCCCGCCCTTTTCTAGCTGATTGATCCAGTAAATCTTGAGTGTTAACGAGTTTTTAATAGAGCGTCTACACTCATACGTCTCTAATTTTCGGCATAAGTGCCACGAATTTCGAGGGTTTCTAGCGTGTTTGTGCGGGGAGCCAAAGCTTTCTTCTCTGAATAATTAACCGTCAATTTATTTGATTAGCGGTGATACGGATGTATAATTCCGGCCAGCCGGTTTTGCTTGCACGTATTTGCTGTAGGAACGATTCGGCTAACTTTTTTGAGGTACACCATGAATCCACTAGCTGCCACTGCCGCTTTTCCAGGCATAGCGGGAGCAGAGCTTGCAGCACTACACGGTGCTCAACGCCCACCACTTGCTCAATCAACTCTTCTATCGCGCGACGATCCGTTCGGTCTAACCGTAATCATCGGTGGTACCAACGTGCGCTTCTGTATTTCGCACCCGGGAAGCAGTGAGCCTCTTACTCACGTGGTTAAATGGA
>JBIKKT010000120.1:0-2939 GCA_044360195.1 Bdellovibrionota bacterium | reverse complement strand
GTTCTGCCACTACTGACTTTCTGCCGTGACTCGCTGCGCGACCTCTCAGCATTTGAGTTTATGGAACACGGAGCGTATCACGAGGTGATAACGCACCGCGGGCTACGCGATCCTTTTAGCACTCGGTATCCAGTCTACGTTCTGATAGAAGTTGAGCTTCCGCACACCGATTCGCAAGCAAACCTCCTTGAGCTCTTCGGCAACGCATACGAAAAGGGGCTCGTACAAGATATCGTTGTCAGTGAGTCGCGTCAGCAGGCACAGGAGCTGATGAACATCCGCGACCTGATCAGTGAAACTCTTTCACAGCACTATACGCTTCACAAAAATGATATCTCGGTTCCGGTTCCTGCGATCCCCACCTTTCTTACTGACCTTCACACTTCAATTCAGCAGGCCTATCCAACCTTTAAGGTTGTAGTGTTTGGTCACGTCGGAGATGGTAACCTACACGTCAACGTATTGAAGCCTGAGGGGATGGGCGACAAGGAGTTCTGGGAAAACTGCCACGAATCCGATCACATCGTGTTTTCGCTCATCCGAAAATATCGTGGCAGTATCTCAGCAGAACACGGAGTCGGCTTGCTCAAGCGTGATTTTATCCACTATACCCGTTCCCCCGAAGAGCTTGAACTGATGCGCTCGATAAAACTGGCTTTCGATCCTGCCGGAATTATGAATCCGGGGAAGGTTATTCCGCCGAGGTAGAAAAAGATGAGCCAACAGCTAGGAGATAATTCGACCAAAGCGGGCGATTCGGTCTCTGACGGCAGTGTAAGAACTATTCCTTTAGCATCTCAAGGAGCACTCTACACGGCTCTGCTGACCGGCGCCTTTTCTATTATTTTTCTTCTCCTGTGCATCTCCCCTATAGCGAGCACCGACGGCTCGCAAATGGCTCTTACTCAAGCTTTAGCTTACGAGAATACGCCTATTATAAACACCTTTATTGAACTGACGAAGAGGAATGACTATGCGTTTCAAGCTGGAAATTACCTCTCAGACCGTCCCCCAATCTATTCAGCGATCGCAGCCCCATTGGTTGCGTTGGGTGCTCTTCTTGGAACGACTGAGTTACAGTTCTCCTATACCCTAGCTACAATCCCTTCTCTTGTGGCTGTGGCTAGCATCTTCGCCATGCTGTGGCGCACGTTAATTCATAGCGGACTTTCCCACAGGCAGGCTATCCTCACGCTTATTCTGGTTGCTTGCTCTCCGATTAGTAAGCACATCTTTATAGCTCTTCCCCACGCCCTTTCAGCAGCTATTATTCTCCATTTAGTCATTACCTCCTGTGAGCTACCGCCTCAATCAGAGGAAAAGAGCAGGCTAGCTATTGCATCAATCTGGACTGGATTCCTTCTGGGACTCCTTCCTTTTGTACGATACGAGAATACCTTCCTCCTGCCTCTGCTCCTCTTCTTCCTATGGCAATCACCGTTGGCTCTAAGCCTTGTTCGTCTTCTAGTAGGAATTGCCCTTGGGGCGATGCCAGGACTCCTGTATCACTACCGTTGCTTCGGAAACCCTTTAACAACACCGGGATCATTTACCCTTCCCGACAGAAACATTTGGGGCGAGAGTCCAGCAACTGGGCGCGTTGGCGGCGAATTTACCCCGTCTGATTTCTTTCCCCACATTCCCGGATCACCCAGCGCAATTTCCGATCTGCTTTTTGGGTCTCCTTCAAGCGGCACTGGAGGACTTTTCCTACTAGCGCCAATTCTAATTGCATGGTCGTTTGGTCTCTGGAAAATGGCCCGGCTTGGCTCCCTCATTCACCGTCGAGCTCTTGCTGTAGCAGTTGGACTACTGCTGGTAGTCTCAAGCCAGGCTAACGTCTCAGGCGGCCTCATGCGAGATGGACGGTACCTCTTGCCGTGCATCCCACTACTCGCCTTGGGGGTCTCTTGGCAGCCGCTCTGGCGATATATGAGCAATCGAATTCTGGCAATCACAGGCGCGATTGGATTAGGAAGTACTATTGGACGATACCTTATAGCCTCCGGCACCGACTTAGCAACGGTGACGATTCGCTTATGCAACAACCTTACGACAGCCCTAAGCCATCCCACTCAAACACTACTCTTTATGACTGCAAGTGTACTTACAGCGCTGGCGCTGACTCGCACTCACTCATCCCGCCTGCGAGACCTTCTTGCCTCATACATCACAGCTAGTATTACTCTGTTCGTTTTGATTCTTATCACGATGTCACCTATGCATCCCTTGACGTTCGCTCACAAAGGCTCTGCTGCACATATACTTAGCCAAAGGACAGGATGGGTTACCTCCACTTCTCCTGATGGACTAAACAATGGCTCAAAGCGATTCACCTTCAACGAATCAGCTTACTTCTTATTCAGTCCACCACCGGCTACGCCTCCTATTTTCATTCATCAAGGTAGCAGGACAGTAATACCAGCCGTCTCGCTCTCTAGCCTTCTTCCTGCCGAAGTGGCAAAAACCCACAACAAACTGGCGTCAGATGGAGACACAGCTACCAGAATCTTTACTGATGGCTCTGCCTATCTCCTCGTCAATCCCTCTGCTGAAGAGATAGATGTTGAATGCTTCGAGTAGATACCGTGGTCTCCTGTCCATCCTGTAAAGCTTGAGCGAGGAGGTTTGCCCAGTTCTCGATAACTTTTGCGATTGGATGATTATCATACTTAAAGTACGGCCCCTCTGCGCTCAACTCAAAGGGAGACACGTGCGAAAAATCCAAGACTCTTATTCCCTCGCGGCCCACATACTCCCTCAGTTTAGCTGCGTAGCGCTTCTGGCCTGGGAAGATAACTAGATACATGTGATTTCCCTTGCGAGTGTTTTCGCGATACACATTCTCCATAGATTTAAACAAGCGTGCCAAACGAGCAAAATCACTGTCCGATGGCAGAGGGAAATCAATCTCGAAAAACCTTAGAAAGTGACTCCTA
>JBIKKT010000075.1:0-10825 GCA_044360195.1 Bdellovibrionota bacterium | reverse complement strand
TTGATCCGCTTCTCTTTGTCTAACTTTTTACCCGTCATAACCACTTAGACTTAATACGCATTCTAAGTGGTGCGTTTAGTTATTGGATCTACCCTCCATCCGCTACCAAGTCTAGACTGACGGGCTCTCTTACAGTCGCGCAATTCATGGATTTTCTCAAACATACCGGTCCCGAATTGCGAGATAACTACCTAGACTTGAAGTCCCAGGGCTACACCGGATGTATCATCGTTACGGACGACGCCATCAGGCGGCTTAGTCTAGTCGCTAAGGGCTGCGCCCAGACTGCCACTACAGGCGATGGCACGCATACCTATGCTCGGGTTGCGGTAGAGGCTCGCGACTACTGGATTGACTTCACAGCAGATCAGTTCCTGGCATACCCTGAAATTCTTGCGAGGCATCGATCCTTTCGAAGTGAAAGGCGCTCAGACGATTCCAAGCCCTCATACGCGGGAACTGTAATAATGCCTTATGTCTAAGCCACGGCTTGCATCATTGGCGTATCTGGTGCGCCGCTTATTTTTAAGAGGTCTTTAGCCTCCGCTATTGAATAGCACGTAAGGCTAAGAGATGATCCCACTAGCGCGGTGGCGAATGCTGGCCCTGCGTAAATATCCATGGGTTACTATGCAATGTTTATTACAGAGCAGGCCTCTAGCGCCAATTGCTGGAGCGGCGCTTCTAGCGCTATCGCCCTTCCATCGACCTGCGCACCTGGAGGCGGCCGAGGCTTCTCCTACTGCTCCCGCATCTGCCTCCCTTAATCAAAAAAACACAGAGCGTCTTTCTAGCTCTGACTTGATATCCCTGAGTACGTTTGTGGAGCTGGTTGAATCGTGTGACGCGATGTGGCCATCGAGTGGGCATCGTGTAGCTGTTATGTCTGAGCTTGCCAAGCATGGCACTCTGCAAGAGCTCTCACTATCAGATATCGAGCAGGTTACACTTATGCATGTAGCGCGCTACGGCCCGGCCGCACTGCGCACTTCAATCGCAGCAGCCATGGTTAGCGCTCGGGGAGAAGACGGTGTGACCGAAGAGGTCTTGTTTAAGCTGCTCCATAGCGCAGATAGCATCGATGACGCACAACCTGGGGTAAAGCAAGAAGGCAATTCGCCTGAGAAGGAATTTAATAAGGGCATGTGTCTATTGCTCCTCCTTGCCGCTCAACGAGAGCTATCCCATTCAAACGAATGGCAGAGAGAGAGAGCGTATCTGCAGTCACTTAACGTCACAAAGCGTACCGAGCTGATGTTGTTAATGGGCGCTGTTTTAAAACGGCCGGAAATTGCTCTTAAGAACCCAGACCTTTTCCTCGTGACAAGCTTTGTAAAGATATACGGGGCTAAGCTCACCGAAGCGGATTGTGCGCAGATCCCACTTCTTAAAAACGCTTCGCAGGCCGATTCGAGGTGGAAGATCGTCCCACTAGTGCTAGCTTCTTGCGGCATTGCAGGCTTGCTCTGGAGCCTGAGAAAGGAAGACGGGACGGCCAAAACTCGGGTTGTCAGGTTGCAAAGCACTACTGGTGCTAAGGAAGCGACCGAAGCTGAATAAGTACCCCCTCCGCTGAGGTCTCGGCTCTCAGGATTCGCCCAGCGAGCCTCGGATCAGAAGCGATAAGGGACTCCAGAGCGCCTTGAAACCACTCCTGCGCCCCTTTCAGGGCCATATCTTCTAGGTTCTTGTGAGCCAACGAGAGCTCTGCAAGCGTGATACGTGGGGTGTCGTTCACCATGGTAAGTTGTGCGCGTAGCTGCCCAGTTGCGTACCGGTCTAGTCGCTTGCCTTGGATTATCTCTGCAAATCCAAGGGAGAGATCCCGCAACTTAAACGAAAACTCTGCTGCCACTGTTGAGCCTTCAAGGCGAAGTGCAAGCCGCTGTCTGAGCTCTGCTGGGAATTGCTTAGCAGAGGGGAGCGCAGCTAGCTCCTCCGCGGATATAACAACCGTGGCAGGGGAGTTGTCCTCGTAGGCTTTAACTAACTCATCAAGTTTAGCTTCGATACCAAGAACACTATCGGACGATACCGATGCGGATTTCACCGGGCTAAATTCTTCTACGGTATAGTATTCAACCGATGCCTGATGTCGCCAGATAACGAAGTATCCGATGCCCACCGCAAGTATAACAACGATCGAAAACGCAATTAGTAACCCATATCTAAGACACCCGGGTTGACTTGAACCTGTTTGAGCGGCGGTATCTATCACAGTGTGTTTCCTCTATTACGTTATCTCAAGCGCTGCCAAAAGCTCTTCGCGCGTCGGTACGGTTTTTAGGTTACCACGCTCTTTCTCTTTTGTATCCCCCAGCACGGCAGCTTGAGAGCTCTCCTTTCTGCGCAGATTCCAGTGGATTATCTCATCAACCTTACAGCTTAAAAGCGAGATGATATTTACGGTTCCTGTTTGCCCGATACGGTGAATGCGGTCAACTGATTGCATCCAGTGCTCTGCGTTCCATGTTTTATCGACGTAGACAGCGGTCTGTGCAGCGGTGAGGGTTATCCCTACCCCGCCTGCTGCAGGAACTGCAACGAGGATGCGCGGGGTGTCAGAAGTTTGAAACGCGCGCACTGAGGCCTCACGGTCAGCCGGACTCACCTCGCCACTAAACTGCGCAGTCCCTAAGTCTTTGTATCGCTCGGCTAACTCTCTAACGTTCCCGAGGTAGTTTGTCCAGATGACAATCTTCTGGCCGTTCTCACGCACGATCTCGTTTACGAGCTCATCAAGTTCTAAAAATTTTGCTGGGTCTCCCTTCCACTCAGGGTCAATCAGGCGCGGGTTTGATGCGACCTGAACAGCTCGCAGGTACTCTTCAAGGATATTGGTTATCTCGCGCACAAACTGCTCGCCGCTAGTTGCACGCATCCGAAGGATAAGACCCTCACGGATCTCATCGTAGCGCTTGCGCTGGTCACCGCTTAGCTCAACCTCGCGCACTGAGAAGGTTTTTTCGGGAAGGTCCACTACTGCCTCCTTCTTACGCCGTAACATCACCTCATGTACGCGCAGCACACTCTCTTCTACCGCCTCGTGGTTAAAGCTTTTCACGGCAAAGTCGCTAAATTCATTCCCAAGCTCTGCAACACTTGCAAGCCATTTATAAAAGCTCTTGCCAAATCGTTTGCCACCATCAAGAAGCCGCATCTGAGCCCACAGGTCGGTGACATCTTTCGGCGTGGGAGTGCCGCTTAGAAGGACTCTGCGTTCGGCCTGCGGTGCTATTCCACTCAGCGCTTTGAATGTTTTTGAGGTCGGATTTTTAACTCGCTGTGATTCGTCAAGACAGAGAAGGGTCTTGCGTTCTTGCGCTAAGCGCTCAAGCTCAGGGGTAACATACGGAAGACGGACCCCTTCATAGTTTACAATCAGCACCTGATACTCAACTGATCCAGACGTAAGAAGCCGCAGCGCCCAAGCTTTGTTTTCTTTGTCGCCTGATAGAATCATCGCCTTTAAATCTGGAAACCACTGCGTCACCTCGCGCGCCCAGTTGCGCGTAAGTGAATTTGGGCAAATAACAATGAGCTGTTGAAAGCGCTGTGCCGACCTGAGGGCACAAAAATATGAGAGCACAGAGAGGGTCTTTCCAAGCCCCATGTCATCGCCTAAGAAGGCAGTCGGAGTGTTGAGCAGCCAGCTAACGGCTACACGTTGGTGCGGAAAGAGCCTAGCGGCGGAGTCTGTTGCGAGACCCGGGATTGAATCAGCGGGGAAATCTATGCTCTGGGTGTAGAACTCGCAGCGGGTTCTAAGCTCTAGGCGCTCTTTTACATCTCTTTCTAGAGCAGCAAAGCTCTTCGAGCGCGGCGGTTCCGGCGCACCGAGCACGGTAAGCGCATGCTCTATTTCGCTTACAAAGGTAGTAAGCTTTGAATCAGGGGCCTCAATGATTACTGAGGCTGATGAGTCAGGCACATCTCCCTCGAGCACCTCAGCAGCCCTAGTTGCAGCTACAACGCGGCGTGAGTCGGTTGCTGGAAGATTTACCACAAGCCCCCCGCGGCCTGAGGGCAGGATGCGCCATACAAGGGGCGGCTCAAGCACCTCGGCTGCAGTGTCGTCGATAACGCCAGTCAGAGATTCAGCCCGGGTTGCAATCTCGCTGCGCTTTACCTGAAGTACCTCGTCTACCTCGGTAGTGACCCATACAGGAAACGGTAATGTTGCCCTACGAGCTGCAAAGGCTAGCAGCCCCATATCATCAACCTCAAACGGCTTAGGCGCATTCTTGCGGGATGCTTCCGGAAAGGCCAGCTTAAACTGCTCGAATGTGAAGAAGCACGGCCTAAAGCGGTTTGCAGAGCCGGATACCTTAGTAATAAATGGGGTGAGGAGTGCAGCTGAAAGATTATCAGCGCTTCGCGCGCTAGGGTCTTCTATGAGCTGCGATCTCAGGTCACTTGAGGAGGCGAGTGCCTCGCCGGCGGTTGAATCGATTGCAAACGAGATGCCGTTGTCACGGAAGGTTCTAAGGAGACCCCCTAGCTTCTCAACCGGTAGCGAAAAACACTGCTCAAACGCCGCCAGAAGGGCCCCTTCGAATTTACTTAGCAGTTTGTAGGCCTTTGAGTTTAGGCGCGGGATTACCTTCAGCCGCCTTTTCTCGGTATTTAGCCGGATAATGACCTCAAACCCTAGTGCAGCAAGGGCTTGCTCAGGGACGGCGAAGGGGTTTTTCTTTACCAGGGCTCTTGCTTCATCAACAGGCAGCAGCTCGTTCAAGGGAGGATTTTGGACGCCCTGTAGGATGTTTTTTTCGGGGAACTCTGAAGACTGAGTTAGTACTGTGAGACCCGTCAGAGGGATTGTCCAACTCTTATCCTCTGCGTGAAAGCGGTACCCGGATAGCTTCTTGATGGCGGCAACGCGCTCAGGCGAGTAGGTAAAATCAACCCGTACCCTAACCCCCTCCTGCATAAAAGATGCAACCGGGCCGCTTTCTCGCCGCCAGATAGGAACCCGTTTTCCTTTTTTCTTTACCGCCATCGTTTATATCCTGTCACATATTGGGCTTGATCGAAATAAAGAGTGTGCTGTTGATGTAATCGCTTACTCGTGGCTAGCGTTGCTAACAACTCTAGCGGGAGGCGGAAGGTTGCGGTTTTGTTTGGGACCAAGAAGCTTCCAGCTTCGCCAGACTATTGTAAGCGGCACGAATGATCTGGCGGACCTTCCAGGTCCGCGATCCAATTACCTCCTGTGCCACCCAGCGCAACCTATGGTAAAACGCTACCCTATGGGCAGCCTTGAAATTTCACATGTCTCTAAAAGCTTTGCTTCGACCTCGGTGCTATCTGAGATCTCGTTTTCAGTGAATGCAGGTGAGCTTTTTTTTATCCTCGGACCCTCTGGGTGCGGCAAGTCAACGTTGCTGAGAATCATAGCTGGGCTCGAGCGACCTGATGCAGGTACGGTGTACCTGAGTGGAGTCGACCTCAACCCGATACCTCCCCATAAGCGAGGGATTGGGATGGTTTTTCAAAGCTATGCCCTTTGGCCGCACATGACAGTGGCGCGAAACGTTGGCTTTGGCCTTGAAACATCTAAGCTGTCTAAGGCAGAGCAGCGCGGGAGGGTTGCTGAGGTGCTTGCCCTTGTACGGCTCGAGGGGCTTGAGGAGCGGTATCCGCACGAGCTTTCAGGTGGTCAGCAACAACGTGTCTCGCTTGCGCGAGCACTTGCTGTACGGCCAGCTCTCCTGTTGCTCGATGAGCCGCTCTCTAACGTCGATCCTGGGCTCCGGTCTGATGTGCGGAGTGAGATAAGAAGTCTTCAACGAGCAACTGGGATGACGATGGTGTATGTAACGCACGACCAAGAAGATGCACTGACGATGGCATCACGGATAGCGTTGCTGCATAAGGGTTGCGTCGAGCAGGTTGGTACACCACGCGAGCTGTATGACGCCCCAAAGAGCAGCTTCTGCGCTCAGTTTTTAGGTGATACTAACCTTCTACAGTGCCTAGCGGCGGTCGCAGATGGTGACCATTCAATGCAATCTGTTAGATTAACAGAGCTACCCGGAACACCTATACTGAAACTCCCCTGCCCTGCAGCATGCAGCACAGAGGATTCTACCCTAGTTTCCATTAGGCCTGAGGCGATAACCCTTTCGGCACCACGCTCTGGCCTGGTCGATGGGGTTGTTACTGAGGTTGTATATGGTGGTTCGCATGCCGACGTAACGGTGGCGCTCGGTGAGCGCGTTTCTGTGCGCGCAAAGAGTTCAGCCCACGTAGACCTTGCGGTCGGGAGTGCTGTAGGTGTTCATATAGCTGCTTCAGGTGTAGCGCTACTTGTAGCAGAGGAAAGAGCATGAGAAGCCCGTTGGTCCTTAGCCCCGCAGGCTTTGAGTGGAAGTGGTTTGTAGTTCCATTAGTGCTTGTAGTTCTCCTTTACTGGGTTGGCTCACGCTTGTTATTTACGCTCGACGGTGATCCGATAACTCTTCCTCTGCTTGAGCTTTCTGAGGAGCGTGAACGAGAGCTTGGAGAGGTGCAGCGCGCGGTTTCGCATACACTCTCTACGGGCGCAGCTCTTGATATCACGCTCTCCGCAGACCTTTTAAACGCCTGGGTTAAGCTCTCACCTCGCGAAGAGCTAAGGATTATTGGTGAGCATACTTGGCTTACGCTGCGTGACGGGATGGTAGTTGCACAGATAAGCCTTCCGCTTGAGCTGTTTGGTAAGCCCGGTTTCTATTTTAACGGCTCAGGCGTCTTCTCTGGTGCTCTTCAAGATGGCCGACTTACTCTTTCGATTAAGGAGCTCTCGTCAACTTCTAGCGCTGCATCGGGGGTAGCCTATGCGATTAAGGCCCTTGGCGGCGATAGGCTGATTGAACGGTTGAAGCTTCATGAAGCGATTCCAGAGGCTCTCCTTAAGCGCTGCAACGCTCTGCTCAGCGGCGATACCCTACGGCTCCTGTGTGCGCCGCTTAATAGATCAAGGGATGAGAGCTAGTGAGAATAAGACCACTCTATCCACTTGCGCTTCTTGCCTTTGTTGCCTTCTTTATGGCCTACCCCCTTGGGTCTATCCTCTCTCGCGCCGTATGGGTCGACGGGGAGTTTACGCTTACCTTCTTTACGCTCATGTTAACCACAGAGAGCTTGCGTGATATCCTTGTTAATTCAATGAATCTTGCTCTTTCGGTAACTGCACTTGCTTCAGTGCTTGGGTACTTTTTTGCTTTTATCCTCACTCGATATCAATTGCCGGCAGCGCGAGCGCTGCACACCTTACTGCTGCTTCCGCTTATTGTACCCCCTTTTGTTGGGGTGCTCGGGGTTCGGCAACTTTTTAGCCGATTTGGAAGTGTAAATCTTCTACTGCTTGACTCTGGGGTGATCAACACCCCAATCGACTGGCTCGGTAGCGGTGGCGTTTTCGGGATAGTCGCGCTTCAAACTATACACCTTGTTCCGGTAATGTACCTGACAGTGTCAGCTTCGCTTAGAAATAGCCACAAGACGCTAGAAGAAGCAGCGATAATGAGCGGAGCGTCATATCTTCGGACCGTGATGCGGATAGTAGTGCCTCTTTCAACGCCGGGAATCTTTGCCGGAGCGGTGTTGGTTTTTATTGGGAGCTTTACAGATCTCGGAACCCCGCTTGTTTTTGAGTACCGGTCGGTTATCTCGGTTCAGATCTACGACATGCTAAGCGATCTGCATGAGAATCGAGTTGGGTATTCGTTCGTTGTTTTTGCGTGCTTCCTCTGTACCGTTCTCTTCCTGTTGGCGAAGGGATCGCTTGCGTCTGGTCACTACGCCGGTTCAGGGCGCATCTCTGAGCGCGGGGCAGATCGGAGCCTGAGGTCGCCAGTGGTAGTTACTCTATCGCTTTTTATCTCAGGGTATGCCGCTCTGACCTTGCTGCCGCAATGTGCCGTTCTGCTCCTCGCTTTAAGCGACGACTGGTTTATGTCGGTACTTCCATCACGGGTGTCGCTGACAAATATGGTTCACGTTTTAGAACATCCGCTCACCGTGCACAGTTTGTTGCGCAGCCTTGGCCTTAGCATTGTTGCAGCTCTTCTCACGCTGGGGCTTGGATTTCTAATGGCGATTCGAATAGCACGTGGCGGGGCACGTGAGCAGATTTTCTTCGAAGGGATTTCACTCGTTCCGCTGGCAGTTCCTGGGATCGTCTTTGCATTTGGGTTTATCTCAGCATTTTCGCATACGATTCTGGATAATCGAGTTAACCCGTTTCCCTTGCTTATAGCCGCGTACGCAGTGCGACGTCTGCCATCAATGGTGCGGTCGGCATCGGCTGGATTTCAGGAGGCAACGCGGAGCCTTGAGGAGGCGGCCTTAATGGTTGGTGCCTCGCCGTTTCGCGTCGCTCGTGAGGTGGTGTTCCCTCTCATGCGGCGGCACCTTGTAGCAGCTACGATGCTGACCTTTGCCTATTCTATGGTTGAGGTGAGTGACGGGATTCTGCTTGCGCTTGAGGAGCGCTTCTATCCTGTGAGCAAGGCGATGTATGTGCTGATGTCACGGCCCGATGGGTTAGAGCTTGCATCGGCTCTTGGTGTAATAGTTATGGCGATAATGGCAGCTGTTTTCTTTACTGCCGAGGCTCTTGTTCAACCACGCGGGAGAGATAAAAAGCGTAAGGTTAAGCTGGGCACTGTCACAGCACTGGCTTTGTTCATGGCGTCTACCCTTCTCGTTTCCTCGCCACGTACCGCTGCAGCCGAGGGTGATGAGGTCGTTATCGTCTCTTCTCATTGGGAAGGGATAAAAAAAGAGCTAGGAGATGGCTTTAAGCGCCAGTGGCGGGCTGATACTGGGCGCGACATAACCTTGCGTTGGCTCGATATCGGCGGGACATCGGATATAATTAAATATATTCGAGGGCAGTTTAAGCAGACGCAAGGGGCTGGAATCGGAATAGATATTGTTTTTGGCGGCGGAGTTGACTCTTTCCTAGAGCTTCAAAAGAGCAAGGTTCTGGCACCTGCCCCCGTCGCTGCCGATATTCTAAGCGCGATCCCACCATCGCTCTCAGGAGCACCACTTCGAGATCTGCACAATGAGTGGTTTGCTGCAGCGCTTAGCACCTTTGGAATAGTCTACAATAAAGTTGCCGCCAAGAAGTTCTCTATTGAAGTTCCAACAAGGTGGAGTGATCTAGCCGAGCCGCGGTACTTCGGTCTCTTGGGTGCTGCTGATCCACGCAAGAGCGGAAGTATGCACGCCATGTATGAAGTCATACTCCAGGGGTACGGATGGGAGGCTGGGTGGAAGCTGTTGCGCCGGATAGGTGCCAATGTTCGCGTTTTTTCTGGATCGGCGATGCAGGTTGCAAAAGATCTGAGCACTGCTGAGATCCTGTGCGCTATATCTATAGACACACACGCAGGCGATGCTATTCGAAAAATGGGTGCTGAGAGGATCGGATTCGTTGTTCCAAGCGATTTGCGTGTTGTGAACGGGGATGCAATCGCACTGTTAAAGGGCGCCCCAAACTACGACCCAGCAGTGCGCTTTATTGAGTTTGTCTTAAGCCCCGCTGGGCAGCGCATCTGGTACGGCAAGCGCGGAGTTCCTGGGGGGCCAGTGCAGTTTGAGTTGGGGAAGCTTGCTGTAAGGCCGGATATCTACGGAACCATAGAGGCTGCCACTATCACAGAGGGGAGCCCCTTCTCATGGCCGAGTGTTGTCTCATACGATCCCTCAGCCGCAGCACGCAGGTGGAACCTTGTTAACGACCTCTTTGGCGCCTTCGTTATCGATGTTCACGATAGGCTTCGCTCGCGCGTAGCACGGGGACTCTCTATTGAGGGAATTCCTGTTACAGACGAGGCGCACGTGGCGCTTGTCGGTAGTGGGAGTTGGGGCGAGTCGGCGGTCGTGCGCAGTGAGTACCTTAATCGCTGGGCTGGAGAGGCTCACGGTGAATTTCGAGAGGACCGAACGGTTTTAGCCAGATTGAAAACGCTCCCTGCGATTACCTTCTTGGTCGCGCTGCTCATTATTCCTGTGCGGCGAGTCTATAGAGGACTTAAACGAGCGCAACTATCGGTGAATCGCTCCGAATAGAGTTTTATTTATCCCCTAACTCAAGAGGGGCTAATCACTAACTCTAGGAGGTAGATATGAGCTTTCCGGCTGGCTGGGTACCCGTTTCAACATCCCGCGCGAATCAACTACTACATACTGTATCAGGCCTTGGTCCACGTGGCGTAACGTATGAGCCAAAATCCCCCTATCTGCGGGTATCGTTTGGTCAGACTACGTTCGATGCAGAAGGCGTTGAGGCACCTGGTAGGTGGTTTAGTAGACAGATCCATCATCCCGGAGGAGATGGTAGCGGTGTTACAATTGGTCGTGGCTACGACATGGGGCTCCGCACGACGCTGCAAGTTGAGCGGGAGTTAACGCTTGCCGGAGTGAGCGAAGTTGATGCGAAGATGCTGGCAACTGGGGTTGGGTTGCGCGGGGCAAGGGCTGAAGATTTTGTCGCAACCAACCGAGAATACGCTCCTATCCTCTCTCTTGAGGCACAACATGCTCTGTTTGAGCGCGTGGTAGCGCCAGAGATAATCTCTGATATCTCGCGGATTCTTACTAAGCCTGATGTGGTAGAAAAATATGGTGGTGTAGAATGGGGTGGCCTTAACCCAGGTATTAAAGAGCTGCTCTTTGACCTCCGCTATCGCGGTGACTACACCCCCAATAGTCGAATTTTACTCCAGCAACATATAGTTGAAAACAACACAGAGAAATTGCTTGAGGTCTTAGAGAAGCGAGAGTATTGGCGCAGCGTTGGAGTTCCAGAGAGCCGGATTGATGCGCG
>JBIKKT010000074.1:0-10935 GCA_044360195.1 Bdellovibrionota bacterium | reverse complement strand
GTACCGCTAACGCTGGCACGCCCCTTATCGAGCATGCGCGCAAGAATAACGAATCCGCCAATTCTCACGCGCGGACTTCGAGGAGCTTTCTTCGTTAAATCTACGTTAGCAGAAGCCTTTGTGCTCATATCTTTTACCTCATTTAGAAAAACTCTCACCGCCATGACGAGGCCGGAATACCAGACACTACCACCATTTTTACAAAAGTATAAGAAAGAAGCAGCGCCGGGAGCTACTAGTCGGGCGTGTAAATAAATATAAGATCCCGGTCCATCCCCTTGTAGTCCTCTGAGCGTTCAAGCACCAAGAGGTCTGTAAGCGCTATCAAGCAGTGCTCCTGACCGGGCCGTAGATTCATTTCAAAGCCCGGCCAACCAGTTCTGCCATAAGCTCTGACTGACCATCTGGCCGGAAGACCAGCACCCCGCAACCCTCTTTACCAAAAAGAGTCTCTACTTTTAGATCGTATTTCTCATACGCTAAGAAACACCCCGATCGAACAACCAGAAACTTCTCTACGTGCGGGTCGCGCCGCTCAACTTTATCAACACCACCCCAGGGGGGGGGTCTTAATCACCATCTCTCGGCCGCGCTCAAAGCATCTTACGTTAATGATTAAAACGAGATACCGGCTCATCGGAATACCCGTCCTCGGCTTCCCGCCCGCCTCTAAAGATCGGCCTTTGTTATTAGCTTGACTCCCCGGGGCTAAATCTCTATGTTGATTCTTATGTTTTCAATGTCTCCCCGCTCACCTAGAACCCCAAAACCTGCGAAGTCTCGCTCATCTTTGGATGTGGCAGCACTCGTGCTTATTGTGGTGGTGATTGTGCTCCTCGGAGCGCGGTGCGGGCCTATGCTGTAAAGCGATAGGAAAAGGCGATTGAAAGCCCCCGCACTCGAAAAAAGTGCGGGGGCTTTTTTATTTTAGGCTGTTTTTGTTCAATTTTTGTTTTTAAGACACGAGGCGTTTGTATGACCAAACCGCACATTGAACCCGAAGCGACCCCGGAGGCTAAAACCCGCAAACTGACGGGCTCTCAGCTACTCCTTGAGCTCCTCCTTCGTGAACAGGTCGATACGATCTTTGGCTATCCAGGCGGGGCCATCATGCCGGTATACGATGCGCTCTACGACTATCAGGACAAGATCCGCCACGTGCTCGTTCGTCACGAGCAGGGCGCAGCGCATGCGGCCGAAGGATATGCCCGCGTTACAGGTCGTGCCGGGGTGTGCATGGCGACCTCTGGTCCAGGCGCTACTAATCTCGTTACTGGCATAGCTGATGCGATGCTCGATTCAGTTCCGATGGTGTGCATCACGGGACAAGTCAGCAAGGCATTTCTCGGTACTGACGCATTCCAAGAAACTGATATCATCGGGATCACTATTCCGATTACAAAATACAACTACCAAGTGACCAGCGCAGAGGAGCTACTCACTGCAATTCCAAAGGCATTTGCTGTAGCACAGTCTGGCCGCCCCGGGCCGGTACTGATCGATATCACTAAGAACGCACAGTTTGAGAGCATCGAAGTAGACCTCGCCACGCTCCCCTCAACGCACACCCTCGAGTGTCGAAACGTGGTTGAGCTATCAGCTCTGCGTGTTGCTGCAAGCTTGATAAACGACGCTAAACAACCACTGATGCTCATCGGTCACGGAGTTTTGATATCTGGAGCGCAGGAAGAGCTTGCCGCATTTATTGAGAAAACGGGAGTACCGACCGCCAGCACTCTCCTTGGCCTCTCAGCCATCCCCACCACTCATCCGCGCTACGTTGGAATGCTCGGTATGCACGGCAACTATGGGCCCAACGTCCTAACAAACGAGGCAGACGTCATCATCGCTGTCGGCATGCGTTTCGACGACCGAGTAACAGGAAAACTTTCAGAGTATGCGCGCCAAGCAAAGGTTGTTCACATCGATATCGATCCAGCCGAGCTAAATAAAAATGTTCAGGTAGCCGCTGGCATAGTCAGCGATGCGAAGCAGGCGCTGCGCGCCCTGCTCCCTCTGGTCAATAAAAAAGAGTACCCAGAGTGGCATGCACGCTTTGATAAGTGTCACACTACCGAGGTTGAGAAGGTCATCTCGCGTGATCTTGCTGCGCGTTCTGAGCGTCCATGCATGAGTAAGGTAATCGGAGACCTTAGTGAGGTAACAAAAGGCGAGGCGATAATCGTTGCCGATGTAGGCCAACACCAGATGGCCACAGCGCGCTACTACGGCTTCAATCACCCCAACAGCTTCCTCACCTCAGGCGGTCTTGGAACGATGGGATACGCACTCCCAGCAGCGCTTGGTGCAGCGGTAGCAGCACCCAACCGAACCGTTGTTGCAGTTATCGGCGATGGTGGTTTTCAGATGACGCTCCAAGAGCTTGGAACGATTGCTCAGGAGAAGCTCTCGGTAAAGACTATCATCTTAAACAACAACTTCCTCGGGATGGTGCGTCAGTGGCAACAGCTCTTCTTCGACAAGCGTTATTCGTTTGTGCATCTCGACAACCCTAATTTTATCCTCCTTGCGCAAGCCTTTGGTATTACAGCTAAGCAAGTCAGCAAGTGTTCAGATGTTCGCGCTGCACTGACTGAGATGTGGGAGACACCCGGCCCCTACCTGCTTGAAGTCCTGGTTGAGAAAGAGGACAACGTCTTTCCGATGGTACCAGCAGGAGCCTCGGTTGCGGATGTTCGACTAGAGTAGAAGCAAAGAGAAATAGAGAGCGACTAACCATGAACCAGCCCGTAACATTCCTTGTCTGGACAGAGAATAGCCCCGGCGTTCTCATCCGTCTAACAACCCTCTTTACTCGACGAAAGATAAACGTGGAGAGCCTCACCGTTTCAGCCACAGAGAAGCCTGGTATCTCGCGCTTCACTATCATGATTCAGATTGATCCGGTCACTGCTGCCACGATCGGACGCCAAATAGAGCGCATGATTGAAGTTCGCAGGGTGTTTGTATTCACAGAGCCCGATATCATCCATCGCGAAGTAGCCCTTATTCGAGCTAATCTCGCAGCCGATCGCGAAACAGCACTGACTGACCGATTTCCCGCTGCTGTGATTCTGCAACGTTCACCCCGTGGCACACTGTTGCAGTTTACGGGAAGCGAGGATGAGATCTCAGAGCTGCTCGAATTCCTGGTAAACGACGATGTAGTTGAGTTTGTCCGTTCAGGAAGGATCGCTGTGTCAGCCTCATGCGACTACGAGCACGACCTTTCGCGCTCGTTGCATGAACTGCGTCCAGCGGCGAATGAAGGTCCAGATTTTTAACGAAGTAACCAAACAAAAGGAGATAGTATGTCAAAGATTCGATTTGGCGGAACCGAAGAGACCGTAATAACAAGGGATGAGTTTCCACTCAGCAAGGCGCGCGAAGTGCTCGCTAGCGAAACAATCGCTGTAATCGGTTACGGTGTCCAGGGCCCAGCTCAGGCCCTTAACCTACGAGACAACGAATTTAACGTGATTATCGGCCAACGAGAGGGCACCTCCTCGTGGCAGAAGGCGATTGAGGACGGCTGGAAGCCGGGAGAGACCCTCTTTCCAATCGCAGAGGCGTGCAAGCGCGGCTCGATTATAGCCTATCTCCTCTCCGATGCCGGACAGATAAGCAGTTGGCCAACTGTGAAAGCAGAACTTACTCCTGGTAAGACCCTGCTCTTCTCGCACGGATTCGGCATTACCTTTAAGGATCAGACAGGGATTGAAGCTCCGACAGGCGTCGACGTTGGGCTGGTTGCTCCTAAGGGTTCAGGGCGTAGTGTACGCAAACTCTTCAATGAGAATCGCGGCATCAACTCAAGCTTTGCAATCTTCCAAGATGCAACCGGCAAGGCGCGCGACAAGGTGTGTGCGCTCGGTATCGGCGTTGGATCTGGCTACCTCTTTGAGACAACCTTTGAGAAAGAGGTTTACAGCGACCTCGTTGGAGAGCGTGGAATCTTAATGGGTGCGCTCGCTGGTGTTATCGAGGCTCAGTACAAGATTCTGCGTAAACACGGTCACTCACCGAGCGAAGCCTTCAACGAGACGGTTGAAGAGTTAACTCAGAGCCTCGTGCCACTGGTTGCAGAAAACGGCATGGATTGGATGTATGCAAACTGCTCAACCACCGCGCAACGTGGCGCGCTAGACTGGCGGCACAAGTTCCGTGAGGCGGTAGCGCCAGTGTTTGAGGATCTCTACAAGAGCGTAGCCACAGGCGAAGAGGCGCGTATCACTATCGAAGCCAACAGCCGCTCAGATTACAAGGAGCGTCTTGCGCAAGAGTTAAAGGAGATCCGTGAATCGGAGCTCTGGCAGGCTGGAGCACAGGTTAGGAAGCTTAGGCCGTAGAGCATCAGTGACGAGTGATATTCTTTGGTTAATTACCGCGGAGTTGCGGAAAACGCGGAGGTTTCATGTTTTTACTCAGTGAAACGCCGTGGCCTCCGCGTTACCTAACCAAAATAAGCGAGCAGCGAGAATTTTCCGACCAGAGAGAAAAGGTAGGGAGTCCGTGCAATCGTATAAAAAAACCTAAGCTCTGCGGTGGCAGAGAAGAGGTGTGACGATCTTTGGCACGGACTCGGAGGAAGGGGTTACCAGGGACGCCTTGCGGCCGCCCTGATCTCCCTCTCCGCCCGTCGAACATCCGAGAGAGCGCTGCGCGCGCGGCGCAAATTCTCCTCGGCTGTTCCTTGAGCGATCTTCGCTGCAGCCATATTGGCCTGCAACGTAGGGTCGCTCGGGGAGGCATTCCACGCCTTCTCGGCGTCGCGGGATGCTCTGCGAGCGATCTGGAGGTTGGCCTCCATTGCACGCACCGCCTCCTGCGTCCCCCAGGTGACTTGCACCGGGGGAGGTGCGATGACCACCGCTGCTTGCGCTGCGGTGGTGGGCGATGCCGCCGGGGCGTTCGTCACGCTCGGTGGCGGGCTTGCAGGCGGCGGCTGTTGTGCCGCCAGCCCCAAAGACAGGACGGCGCTTAGCAGCACCGCCCCAATTGATGTCTTTTTCATAATCAAAGATCGAAACCGACACCAGGTCACTCAACCTGGTAGGAAATCCATTTCGATCACACGGACTACCCAAAAGAAATACTATGAAAGAGCAGAGCAGAGTCTAAGGGTATGGCTTATCGCCCACCGCGTACACACTACCGCAACTCTGTTATTACCTCCCCTGCCCAAAATGTGCTATAACTGCGCGGGTATTTGAGAGCGCGCGGCGCTCTTCCCAAAAGAGAGCAGCGAACATGAATAAGATAAATAGATACAGCTCCCGCATCACTCAACCTAAATCCCAGGGAGCATCGCAGGCGATGCTGTACGCTACGGGGCTTACGCCAGAAGATATGCAGCGCGCACAGGTGGGGATCGCCAGCATGTGGTACGAAGGGAATAGCTGCAACATGCACTTACTCTCTCTCTCAGAGGAGATAAAGCGCGGCGTTCAAGCGGCGGACCTGGTCGGCATGCGTTTTAACACCATCGGTGTAAGCGATGGGATGTCGATGGGAACAGAAGGGATGAGTTACTCCCTCCCCTCACGTGATGTTATCGCAGACTCGATTGAAACTATAACCTCTGCTCAATGGTACGATGCGCTCGTTACCATTCCGGGATGTGACAAGAATATGCCTGGTTCTGTTATGGCTATGGCGCGCCTCAATAGGCCAGCGATAATGGTGTACGGTGGAACGATCCGTGCTGGATGTTGGAAAAACAAAAAGCTCGATATCGTTTCAGCTTTTCAGAGCTACGGCGAGGCGTTAGCAGGCACGATCAGCGAAGAGGAGCGACAGGACATCGTTCGCAAGTCGTGTCCCGGTGCAGGCGCATGCGGTGGCATGTACACTGCCAATACGATGGCAGCTGCGATTGAGGCCCTGGGGCTAAGCCTCCCCTTCTCCTCTTCATATCCAGCTGAGAGCGACGAGAAGCGGCAAGAGTGTCGCGAGGTCGGCAAAGCGATTCGCCTCTTACTTGAGAAAGATATCAAACCACGTGACATCATGACCCGCCAAGCGTTTGAGAACGCAATGGTAGTAATTATGGCCCTGGGAGGATCAACCAATGCGGTGTTACACCTTATCGCGATGGCCAAGACAGCTCTAGTAGAGCTCTCAATCGATGATTTCCAGAAGGTAAGCGATCGCATCCCGTTTATCGCTGACCTCAAACCGAGTGGCGCATACGTGATGGAAGATCTCTGTGCAGTTGGTGGAATACCGGCTGTGATGAAGTATCTATTGGCTGAGGGTTTACTCGATGGTTCGTGTCTGACTGTCACCGGCAAGACCGTCGCTGAAAATCTTGCTCAGGTTCCGGGGCTCACCGAGGGACAGCCGATTATCAAGCCGCTCTCGCAACCAATCAAAGAAACTGGCCATATCCGGATTTTGCGCGGCAACTTAGCCCCCGAGGGCTCGGTTGCAAAGATTACCGGCAAAGAAGGACTTTCATTTAAGGGCATAGCGCGTGTATACGACGCAGAAGAGGATATGCTAGCTGGGCTTGAACGCGGCGAGATCG
Organism: Bdellovibrionota bacterium; assembly: GCA_044360195.1. Lineage (GTDB taxonomy): Bacteria > Bdellovibrionota_C > UBA2361 > UBA2361 > OMII01 > OMII01. The sequence goes on along the minus strand of JBIKKT010000074.1, from coordinate 4,406 downwards.
GAAAAGGCTCGGTCGTAGTAATTCGCTACGAGGGACCAAAGGGAGGCCCCGGCATGCCTGAGATGCTAACTCCAACCTCAGCCATTATGGGCGCTGGACTAGGACACAACGTGGCACTCATCACTGATGGCCGTTTTTCTGGTGGCTCTCACGGTTTTCTCGTTGGGCACATCACGCCAGAAGCTCAGGAAGGTGGGCCGATAGCCCTTGTGCAAAACGGAGATGAGGTAACGATCGATGCCATAAAGAACGAGATCACCCTGCACGTCTCTGATGCCGAACTACAAGCTCGCCGCGCGCAGTGGAAGGCACCCCCCTATAAGGTAACAAGCGGCGTGCTGTTTAAGTATATACGCAGCGTTACCTCTGCAAGCCTTGGATGCGTTACGGATGGCTAGTGCCGTAGACAACAGCTGCAAGCGCTGCGCGGTTGTAGCCGTGTGTCACGCTCCCATGGAGCGCGAGGCGATGATACGCGCAGCAAACCTCGCGGCAATTGCTCGCCTTGATGGAATCTGCTTTGTGCTACCTGACGACAAAGCTGCTTCGCCAGCCCAAAACCTTCACTCTACACTTAAGCTCTCGATCCCGTCCTGCTTCGGTTACACTAGGGGAACAGAGGAAACATTAACTCTCGAGACTCTCAACAACATTCATTCACTATGCGGCACCACGCCTACAGCTTCCCTTGTAACCGACTACGGCACTTCCCTCGCACTTACAGAAGCTATAAAAGCTGATGTGGAACGCTCCTTGCGAGCTAACGACCGAACACCTCTCGCAATCTCAATACCAAACGACCCAGCAGAGGCTCCCCTCTTTGCCGCGCGGTTACGCTATCTCCGTTCAGCAACAGCTCCGTTTATCCTCCTGATGGAATGGGAAAAGGTAATTGCGAGCAAAGAATCAGCGTTGCTCAGGTTAGTCGAGGAGTGCGCGCGTTCCACGTGGGCCCCACCCCCTGCTGAAACAAACGATGCAGCTCTAGGACAGCTACTTGAAGAAGTAGGACGACTCTGCGCTTCACCAAAAGAAACAGAGCCCACAGCCGCCACTGCCTTGCCCTTTACTGGAAGAAAGCGGTGGCTCCACTCACTGTCAAACCTCATCCGATCATCACCCACCCTTCACAGGCAATTCCAAAGGCTGTATCACTGCTACCGTGCCATCACTACACCAAGCAAATTAGGCGCCTGCAGTGCCCAACCACTTATCCCAAGCTTTGAAGTTGATAGACGCTCAAACACAGCGAGAGTGGCCGTAGTTGTACACGCTTTTTACGCTGACCTTTTGAGCGATCTTGAAAACACGTTGCGTCGTTTCACGGAGCCATTTGATCTCTACGTCACAACTCCTCACCGTAAAGATATCCCAATCATTGAGCGTACACTTGCACCTGTTACACCTCACATCGTTATCGCAACCACCGAGAACCGAGGGCGCGATATCGGGCCTTTCCTTGCACTTTTTCGGACGGGAGCGTTTGCACCCTACAAAGCGGTACTAAAGCTCCACTTAAAGAAAAGCCTCTACAGCAAGAAGGGAGATGTATGGAGAAATGCGCTCTATGAGCAGCTCTGTCCTGACGGCGTTACAATTCAACGAGCAATACAACTGCTTGAATCCGGAAACGCTGGAGTTATTGGTCCACACAACTTCTACCTTTCACACCCTAAGTTCTGGGGAGCCAACAGAGCACACGTGAGAGCGATACGACACGCAATTGGGAACGCAGACATCGAGAGCGAAGAACTTGGATTCTTTGCGGGCTCGATGTTCTGGTTTAAGCCGGAGGCGCTGTGCGATATTCACCAGCTCCCCGAGTCACTGCTCTCGTTTGATCCCGAAGCTGGTCAACAAGACGGCACCCTCGCGCATGCGTTTGAACGGGTCGTGACCGAGCTGGCAATTCATGCAGGCCACCGAACAACCTCGCTTGAGCTTGATGGCGAGGAGATACGCAATCGCACAGAGCTACGCAACAACACCGTTCCTGTGATGTAGTTGGCGGGTTTACCGCGATACTACTTCAGGATTCTCGCGCATAAAACGCACAAAGAACTCGCGGAACTTATCGCGCCAATCGGGAGCTGGATAAAAGCCAAGCGACCGCCAACGCGAATTATCCATCACGCTAAAAGCTGGCCGTGGTGCGGGGAGATTGAGATCCTCAGTACGGCACGTTGCAACCGGAACATCTCGCCAACCAACGCTATTCATAATCTCACAGGCAAAATCGTGCCAAGTACAACGACCGCTATTTGTGACATGGAAGATACCACTCTCTGGAGTCGTAAGAAGAGTTGCGATCCCATCTGCAAGAGTCTCTGTGCACGTGGGCGATCCAACCTGATCGTTTACAACTTTAAGCTCCCCTTTCTCCTTGGCGCGCTTAAGAATAGCGCGGATAAAATTGTGTCCCGTCATCCCGTAGAGCCATGAGGTTCTAACTACCAGAGCATCTGGATTATGTTCGAGCACACCATGCTCACCGGCTAACTTTGAGCGACCGTATTCACCAAGCGGGCATGTGAGAGACTGCTCAGTGTAAGGAGTTTGCGCCTTACCATCAAAGACGTAATCAGTGCTTACGTGAACAAACCTAGCACCGATGGTACGAGCTACACGCGCCAGGTTAGCCGGCCCTTCAGCATTAACCGCATAACACCGCTCACGATCAGTTTCAGCTTTGTCAACTAACGTATAGGCAGCGCAGTTAATGACAACCTGTGGAGCGTGCGCGTTCATCGCCCTTTCAACGGCTGACAACGAGGTGATGTCACATTCAGCGCTATCGAGCGCAATGAGCGCCCACGCTGGATCATTCACTCGCCTAAGAAATGTCTGCCCCAACTGACCCTTTGCTCCGGTTAAAACAACCTTCATGTTTGACCCCTAAAAAAGCACATCCTTTCTGCCGCCTAACCCTACTCTCGCTCAATCCCAACCCTCTCTTCAAGGCATAGATTTTGGCAGCAATTAATCGTATAAAGTACAGAGTTTGTTCTTCCAAGGGGTGGTATGGATTCTTCAAAAATAGAGAAATTTATGCAGCTTGCAGGCCAGGAGAGCCGCCAGAAACTTACCAGCGGAGACCCCGCCCAGCGTGCGCTCGGTGCACAACTGCTCCTCTCCGAGGTGCTTGAGTACGTCATCAAGGGTTTGGGAGTGATTCCGCACGTCAAGGACACCCCAATAACCGAACCTGATGCCCTGCGATACGAAACAACTAAGCCAGCAGACCATGAAGAGATGATCGATGGTTTAGCTGACGTAGCCTACACGATGTACTGGAATTCGTGCGCGTTTGGAGTTCCACTTGAGGAAGCCTTTGAGCTGGTATGCGACAACAATCTTGAAAAGTTCGTAAAGCTACAGGACTACAAGGGAGAGCCGCGCACGCTAGAGCAATCTGAGTGGCACTGCAACCAAAACGTCTCGTGGCCTCAGGAGGTCGCGCGCGTTGATGTCCTCAAGGTCGACGGTGATTTTTTTGCCGTGGGCAAGGATGCGCGTGGAAAGGTGCGCAAGCCCTCGACATATAGGCCGGTTGACCTAGCGCCACTTGTAGCGAACAGTTAGTAAAATATCGGTGTTGTGACACGGGCTACCCATTCCACCCCTCACATCGTCCTAGTGCACGGATTGGCGCGCTCACAACTCGACATGGTGCTCATGTCAAAACGGCTGCGACATTTACTACCGAACGCTCAGATTCACCGCTATGAATATGCATCACGCAGTATTCATATAAGGGACGCCGCCGAAGGGCTCGCGTTTTTCCTGAAACTGAAGAATATCGCGGGACCAGTTTCGTTTGTAGGTCACTCGCTGGGCGGGATAGTTGTGCGAGCGCTTGATGCCTTCGATGTCTCGCCGGTTCCCCTTCACCGATTAGTTACCTTAGGGTCGCCGCACCTTTCTGCTACCATAGCTCGACGGCTCTCGCGATACCCTGTGCCGCGAATGATCTTTGGCCCCATCTTAACGGAACTGGGATCGCTTACGTTGCCACTCACCCCCCGCCAACTGCAAATCGGCTGCGTTGTTGGTGGGCTGAGCAACCGCTGGGGCTACTTGCCTGGCTTTAGGGAAGATAACGACGGAGTAGTGCTCGCCCGTGAGGCGCTTCTTCCAAGCTGCCACGACTTCACGAAAGTCACGACTCTTCACGCCTGGATGCCTTTTAGCACAACATCAGCAATCCTTGCGGCGCGGTTTTTAGAGACGGGACGGTTTGCAGCTGCCGTTACGTAAAAAACACACACCTTGCTCCACCCCAACCCTGCGTTGGTTCAACTAGCTTACACACACCTTGCTCCACCCCAACCCTGCGTTGGTTCAACTAGCTTACACACACCTTGCTCCACCCCAACCCTGCGTTGGTTCAACTAGCTTAAAGCTAG
>JBIKKT010000119.1:0-3063 GCA_044360195.1 Bdellovibrionota bacterium | reverse complement strand
CTCCCCATGCAGCGCGGAAGAGGATGGTATTGAGTTTGCGGTCGTACTTAAAGAAGGCTCGCAAGCGTTTGGGGATGGTGAAGACGGTGTGGCGATGGGGGACATCCTCGATGACTTCGTTGTAGATGTGCTCTGCAAACTTCACCGCTCGTTTCGCACCGCAGGATGGGCATACCCCCCTACGTTTGCATGGTTCGACAGGCTCACCACAGAAGCGAAGGCGATAAGGAGTGAGTGCTTGCAGCCGTCGCAATACGCCCGAGCAGCGCCGTGAGCGAGGATTCCGCAATTGAGATACTCATCGTAGGTCTTTAACACCTCATCGCGTAAGCACCCATACTGGTGCTGGAATCGCTCCTCCCACTGGAATTGTAGGTCATCCCTGGAGTGGTAGACGAGTTTGTAGAGCACCGAGGCTTCCGGTGTTCTTCTCCTGTAGTGTTGGAGTTTCTGCTTTGCTTTGTCCCACGTGTAGCGCCTGAGCATGCAGGCTGATTCGGGGATTTACGGCTGCTGGTTGTGGCAAGGAGTGGGGATAAGGATTCAGGTGAGTACTGGGTGTTCATTGCATGGGGCTCTAAAGACAGTTCGGTAGAGGCCCGGTGTTTGGGTGTTTCCAAAGTTGGAGTTACTATAAAGGCTTACACTCGATAAATAGACGATGTCGTCGAACTACATTCGAGTGTTCTTTTTCTTGATGTGTTTTGGCGATTTTAAAATGTTCCTGCTTGGCAATCTTTTGAATCATCGCAAGAGAAAATCCACGCTCCGGGATTCGATCATGAAAGCGCTTGTAAAGTCCGTTTTTGGCCTGTTTTTGAAAGATCGTAATCCGCCAGGCAAACTGGTACGCATTCGTTCGTTCAAGAGCAAAATGAACATAATCTCCATCCAACTGCCATAAATAACCATTTGCTTGATTCTTGAGATACCAAGGGAAAAATTCTGGAACCAATAGATCAAAGGCCAAGATCCCTGAGCTAGAAATCTGCTGACGAGCAACACGAAAAAACTGCCTCAGATCTCTCTCACTGGTTAGGTGGTTTATCGTATCGTTGGCAGCAAAAATAAAATCAAACAACTGAGGAAGGCGTTTAAGAGGTTTTCGTAAATCACCCCGGATGAGCGTCGCATGAGAAGCCGTGCGGGCCGCAATGCGCAACATTTCGGAAGAATTATCGAGTCCAGTCAACACTACACCTGATATCTTTTGGAGCCGCTGCAAATTGAGTCCACCTCCACAACCAAGCTCAAGGATATGACAGGGAGACTCAGCTCGGCGAGCCAGATCTATGTAGTAATCCCCGACTGATCGTGTTATCGCTGCCCTAGCGATAGCGTTCCAATATTTGGCTAGATTTTTATACATGAAACCTTCTCGCAAGCGTAAGCAAAGTTATCTCAACAGCCATTAGAACTTTACCGCAAATAACCAACGACCAAAAGCGTTAGAGTTTTCTCATTCTGACCTCGCTCCTTCCTCGCTCCCTCGCTCCTTCCCTCAGCCACCTCGCGCAAAAAAAATGACTCAAGCGTAATCGAATAACGAAGAGAGACGAGCGTTCAAAAAACTTAGCAGAGATAAGAAACTTAATAGGAATCTCGTCGATACTAATGATGTACATACTGCACACAGCAGTCAGCATAACCATCATAGTCAGTATCACCCATGGGCTACCATCCAAGAATAGAGAGCAGAGAGATCTCATCGCTCTGTACCACACGAAGCAGAAACTCAGAGCTGTGGTTTATTAATAACCCACAGTTAGAGCACGCCATCCTGGGGTATATCGCCAAGTACCGAGAGAGATACAAAATAAAGCTCTACGCTGCATGCCTTGAGGGTAACCACATCCATAGCTTGGCTCAGTTTCCGGAGGCTAACAGAGCGCACTTTCAGAGAGATCTAAACTCCTCTGTAGCGCGTGCCGTGGCACGGCACGCTCCTACCTACCCCGGCGGTAGGTTCTGGGCACGAAGGTACTCTAACGAGTTTGTTCCGGGTCATGATGATATAGAGGCTCGCTTCTTCTACACCGTGTTACAGCCTGTGCACGATGGACTGGTAGACAGGATCTCTGACTACCCGGGGTACAACTGCTTTAGTGATGCTGTTAACGGATCGGTGAGAAAGTTTAAGGTAGTGAACTGGGGAGCCTATAATAGTGCTAAACGGTGGGATCGCTTGGTTAAGATTACTGACTTCACTGAGATTGTAGAGCTTAAGTATGAGAGGCTCCCTGGGTATGAAGATATGCCTCAAGATGAGTACCGTAAGATGATGCTTGAGAAGCTTGAGAGGCGCCGTATAGAAGCTATTGCTGAACGGGGTAAGCCTGCTCTTGGGGCAGAGAAGCTACAAGATAAAGTACCAGGTACCCTCCCCCGCCACACTAAGGTCAGTACCAGGACGAGCCACAGACCCCGAGTCTTGAGTGTTTGTAGTGAACGACGTAAGCAGTTTATTGCGTGGTACTTTGATATCTACTACCGCTACAAAGAGGCATCTAAGGCGTACCGAGCTGGGGATCTCTCGGTCGTCTTTCCTGAAGGGACGTATAGGCCGGTGCTCTATGCTGTTACTGGTAGTTCAATTGCGGCGTAGGCTAAATCGGTGGAGAGTCGTTCTAGAAAAACATAGCGTTTCAATCTCTGCTAGGGCAGAGACTTACGCGCAGTCCGATCTCTTGTGTATTTCTTACAAATTTCACCGTTTCATTAACAGCTACCTCTATTAAATCCTCTCCTTACCTCAACGTTGCAGAAGAGGAAACGTGCGTTTAGATCCTTTTTTGATGCTATATAGCGCTTGTTTCAGCTTATGGAGTTAGTGTTCTCTTTGTCTCTGAGGAAATGGTTGGGGAAATGGTTGGGGGTTGGGGCTGGATTTGAATCAAACTCGCCACGCTCAATCTCCTTCAATCGATTCTCAATAAATTGATAGGCAAATCGATTGCATTCTTGTAAGTAGCTGCACAGTGGTAGCGCGTCGATGATGGTCCTGCCGAGAGTGATCAGATTGGGGCCGAAATGCGAGGTGTGTAGCTCCCGGGGAGGGTTTTA
>JBIKKT010000118.1:0-3077 GCA_044360195.1 Bdellovibrionota bacterium | reverse complement strand
AAAAAACAGTGGAGCCACGCTCAGTCGCCACGATAGTAAGCCGCGTTCCTCGCAGCTCACGCTTAATGAGCCCATCCTGCGACATCAATTTAATAAGCCGTGAGATTTTCACAGGGCTGAGCACCAAGGCCCTTGAAAGCTCGGCTGAGGTGATTCCGTCGGTGCGAGCCAGAACTTCTTGTAGAGCTGAAGACTCTGTTATCCCTAAATCTTCAACGCCATAAGCTGTATGCACAGTGCGGTTAGCCTGGTGCATGCCACGGAGGGCTGAAAAGATTGTTCGAGCAGCTTCTCTCTTCACAGGGTTGGATTACCTACCACAGCACCAGATGTTTCACAAACGTTACATTAAGTGTTCGATAGCTCCACCCCTTTTTTCAACGCAGCTGAAATAAGTTTGGAGAAGAGCGTATTTACATCGGCAATAAATTCTTCTTTCCAGTCACCGGCCCATTCCTCGCTCTTGGCAGCGAATCGCGCCCTAACAATCTCGGCATAGGCTGGATTTCGCAATCCTGAACACTTATCGAGAGCTACTGCAAGCATCGCGGGCCCATACGGCGATTTTGCCCTGCCTGTCCACGAACCGATTTTGTATTCGCCTATCAACACAATTAAACGATCGTTCAAAGTCTGCGACGACCCACCCATAAGAGAGACCCTGCCCATCTGTGGAAGCTGCTCTGCTAACTCGATGATTGCTGATTCATCTACAGTAGTGGCCAAACCAACTGCGGCGGTTAAAAAAGCAATCTTCTCATCGGTCGTCCCTTGCGCCGACAAAGCGCGCTGCACAAAACGCTTATCTATTAACTTAACTAACGTGATTCCCTTGAGTCCGAGTTTATCCTCCTCAGTTTCGCGCTGATGTCGCGCTGTTTCTTCAGGCCCTTGTTTAGCTTCACGCTGTATTCGCTCCTGCTCCCTCTGCTGAGCTATTTGCTTATCCCGTTTTTCATGCTCGGCCTTGTAGACAGCTTGCTCTGCTACCTTGAATAAAGTACTGAGGTCAGCGCTCTTCGCTTCGGTCCACAAAACATCAGAGAGCCCGGCCAGCCCCTGTGGCGCCTCAACTTTACCAAGCGGGGCAAATAGAAAAGCCAACCCTCGCTTTGTTGGCCGCTCAATTTCAAGTAACGGAGCGAGGAACCCCTTAAGGAATAGCGTAACCGCCATCGGATTTTTCTCAGCCTTCTCCGATACAAACGCTTGCGCGTATGATTCGGTTGTATCTCCAAATAAGTTTTTGTAATGCGCTAAAAGTCGCCTGTTGAGCTCATCGGCTGCCTGCACGGAATTCTCACGAAGCCCACTCGTTAGAACTCTTTGAACTAGAGTCTGGTCAATAGCGAGCACACTTACAAGCGCGGCTGTTGTACCGAGAACCGTGTAGAGCTGATGGTGCTCGCTTCTATCCTGACACCACGTTGCAATCTCCTCACTACTTCCCTTGGGGAGTCTACCTGTATACGGTTTGTAGCCCTTGAAGGCATCGCTAATAATCTCTTTCTGTTCCTTACTCTTAATTCCCTCAAGGGCTTTCAGGGTTTCGTTACGCAACTCTTCTGGAAATTCAGGAGCATTTACAAGCATCCGAGCCAACACCATAAAGGTTTCAAAGCTACGGTTGCTGACAAACGATTTCACAAGCGCTTTTGAGCCGACCTCTGGATGTACTAGCTCACCATCCGACTCGGCGACAGGGGCTGTCGGCGGAGCGGGAAGTACTACACGTAACCCTGGAGGGGTGGCAGGAATACCCCCGCTGTCCCCTGAAGCTCCGCTGGTATTGGTAAGCACACTATTTCCACTCATCTTTGCCGCGCCTGTTTCTGACGGCAGGGCAGGGCTTAACCTCTCCTCTTACTGGGAGGGCCACAGCACTGTGCCTTGCGTTCTATCTCTGTACTTAAGCGCGGGGAATACGATTTTGTCAGGAGGGCTAAAGCTACTGTGTTGACGCAGTGCCGTTTTGAATCGCCTTAATCACAGCCCTAAGGTCAATAATAGACGCATTAGAAGGCACTCGAACTACTCGGATACCAAATTCAGCAAAAACCCCTTCTTTGCGCCGACCCTTTTCCCTCTCTCCTGGCGCTAGATGTGTTGAGCCGTCAACTTCAAGCCCCCATACCCCAGGACAACCTTCGACTGTGAACGTTCTATCGCTCTCAAAGCCGTGCAGCAGCTTTTTATCCCCAACAACAACGCCGTTGATAGTGGCGAGCATAGCTGCGATTCGATTTTCGCTTTTTGACCCTAAGTCATGAGCCATCCGAGTGGCATTGGGCGTTAACGAGTTAAGTCTTCTCTCTAGCCCCGGAGGTATCGAAGCGGAATATTGAAGATGTGCCTGTTGCACGACAGCCCACGCAATGAGGTCCTCGTCTGATGTTCTATCGCATCCGAAATTTCTATAATCAACGCGCTGGACGACGTCGTGCCAAAGCGCCGTAGCTAGTCCTCGAAAACTGCCCACGTGCGGTACCAGTTCATTTAGCGCTCCGCATGCGTAACCCAACTCGCTCATTTTCTTTGGCGCCTCGGGCAGTCTCCGCAAAAACTCCCCCATTAAACTGCTTACTGCGCTCTTCAGTGGTTCAGTAGTGACTCCAAGCGATGGAGCTACTCCGTGAATCCCTTTGCAAAGTGCCTTTAGTGTTGGCACCTCTTCCATCTTAGAGACGCGTATCGAGACGAGTAAAAGCGTCTTGGCTAACTCGCGCTGGACCTGCGGTGCTAACCTTTTACCATCGATTCCACGCAGTCCAGAGAGGATTCCTCCCAGGGCTTCGGATGTAATTGTCTCCTTATTTTTCTCGAGCCGCTGGTTGAGGTTTGTAAGAATACTCTTTAGGTGTTGCTGATTCTGCTCAGTATCGGCCCAACAAGTTACACCTTTAAGAGAGCGAAAGGCCGAGTCTATGGTAGACAAATTCTCTGCGCCGTTAACTTTACCCGCTACTTGGTGAACCTGGTCAAAATAAGCGCAGAGCGCAGCCGAACCCTCGGGACTAAGGTAAGCCGAGGTTATATTGTTCAGTGGCCAGAAGAAGCGATAGTCAATGACTCCTGGT